>NZ_CP152049.1:5657500-6272500 GCF_038630985.1 Paenibacillus sp. FSL H8-0548
CATATCGGCGGAAGCCTGCCAGCTCAACAGCACCGTATTATCATTGGTCGCACCGCTCAGTCCTTGCGGTACTGTTGGGGGGATGGCAGCAAGAGCATCGTTTACTACTTCCGTTGCCGTCATTAAGGCTACGATAGCAGCGCGGACTTCTTCATCTTCCGCATTCTCCTGAATTAATAAAGCTTCTCCCGCAGTTATCTTTCCTTCCAGCTCAATTGTCTTGGCTTGCAGCTCAGCCGCGATCTCGGCAGGAATCCGTTCTATTGCCGCTTCGGCATTGGCCAATGCTCCCTCCAGCGTTTCATATTCGATTACCAGCCGGGGCGCTGTGGCCGCTCCGCCCTCCTTCGACCTGATTCTGTAGAGAGGACTCGTATTATCATTGTTAGGTGTGTTCGGCGCAATGATAGGAAGCAGAGGTACCTGGACGACAGCCATGGACACGATGCCATCGGATAATTGATCGGCAATGTATGAGGTAATGTCGAATTCGGTCTCCACCTGATTTTTGCTTGACGGGGTAGACTCAGCGACAACGGATTCACTGTACGCCGGCATCGAGCTGTACGTCATTCCCGTTTCCGACCAATCGTTCCCCGCCACACTCCGGATCGTTAACGGCGGCAGTGCCGTCGTAGTTTCTGCAATTCTGGTATGAATCGCCAGCTTGGCGCTCTTGACAACAGCTGCATTATCTCCAAGTACGAATCTTAGAAAAGCAACTCTCGTTCCGCCGAGCCATCCTGTGTTGTCCGTCTTAACGAAGATTTCCGCATCTATGCCCAGACCGGCGGAGTTATTAAATTGAACAGATGTATCCGCATCCACGGCGATCTGCAGACTGGTCCGCACCTCTGATGACTTAAATCGCTGGACCGCAATATCCAGAGCGCGAACAACCTCCGCTGTTTCCGAATCAGTCAAGTCGGTATCAATCGCAACCGGAGTCGCCAGAGCAATGGCTTCTTCCAGTTCGGTTTGGGCAGAAAACGGATATTGGCCGTTGCTATAACCAATCATCGACCCGTCTAGCAAATTCTGGGCAGCGTTGATGGCAAATTTCACAGCAACCTGTCTGGCTGCCAAGGCCACATCGTTATCAGCGAGAAATATGGCTTCCTCCTTGCCATTTCCAACTCCGGCAAACGCGATTTGGATGGACTTGCCCTTCAGCCCATTGACGTTGACGCCCAGCATAATTGTCGGCTGTAGGCTGATCACTTCAATTCGGGGATCCGCACTTGTCAAAGCCTCCGCGCTGTGATTGATCTCCAGCAGAATCGTTCCCGAATTGGATTGGGTTGGGTCTGAGACAGATACAGCCAGCTCGTCGCCTTGTTGGCGAATCATAACGGAAGCCTTTTTGTTTACCCGCAGCTTGTCGACTGCCGATACCTCATCTGTCCAGAAGTTTGCCGCTGTAATCACCAGTTCCTTTTCCCTCACAGCCTGGATTTTGTTCGAATTAGCGAGGACCTCAATATCCGGATTGCTGGCGTATGCCTCCGTATCCTGAACCGTTCGGGCAGGCAGAATGACATACTCGTAATGTTCACCGGTTATGTTTGCGCCATGGTCCTTCATAATGGACAAATAATTTTCCGTTATCTGAGGCTCTGTGGGATCTCCGTGAACGCTTATAGCATGGAGATTGCCGCTCCGGCTGTACCGGGCGACCTGCATCGTTTCTGGTTGTGGGAAATAATAGCCTCCCATGGCATCCAGATGCATCCACTGTGCATTCGATACCGTTCGCTCCAACGGACCCGCAGGCTGCTCCTCTCCGTCTATAACGAATAATTCATTGGCTTCCGGAGACAGCCTTCTGTTTTCTACAATCGTATGAATATTGGAGCCTTCGCTGCTGCTTATGTCCGCTCCCAGGGCAACAACCTCATCGTCAAACATAAACCATGACTTTTGGGCCATGAGCTCTTTTATCGCGGTGTTCGCATTGATACTCGAGTTGAGTACGCCCGATAATTGCATGCCGGCAATGCCATAGCTGCCAAGGTCTGTCCCACCCGTCCATGTCATGGGATTGTTGGCAATGAACGGCTTGGACATGTAAGGATGCTCATTCCACATATCCACACTGACACCGTTAATTTCAAGAGGACGCGGACGGCTATTGACCGTTGTCCCTGGAAGCTTGTCCGGATCCACGGTAAACCAGAAGTTGTCCGTAAATTGCAGCTTATCTTTGTCCGTGTACACGTATGTCATGCCATTGGCTATATTCCAGCCATTTTTGTATTCGCCGTTAGCCTCAAAGTTTTTGGTCCGCACAGAGTGCATCGCCAAGCCAATCGTGAAATCTTCATTGCGATGCACAACACGATCCATCCCGGGATATCTGAGATGTTCCGCGGTTCGAGTTGACACGGCAACAGAAGAATCCGTAAATATATCGTTGCTTAGCTTCAGCTCCAATATGGCAGAATAATTATTGTATTCATCAAGATTGATGCTGATCATCATACTCTTGACCATGGATTTGTAACGAGAGACATACTCCTCCGGAGCAAATGTGCTCATTTTGGCAACCGTGTTTATGAGATTGTAGGCGGATTGCTTCGACGCACTCTTCCGCGCAACAGCCCGCCCCTCCACCATCCCCATCCCGAGCCCATTTACAATAAACGGCTCATAAGCCTTCTCGGTCCACTCAAACACCCTTGACAGGTTAGGATCCGTTGGGTACCAGGGAGTTCCTTGCAAAACATAAAGCGTATTAACAATATCGGTTAATGAAGACATACCATATGATAGATTATAAGGATTCCAGGCGTGCTGCAAAAAGGAATAGTCCTCCTGCATGCCATCGCCAGACTCCACATACTCGAAGCTCTCGCTCAGCTTATCTCTTGCCTCTGCGATCTTTGCCGGGTTCCTGCTTAAAGCTCCGCTTAGCAAGACGCGGAATCCCTTCCATACTGCATTGGCTCCAACATTTTCACCGGAGGCCGCGGTAGGAGAATCATCAACGATAGTAGGAACATATCGATCAATCGAATTCATGTAATTCTGCAATTGAGCCTCACTAAGCCGGTCATACATCAGAACAGCGACGTTGTTAATTTTGCCGGGAATATCAATTTTCAGATACCACCAGTTCGCGCCGGAGAAGTCACGAGTCAAGTTATACCAATTGTCATAGAGGAAGTCCATTCCGCCTATAATCAGATCGGCAAGCTCATCTTTCTTATACCAGTCGGTTCCCGGCGTGGCATAGGTTCTGGCCATCACAACCAGACGGGAGTAGGAATAGGCAACGCTTTCAGTAGAACTTCCCGCAAACAGCTCCCCTTCTACCACGGCATTCGCCCCATATCGCAAATCCTCCCATAAATAGGTCCGATCAGCAGCGCTATTCATCGCATTCACATGCTGATCTGTAAGCGCATCCAATTGATCCAGTTTCTTGGCAATAACCGAATCTGGTTGATCGGAATCATAAGTTCCTTGCCCCGTGAGCAGCTCATATTGCTTTAGCCGAATCGACTCATAGCCAGATTCATATGCCTCCACTCCCGTGGCAGCCATAGCCGCCGGAGTAATGCTTAAATAGGTAGATAACAATACAAATACCAGAATAACAGGAATTTTTCTCATCTTGTCTTTCTTCCTCCTCTTAACATATTGATTACACAGGTCATGGTTCGTTTCCATCCGCAAAAGTCATTTAGAAAGGGCTTTCATTTTTCCTCCTTCGTTATACTGATGAGCCACGACGGTAATACATGTTTAGTATGGCATCGCTTCTGTGCGACAACAATAAACCATTCTGACTTTTCAGGATGAAATCGCTTTATTTTAAAAAATAAAAAATGATTACAAGCATATTCAAGCGCTACTATCAATGAACCAAAACGATTTTTATTGTTAAAAATGATTTTCATTGCATACTCGATAGGGTCGCACTGATTGCGTGGAGATGAATTTCCGATAAATCCAGATAACTCCCACAAATTCTGGAGCTTAGTCATCCAGTACTAATCGATGTGCGCTCCCAAACGCACAAAAACCAGATGAGAGCAAGCTCGCATCTGGTTGGTAATAAGGTGAAGCTTATAATAGATAATCATGACCGCAGCCGTCATCGAAGCTGAGCGTTGCCACTTTCGTGCGTACGTCCGGAAGCCGGTCCGACCTCATTACGTTTCTGCCCACGTCTGATCATTTCTCTTGTTTTCTAATGCTTCATTATAAATTCAACAACTATCGACGGATCCTCCAGGCTATGAGGATGATGACCGACCCCTGGCTTGACGATCAACTCCAGCTCGCCTCCGAGGCTGCGGTATTTCTCCGCCAGCAGAGCCCCATTCTCGGAGAGGGGAACCGGAACATCCGCATCTCCAGCCACGATGATGATCGGAATGCCTGCTGCGGCTACTGCTTCAATCTGATCCAGTGGAGATACGCGGGCGTTCGCGCTCTCTTCTTCGGACAAGCCATATATGGCCTTGCATTCCTCCCACTCGAACACGGCTCCAATTCCGTTACCCTTGCCGCCCGGCCAGCTGCGAATGTCCAGCACAGGCGCGTCCAGATACAGCGCGCGCACCTTGCCCGGATAGGCCGCCGCATAGTTGAAGCTGTACAGACCGCCACGGCTGAAGCCGAACAAAACGGTTCGGTCGGCAAGTCCGAACATCTCCGTCACAAAGGATTGGAACGCCCGCATCAGCAGGATAGCTCCTGGGCAGCCATACATATGGCTGAACCTACCATATGCGATCGCCCAGCCTCTATCCAGCAACGCCACATCGACGGACGGGAAATCATTAAAAAATTCAGCACGCCATATCCAAGGCCTTCCCGGAGCAGCCTCCCTCGGGAAGATGACGAAACCTTCCCTTCCTTGCAGCATGAAGTCGGCACGTTCATAACCCTGCCACGTTCCGCGGATCATGCCATCAAAGGGCTTCAACTGCAGCGTAACATTGAACAGCCCTCTTAGCAGTCCCTTGGCAACAGACCAATCGCGCTCTCCAGGCTCGGAAGAGATATCCAGCCTCATGATAAAGTCGGCTTCTCCTAGTGCAACAGACAGGCTGTCATCGACATCATGCTCCGTCAAGATGACGGCTTTAGCGCCAGCTTTGTGGATCATGCCCACCCCCTGAGGCAGCCGGACGCCTTCATCGTTCCCGCCAGCATATTGAATGACCCAATTACAATCCTCCGAATGCCCCTCCAATTCCTCGACACCCCGAACCCGTTTCATAACGATTTCATTTTCCTTATGGTGCTTGGAGAAGTATTCCTCCATCAGCCGGATCGCCTCACCATTCTCCCAAGGTCCTTGACCAAGGAAGGCAATGCTCAGCTTCTCGGGGATAACCGCATCCTTGCCGTACAATGGTTTCTTCATCATTCATTCTCCTCCTGTCTGATCTGGCGCTGGTACTCGTCGCGGAATTCCACTGGTGTCTTGCCTGTCTCCTGCTTGAACACCTTGGCAAAGGACTGCGCCGACATGTAGCCGATCCGTTGGGCGATATCTGCCACCTTCAAGCCGGACGACGCCAGCAGCTTCTTCGCGATGCGCATTCTTTCGAATTGAATATAGTTTTTGACCGTATCGCCCGTCTCGTCCTTGAATAGCTTGCGGAGATGGGACGAGCTGATATAGAATTGCTCGCTGAGACGCTCCAGCGTCAAATCATCCGCGATATGGCCGGTTACATACGCCTTGACCTCGTCGGTCAACTCTTTGTTCTTCGCACTGCGCTTATTCTCGAGATAAGCCAAAATCTGATCATATACCTTGCCTAGATAAACAACCATGCCGCGCATCGTTTCCTCGTTAAGCAGGTCGACATGCTTCGCCTCGCCCATCAATGAACCCAGCTCAAAGTCGGAATCCATCTCGTAGATGCACTTCACAGACGAGGAGAACAGCTGCAGGAAGAAACCCCGCACCACTTCCATATGCTCTGTCGCATGCTCCTGAATATATGCCTCGAAATCGGCGAAATGTGCGGCTACGGCGGCCGAGTCGCCCATCTTCAGTCCGCTCAGCAGCTTCTTCTCGATCGCGACGGGGTAAGCGATATGCTTGTCGCTTCGCTCCACGCTTTCATAGAGAATGATGTTCCCGTTCTCCAGAATAAGTCTATGGTCAGCCGCGGCCGACGCTTCGTAGAAGCTCTTCGGAATGTTCGCGATCCCCTTGTAAGGAGAACTAATTCCTGCCGTGAAACTGAACGGATAACGTTCATGGATAGAAGCATGCACATTCTTGGCAACAGCATAAGCCAATTCCTTCACCTCAGAGGCAGCAAGAATCGCCGGATAGTTCATCACCCAGACCAGCTGGTTCGTCTCGGCCTCCACGATAAAGCTGTTCTCATGCAGCAGCAAATCGTTCTCCAGTGTATCCAAAATTCCAAGAAACAGCTCGTTACGTGCCTTCTCTGTATGCTCACCACAATACTTCCCATAGTCGTCCATAGAGAGCAACCCGGTCACCACATATCCCTCCGGGTCGAAGCGCAGACCATAATAAGTCAGCTTCTCCAGCGTGTTCGAGGCCTCATTCTCCGCCTCTGACAGCAGCGAAGCCAGAAATTTTTTCCGGCTGTATGCTTCATATTCGCCCATCATCAGCTCCAGTCGACGATTCCGATCCAAAATACGGCTCACATTTCGTTCGATCTGCGTCACTTCCTTGAGAGATCCGCCCGGCTTGCCGCCTTCTTCCATTTCACTGTTTTTCAGCAACTGCAGCATCCGTTTGAGCGGATCGAAGATGCGCTTGGAGAACAGCAGCGACACCGCCAGTCCGAGCAAAATTACGAATACGCTTACAATAAGCGCTGTCCTTAACCAAATTTTAATTTTCGCCGTAATGACATCCATAGGAACGGTATAAATATACGTCCAGCCGTACTTCTCTGAGCTGACGTAAGAAACCAGCGTTTCCGCACCATCGATTTCCTTCTCATAGGAATCCACAGGAACCTCAGCGGGGAACGACATATATTCCGAAGCATGGCGCACGTTCGCGCTTGTGCCTGCATTCTGCGTAATAACGTTGCCGGCGGCATCCGCAACAAGAATAACCGCGTCCGGGTTCGTTTTAATGGAATCAATCACTTCCTGCAAGTAGAAGCCCTTAATGTTAATTACGACGTAAGCCATCGGCAGCGATGTATTATAGTAGATCGGAATCGCCTTCACCATCGTAATTACAAAGCGGTTGTCCTCCGAACCTGCGGACAGCATGCGCGTGTTCACATCATTTGTGTCAACGGCTTTAGATGTAAGTTCCTCCGCAAACGTTCGGTCGTCGAAGTCTTCGATTGGAACAGGCCCTTGCCTGGATGAAAGCACAAATCGGTCGCGGTGGTAATAAATATAAGCGGATTCAATATAATCGTTGGTCGACAGCACATCGTCAAGACGGTTCTGAAGCTTCTGCAGCGTAATCATGTCCCCCCGGTAGTAATAATCCATATAGGAGGCATAGAATGAATCCAAAAATATATTGCCCATCGACTTGTCAACTTCAGACAGAACGAGCTCTTGCGCGTTGCGAAGCAGATTCAGAGAGTTGCTGTTGCTCGTAACGGCCTCCTCCTTCATGAAGGCGGAAGCGTAATAATAGAGCGAACCGCCGAGAAGGACGGTAACCAGAAAGGCTAATCCAACGAAATAAAGGAAGTATTCTGCAAAGTTGCTAGACAGGAATTTCTCGTATTTCTTGGCCTTCATCGCGATCCCCCGTCATAATGTCATGCGTGAACAGCGAAGCAGGATAGTAATGTAATCCATCGCTATCCTGCCTGCTTGTTCTATTATAACCTATACGTATCTCCGTGTAATCGCGGATTATACGCCGGCTTTGTAAGATGTTCCTTTGAGCTCGTTATACGCTTTTGTACGAGATTCGTGGATCGCTTTACCACCTTTATTCTTCCAGTTGTCCACGTATTGATCCCAGTTGCTGAGCGACTCGACACCCGTCACGAACTTGATGAACATCTCGTCCTCATACTTCTCGAGGTCCGGTCCGTATGTCTTCTGGTCGTCCGTCATCGGCACCCCGAAGAAGACATCCTCGTATAGATTATATTCTCTTGCCGCATAGATGAAGCGATTGTTCTCCTGCTGAACCGGATCTGTGGAAGATTGTGCAATTTTATCCATTATGTCATTGCGGTTGATAATCTGAGCCAGCGGGTCCAGCCATTTCTCTTCCATCGCCTTGTTGCCAGCTTCGGTGCGGCCTTCCAGCACATCGTTATAATGCTCGCCCTTGATGCCGTAGTTCGCAAGCTCCCAGCCTTCATCCGTCGCCACGTAATCCAGAAACTTAATGGCTGCGACCGGATCCTTCGCCTTGGCGGAGATGTTGATTGTACCGTTAATGGAGCCACGCGATTCGAGGCCGCTTTGTCCGGTCGGCCCCACGATTGCGGGAACAATCGGATCCCAGACCATTGCCGGATTGATTTCATTCATTTTCAGGTTCACCTTAAGCACTTGCGGCGCGATGGACCACCATGCTGTGAACGTGCCTGCTTTGCTCTGAACGAGCTTCTGATTCGCTTGATCTCCCTTGATGATGAAGAGCTCGGGATCGATCAACTTCTGATCCCACAGACCTTTGATATACGTAATGGCCTCCTTATATTCACTTGCGATCTGAGACGGATAGATCGTATCGTCCTTCAGATAGCTCTGGCGGATATTACCAGAGTCAAACGGCATGATACCGAACGCGCCGAAGATCATCGTAAAGTCGCCTTTCCAGTTGCCCGTCGCGCCTAAGCCGTAGGTGTCATCCTGACCGTTCTTATCCGGGTCATTCTTCGTGAATTGCTTCAGCACCTCTTCATATTGTTCCAGATTCGTCGGAGGCTGTAGTCCAAGCGTATCTAACCAATCCTGACGTACAACCGGCACGATCTTGGCCGGCACGTTCACGTATGGAATAGCCAGTTGCTTGCCCTTATATTTCACCAAGTCCCACATATCTTTGGAAATCAGCTTTTTCAAATTCGGAGCATGCTCCTCGATCAAATCAGTGACCTCCAGAAATAGGCCATTGTCCGCATACTTCTGGAACTCAAAATTGGGCAACTTGCTGATGTCCGGGATAGAGGCAGATGCCGCCATCAGATTATATTTGTTCATAATTTCGCCGGCTGGTATCATATTGACGTCCAAATCCGTGTTCGTCTGCCTCTCCAGCTCTACGATTGCAGGATTATCAGCCTTCCATACCCTTCCTCCATCCTGCTGCACAATACTCAGCTTAACTGGTGCAGCCGGTTTCTCTGTGCTTGGACTGTTTGTAGCCGACGAATTGCTGCCCCCGTTGCCGTTTCCGCCTGATGCACAGCCTGCCAGGATAGCGATGGCGCAGATAATGCTTGCCGTCTTTGCGAATGTCTTTCTGTTACTCACGAAACATTCCCCTCTCGCATTCATTTTATTATTATAACCCCGAAGGACTACAACCGGATATAAAGTGTGCCAAGCCTGTTACCGTACGAACCATAAACCCATGTATGAGCAGCGCCAGTTAACCCTTGACCGCTCCCACGATCATCCCCTGGACAAAATAACGCTGCAGGAACGGATACACGCTAATGATCGGCAACGAAGTCAGGATAACCGTCGCCGCACGCACGGTCTCAACCGGAGGCGGCAGCGCATCACCGTCGATCTCGCTGATGGCGCCTGAAGTGTACATCCTTCTTAGCAGCACCTGAAGCGTGGACAGCTTCTCATCGTTGATGTAGATAATGACATTAATATATTCGTTCCAGTGGCCGACGCCGTAGAACAGGGCAAGCGTAGCCATGATGGGCAGTGACAGGGGAAGCATAATCCGCCAGAGCACGCCGTATTCGGAGCTGCCATCGATCTTGGCCGATTCACGCAGCTCCTTCGGAATCGATTGGAAGAAGTTGCGCATGAGGATAAGCAGCCATGCGCTGATCGCTCCCGGTAAAAGCAGTGCCCACACCGTGTTGACCATTCCAAGCCCTTTAATAACCAGATAGGACGGAATGAGGCCGCCGCTGAAAAACATCGTGACCAGCACAAACATCATGAGCGGATTGCGGCCCGGCATATCCTTGACTGACAGGACGTAGGCGCCCAACGTGGTCATAATGAGGTTAATCGCTGTACCGACGACCGTAATGAAAATCGTCATCATGTAAGCGTCGGATAACCCTGCATGGCGGAATATATATCGGTATCCGTCTAGATTAATCGACTTCGGATACAGCATCATGCCGTTGCTCTTGACGACCTCGTCCATGCTAGACAAGGACACGAAGAGCAGGTTCAGTATCGGATACAGCGTCGTGACGCTGAGCAGCAGTAAGAATATGAGAATAAGCACATCGACGATACCTTTTTTCTGCATGACTTCGTTCACCACAAACCACCGTCCTCGTCAAGCTTTTTCGCAAGCCAGTTGGCAATCAATACGATCATGACAGCAATAATGGAGCGGAACAGACCGACAGCCGTTGCGTAGCTGAAGTTATTGGCCCCAAGTAAACCGACACGATACACGTAATAATCGATAACCTCCGCGACCGGAGATACCATCGGATTCATCATCACGACAACTTGCTCGAAGCTGACGGAAAGGATGTTGCCGAGGGCCAGCAGCAGCATAATGCTGACGATGGTCTGAATCCCTGGAATGGTGACATACCACAATCTGTGCCAGCGACTCGCCCCATCAATGGAGGCCGCTTCATACAGATCGGTGTCGATACGGGTCAGCGCCGCCAAGTAGATGATTGCGCTCCAACCTATTTCCTTCCAGACCGAGCTTCCTACAAATATGCTGCGGAAGTACGATGGATCGCCGAGGAATGGAATCCGCTCTCCGCCGAAAGCACTTATAATGGAGTTAATGATGCCGACGTCGGAGAGGAAGTTGTATGCAATCGCATACACGACGACCCACGACAGAAAATGCGGCAGATAGGATATCGTCTGGATGAGTCGCTTCACCTTCCTGAATCTCATCTCATAGACCAGCAAAGCGAACAAAATCGGCGCAGGAAAACCAAACAATAGCCGATAGAACGCAAGCAGAATCGTGTTTTTGAATACGACCCAGAAATCGCCGTTCTGCAGGAACCGCTCGAAATGCTGCCAGCCCACCCATTGGCTTCCGAAAATTCCGTCCAGGAAATTGTAGTTTTTGAAGGCGATGATCAACCCAGCCATCGGTGCATAGCTGAAAATCAGATAATACGCGAGCACCGGCAGAAACAGGATGTACAAAGGGACGAACGGCCTGAGCTTTGACCAGCCACGCCGCCGGCCCCGGCCCGTCGTCGCAAGGAGCTCGCCTTCTTGAACAGTAAGGGGTTTCATGTTGTCTCTCTCCTTCTTGCATAGATTAATTCGAAGCTGCTTGCATCTCTATGTTGCGTATGCGGTTTCGATGGTTTCATTATTGCATCTGCTTTCCCCCATTCGGTAGCTTCCGAATTGATTTTTCAGTTTGAAAACGCTTCACTTGAAGTGTTCAAACTGATTTTTTCGCTTCAAACCGATTTGATGCATGCGTTTGCAACTCAGATTTGATGCGATTTTCACTATTCGGGGAGGGAGCATGCTATGATGGAGCCAGCATTTCTGTATGAGCAAGGAGGGCTTTCATGTCGAGCAAAGCAAACGGACGGCGACAACGATCCGCAACCGATGAATTTACGAACCTTTTCCTCGCCAATTATCCTATTCACTGCGAGTTACGCTCGGGGGCGCTTCACCAGAAACCCCTTCACCGCCATAACGGCTACGAAATCTATCTATGCTTGGGCGGGAACGGTACCTATCTCGTCGAGGATAGACTGTATCCGTTGCATGCAGGCACACTGACCATCATTCCTCCCCATATACTGCATCATCCCTTCTCGAAGCCGGGGACCGAATTACGGAGATGCGTTCTCGCCGTTAGCGAAGAGTACTTGGAGCTACTGACCGGAGCTTGTCCTTCTTCGTCCAGAGATATCACGGCTCTGCTCACCGGCGGCTCCGCGGGCAGCCACTATTTCTTGTCTGCCGCGCAACTAGAGCAAGCCCGTACGCTAACAGATTCGCTGGAGCGCGCCATGACATCAGAGAAGCTGCTGGGCGAGCTAAAAACGTTGACTCGCTTCGCGGAGCTGCTTCTGCTCATCGGCAGCTTGCGAGAAGCTCCGCTCTCGCAAGGGAATGGAGGCAGTGCAGACGAGCGGTTGATCGGAGACGTGATTGCCTATCTCGCCAGCTCCTATCGCGAGGAGCTTCGAATTGAAGATCTGTTGACCCGCTTTCCCGTATCCCGGTCGCGCCTGCTTCGCCTGTTCAAGGATACAACCGGCTATTCCATCATTCAGTTTCTAACCGAATATCGGATGAATAAGGCGAAATGCCTGCTCACGGATACCGACCTTCCCATATCCGAGGTAGCGGCGCAGGCGGGCTTCGGCGACCTGTCCCACTTCTTTCATTTGTTCCGCAGGACGAACAGGCTTACGCCCAAGCAATATCGCGGGCAAGCACAGACACGGCAGTAGACAGGTGCGCCGCTTGTTCGACCTGAGAGGAAAATAGGCAACCATGCGGCGCAAACAGCGCAGCCCGGTTGCCTATTTTCCTCTTCCACTCCGAACGGCGAAGAGCTATCGGATAGTACAGCTTGGAGACAGGAGTGAAATCGCGTAATGCTGAGTATGGGGATTTACCGATGAGCCTATAGCACTGATGATAAACGAATTTGCTTCTCCGGGATACGTACTTCATTGCTTCGGTAATGCTCCAGCGTCTGGCTCGGCACGACGGATAACGATACGGAGATGCATTCGCCTTGCGTCTCCAAAGCCGCCTCTACCCGATCACCCTTCTGCGAGATGGTGGCCTCGGGAAGGCGACCACCTCCGTCATGAATGCTGAGCTGGAACAGCCACGCCGCTTCCTTTACCTTATGAAAGTCGAACTCCTGCTCCTCTCCGGCATAAATGACGTAGTCCAGATGCAGCTCATCGCCACCATCCTGCTTCCTACTGACTTGAATTTTCGGCTCACCGAAGTCGGAACGAGTAAGCAGCGGACGAATAGCCAGCGTCTCCTCCCCAAGCGGAAGAATTAATCTATTGCCATCCTCCAGGGTGGGCAGCGAAAGCTCTTCCGTCTCTCCCCCTACCGTGAACCGGATTCGCAGATCGCTCGCGCGGAAGTGCCCGTCGATACGATCCAGATCGGAATGCCAAGCTCCGTTGTCCGTCAGCAGATTAAAGCCAAAGACGACGTCCGTCCGGACTTGAGCGCCCGCATACATGGCTGAGCAGAAGTCTGCTCCGTCCTTGAGGAACTGCAGCTGCACATAGACTGTCTTTCCTCCAACGTTCAACAAAGCGAGCAGGTTGCGACGCTGGTTCCACATGACGCCCTTGCTGAAGGTACCTAGCGACACACCCTCGTTCTGATACAGAGTCGCATATACCTGATAGCCCGCTTGCTCCTCCAGCAGAGTTGGCTCAGAGAAGCTTCGCGGCCCGCTCGAAGCAAACAATGGGCGATGCTTCTTCGGACAACGGATATTTTCACCAAATTCGAACGTCTCGTCCAGCAGCGCTTCCGCCAGAAATTGTCGATCACCCGGCTGCAGCAGCGTCGAGTAAGTCCGGCTATGCGGCCCGCTCCACTCCTCCGTGCCCGAATGGTAGTGCTCCCCCGCCATTTGCCATGCGAGATCCATTAATTCATCTGCATAGGCAACGGCCTCCTGCTGAGACGAATAAGCAAAGATGCTGTAAAGCTCCCTAATCGCGATTGGCGTGTAGCAAGGGCTGTTATATTCCGAGAACGTGCCGATGCCGAACGTAAAGTCGTAGAATCGTTTAAGACGGGCCAATCCGTAAACACGGAATTCCGCTTGACCCAGCAACTCGCCTCCTACTAGCGTCACGAACGCTCCCATGATTGCAATGTTCGTATAATGAGGTCCGACGTTCCGTCTGATGATCGCGCGGCAGGCATGGGCAATCGCCTCACGAATGCTCTCCGCAATCTCCGGCTCCAGCTTGTTCCCGTGCTTAATCAACGTCAGAATCAGTCTTTTGCCGTGAAAATCAGCCATATTCCAATCTGGACAATCCATCTCGGGGAGCGGCTCCTCAAAGAAGTAAGACCATATCCCATACGTCTCCGATGCCGGATCACGATCCTGCAGCGATACGACCAGTCGCAAGATGCGATTGGCTCTCTGAATACCCGCAGGCTCTCCCTCTTCCAACAGATGATAGGCATATCCGGAAGATGCTAGCAAACCATATACTTCCGGCGTCTTCTGGCTCTTGAGCGCCGTATGGTACGTCGCCGTTAGCGGTATGCGCACCAGATGCAGCTCCTCCTCGAACGCCTCTGTCTCCTTACGGATAAGCTCCAGCAGTTCCTCCCGATTCATGATCGACCTCTCCTCTCCGAATTGCTTCCCCCAACAGCATAATAGTCAGACCTTGGCCATATAACGTCGGATAGACGGGGATGCCATTGTACGCCTCTACCGATTCCATTACTGGAGTTCCCCCGGAGACACCCCCTACCATGCCGTCTTCTCCAATGTAAAGACGAATGGCCAACAATGCCTTTCTTGCCGCAGTCTCAAAGCTTTCATCAGCTGGCAGCAGCCCAGACTCCAATCCTTTCCAGATACCGTAGGCAATGCCTGCGCTGCCCGAAACTTCCCTGTAATAGGAAGATTCGTTCATTACTGTACTCCACAGACCCTCACTTTGCTGGAATGACACGAGACTCGTCATCAACCGTAGATAACGTTCATGCAATTCCTGTGAAATATCCGCTAGCCGGGCGATCTCTTCCACGACCATCGGAACGCCAGCTGCTATCCACGCGTTCGCTCGCGTCCAACGGGCCGCAGACATATGATCGGCCGTGCTGCAGTTCCAACCGTGGAACAAGACGCCGGCGTCGCGATCCTCCAGCAGACGCAGATGGAGCAGCACCTGATGCTGCGCCTCCTCGGCGTATGCTGAATTCCCCAGAAGCTTCGCTGCCCTTGCCAGAAACAGCACAGCCATAAACACCGTATCTGCCCAAACCTGCTCCGAGAATTCCACATTTTCGGTAACTGTATGTTCAAAAGCGCCTTCTCTCGTTCGCGGCGCGTACAGAACCAGCCATTGCGCCACCCGCGACGTCTCTTCCTTGAGCCATTCATCGCCTGACTCCCGGTATAATTCCGGAAAAATCGCGTAAGGAGCGATGGAGTTAATGACAGGCTCCTGCTCGGCCTTTTCCTTATTCTGCCGAACCCAATTCAAGAGATACTCCTTCACTTCTTGGCTCCGAACAGCTTCGGCATAATCAAGCAAGGCAATAACTCCAACACCCGGCACCCAATCCCATTTGTTGATATCCATGCCCCAGTTCCCCAAGTGATCCATCTTCATCTGCAACCATATCCGTTCCGCCTGCCCTTCAATTAACAACAACCCCACACCTTTCGCTTCTTGATAAGGTCATCATACCAGCCTGCGGCTCCTTCTCTCTTGGGGCTGCGTCTACAAAAAGTGGGGAATCGTCCTCTCGTCCCACTTTATAAAAGGGACATAGCTATCACATAGAATTCTACTGATCTGTCCCTAGGAAACGCATAGGACTGAAGTACTGCAAGCTGCCGATGCAACTTATTGGGAGGAGAATAGCGGATCTCCTGTCCTCATCCGAGATAGCAGCAAACAGCCTGGATCACTATCTCTCTGGAGAAGCTGCTCTGGAACGGCCTTCCCGCCGTCAAAACAAGGCGATGATCTTAAGAACATTTAGATTTTCGCCCTGCTTTCGTTTTGACGTCATCCAGTGCTAATATGAAATCCAGTGTATTTTGCGCATGTTACATCGATTCAGTTTCCGAGGATGATTCTTTTGCAAGGGATACGGCTCAATTAGGTCATCATAGCCAATCACACGCTGGCCATAATGACTTTAAAAAAAGAATTCCTCATGAGGAAATACCCTGGCTTCCATTTACATAATAAAGGAGTTGATCGACCGGCTTTGTGTAACTTTATAAACGGATATGCTGGATTGGCTTCATTAGGTCTTGCAGAAGATTCTGTAATAAGAGAAATCCTTCGCACTAAATACCCCCAGTTTCTTATGTATAACGCCTATATCTTACTCAATGGATTCCGCTAAAACAACCGTGTGCAACTGAATACAGTTATTACATCAGTACTCAAGACTCATTTCGACTAACGGGCTTGCTTCGCCGCAGCAGTCGCACAACTGAACCATATGAGGCCTCTCTTCTTTACACAAGCAGCTAGACACACTGCAAATGGAATAGTTGGCCTTTTCATTATTTCATCCATAAACTGCCCAACGTTCTTGCGAATTTCAGAAACAGCATGATACAACACGTTGTTGATCACATCGGATTTCAGCCATTTCCAGAGTCCATCGACAAGGTGAGCTGAGGGCTGTAAGGAGGCAAAAAAACCAGTTCGAGCCATCCGTTCATTTCTTCCAGAAACGGATGCAGTAACTTTGTATGATGAATACGGGCGTTATCCAAAATCATGACGATTTTACCGTCTCGATACACGGAAACTACCTTTTGAAGAAAATGCAAAAAGGTCTCCGCGGTATACTGCTCGTCTTCTTACCAGACCAATTGACCGGTTTCATAATCCAACGTGGCGAGTAACTTCACTCCGAAATGTTTGCCCGTGGTTTTAATGATGCGCTGTTTTCCCCGTAGAAACTATGTTTTTTGAATGGCCTGGTAGTCGCGAATCATCGATTCATCCTTGAATAGCAAGTAGCTATCTTCTTCATTCAAGAGTCTTTTTTTAATGGGGAAAAGTGTTTTCTGAAAACTCGCGTTCAATAAAAGCGGCAATGAATTCAAGCTTCCAGTTATGACGAACAGTGAAGCCCACCTCATGTGGGACTTAATGGATGATGGTTTGTATCAACTTGTCCTGTTGTTCTTCTGTTATTCGGGTTGGCGCGCCGGACGAATACTTCATTTGTAAAGCCGATAATCCGCCAGTTTGATAGCGTTCATACATGTGGCGTTCCTTTACATGTTTCATCGCTTCTTTCAATTCATTTAATACGGTTTGGTTTTCCTTCTTCGTCCCTGCCTTGTTCGAGTTATTTTCTTTCTTATTCGAGATGCAGGTCGCGATTTCCTTACCATACTTTTCTAAAACTTTAGTTTAACTTATATAGTTGGATTGGTTCATTTATGAAATAGCGCAATAGGACGAGGCTACGTTGTAGTCTATACAACACAATCGACGTTACTCGCCTGACTCGACACGAACACTGCAGTTTGTGCAATAGTATGCCTAGTCTAGAGCGATATTCGTTGGTTTGGAGCTAATTCTACTGCAGTATTACATTGTAGCCGTCTGGAACAGCTCTCATGTGAGGTTTCTATTGTACGAAGTGCAGTGTAGGCTGCTTCTCCTTAAACTAGCGAGGACTTTAGTGCATGATATAGGAAATTTATGTACGCAGCTAACGATGCTGCAAAGTTAGCTGCGCATTGGAGTCTGATTATAAGTTGAATTTAAAAATGGAGTTTCAGCTAGCGAGACGAGCGTTTCTCCATAAACGAAGTGTTCCCCAAGGAAATCAAAGACTCCGGTTGCAACCGTGGCCCTAAAGAATGATTTGCTCGCGCATCGCCCAATACGTAAATTTCTAGTTCAACTTATATATTCTTTTTTTATTGGAAATCGTATTCGATAGATGCTGCGATTTTACCTTGTGTATTTCTAATCTTTTGGAAAGAACGTAGCATGTTCTAATCGTAAGGATCTTTTTTCCTATATGTTACTGACAACTTCCTTATTCTGAAGCAGGGCTACCAAATAGGCCAATGTCAAGCCTTGGCCCCAGCCTTGAACTCTCTTCTTGGATATGACTTTATAATCATCTGAACTATACATTACCGCCGTACCTGCAGATACATTGCGGACCGAACCATCTTCATCTATGTTTGCCAAAATGCCTTCATAAGCTTTGGCCATATAATTTTGATGCAGAGGGTGCGCATAGGAAACCAGTGCGGCAGCAATACCGGCGGAAGCTGAGGTTTCCTCATAGGAAGTATCATCATTCAATACTGTATGCCACAGCCCGTTTGGTGATTGCAGCCTGACCAGAGAAGTTAGTTGATCGCCGAGTGCACCACCGATCTGCATCCACATTGGCATAAAGGGATTCAGCATTTTATAGGCTTGTGCCATCGTGTAGGCGGCCCATGCATTGGCTCTGCCCCAGTAAATACCGGACAGATGATCTTTCCTTACATTATCCCAGGCATGATAGAACAAATTCGTTTTCGTGTCCTGCAAATATTCTTCATGCCAGTAAAATTGATTGAGCGCATCGTCAATGTATTCTTTATTGTCTAGTTTAAATCCAAGGCGAAGCAGGAAATAGGCTGCCATGAACAACGTATCCGCCCAAGCTTGCTCTGGAAAATCATTTTGGGAGGATACGGTATGTTGGAATACACCTTCCCCGAATCGAATAGCTTCCTTCCGTAAATATTCGGCTTTCATCAGGGCCAGATCAAGATATTTCGAGTCTCCTGTAGCTTCATGCAGCGTCAGCATGGTATGGCCCATAGCACAAGCATTGACCATCATTGGCGGCAGCCCAAGTTCCAAATATTCGTCCACCCATTTGACTAGAAAATCGATGTACTCTTGATTCCCCGTCACTTCCCATGCTTTGCAAATCCCGTAAAAAGCTACCCCGCAAGACCAATTCCAAGTGAAATCCATATTCATTGTTCTGCGGACTACACGGTCTATAAGCTCCTTTACTTCATCTTCGTTGCATTCAAATTTACGCATGGCATCTATTCCTCCGTATATTTTGCATTATGAAACTTATATTACTTTACCCAAGATTAACATGAAAATAGGAGTGGTTTCTCCGTATTTACGCACAACTATTCACTAAACTCCGTAAATATTGATATAATATATACAGTCTATTGTCAGTGAAAGGAGCTCCATATGACTGTTCAATCGCTTCCTAACCTGCTTCACTTCGGCTCGATAGACGAACCCTTGTGGATCGAGTTCGACCGGAGAATCGGCCATCATTCTATGACTAACACCCACTACCATAAATCGTACGAAATCTATTATCTATACAGCGGGGAAAGGAACTTCTTTATCGGGGATTCGGTCCATCATATCCTCCCTGGTGATATGGTGCTCATCGACTCCAACATCGTGCACAAAACGTCAGGGCTCAGCATCCCCAATCACGAACGGGTCGTCCTCCATTTTGGTCAACCCTTCTTTAATGGAATTTCGCCGGAGGATACAGATCTGCTTCTAGCTCCCTTCACCGATGGCCATCCGCTGATCAGACTTAATCTGCAGGAGAGGATGCACGTGGAAGAGCTGCTTAGCTCTCTGCTTACCGAACTTAACGAATGCCCCCTAGGCTATCAACTGCACATCCGGAACATGGCTATTGAATTAATGCTGTTCACAGCTCGCCACATTCTGAAGCGTAAATCTTTGCCTGATATTGAACTTACACCAGTCCAGCAGAAGGTGACGGATATTATCCGCCACATTAATCTGAACTACAGGGAACCGCTGCATCTGGACGATATTTCCAAGCATTTTTTTATTAGTAAGGGCCACTTGTGCCGCGTATTCAAGGAGGTCACCGGCTTCGGCTTTACCCAGTACATCAATATTACTCGGGTAAAAGAGGCCGAAAATCTCCTGCGCGGAACAAGTTGGAGTGTTACTCAGGTGTCGGAACAGTGTGGGTTTGAGAACTTTTCCCACTTCGGCAGAGTGTTCAAAAAGCTGTCTGGCCTGTCCCCCCGTGCCTATCGGAAACAGGAAAAGTGAGGTCAATCAGCCAGTTTTCGACGATACCCAAAAATGTATGTCTACTAAAATATAACCAACGACCATTCATTCAAGGTCGTTGGTTATGTTTTATGAATGCTTAATCAATATGCTCTTATAGCTTCCTTTAATTTTTCAATAAATTTAAGATGACTTGTGCACTCTCTGCACGACTCGCAATGCCCTGAGGGATGAATTCCTGCTCACTGCGACCTTGTAAAAGCTTTTGCGAGACGGCAGCTTTAACTCCCGCTTCAGCCCATTGACTAATTTTTTCGGCATCTTTGAATCGCGTCGACAGGCTACCACTTATGTCCAGCTGCTTATCACTCTTCCATTCATAAGCGCGAACTATCATAACTGCCACTTCCTCACGCGTGATCCATCCGTCCGGATCAAATATTACGTTGTCACGGCCGCTTATTAGGCCAACTTGGTATGCATCACCAATTATTTCTGCATACCAGGCTTCTGCTGCTACATCATGGAAGGGCGAAGCTTCATGGCTTGCAGTAATTCCTAACGCACGTACTAACATTGCAGTAAACTCCGCACGAGTAACTGGCTTCTCTGGTGCAAACAACTTATCGGATACACCATTAATGATATGCTTAGCCGCCAATTCTCTCACCGTCTCGGCTGCCCAGTGGGTAGCCGCAACATCTGCAAAAGTCTTATTGAACTCCAGAACTGCATACTTGCTGAAGTGGTAAATGTCCGCGCTAAGTTCACCATTCACCCATGTTCCTCCGACATACTCAAGTCGGCCTTGGTCATCGATATAGTAGACACCAGCCAATTTGGTATCCGTGTTGGCTTCAACTTTGAATGTCAGCGTGATTGGTGTCTCAAAACGCTCCAACTTCACTTCTTTGCCATCCTTTGTCACGCCAACAAGTCGCAAGTCATATATATCACTTACAGCCTTAATGGCCGCGCTGGATTTAGCTGCAGCTGCTTCGACTAATGCGCTCGACGCCGCCTCCCCAACCTGATCTATCTTCAGAACAAGCTTCGCATCTGATGTTTCATTAACCGGAAGCATGGACTTTAGAGTTCTAAGGATAGAGGAAGGAATTTTTACTGAAATGCTACCTTTTGTTACTACAATCGGCTTTGCTCCCAATGTCTCAATCGCTTGTGCTGGTATAAGAAGTTCTTTTTCCTTCTCGCCAAGCAGAATCGACACTTTATCATTAATACTTTTTAGTGATTCTTCATCAATGATTTTCTTATCTTCAAAACTGTCTGTATTACCTGCCACTGGCCCCGGTGATGTTACACTTGATGGAGCTACCGATACGGTAACCTCAACTGATATACCACCATAACTTGTGGTCAATTTCACCGTACCAGTACCAACAGCAGTTACTAATCCTTGCGCGCTAACTGTTGCTATATTCGTATTATTAGAACTAAAGTTGACCTGTGAGGTGACATCTTTTCTTGTATTATCTTCGTATATAGCTGTAACTACGGTTTGATGCGTCCCACCGAGACTTAAGTTATACGATGTGCTGTCCAGCTCAAGCGCCGATAATTGAGGTTCATCTGTTGCAACATCTACTTCCAAACGGATAGCATCATACATAATGCTCGTAAATACATTATTCCAAGAGGCATTCCCATCAGGTGTAGGCAGTGATAACTCCACGATATTCTCACCTTGATGTATCAGTCCAGCGTCAAACTGTGCTTGAACTTGATAGTATATCCCCCTGGCGGCTCCTTGCCGGTATAACGACGCATCATTTTCAGGACCTTCACCGAATGCGCTTTCACCATTTCCTGGAGATTCCCATCTACCGATTTCTACACCATTCAATTTTACTAGCAAAGAACCGTATACACTTCCTGCCAATCCGAAAGTCATCGTTCCAGTTCCCAACCCTGACTGGTAACCGTCAGAATCGAACCGAATTTTCCAAATTGCTGGTGAAGAATCCTTAGGAACTTTTAGCATTGCAGGATCACCTGGCGTCTTCGAAACCGGCTGAAAGAAATTCCATTTTTCACTTGGATCATCCACACCTACCTTGAAATCCACACCATTAGGGAATTCCAATGGATACTCCAACCAAGTGCCGAATTGACGATACTTGTCCAAGTTTGGAATCGAAGAGGCATAGGCATTGGGAGTTACAAAAAACTCGGCAGCTGAACGGTCCGGCGTTCCAATTTGCCAGAGTAGTTCACCATTCATCTTCGGAACCCATGACAGGCCCCCCAGATCCGTTGTCACATTTGAATGAATAACAACATGATCTTTTCGGAATTCATCGAATACACCGTCTACAAAAGCATATAAGGTGTACTCACCGGGACGAACTGCAGGAATGCTGAAACTGCCGTCGCTTGCAGCACGAGCATAATACACATAATCTTCATTTTGGAGCTGCCAATCCTTATCGCCTGCAGCTAGAATGACCCATGCATTATTCGCTGAAGAGCCATCGGCAATCGTTAGCTTCCCGGTTGCATTCCCTCTGGAATTGGCCGCATATAAAGGGTCAGCCACCCAAGCGTAAGGCCATTTGGATATTTCTTCTTCAGCGCGAGCCTTAGCATCATCCCACATAGCATCGGTACTGTCGCCTTCATTCAAATATAAATAGAAGGGACCGTACACTTTCTCCCACCCTACCGGAGGATTCAAGTTAGTGTTGCCATAATGGGCAGTAATTTCATGCCATAACAATCTGGGCCCCGCACCGGTTTGATGCGTAGTCAGCTCCTGTTTAGTAGGACCGCCAACATAATATTCCTTACTGGCTTGGATTATAGACATACCGATCTTGTCTCCGTAAACACCAAACACATGATTATCGCCTTCCAAAGAACTGATTTGCTGGTATTTGGTATATACCGAGCCATCTGCGAGCAAATTAGTAGCATCCTGCAGCACCGGCCCACTTGTCAAATCTGAAGTTGTGTCAAAGGTGCCCTTGCGTAGATCATCAATGGCGTAGTCTTTAAATACGGAATCTGGAGGACTAAACGAATAGCGCAATTGTTCTAGGTTTAATCCTGCCGGCATATCTGACGTATATTTATAAATTGAATAATAGTACAGTCCAGGGGAGTCGGCTTCCAGAACCATACGAGCATCTAATTGATAAGGAAGCTGATTCGGATCATGTACAAGAAACGATAACTCAATTCTTTCGTCGCTTTGCGACACAATGGAGAACGTCGCGCCAGTCAGTGCCTTTTGTCCACTGACTCCATTTATTTTGTAATTCGCAAGATAACCGCCAGTTCCCAAGTTAAGTGTTGGTTTACTCCCGTTAAGCCTTATACTTGTAATATTGGCCGTTGATTTAGCAATGACCAGCGAAACTTTGGAATTCTGCAACGTGACGGTTCCGTCTCCGTTATCCGTTAACGCAAGCGCTGTAGACCCCCAAATATCTTCAGGAGAAGCTGCACTAATTTCAAGTGCATTTATTCTTGCGCTCGAACCGCTTATCCCCATATTCAGTTGTCCGTCAAGCAATTGTACGAAAAAGGTTTTACTGCTAAATGTTCCCAAAGCTGCGGAAAGGCTCTCTGTCTGACCTTCCGTCACGATATTCATCCCTGAAAGTCCGGCAGTCGCATCTCCTGCAATGGCTCTTACTTTATATAACCCATTAGGAAGATCCACTGTAAAGGAGTACGCATTGCCTACGCAGAAGTCTCGTCTTAGCGCATCGGTCGGTGCGCCGCGGTCGCGACCATCGAGCCCGTTCACGCTAGCCCATCCGTAGCCTATATCCGCATTATACAAGGATGAAGCGCTGCAACTAACCCCTGTATACCCTGTTTCTATCTCGCCAGGTCCAAAATCAAACAGGTAGGAAGTTACTGATTCTCTGTTATTCACATCAACCGTATAGGTCTTTGTTGTACCATCCTGTGCTGTGACGAAAACCTCAATTACATTACTTCCAGGTTGCAGAGAAATCGGAGCAGATGCTTGGCCGCTATCCACCGGATCCCCTTGAATCGTAATTGTCGCATCTTCATTCTCTGTTGTTGGTGTAACCGTCAAGCTGACAGCACCATTGGCTGCATTGGCTGTATACTCTGTTGTGCTGCTTGCAAACGTCGGATTTAGTACACCGCCGCTTAAAGTCAAGTTAGACAAATTTGCATTGTCTGACTCTGCTCGGTTCACAGTTATTATATAGTCTTTCGGTGTACCGTCCTGGGCTGTTACATGAACGGCTATCCTATTGTCGCCAACTTGAAGTGGAATTGGAGCCGAGGTTGGGCTGCTCATCTCCACGTCATTAACCGTTGCCTTCGCAAAAATATCCGATGTTTTTAGCGTAACAGTGACACTAGTAACCGTGTTGGCGACGCTTGTCGCATAGCTTGTCGTTTCACTGCTGAATGCTAGTGCACCATTGCTTAGCGTCAATTCCGATAAAGTAGCGTCATCGCTTAATGTATCCGTTTGGCTTACCAATAATGTGTAGGTGCTGCTAATCTCCGGAAACGCCTTGGAGGCTACTTTAACCTTTATTTCATTAATTCCCGACTCAAGGCCTGCTTGCGATGAAAGAACTCCGCTTGCAGCAGCTTCGTCATTTACGGTTATATCTGTATTAGCAGGGAAAGAGGAAGTAGCTGTAATTTGAGTAGAGGTTACAGAAGTCCCTACAACTGAGCTATACTGGAATTTATTCATCTCAAAGGATTCACTGAATGTTATATTTGTCGCAGACAAACCCAATAAGTAAGCGCTGTCAATTTTAAGCGCTTGGCTCGCATACACAGTTGGATCAGCCGCATTCGTTGCCCTGACATTCACAGAGATAGGCGAACTGCCCCCTTGAACAGTCAATAACCCATTATTGGAGATTGTGATGCCAGAGCTTGAGTCCAACAGATTTTGATTGCTGGCATCATATAAGCTCCAAACTAAATTAGGATTTGAAACGGGCCTGCCTAAGATATCATTGGCTGCCGCAGTGAACTGTACGGTTTGGGTAGATTGCACATTGAGTGTTAATGGGCCCGATAATTCCAACTCGTAATTAGGAACATACACATTAACATTATCAACGTTCATCTCTATTCCGTTATATCCAGGCATAAATGAAAGCGATCCCACTTTTGTTGCATTGACATTAGTAAAACCAAAAAAAGAGGGCGATGTATAGATCGTTGTTGAGCCATCCGAAATAGTAAAATTAAATCTTTTATTCTCCGGATCGAAAACAATTTTGAAATGATACCAGGTCGAGGTAGAGTAGCCGGACACTACGGTAGTTGCTGTACCACCGTCATAGACTCTCATCGTGCCTCCAACAATATCCATGCGAAAAGTCAAATTGCCAGAGTTTAAACTTGATGAATCATAATAAAACAAACGACCCGTAGAGGAAGATGAAGGAATGTTAAGATCAAATTCTGAAACGAATAGCGTACTTTGAGCAGCGGCAAAGGGTTTGCCAAAATATGCACCTGTCGATGCATGAGTGTTACTGATCGACGCATAGGTATTGTCTGTCCCACTTTCTTCGCGAGCCATTACGTTTAATGTGCTTGTAGGTGAAACTGACCTCCAGTAGTCCGAGCTGCTTGTTGGAATTACAGAGTCTGGTGAAAATTGTTCGAAGTCGTCTTGAACGAGTGTTGTAATTGGCGCCGCCTGGATTTGCAAATCCTTTGTCCATAAAACAATCAAAAAAATAAATGAAAATAATAATAAAATCATTTTACCTTTTCTTAACATGTTTTTAGCCGCCTTTCCTATTATCTAAATTAGATATCCCCATGAACTTATTCATGAGGATATCTCGATTTCGTTTACTTACGGAAAGAATTTAATTGATCTACATTCGGAATACGGATTTTTGCTGCGATTCGCTTATCTGTATTGGCCTGCGTCAATCGCTTTTTGCTTTTCGTCGAGAATTTCCTGGTACCCAGATTTCAAATACGTAACCTTGGCCGCTTGGTAGACCGAATCAAAATCGGCCTCCGATGCGGTCACAATCTTCACGTACAACTCCTGGAACATGGAATTTAGATCGGCTTTGTATTCGCCTACTGTGCCCAGCACAACCGAGAACAACGCATCCGGCGTACGGTATTCCGTATTCGATTCATAATTCTTCAGCACCGTTTCCGCCAGCGACTCATAGCCCGGAGGCGCCCAGTTCTGCAGGTAGGACTTGCGCGTCACGGCCGGATCCGGATATTGCGCCATCTCCGTAACGAGCGCCCAGTAATCTTTGTTATTGTTGTTCGACAGCTTCGATTCTCCGGCGAAATCCGGCACCTTTGCGGCAATGCCGTCTGCGTCTAGATTGTAGTTCTGGCCCTCGACGCCATTCTGGAAGAAGAACAGGTTCTCCGGCTGGCTCAGCCACTCCAGATACATCCATACGGCAGTCCGCTCTTCTGGCGTGGACTCATAATTGATGCCCATGATGAAGCCGAACGGCCAGTAGGCACGGCCTTGCGGCTGGTTTCCTTGCGGCACGAGCGCTCCCGGAGGAAGAATATCGAAATGGGCATCCGGGTTGTTCGCCAGCGTTGCGGCGAAGACGTCGCTATTGCTGGCGAGGTAGAGAGCAAAAGTGCCCGTTTTGCCGGCAACGAATTCAGCTTTAGCTTTTTCGTCGTCGCTGCGCAAATAGAACTCCTTGTCGATCAGGCCATTATTGAATTGATAGTTCAGATTGCGCAAATATTTCTCACTGGCTGCGGACGTCAGGTCGGCAACGCTCAAGTCGGAGTACAACGCGCGCTCCTTCTCATTGATCGGCCAATCGCGGAACGCATAGCTGTACGTATAGTTATTCAGCAGCAGCTTCTCACCGGCTACGCCGAGTCCCGCTTCCTTCCACTTCGCCAGCATTTCGTTGTATTTCTCCAGCGATGTCAGATCCTCGACCTTCATGCCAACCTTCTCTACCCAGTCCTTGCGGATGAGGGTCGTTTGGTTGTCGGCGACCGGACGGTCGGCGAAGAAGAACACCTTCTTGCCGTCCACACTGCCGTATTGCTCGATCGTCGAGCTTAAATTGCTCCAATATGACGGTGCATAGTTGGCGATCTCTTTATAATCGAGCTCCTGCATCACGTCTTCGCCATAATAGGTAAGCGCTTGCGGCATATCGTAATGGAAAATAATATCCGGCGCCTTGTGCGAAGCCAGCAACTGACCGTAATCAGTTACTTCGCTTGAACGCGTAATAGGTCTATATTTGACATCGATGTTGTATTTGTCGCCAAATTCCTTCTGAACCCAGCGCGTATAATAGTTGTCGGTGACGTTCCAGCCTTCGAATGCGCGCTCATATATCGGTATTTCCAGCGTTACGCGCTCCGGGAAGCCGCCGGAATAATCCGGATAAGCGGAAGCGTTTTCAGTAGGCGCGGCGCTGGCCCCGTTCGTAGCGGACGGCTTGTTGTTGCCGCCGTTATCTTTGGTACATGCGGACAATACACTTAATCCCATAATGACAGCTAGCACGGTAGAGAGCATTTTTTTTCTTACCAAGGTAATTCCCCCATTTCGAATTTTCACTTCTGAAGTATTGCTTTTGCTATCCTTTAACCGCGCCGATCATGGCGCCTTGAACAAAATATTTCTGAATAAACGGAAAAATACACAGAATCGGCAGTGTGGCGAATACAACGACGGAAGCCTTCAACACCTCCGGATTGCTGATCTGCACTTGCGTAGCCTCCAGCTGAAAGCTTTCCGTCGCCTGAATAATCAGGTAATACAGCTTGAGCTGCAACGGCCGCATATCGACATTTTGTTTAATGTAGAACAACGCATCCTGATAAGCGTTCCAGCGACCAACTGCGTAGAACAGCGACAGCGTCGCGATAATCGGCTTCGATAACGGCAGCACGATGCTCCACAGAATTCGGAAGTGATCCGCGCCGTCAATCCGCGCTGACTCCTCCAGACTGTCTGGAATTGTGCTGGTAAGCGCCGTCTTCATTATCAGCAGATTGAATGCGCTGAAGGCCAGCGGGAGCACGAGCGACCACATCGTATCCAGCATTCCCAGACTGCTAATGAGCATGTAATCGGGAATAATACCGCCGTGGAAATACATCGTGAACAGGAATATAAATGTTATTACCGAACGTCCTTTAAGCTGCTTGCGCGACAGCGGATACGCTGCGCAAATCGTCACGATCATGCCGATAATCGTGAACAGCACCGTCACAACAATGGAGACGTAAAGCGAACGCATAATGCTGGCGTCGGCGAAAATTTTACCGTATGCCTCTACGGTGAAGCCTTTGGGCCACAAAATGATTTTATTGGCGATAACATAGGCATCAGCGCTAAACGATTTGGCAACAACGTGAACAAACGGCAGTAAACAAGCGAGCGAGGTCATGATCAAGAAGAGGCCGATCAGCACGCCCCAAATGTCAAATTGTTTTCTGCCCGATGCGCCTCCGGCGCGGGTGCTTTCTTTCATGGCGTTTCGCCTCCCTTCTAGATCAATCCGTCCTCGCCAAGCTTCTTGGCGATGCGATCCGCAGCCAATACCAGAATCAGCCCGATCACGGCCTGGAACAGTCCCAGCGCCGTCGCTCTGCTGAAATTGCCGCTCTCGATGCCCCAGCGATAAACCAATACCGGAATCGTCGTGGTAAATTCGGTTGTCGCTTTATTCATCAGGGCGAAGATTCGTTCGAATGAGCCTTCCATTATTTTTCCCAAATTCAAAATAAGCAGCGTAACAATCGTCACTCGAATGGACGGAATCGTCACATTCCATGCTTGCCTCCAGCGACCAGCTCCGTCTACGGTGGCCGCCTCGTACATCTCCGGGTTAATACTGCTGATGGACGCCAAATAAATAATCGTGCCCCAGCCCATGCTTTGCCATACCCCAATCGCGAGGTAAGAGAACAGCCAATGATTGTCTTGCTGTAGGAACGGAATGCGTTCGCCGCCCAGCATGAAGATAATGTTGTTGACTACTCCGTTGCCTTCGCTTAGCAGCTGATAGGCAATCGCGCCGATGATGACCCACGATAGAAAGTGCGGCAGGTACAGCACCGTCTGATTGACCCGCTTGAACCTTACGTTTTTGATTTCGTTCAGCAGGAGCGCCAGCACGATCGGCAGCGAGAAGCTGAAGACCAGATCGAGTCCATTCAATAGAAGCGTGTTGCGAATGGCGCGTAGAAAGTCGTGCTTGCTGAAGAGATCCATGAATACGTCGAAGCCGACCCATTCGCTTCCCCAGAAGCCCTTCGCGATTTTATAATTTTTGAAGGCCAATACGAGACCCGTCATCGGCGCGTATTTGAAAACCAGCACGAAGGATAACGGTATTAAAAGCAAAACATAAAGCTGCCAGTCCCGCCTGAGGTAAAGACCCATTCCCCCTTTTTGTCTTTTGGTACGATTGTTCATTGCAGATTGTGTTTGTAATTCTGATGAAGCGTTTTCAAAGCTCAAGTACTTCACCTCCTCGCAGAATGATTTCCTCCCAAGTGATGCATACACTGTCATCATCGGCGAGGTTGTGCCCATCATAACGCCACCGCTTCGCATTCGTAAATATTTTGATATTGATGATAAATGTCACTTTTGATTACTTCGTGTATTTATGCGGGATGAACCCCTCTCGCATAATCAAATATGATAATGAAAGCAAAAATGGAACTATCTTTGGACGGCATATGTTCGCCGTAAAGACAGTTCCAAATCAAAGCTTGTATATATTAGTTATCTTATATAGCCTGCACGAATCGCGGCTTCCTTTTCATTTAATACGTCTTGATATCCAGCATGAAGGTAGGTGTTTTTTGCAGCCTCGTATACCTTGTCGAATTCCTCTGGCGGTGCCGTAGCTATTTTCACATACAGTTCTTGAAATATGGCATCAAGATCAGCTTTATATTCATTGACCTTATGCAACACAACCGAATAAAAGGCATCAGGCGTTCTGAACTCTGCATTTTTTTCGTATATACGCAACATCTCCTCCCCCAAGTACTCGTATCCAACAGGTGCGATACTTCGAATAAATCCTTGTCGGGTAGTTTCAGGATTCGAATACTCCGGTAATTCCGTTACCAGCGCCCAATAATCTTTGTTGTTATTGGAAGACATCATTGACTCCCCATCAAAATTGGGATTGCTTACAGGAAGGCCGTCAGAATCAACTGTATAGTTCTCTCCTTCAACACCATTCTGAAGCAACAATAAGTTCTCAGGTTGGATCATCCACTCCAGATACATCCAAACAGCGATACGCTCTACATCAGAGGATTCAGCGTTAATTCCCATAACGAGTCCAAACGGCCAATAAGCCCGTGACTGTGGTTTATAGCCTTCCGGGGTTAAAGCTTGTGGATCTAATATTGCAAACTTTGCTTCAGGGTTATTCTGTAAAGTTGCTTTTATCACGTCGGTATTGCTCGTAAGGTGAAGACTAAAGGTTCCTGTCTTTCCAGCAACAAACTCGGCTTTTGTTTTGTTATCATCATCTCGAAGGATAAATTCCTTGTCAATCAATCCGTTGTTGTACTGGTAATTTAAATTACGAAGATAACGTTCCGTTGCCGGGGTCGTTAGATCAGCTATTCCTATGTCAGAGTAGAGTGCATTTTCTGTTTCATGAATGGGCCAATCTCGGAACGAATAATTAAAAATATAATTGTTTTTTTTCAAACTTTCTGCGCCGACACCTAGTCCGGATTGCTTCCACTTTAGAAGCATTTCATTATAAGTCTCAAGCGAAGTCAGATCCTCCATCTTCATACCTACCTTTTCAACCCAATCTTTCCTAATAAGCGTTGCATGAATATCCGCTTCTGGACGTGCCGCAAAGAAAAACGCATTTCCCCCTTCCACTTCACCATACTCTTTAATAATAGCCCCCATTTCCTCCCAATAGGTTGGAGCATAGTGAGCAATTTCCTGCAGATCTAAATCTTGTATAACATGTTGACTGTAATAGGCCAGTGCTTGCGGCATATCATAATGATAAATAATGTCGGGAGCTTTATGCGAAGCAAGCAACTGATAATAATCCGTCACTTCACTGCTTCTATTAATTGACACAAACTTTATATTTATATTGTACTTATCGCCAAATTCTCTCTGAATCCAGCGTGTATAGAAGTTGTCTGTCGTATTCCATCCCTCTGAAGCACGTTCGTAAACAGGGATTTCTAACGTGAATTTTTCAAGGAATCCCTTCGAATAATCTTTATAAAAGCCTTCTTGGCTTTCGATGCGGTTACGGCTATCCGTATCCACAGTATCGTTCTGATCTCTACACCCCGTTAATATAAGGAGCATCATTTCTAAACCTATTACAAACAAAATCGTTATCTTTTTTACTCGCATGATGTTTCCCCCTTTATTTCTAACACTAGCTTTCTGACAGTCCTGTCGAAATTTATCTCACCATTAAGTGTATACAAAGTCAGCGAAAATCGTCAATATTTTTGTAAGCGCTTGCCGAAACGTGTAGCATTGTTACATGAAGTAAAAGGCACAGACCTTGTTATTTCAACAGGTTGCGCCTCACATCATATATTATCTCAAAATACGGTAATTTTTTGCGACATACTTAAATTCCCATCCACTGCTTCTCCTGATATTCGTACCTACATAGATCATCTGATCTCACCTCTCGTAGCTCGGAATGATTCAGCGCTATGCTATTTATTATTTTCCATCACGACAGCCAACAGGGCTAATGAAAGTCCCTGTCCCCAACCTTGAGCCCATTTCTTGTCCACTCGAAGATAGCCGTCCCTATCATTCATTACTGCTGTGCCCCCTGAGACGTTCAGTACACGACCGTTTTCGGAGATATTCGTCAATACGCCATTTAATGCTCGTTGTACGTACTTACCATGCAGCGGATTGTTATTGGTTATCATCGCTGCGGCAATACCGGCACTTGCTGAAACTTCGCTATATGAATCAGAATAATCCAGTACAGTTCCCCAAAGCCCATCCTCTTTCTGGAGATTTTTAATTGAGGCAAGTTGATCACGCAATGAACTGTTAATGTGCATGAAAGGCGGATAGAGATAACCTTCCGGAAGAACCTTCGATACTCTTGACATCGTATACGCCGCCCAAGCATTCGCGCGTCCCCAATAAATACCAGAAATATGATCCTTATTAATATGGTTATAGCCATGGTACCAGAGACTTGTTTGTTCATCCTGCAAATAGTTGATATGCCAGTAGAACTGATGCAAAGCGTCATCAATAAATGGTTTTTCATTCAACATAACGCCGGTACGTAATAAGAAATAAGCGGCCATAAACAACGTATCCGCCCAACATTGCTCTGGAAAATCGTTTTTGGAAGAAACCGTATGCTGTAACACACGATCTCCGAAACGTTCTGCTTTGTTTTCAAGATAATCTATTTTACTGAGAATTAAATCCAAATATTTTTGATCTTTAGTTTGTTCATATAGGGTTATCAACATATGTCCCATAGCACATGTATTCACGTTCCAATCCGGAAGCCCCGCTTCAATATATTCATCACACCAGACGGCCATTCTTTCTAGATATTCTTTCTCTCCCGTGACCTCAAAGGCGCGACTAACGCCATAATAGGCAACACCGCAAGACCAATCCCAGGTTAGGTCCATTCTTAATGTGTAGTCGACAACTTGATGAATGACTTGCCCGATATGAGCTTGATCCGTCTCTATTTTCATTGGTTTCATCTACTCCTTCATTTTTCGTTTACCCATCCACGAATGATAGCGGATACAATGAGTCGCGCGATTCGCGATGTCTGTATCATAACCTCTGTTTTTCTATTCGGTAAATCGTGAGTATTGATTTCGAATGTCAGTTTTGATTCCTTTCTTAACGATTGCCTGGAACAATAATCAAATTTGATTTTAATTAGCAAAAGTAAAACTGCCTTGTGGGGACTTAGGCCCACAAGGCAGCTCAGATTAATCCTGTTCACTCCGTCGACTCCTGCTTCAGTGCTTTAAAACTGCTTGGCGGCATTCCCTCATACTTACGGAAGAAACGATAAAAACTTTGGACATTATAATAACCCACTTCGGACGATATTTGAGCCACATTCATATTAGTTTCAAGCAGCATCTGTTTAGCCTTTTCAATACGAAGCATATTCATGTAATCGCTAAGACTTTTGCCTGTAAGCTCAAACGTGATTTTTCGCATATAAGAATAGCTAATACCAATCTCTTTTGCCATTTCTTCAAACATGATTTCTTCAGTAAAATGCTCTTCAAGGTACTGTATAATCCGCTCTCCGTAATTTTCCCCCGAATTTCGTACTTGGTACTGAATAATCTCCTTAAAAAACTCATGAAAATATTCTTCTAATTCATCCAGTGTATCTATAGAGGCAATGGTTGAATAAAGGTTGCCGCTTCCTGAAAAAATTCGGGCTGTGTTGATATTCTTTTCTCTAAGATGCTTAATCGTTACCCCAACTAACTGATTATAAATAAACAAAATGTTATAGTAGGAAATATAAACAGCTGAATGGATTTCATTTCTAATAAGCTCTAGCTCTTTTATGATACTCTCTAGATCACCTGAATCTAGATAATTTAAGATACGTCTCTCGCTATTTGCAGGGTAAATATATTTATCGGATTGATCGCTTTCCTCTTTCCAGAAGGTAATTCCACCGGTCCCCTCTATCATCCGATGCTTAATGACTTCCATGGCTTCCACCAGTTGTTCGGGAACAGTTGAATATTCATCTGATTGGCTGCTGATTCCAATAGTAACAGTATGACCAAGCAACTCCACTGCGGCTTCCCTTATCGCAATGAACGATTGCTTGAATTCATCAAAGTCCTTATTCATATCTTCTCGATTGTAATTAAAAACAATAACAAAATTCCCATCACCATGATATACACTTCTGCTATGAAAGTTTTCCGGAAATAATCCTTCACATTTAGCTATAAGAACAAGTCTATGGTAATTTCGTGTTTCCGGATTCGTGTGATTTACATATTTTCTATAACGGTCAATCGAAACAACCGCGATACGAAACGCTGGCAATAGAAACATGTCCTCTATTTGCTTGGAAACCTCACCTCTTAACAAATTATAAGTTGCTAAATTACGAGCATCCTGCTCGCTTTCTTTTATTAATTTATAAAGTCCTTCTTCCTCTTCTTGCATTCGCTTAAAAGCCGCGTCAAGGAATACAAGCTCATTTTTATTAGAAAAACCATAACCGTTACTACGAGAACGGACAGCTTGCGCCAGTTGACGTAAAGGTTTAGACAACCATGTCGCCAGGAAAACTGTAAGGAAAGCTCCAAGTAGAATAAAAATACCTGTCAGAATGAAAATTCTATTTTGTAAGGAATGAGCCTTGCCCATCAGTTCATCCATGGAATAAATATTAATATTCCACCACTTAGATAAACTAGATTGATGCCACGCATATATTAATCGCTCGCCGTCAATCTGATGGATGCTATAACCTTCTTGAATTCCTCTTTGCAAGATGTCTTCAATGAAAGGCAATTGCTCCCCGTCTGTTAAAAATAAATTCTCGTCACTATGTGATAGTATTGTTCCGTCAGACTCCAACATAAGATAACTATGCTTTCCGGATTTCGAGTTGTGAAGGTAATCACGAACCTGACTCTCCAGTAAATTGACTACAATCGTTCCTTGTGTTGTAGTAGAAAGGTGACTAAGAGGGAGTACGTAGGATAGCACATTACGCCCCGAGCTAAGTGTCCGAGCTTGCCAAACCCCGCTAACGCCTGAGCTCTTTGAGAATACTTCATCCATCCAATCCATGGCTTCATACTTCTCCAACATAGTAATTCCCTTATCAGTAGAAACAACATAATCAGAATCTTTCAAATAAAAATAAGATGAATATACACCTTCTACTCTGTTATTTAAGTTCATCAGTTCTTTTAATATAACCAGAGCTTCGTTTAAATTGTTATAATTGGCGTTAATTTCATCCAATGTTTTGAAATCGCGGATACGATCCAAAATTCTGGTTGTCGCTAGCCGCACAACATTTTGGGATAAATTGTTTAGTGCATTTTCATTGAGTTTGCGATTTGCATTTAGACCGTCTAGCGTTGATCCTGCAATGGCATTTTCTGAGTATTGGAGAATCTGTGTTTCGCTGTACCATGTTAATATTGAAATCGGAATTGCCATAACAAAAAACATGATCAGTGTTAGCTGTAGCATCATTGGGAATCGTTTCATAGAAAACTTCCTTTCACGGTTCAAACCTAGCCATATTCCATCAACGGGAAACGCTTACAACTCTTCCCCAAAAATTCAAACAAACTGCGTAAACACTATTATAGAATAGTTACGATCTGGAACCAAGTGATTTTTCAAACCTCTACTTAACGATTCTAGGCATCCCTGCCAAATATCAATGAAACAAACACCCCCATCGCAAGGATGGGGGTGTCAGTTCAATATATTATTCGTTATATTATTTCCGTACTATTCGAACATATCGGCATCCGTTGCTGTTATTACCAACGATTGCCCCGCCTTCATATTCAAATCGTAATAACCTTTACCGAAAGTGGATGAAACAATCGAAACGCCGGAACCTGAGAAACTATACTTGTTAAACCACTCCGGCAACTTCAAAGTTAGCTTCGTCTCTCTAGTGGCTACAAGATTTGCTTGGAACTTTCCAATCTGTTTATCCCATGAAAGTGAAATTGTACCTGTAGTGAAGCATAGTCCGGTGAATTCGCCTTTCTTCCATTTGTCTGGCACCGCAGGCAACAATTTGACTAGCCAAGAAGATACATAAAGAAGCATTTCCTGTACCGCGTTAACCCATCCCATTGAAGCATCCAATTGAATTGGAGCCTCGATCATGTCCATGCAGACCCCCATGTTTCTCCAGTCATTATGCAGTGTAAAGAAATTATTCAAAAGGCATGATCTAGATAGAATATCAAGACATTCAACAGCTCTGCTTCCGTCCCCCAAGCGTGCATAAACGGCTGCCATATGAGCAAGAGACCAACCGCTCTGCGCGCCAATCAGTCTTTTCTTTACTGCCGTCTCAAATGCATCAAACAATTCAGGCGAAAGCTCTCTAGTGAATTCCTGACCTGGGAAAATTGGATAAATATGCGACAGATGGCGGTGTTCATAGCGATCATCAAAATCTGGATGCATCCACTCTCGAAGTGCACCATCTTCATTAATCTGATAGGCTGGTATACGTTCGAGCAGATTTGTCCATTTTCCAATTTCATCTGCATATGCGCCAACTTCTTGACTGCCTCGAATAAGATGTGTCAAAAGTTCTTTTAGAATAGCCAAATCCATGGTCGCATTGATCGTCGTAGGCATTGGATGTGCAAGCGGTTTGCGATCTTCTGGCATGAAATTAAGTGGCGTATTTTCTGGAGATACGGATGGATAGTAACGAATTTGGCCATTTTCGTCCGTATCAAGGAAATCTTCATAGAACTTTGCAACCTGCCTCATAAAAGGCAATACTTTCTCCAGTAGAAATTCCTTGTCTCCCGTGTATAAGTAATATTCATAATAATGTCTAGCCAACCAGCCTGCAGCACTGGTCCAGTTCATTATGACCGGAACAATCTGGTTTGGAACTCCGTTTCCAGGAGTAGTGCCAGCAGGAATATAAATTCCACGACAACCAAAAAGTTTTTTCGCATTGTCCTTGAAATCATCCATCATACTTTCATAGTAATGAACCAACGCCGGCACCATCTCACTTAAGCCCCCAGCCATGGCGTGCCAATACATCATCTGAACGTTTTCATTAGCCATATTATGGCACCATGTAAGCTTATAATCCCCTGCCCATAGTCCATACATTTCGAACGGCATGCCGTCTGAAGCTGTTCCCGATATAAACAAATACCTCCCGTATGCCCACATTTTTTCTACTAGGCTAGTAGGTGCCTCACCATCATAAGCATGCAGCAGCAACTCTTCATTTGAAAGATGATCCTGCTCACCGTATAAGTTTAATGTAGCGGAAAAAAATAACCGCTGATGCTCAATAAGGTGAGAAGCAAGTAGCTGTTCATAGGTCTGATCCATGCTCGAAAGCTCATTTTGCAGGCGTATCCATTCTTGTTCTCTGTCTCCATTGGTGAACACTTTCACCAATGCTAGAACTTTATTTACCTCTGCAAACTGAATGCTTCCATTCTGAGCAGTGATTCGTCCATCCGATTCTATAACTCGAAGCACAGCACCAAAGTCTTTTCCATCATCATTTGTCGCTGCATAATACAAATATGAGCCATCCGTTCTAACTTCGAGCGTTTTCTCCAATTCTTTATATACAGCCAAGGAATCAGGGTCATCAGTCTGATGTAAATTAAACCAAAACTCCCCTTCTACTGCTCCCTCCGGACTGCTAACTTCATAGACGACTACGTCATTTTCACGGGAAACAAACAGTCTTCTTTCATACATTATTTCAGAATCTTCCCAACGGACTGTTACTTCGCCTGTTTCCATGTCTACACATCTATTATACTTACGAAATGCCCCAGAACATGGCATCGATAGCTTAATATCACCAAGTGGAAGTCTTGAGGCTAACGTGGTTGCATAACCTGACTCTTTAACCTTATTTGTTAAATGCCAACTAGCATCCAAATACTTTCCTTCGAGCATCAGCTTTCTCGTTTCTGCTAAAGTATGACCCACGTCAGGCAATGTATCCTTGTGGCCTAGATGCCATAACTTATTATGATTGAGCAAAATTGTCTCTTCTCTTACACCACCATACACGGAAGCTCCAATCTTTCCATTTCCAGATGGTAGGCCTTCTCTCCACATGTTTCTCCACCAGGAAGCTGGATATTTTAAATTAAGTTTATTTTTGCTAACTTCACTATTTGTCATTTATTGAGTCTCCTCTTCAATTGAAATTAACTTAATAATACTTGGTTATATAGCAGCTGTCTTTGCATAATAACAAACGATTTGTCCTTTTTTCCAATTTAAATACACTAGTTTTTTTGTTGCAATATCTTTAAATTAACAAACATCTGAGGCTCGTTATTTATGCTCTTGAATCACACATAGCACTGCGTTATAGTATGTTTATATAAAAAATCTAGATTCGGTGGGATATACGACACTATGAGAATTCCTCTCTATCGTTACAGGGTCGATTACTTGACACGCTATTCGGATTTTAATCCAATGCTTCTATTTGCACAAAAATACGAATTTATACAAACTGAACAATCTCCCTTGAGAAGATGTTATGCTAATGCGATTATTTTCGTCGAAGAAGGCAGTGGTGCGCTGTTACTAAATGGAATAGAGTACCCTATGAAAGCAGGTTTAATTGTGTTTATTGCAGCTGGAGTCCCTCATCAATGGATATCCCATAAAGAACAATTAATGATTCATCGCTGTGCTTATTTTGACTGGAAATATACTAGCAGACCCGAATTTAATTACCAGAAGGATTACTTTACACCAATCGAGCAACCGTTTAGAGAAGAATGGACGAGTTTTTTTCCGAACCTAAAGCTTCATACTGTTATGAAAGTCAGTAATATTTCAATCTGGTTATCTCATTACAATGCCTTTACTCAACCTCCAGCTATTCTCGGAGCAAGGAGTCCGATCGAATTTCTGCAATATAACTCTGCTTTCCAGACGTTCCTATTTCAATATTTGTCTTTTGCTGCAAAAAACGATTCGTGGTATGAACCTCGAATCGCTCAAATTCTTGAAAAGATCGAAAGCATCCCATTAGAGCAAGTGGACATCGATTTTTATCAATGGGCAAAAGAACTTAAAATGGGGAAGAGTCGATTTCATCAGTTATTTAAAAATGAAACAGGATACACACCAAAAGAATATGTTCAGCTGCGAAGACTCTATCAGTCGGCAGAAGATTTATGTACAACCAATTTGACCGTGACTGAGATCGCTCACAAATACAATTTCTCTTCCATCCATTACTTCTCAAGGATCTTTCGAAATGTGATGGGGTTGTCTCCATCCCAATTTAAAGCTAGGTATCAGTGATAAGACCGTACTTAGCGTTGCTTAGCGAATGGGGGCTGATTAGGAATCATTTCGAAGGAGTTAATAAAAGTAGCGAGAAGAGCAAATGCGCTGGGTGTAGGAGTAAATGATGACTTTAGTTAGCATTTTCGGGTGATAGCTATCTAGTCCGCCACCTGGGTAGGCGGCGTTAAAGATCGTATCTGTCCATCCGATTCGCGGCAGCGTTCAAATACTCAACTAGAAGAGTTAACCAGACCATTCCAGAGGAGCGTATTTAAACATGGCTCAATATTAGGTTACACTAGACCACCAATGATTAAATCAGCTGTTTGTCGGAGAATCTCGAGACGCGAGTATGGGCGTACTCCTGACCGACAAAGCCAACGTAAAGGCGCATCGCACACACAAAAAGAGCTTGGCCGCGAATACGCAGCCAAGCTCTTCCCTTCTCCCTATCCCAACCAACTAACCTTTAACAGAGCCGCCTGTCACCTGCATAAAGGACTTGTTCGCCAAAACATAAACGATCAGAATCGGTAATATGGACAAGCAGGCACCCGCCATAATGAGATGGGTTTGGGTTGCTGCTGTAGTCCCATATCGCAAATCTGCTAAACCCACCGTCAACGTTTGTAGTTTAGGGTTCGTCATCGTAAAAACCAGCGGCAGAATGTATTCATTCCAAGCGTTGCGGAAAGCGAACAAGGCAGCTACCCCTAAGCCCGGCTTCAATAACGGAAGGATAATTCGCCAATACACCGAGAAGAAATTACATCCATCAATGTAAGCAGCCTCATCCAAATCCCGAGGAATTCCTTTGAAGAACCCAATCAGAATAAAGAAGGTTGTCGCATGCGCACTGATGAGGATAAATATGATTCCCCATAACGAGGAATTTAGATTTAACTTCACCATCAGCTCAAATTGAGGACGGATCACAACAGCGCCAATCGATATGAACATCGTCGCCGCTTGCAGGCCAACATAGAAGCTTTTGCCGAAAAAATTTCGGCGGTCCACGGCATAGGCTGCCATAGAAGCGAGGAGCAGTGTGCCAATCGTTGTGAATGTACTAATAAAAAGGCTATTCCAAGTGAATTTTGCAAAGTCTGCTTGTTTCCAAGCCTCCAGGTAATTCGAGAAATGCCATACACTTGGAAGAATAGTCGCACCCGAGGTTAGCTCTGCATTCGTTTTGAAGGAGCCAAATAGCGTAACCAGCACTGGAAATACAGTAAATATCGCGATCATGGCTAGAAATCCCCATACGATCAATCTGGAAAATAAACGTTTCGCTCTCCTGCCGGTTTTTGTCAATGGAGCGATTTTAGTTGCTGGTGCAGTGTTCATTACAGCTAACCCCCTAAGCTAGAAAATACGATTCAAACGTTTCGAGATCCAGAAATAACCGATCGTAATGAGTCCAACAATGACGGCAGACATAAAGCCTACAGCGCTACCATAGCCGATCTGCTGGATCATCGTGGAGCTAGACGAAATCGGGAAGAACATCCGATAGACATAAAGATACATGACTTCGGTTCGTCCGATTGGACCGCCCTCGGTTAAGACCATAATACTCTCGTAGCCCTTTAAAGAGATGGTGATCGCCAGCATAATAATCATTTGCAGCACAGGCCCCAGCATCGGAACGGTAATATAGACAAACTTTTGTCTAGCGTTCGCCCCATCTAGTGAAGCACTCTCATAGACATCATCTGGAATGCTTTGCAGACCCGCTAGAAACAGCAGCATGTAGTTTCCAATAGCTCCCCAGATCGCAACGATAATCGAAGTAAACATGGCCATATCCGGGCCAAGCCAATCAATCCCTTTGGAAACGATGTGATATTTCATGAGAAACTGATTGATGATTCCGTTGTACGAATTGAAGATGTTAAAAAAGACGATGGAAATGACCGCCGTACTCAGTACAGTAGGCATAAAATAAATCGCTCTTAAAAAGTTTTTACCTTTTAGCCCTTTATTCAGAATAACCGCTAAAACTAACGAAAGAGGAATCGTGATGATGATTTTGCCCGAAGCATAGATTGCCGTATTAACCACCGAGTTCCAGTAGGCTTCATCTCGCATTAAAGCAGCAAAATTACCAAAACCGATAAAGACTTCTTCCCCATATCCGGGATAGCTATAGAACATATATCTAATCGCCCATAGAATCGGATAAATACCTAGCACCACGGTGAAGATAAGACTGGGTATAATAAATGAGTAGGATTCTCCTAATTTACGTAGGCTCGTCATGTTCAATTTCATCTCCTTAAATAACAAGGATAGGGTTTGCGAGATGCCCCCCTATCCTTCTGTGCAGGATTCATATCATAGCAGTATTATTTCGTTAACATCCCTTGCATGCTTTTCGCATCAAAGTCCGGCATCGCTTCCGTCGTTACGTCTCCGCTTGCTCTCGCTTTATCCAGCGCCACATTATATCGCGCATTGACATCCTCGATCATCTTATCCAAGTCGCCGCCGCTGATCGTGTATTTAATAAATAGGTTTGAAAAGTCCGTTCCATCCACGGTTACTTTCGGGGAGATCGGCCAAATGCCATCATTTTCTGTCGGAAGGAAGCCTTCAATGCCCGGAACTTCTGGTGTTTTGGACTTCGCAATAATGTCAGGAAGAAGGGATAATCCGTAACCACCCTCATAATACTTTTGCAGCACTTCATCGCTGTACATATAATCTAAGAACTGCCAAGCTTCTTCTTTGTGTTTGGTCTGACTGCTAATCGAAAGCCATGGACCTGTTTTCCAGTAGCCCGCTACGCCCTTAATCTCGCCGTTAATCGTTGGTGGCAGCGCTGCGGCCCAGTTAATCTTCGCCGGGAACTGTTCTAGATACACATTCGTCTCAGCAGAAATAGAGAGGTACATGCCAATCTTTCCTTCGGCAAATTGAGCACGAAGCGGATCAATATCCATCGCCTCCACGCCCGGCAGCATGCTGCCATCGTCCTTCATTTGTTTGAATGCGGTCATAATGTCTGCAAAGCCGGAAAAATCATATTTGCCTGTTTTAAAATCGTAGCCATAGCCGCCAACCCCACTGAGCTCAGCGATCGAACGTGGCGCTTTCTCAAATGAGTTGTCTGCTCCTTTAAAGTTAATGGCAAAGCCGTAGGCTCCGGTATCCTGGCCAGCTTCAGTCAACTTTTTAGCCGTTTCTACCATTTCATCCAACGTCGTAGGAGGGCCTGCAATGCCCGCTTTCTCAAATAAATCCACATTATAAATGAGTCTGCTTGAATACCCGTAGTTTGGAAGGGAATAAATTTGACCATCCATCATATTGGATTTATCGATCAGCGCCCCTCCAAACTTAGCGTCCATCTCCGCATTCATGTAACCATTCAACGGTTCCAGATACCCTTTCTTGACGAAAGGAATAAAGTTGCTTGGTGTGGTTCTAATAATGTCAGGTGCTTGCTTGCTCGAGAAGGCAATGTCCACGGACTGGTTATAGTTTTCAGACAGCCCTTTCACTTCTACTTCGATGTTGTTTTTATTTGTCTCGTTAAACCTTTGGACGACCTCCTGAATATAGGCCAAATCATGTCGATCCTCTGTCCAATAGTTTAGCTTCACCTTCGGTGCATCACTGGTTCCCTCGTTAACGGCTGCATTGGTGGACTGTGGCGATGTTTCGTTTGTCCCCTTAGGTGAATTCGTCGTATTACCGCCACCTGAGGAGCATGCGCTCAACGTCAGAGCGAGAATGGTGCTTACCGTCAACATACTTGTTTTGTTCATTTTATTAAACATGAATGCTTCAACCCCTTCGGCTTTTGTATAGCTGGTTATAGTAGTAATTATAATGAACAGGCACCAAAGACATAATGGGATAAACCGACTGAGAAGGGGGGGATTCCGACGATCTTCCTTTCTATTTTTGATAGGATTGCTTAAATTCTGAAGGAGTCAAACCGGTATTTTTCTTAAAAATTTCACTAAAGTATCGACGATCCTCATAACCAATCTGAGCAGCGACCTCCTGCACCTGATGTCCTTTCATCAGCATTTGCTTAGCACGATCAATACGTTCATTCGTTACAAATTGCAGAAATGTTTGGCCCGTAACCTTCTTGAATAAGTTACTGAAATAGCTGCTGCTAAGATGTACTAGCTTGGCACATTCATTCACAGACAAGTCCAAATGAAGATGACTGTTCACGTATTTAATTGCTTTATGTATAACTCGCTCTGCCTCGGTTGTTCTATACTTGTCCTGTAGATCACAGCCTTTTAAACAAAGCTGCTCAAGAGACTTTTGCAATTCCGACAGCGAAATGCGATTTTTCTTTTTATTGTCCTCGATGTCAGCCTTAAGTCCATTCAATTCATCTGCATGCAGCTTTTCCTCTAGCACTCTGAAAATGATAAAAACGAGCTCATCATACATCATAATGAGGTGCTGAGGCTGTGGCAGGGGCTCCAGCTTGGCGCAATTCTCATAAATTTGCTGTAATACGCCTAGTGCCAGCTCTTGATTTCCGGAACGAAGGGCAAAAAGAAGCTCCTTCTCCTGATCCAAGGAATACGTACGCATATGCTGACCCATTTGTTCAAAATCACCATATCGAAAAACCCCATTGCCGCCTGTATAAAAGTTATAGGACAAGGCACTAACCGCCTGCTGGTAGCCATGATGGATTTCTGAGATGAGGCTGATCTCAAGACTAATCCCGATGGATACGGTATAACGGGAAAATTGTGCACAATGATTGCAGCAAATCTCAGCTAACATGCCTGGGTCCATAAGTCCTGTTGAATTATAGATGACGACAAGGCGGTTCATGCTTTCTCTAAATACGACACCTTCTGTATAAGCAGCAATCGTCTCCTCCAAAATATTTTGCAGGGCAAAACGGGTTAACTCTATTTCACTAATGGGCAAGGCCTGAGTAGATTTGGAAAACCGATCGATCTCGACGACCATAATGATAAACCCTTCTCTTCTCATAGAAATCTCAAGAAATCCCCATTTTTCTCTTGCACTTTCTTCACTTGATGAATGGCGAATAAGCAGGTTAAAATACTCTTGTCTTAAAAGCGGCTTGCTCTCTCTCACTCTAGCTTCCATTTCATAAATCCGTTTATGCTTGCTCCGCTCAATCTCGATTTCTTTGACTGCCTTAAGTACAACCTCTACAATATCCTCCAATGAAAAAGGCTTCGATATAAAGTCAAAGGCTCCTAATCGAATAGCTTGCTGGGCATATGTAAATTCGGTAAAGCCGCTTAAGAGAATGACCTTGCATGACGGATGCGTTTCTATGATGCTGCGCGTTAATTCGAGCCCGTCCATTACCGGCATCCGAATATCTGTTAATATAATATCCGGCTGAAGCTCCTGAGCCATCGTTAGCCCTTCTTCACCGTCCAGAGCCGTACCTACAATTTCAATACCATAATCAGACCACGGAATCCCAAGAGATATACCATCAATAACCGTTACGATATCGTCCAATACAATCATGCTAATCCGTTTCTCCATACCCATCTCTCCCTTTCATGCTGATGATTAACTTTATCGTCGTTTTCTGATCTGGAATACTTTCAAAGAACATCTCTGAATCCTCGCCATAATAAAGCTGCAACCGATGATAAATATTGCGCAGCGCATACCCTGTCTTCTGAGTAGGGAACTGTAAGTTGCTCTTAATCTCGTCTACATTCATGCCAACCCCATTATCCGCTACGACAATAATGAGCAGATCCATCATTTTCCTGATCGATATATCAATTTTCCCGCCTGATCTTCGATTTTTAAAACCATGTAAAATAGAGTTTTCAACCAATGGCTGAAGAATTATTTTAAGAATGGTAATGTCAACAATGAAATCATCGCCTACATCCACCACCACATCATAGTCAAATAGATTCGTATAGCATTTTTTTTGAATAAATAAGTATTGCTTCACATGCTCGATTTCTTTCTCCAATGTAGTGAATTCAAATCCATTATTTAAACCAAGCTGGAACATACGGGATAAAGAAAGCACCATTTCCTTGACATCCTCCGATTGATTAAGTTGTGCTTTCCAATAAATTGTATTTAATGTGTTATATAGAAAGTGCGGATCGATTTGCGCTTGCAGTGCTTTAATCTCCGCCTTTCGCTTCCTGATCTCGATCTCTTCTGTTTCCTTGATGGAGAGTGCTAATTCCTCCAGCATACTATTGAATTTTCTTCCGACCTGAGCAACCTCGTCCTGAAATTCACTTTCAAAACGAACAGTTAAATCATTCGTATGCTCAACCCTTATCATTAGATTTCGGAGCGTTATCAAGGGGCGCAGCAAAAAGCCTGTCAGTATATTCGAATAAATCATGGCAAGCAGCAGACAAGCAATCATAATTAAAATGGATACCCACTTGATTAAACGAATTTGCTTCAGCAGATCTGCTTTGGATTGAATATTGAGCAAATTCCAATCCTCAGCCAAAGACAAGCTTGCATAATTGACCAAATAGTCGCTCTTATTTACTTTGTATTCAAAACGACCCTTTAAATCCTGATTAATCTGGGTAATAAACTGCTGCTGATTGACAATGTCAGACGGCCTGGACATCGATGAAAATACAGGAATCCCCTTATCGGTCATGAGATAAAATTGTTGAGTTGTTTCTTCTATATTTTTCATAATCATATCAATCAGCGTACTTTCTTTAATATTTACAATAATGTAAATATCGCTATTCTGATGATCCTCCATAAGCGGTTGCATGACTAACGTAATCACTTTATCCTTTCCACGAAAAAAAAGATCCTCATGTCCTTCTATCCAAATGGCATGCTGATATTCTTTAATGAGGGTATACATTTCGGTATCAAAAAAAGAGTTCTCTTTTAAACGCACATAATTAGTCGGATAAAACTCACCTATAGCAGTTGTGATCAGAATAGACTGGACTGCAGGCTCCAAGGCTTGAATTTGGGAAAATGGCGATTGGATCGAAGACAGCAGCTGATAATAGCTTTGCGAATCTCCAGAGGATACATTTTTCACAATCTCTTTAAAGGAATCGCTGATCGTCAAGGTCATGACCGAAACAATAATTTGCCGCAGCTTCTCATCAAATACTTGAGCTGATTTATTCAAGCTGTTTTGGCTTAATTCTGAAGCGTTTCTCTTCAGTACCGCTGCTGCAATAACATAAGTCATCGTCCCCGTGACGCTTATCGCTAACGTAATTAAAATGACAAACGAGAGCCAAATCCGCTTCTTATAAGATAATTGATGCAACCAGTTCCTGAAATTCAAATATTTATCCCCCCATGTTTTTGGTGCTCTCTCTCTAAAAAATATATCGTTGCTAACTATTACTTATATAGTATACAAAATACGCCTCGATCTTAACTAGCATCGAGACGTATTTTTAATAATTAATTTATCAATTGTGCTACAGTCGAAAGGTCAAAAATATCAATTTTATTATCGTTATTCACGTCTGCCAGCTTAAACTCCGCCCAGTCTGCGCTTTGGTCGGTTTTGCCATAGGCTGCAGCAACGATGCCTAGATCACCAATGGATATCTTGCCATCACCATTTAGATCACCTTTAGTATAACCAATAGCTACACTTTGAGAGACGTTCGCTATCGGTGTTTCAACACCATTTCCATCAGCTAAAACAATGTTGGTAAGCGTAACATTTGCAGATACGGTTTGTGGATTAGCCTTCGCTTTAAGCTCCACGCTTAATAGATCGCCATCCGTTTTTATCTCATTTCCTGCACCTAGGCTTGCGAGTATAATCCGTACTTTGCCTGGCGCCTTTACCTCTTTACTAACCACTTGCAGGCCTGTTTTTAATGACTTTGCATCCATAAATTCTACTTGAGTTGGATCAAAATTAAGCGTAACCTCCTGTGCAAAAACATTTTGGGTTACATTTTGCAAACCAAAATTCAAGGTGAATGCTTTGCCAGCCGGTACGGCTGCTGCCCCGGTCAAAGTAGCGCTTAATGTCGGTGCACTTGCATCCGTCACGGTGATCGCGCCCGTCATCGTAATATTGTTTGATGCATTTCCTACATACACATCGTACTTCCCTTCTGGTGTCGTCCACTTGTCTGCATCCGCATCCCAGACAGAGATCGGATGGTTCGACGCTGATGGATCAATCGTAACCGTAACCTGCTTCTCCTCGCCTGGAGCAAGCATTACCTTCTTGAAACCTACCAGACGTTTCGGAGGCTGATTCGCTGATTCAGGCAAACCTAAGTAAACTTGAGGCACCTCGGCACCTGCAACGTTTCCAGTATTCTTCACGGAGAATGATACGTCGAACGGCTTGATCCCATCGGAAATCGTCTGCGAAATGGCGAGTTTAGAAATTTCGAAATTAGTATAGGACAGGCCATAACCGAAAGCAAACACCGGGTCGATGCCTTGGGCGTCGTACCAGCGGTAGCCCATTTCAAGACCTTCGCTGTACGTCGCTGTCAACGGCAGGGGACCTGCTCCGTCGGGGTCAATCCCCGGCCACTGCGCAGGCGTGGCGGTTGCGGCTTCCCGCTCCTGGGTCGGGAACGAGATTGGTAGCTTGCCGGAGGGATTGACGATCCCCAGCAGCAGATTGGCGACAATGTTGCCGTCCTCCTGCCCTGGATACCAGGCCTCAAGAACCGCCGGCACCTTGTCGAGCCACGGAAGCAGCACCGGGCCGCCGTTCTTGAGGACGACGACGGTGTTCGGGTTGGCTGCAGCCACGGCCGCCACCAGTGCATCCTGGTTCACTCCGTCCGTAACCGGCAGCGCGAGTGAAGAGCGGTCGACTCCCTCACGGGAGATATCGCCGACCATTACCACGGCAACATCAGACTGCGCAGCCAGCGCCGCGGCCTCCGCGATGTTGCTGGCGTTGTTATACGTGACCGTGGCGTCGGAGCCCAGCGCCTGGAGCGCGTTGTTCAGGCCCTGCTCGGGCGTCACGGTATAGGGCGCGGTCACGACGATCGCATTCGAGGGTCCCTGCGAGTTGAACTTCGCCGCGCCGGCGAACGTCGGGGTCCCGATGAGTGCGACCGATTTGAGTGAGGCAGCCTTCAACGGCAGTGTGCTGTGGTCATTCTTCAATAGGACGCTGCCCTGTTCCCCGATTTCCTGGATCCGCCGCCCGTTGGTCTCGAAGTCGATTGGGCTCAGGCTGTTGATAGGGTCGTCGAACTGCCCCAGCTCGAACATCACGGTGAACCTCCGGTCGAGCTGCTTGTCGATATCGGCGACAGTCAGCACACCCGTATCCAAAGCTGCGTTGATCAGCTCAGGGGTAAACCAGCGGGGGCTGGCGAACTCGAGGTCGAGGCCAGCCTTGATAGCCGGTGCCGTGCTGTGTGTTGCCCCACGGTCGGACATGACATAGCCCTTGAATCCCAGGTCATCGCGCAGCCAATCGTTCAGCAGCTCAGAGCTTTCGCAGGCGTACACGCCGTTCAAGTGCGGGTAGGAACACATGACTGATGCGAGGTTGGCTTCTTGAATCGTCATTTCGAACGGCAGCAGGTATAGCTCATGCATGGTTCGGTCGTCGACGATGGTGTCCATGGTCTGGCGGCTGGTCTCCTGCTCGTTGGCCGCAAAGTGCTTGGCGACGGACTGTACCCCGTGTGCCTGCACGGCGTTGACCTGGGCGACAGCCATAACTCCCGCGAGGTAAGGATCTTCACCAAAGTACTCAAAATTGCGTCCGGCGTTCGCAACCCGGCCCAGGTTGATGCCTGGAGTGAGCAACACGTTGTGCGCGCTAGCACGGGTTTCCTCCCCGATGATGTCGCCCCACGCCCATGAGACGGCCGGGTCGAACGATGAGGCGACAGTCAGAGCACTGGTCAGACCCGTTGAAGTCGGTGCCACAGCGCAGTCACCACCGCCAAAGGGACCGTTGGTCATCCGGAGAGTGGGGATGGCAAGCTCAGGGATCCCTTCAACGTGGCGCCCCTGCGAGGAAAAACCGCAGCCGGGGATGTTGGTGTTTGCCACCGGCTTCATGGCAATCTGCTGAATCTTCTGATCGAGGCTCATCGCGTCGATAAGCAGGTCAGAACGTACCTCGGGCGTAAGTGAGGTGTTCATCCAAGGCAATGTATCCGGCTGTGCTGTATCAGCGCTGGCAGCGCCGACAGCGAGTGACAAGCTCATAGATACAACAAGAAATGCTAATGCAATTTTTTTCGAATAATATGATACCGATTTCAAATCAATCACTCCTCATAGTAATTTCGCCTCAAGGCTTATGCCTTGGCAGATGTGATAAGGGTTTCCTCATTCCTCCAAATACAGCTTTCTAGCGCACCGCTTACTTGGGATCATAGAAAGCGAATTTTCTATTACTCATGCAAATAGTTATAAATGTTATACATCAAAACAGCTGCTTGAGCTCTATTCGTCGTCCCTTTAGGCTGAATTGCGTTTCCATCGCCTTGAACCAGTCCTAGCTGAACCAAAGCAGCCACACTTTCAACTGCATAATCAGCTATTTTGGCACGATCATTAAACTTACTTAACTGTTCTTGATTAGAATCCATTGAAAGCTGTTTGGCGATCCGAAGCGTACGCTCGGTTAACACCATCATGTCTTCTCTTGTGATTGACTCATGAGGCATAAATAAATTATTGCCTTTGCCTTCTGCGATGCCGAGTCCCCTGGCAATTCTCAACGCATCACTGTAATAATCGCTCTCTTTTACGTCCGCGAATTGATTTCCCATTCCTTGACTTGCGTCGAGCTCCAACGTCCGCATTAACAACACTAAAAAGTCGGCGCGTGTAACGGACTTACGCGGGGCAAATAGCTTGTCCGAGATACCGTTTATAATCCCTTTGGATGCCAGCACCTCAATTTTTTTTTTGGCCCAATCTAAAGAAGCAATATCGTCAAACGTTTTTTGGATATAGGCTACTGCATACTTGCTAAGGTGAGTAGTTGTAAAAACGACTGTACCCGTTTTCGCATCATACCTGCCGTTTGGAACAGGAATTACTTGACCCTCTTCGGATACATACCATATAACGATATGCTCAGTGTTTTTTAATTCCTCTGCATTTGGCGCATAAGGTATGCTAACCGTCACTGGGGCAAGCGGATTACTCCAAGAGATTTTTTTATCACCCGTATAAAGGCTTATATCCAAAATAGGATGATCCCCAATTTGGTTCTGTATCGCTTTGTCCAGCCCGCTCATATCGGCTTTTGCAATTCTTAATCGAACGCTGCCACCAGCTATTTCACCGGCCTTAAACATTTTATTCGAAATGAGTACCGTCCCAAGCGGTGAAATTACTTCAACTTGAACGTTATCCCCATTACCCGCGAAAGCTGCTGTCGGCAATTCCAATTCATAGGCTGTTGCACCTGGCACTTCCTTGATCCTGACTTGTATTTTCTTTACTCCTTTTTCATTGGAAGCCACTTGTTCAATTGCCTTATCCAATAAGGCTTGATTTACGACTGCAGTTGCCGTTTTCGTTGTAGAATCCAGCTTCGCGTCCAGCGTAATGATTCCTTGAACTGATTGATCAGGAGGATTAACAACCGTCCCCGTACCTCCAGGGTTAGAACCGCCTGAGCTTTCAGTACTAATCGTTACAGTTGCTTTCATACTTGGTGTATATTTATTACCAGCTAATTGGCTGTCCACAAGCTGAATGTTATTCAGCTGGAGTGCAGCGCTTCCTGTTTTGATCGCTTTGAACGTTATCGTAGCTAGATTTAAAGCACCACTCTCGCCCGCTACTTTGTGCAGCTTAGTACTTGCGAATCGCAGATGATTGCCTTCAATTAGAGGAGTGATTGAAAACCCATCTGAAAGGCCTCCTTTAACCCCTTTATATTCCAGCATAGCCTGATCAAAATCGAGACTGATCTCATATCCATAAACATCTGTTAGATTATTTCCAGCAACGGTAATTTGAATTTCACTGCCTAGCGTTACTTCATTTTTAGTTGAGGTCAAAGCAAAGGAAGGCCCCCCATCGGCATACGCATTGAAAGGAGGCAAACATACAAAACATATTAATAATGATAAGCTGAGCAAAAATAATTTCCGTCCCATGATGGCGGTTCCTCCCATAGTAAAGTTCCTATTCGTTCTTTATTGAGTTCGAACAGTGTTCATTTTCACAAATAAATTCTTTATGAAGCGCATACAATTTTGGTCGAAAAAATATTTCCATAGACACACTTTACAATCAATCACCTCCTTCGTAACTTTTTTAGTTATTCGGCGGCCTTGTTCTTCGTGTAGTCAAATTTCACATTAGCATTTGCTATGTAAACGATTGGTTTAATCATAATAGATACGTGTTGGGAGCATAACGGGACAAAACTATTCTAAAGGGGGGGATTCCTATGAAATCTATTACTAATAATTCAACGGGTTACCATAATCATTAGCGGGAATGTCCTGCAACGGAACAAAATCACCCTTACAGGTGATTGCACATCGCAGACGCGTCAGCTCGGACCTCTAACGGAAACCAGAGACGCTAAATCGCCTATATATGTCGTTTCATGATTGTAACGGAAACACAGGCCTCTATTTGTACCCTACATGCCCGATTTCGCTTCATTTCTGCGTAATAGCGTCTCCCACTTCCGTTAAAATGTGACGCTAACCAAAAATCGCACTTTAGCGTCTCTGGTTTCCGTTAGCTTTCGTTATCCCCTCTCCGACTGCTTTCGCAGCATCGTTATCAACAGGTTCCGAAAATGCATAGTTTCCTATATAATAAAAAAACCACTCAGGGATGCACCCTGAGCGGCCTAATGATGATCGAAATTATAGTAGTTGATACCTGTGGCTAAGTGGTGTTAGCACTCTTAAATCGTATTAATAAACAGCTCCAGCTCATTTGCCATCGTATACAGGCTCGCCCTGTTTTCGAATTCCTCTCTCGTTGCGGGCAAAGGAAGAAGCTTATGATATTCTCTGATATGGCGAAGGGTCTCACGATATTCTGCTGTTTGACCCTTGTTATCCAAATTTGAGCTTAGCTCTTTAATGAAAGAACCAATTCGAATACTTTGGTCCATCTGAACAGATATCCGAGATATAGCAGGAAGCATTCGCTCCAGCAAATCGTACTGATTCCGCTTCTTATCAAAGTAGGAAGAGAAGGAGCTTTCCTTCCGAGTCATGTTGTTTTCCGCATCCAAGGCGACAAGCCCCTTCGCCTTCTGCAGCGCGGCCGATAATTCCAGCAGTTCCGCTCCATCCCACAGCGTATAACCATCCTTTAAATAAGCCGCGATCTCATTTAATATCACACTAATAAGCCCATCTACTTTTTCTTTGCAGCGAATAAGTTCTTTGTCGATACTCGGCATATACCAATTCACCAGCAGCGCCACCCCGAGACCGATGATGATCACTAAAAATTCATTCCAGAAAAAAGAAGCCTCTATCTTCCCATGATTATACACATGCATCACAATAACGACGCTGCTCGCGATGCCCTCTTGAATTCCAAAACGTACACAAAGAGGAATAAAAAACAATAACAAAATTAGAAACGAATAAGGATAATAGCCAATAAGCCAAAATAAGCCGCTAGCCAAAAACATACATGCCAGACAAGCAATAAAACGGCTGATGACTGCTTTTGAAGACTGCCTGCGTGATTTTTGAATACAGAGCAGCGTCAACACCCCGGCTGCCGTAAAGTTTTCCAATTGTAGAAATTGTGCTAGCATAATTGCAACACTAACTCCGACTGCTGTCTTTAAAGTTCGGAAGCCTATTCGTAATTTCATAGCCGTCACCTTTTTTTCAGTTGATGGTTCATTTTACAGTGCAACAGCAGGTGATGTAAACATAGTTCACATAAATATAATAAAAGTAAAAAGAATATTATGATTCGATACTTAGCATGTGAATAGCTTATAGCTAGCTGACACGTATAGCTATGCATCCTCTAACGTGGTTTTCGAAGAATGCGTAGCTCCTTACATAGGCTATCCTGTACTTTCGCATTAACTTTACGTTTTATGCCCTCACCGAATGGCCTATCCTGCACATTAGCATTAAGATTAGCCGTTTCTGCTCAAAACGATCCTTTAAAGGCTGTCTATATTGCTCGTGTGCAACATAGACAAGTAGGAGCACGAAAAACTAACTTCTATCCTGCTAAAGTGCAGGATAGGTGAGTTATTAAAAACTATATAACTAATGGACCACGATATAACTTGAACTTAAAAAAATGAAGATTTACGAAGCGAGAAGATCGCTCTGGAGAAACGAATTGTTCGTCTTTGCAGCCTTATTATTTCTAAAAACAATCAGTATATCCATAAATTACAACAAAAAGAAGAGATGCCTCGCAAGCGAATTGCTCTTGCAAAGCACCTCTTCTATGAAATACAGGCTTGGACACTAATCTTCCTTCCGTTTCGCTAACCGAATTACATGCCATGAATGCTTAGTTAGGCGAGCCTCCAGCAAGCTGTCCTTCAATGACGATTGCCCATCATTATGCGGCTTCACATTTTGCTTAGTCATCGAGTTTTTAGCTTTTAAATCTTCATTTTCCAGTACAATATGCTCAATTATCGCGTAATCCGGGAAGCTTCTAATATCACATTCCAGACTTAGCGTTTGCTCCAAGCTTCGATTAATCGCAAATACCGTTAATTCCTCTGCCATAAACAGAAACGTGCATATACGGATAATAGATCGATTGTGTCCATGATCCGCCGCCATTTTCCGTCATGATCGACGCAATAACATTTACAAGCTGGGCTAGGCAAGCGATTTTGGCCCGGTCATCATGCTTCAAGAGCGTAATAAGCATACTTCAGACAAACAGCGCATCCTCAAACGTATAAATATCCACAAAATCTTTTTCGAGTGTCATTTTAGCTTTAAGTGTCATGAGATCACTTTTCCGTCGTAAAAAGTTTTATGGTCATGAGCTTCGTTATCCTTTAAAGCCACCTGCGGTCATACCTTCGATAATTAAGCTACAACAGCTCTCTTGCTAATAAACGCACACATTGCAGTCGAGACTCTTGTCCATGCTGATTGAGATTAAACATTACCTCATCAAATTGATAATACTCCTGATCTGCCAGCAATCGCTCAGCAACCTTCTTAGCTGTTCCCACCAAATGAATATTGCGCTGCTGCTTCACGATCGCCTTTTCCATTTCGGTGAATGAAATCTCGGCAGCCTGCTCCGGCGACATAATCTGTCCAATCTGTCCTCTTGAGAAATTTAATCTCCAAATATCTAATGGCTTAGCATAAAATTCTGCCTCATCCTCCGTTTCAGCAACGGTAGTTGAATACGTCACATTTATAAGCGGCTTCTCCATGAAATAGGAGGGTTCAAAGTAACTTTTATACGCGTCAAAGGTTTCCTTGCTCATCTCACCCGAGAAGAAATGAGCATACGAATACCCTACACCTAGCTGGCCTGCTTCTCTTGCACTGTTGCCCGTAGAGCCAAGTAAAAATGCTTCCGGCAATTGAATATGCGTGGGTGAAGCAATAATCGATCTGTACAATTCATCATCTGGTTTTCGTTCACTCATCAGCTTCAGCGTCGTTGCTAATTTAGCATATAGATCAGAATTATATTGTGAACGCCCTTCTGCTAAAGCACGAGTTGCTGTAGGGTCGCCGCCTGGAGCTCGTCCAACACCAAAATCAATGCGTCCAGGATTCAATCCAGCAAGTGTTTTAAACACCTCAGCGAGCTTCATTGGTGAATAGTGCATCATCATGATGCCACCGGTACCAATGCGTATTTGCTTCGTTTTTGCAGCTAAATGTGTTGCTAAAATTTCTGGAGCTGTGCTTACAAAGAAAGGGGTATTATGATGCTCTGCCATCCACATACGTGAATATCCAAGCTCATCTGCCAGTATGGCTAATTCTTCTACAAACTTCAGCGCCTGTACTGCTGTATGCGAGGTCGTAATGGGTCCTTGATCTAAAATACCAATCTTCACTCTGCTCATCTCCTTCTATGTTCAGTTCATATCATGAACGCCTTATTCAACATAGGAAATAAATTCACTAACTGGCTTACGATATCCTCTCGGTTTTCTGCTTGATACTTTTTCTTTGCCTAACGTAATCATCATTACCACTTCATATTGATCATCTATTTCTAGAATCCCCTTAACGGCCTCGTTATCGAATCCGATCATTGGGCAAGTATCCCAGCCCTTATCCTTAGCTGCTAGCATGAACATCATAGCTGAAAGCGATCCGTTTCGAATAGCTTCATCGCGCTGAAAACCTTCTCCGTTTTTTTTATAAAATAAAGTCGTGTCCTCAACTTGAGCATCGTATTCTTGTTTATTGACAATTCCCAGCATTAACAGTCCTTCATATATTTTCGCTGCATCTTGATAGGCTAATTTATTACCAGTTACAATAATAACGGCTGAGGAAGAAGAAACTTTATGCTGATTGTTGGCGGCTACTTTCAACTTCTCTTTTACATCAGGATTTGTAACAACTATATAGTTTGGATGCTGCAAATTAAATGCCGTCGGTCCAAATTTAACTAATGTAAAAATTTCATCTAATTCTTTTTTTGAAATCGGATGATCGGGTAGAAAATTGCTAGCTGAACGTCTTTCTTTTACTAGTTCTTCAAATGATGTCATACGTATCACTCTCCAATTTTCTCGTTTTTTCCAAAACACATTTTCATCACACCATAATATTATAATTTTAATTAATGTTTAAAGAAAGTATCTACATAATAGTTTGTAAGTATAAAAAAGAAATTATAATGATGGTGGACATGAGATGGCGAGCTACAAGTGTACAGCCCACCAAAACAAACGGTAGCCGACGACTCGTCAACTACCGTTTATTTTTTATATAGAGATCAGTACAAGAGACAGCGCTGCATGTCTTCTCTCAGCTCTCCAAATATTCCAGCTGTTCAGCTGTTAAGCTGATTTGCGCAGCTCCCATACTATCCTGCAATTGTTCTATTGTGCGAGTCCCAATAACCGAGAAGGAGGGAAACGACTGCGAAAGCAAATAGGACAATACAATTTGATTAATTGAAACTGACAGCTCTGCAGACAGCTTTTTGATTTTCTCGTATCGAAGCCTATTCTCAGGAACTTGATAAAGAGCTGGAATTTCTTCATCCTTTAGTCCTTTATCTAATTTTGTAAAAAGTCCTCTTGCCTGCGAAGAATAGCTAAATAATGATAACCGAGATTCCCTATGATAGCTGTGCATGATATCGTCCATAAATACAAGACTGGGATCTGTCACATTTGCAGGTTCAATTAGAGCAAGGCTCCAACATACTTGACTGGCTGAAAAAGCTTGCAGTGAATGTTCTTTGGCATACGATTGCGCCTCAATAATTCGCTCTGTCTGCCAATTTGAACAACCAAAATAACGGATTTTCCCGGCTTTCACATGTTCATTTAATGCCTCAATGAGTTCTCCAACGGGACGACTCGGATCATCCCGATGCAGCCAGTATAAGTCAATCGCTTCTACTTGCAGCCGTTTCATGCTGCCCTCCAAATCAGTCTTAATATGCTGCGGACTCACTCTCATCCTCTGCATTTCATTAATATCCGGATGGGCGCCTTTCGTAGTGACGATCAAGTTCGAGCTATTTTTCCTTGCTTTCATCCATTTTCCAATGATGGCTTCACTAATACTCTTTTCAATAGCAGGTACCCAATTACCATACACCTCTGCCGTATCAATCATATTCCCGCCGCCATCTAGATAATCGTCCATCAAACGAAATGATTCTTTTTCATCAAGCTTCGAACCGATATCCACGCTGCCAAGAACGATTGCCGAGCACTCCAGATCTGTATTCGTTACCCTAATTTTTTTCATTTCATACCCCTCTCCACATAAACAGAATCTCATTAAATTGATCATACTCCTCATCGTAAGCGCTCAGCAACCTTCTTATAGCAGAACTCCTTGGTCATTGTTTTTAATGCTGCGAATTGACACCCCCATCTAATGTAATTAGGATGGAATTAAGAGCATTCAAGAGGGAGAGTACTTATGATGAACAACGATCTTAACCGGTTTATAGACTTTGCATTCAATCGATCGTTAAACGACTTTCCTGTCTTCTGTCAAACCAAAAGAGAAATTGAAGTTATGGACTCCATGCATGCTCATGATGGCTATGAGTTTCACTTTTCCTTATCCTCTGTAGGCGTGGCAAGGATAGAGAACAACGAGTATGAGTTTGTTCCCGGCAAGCTAACTATTATTCGTCCACAAGCTTATCATCGCATTCAAACCACACAAACCTCTGAATATTTGCGCGTTATTTTGTCTATAGAAGAGAGCTTTCTCGCCTCGTTAGCTGAGCAAGCTCCTATGATTGATGACACCATCACTGCTTGGTTCCCTAACGATCAAGTTGAATCCATACAGCTTCTACTCGGTATTCGCGAGGAAGCCGAGACTGTCCTACACCTGCTGCGTACATTAGAGAAAGAGCTGGAACAAAAAAAGCCCTATTTCGAGCTCATTGTTAAAGCGCGGCTTATTGAGCTATTTGTAATACTCGGCAGAAAAGCACAACAACAATTCGCTCTGCATCCCCCCCTTTCGATTCATCATCAACAGTTGATGAATAAGGTAGCGGACTATATTTCTAATCATCTCGCAGACCCGATATCTACGACCGAATTAGCAGCACATTTTCATTTATCCCGTTCTTATTTGCACAAGCTCTTTAAACAACACACCGATTTTTCTCCACATCAATATCAAATGCTTCAAAGAATCAATCAAGCCAAATCATTGCTTAGCGATAGCAATGAGTCAATTACAGCTATTTCCATCATTGTAGGATTCAGAGAGATGGCACATTTTAGCCGCTGTTTTAAAGAGATTACAGGCATTACACCTAGCTCCTTCCGCACACAATCACGTTCCTAAGAACAATCTCATCACCTCTAATCTAAGACGCTTTAGACAATTCTCCAACAAACGGAGAATTTACAGCAAGCGTTTTCATTCTTCTTGCTTTAAAGTAAAAGTAAGAAGATTAGAAGAGGTGATTTTAGTGTCAGCAGATAAGAAGATTATCGTGGACGTCAATGATCTCCGATTTTTAGATAATGAAAACAATCCTACCGGTACACTCCTGCGTCCTGTCGATACAGCCACTCTATTAAAAGAGTGCTTTTGGATTGAATTTGAACTATCTCGTATGAGCATAGGGTGGACATCAGGCGCACCGAGCTGGGATTGGAAGGGTGAGCTTGTTCGGATGGGTTATCTCCACACCGAGCATATGAAGCGGCTTGAAGTACGTATTGCAGAGCTACCGGGAGGAGCCATTAGTGATCGTTCATGGACACCTGAACATATATCGAATGTATTCGTCAATGCTGCGCTAGCACCAGCATTTCCCGAGTTCGCAGCTGCATATCGCAGTATGGTGACGAAACTATATGCTCATTATGCTCGGTTAGCTGATTCTCTTGATCCTATTTTAGATTGGCCAACACTCGATGTACTGCGTTTTATCGAAATGGATAATAAACAGCTCTGTTCTTGGGGAGATGCTCACGTTAGATTTGCTTATTCCGAAAGCCCGGAGAACCGTGTGCGCTTTGAAAGCTGGTCTCGTTATATCGATCGTCTCTGGGGAACACTATTTTCTAATCAGCCAGTGGAGGAATGGACAGACCGCTTGAAATATCCGCCGCAAGGACCTGTGCCTGCGACACCTGCTCATGACGTCAGATACCCACACGTTGACCTCAGCAAATACAAAAGCGCCATGTTCGATCCGAATTCCCCAACCTATGACAGCGTGAAGCATATGGTATACATTAATGCCAGCGAAATGTCTGCAACTGAAAGTCTAACTTATTTATACTACGGTGTTCAAAAAATGCCGATGGACTTCTACTATGATATCGCTCGTCATACCTGGGATGAAGCCAGACATAGCCAAATGGGGGTTCGCCGTCTGAAGCAAATGGGCTACCAAACCGAAGACTTCCCATGGCATCCGTCCAATGCGCTCACGCCAGATAACTTAGAGCGGACCTTCCCAGAATTCTACTCGACCTTAACCATGGTCATGGAACCTTGCTCTTTCATTAAGAAAAGAAAATCAATCGATGCCTTCAAGCATTTCGGAGATGATCTGTCTGCACTTCAATCCGAGTATGATATTGCCGACGAGAGACTGCACGTTAACTTCGGAAAAAAATGGGGTGCAAAGTTATTTGAAAATATTAATGATTTTGTCACCGCTGTATCTGTTGCAGAAAGAGCAAAGGAGCTTCATCTGCAAAAAATGGGCTATTCCCAAGAAGAAATTAATGGCGCACTCAACAACTTTCCTGAGTTTTGTGGATTCGCAACGATGGATCTGGAATACGAACGATACTAGGGCAAAATTAGCGGGATGAAGCTGAGTTGAACGTATGCATATGAGTCGCCTCTACACGACTGCGATATTGTAGAGGCGACTCACCTACAAAATGCTTGAATTGCTTGCTAAAGAAATAAATATCTGAATAACCGAGCGTATCAGCAATTTGAGTTACGTTCATCCTGCATTCTGAAAGCAAATGACAAGCACGTTCAATTCGTGTACGGGCCATGAAGGTTTTTAAAGAAACACCCGTCTGCTTCTTAAAGAGTGTGTTCAAATAACGTGAAGAAAGTCCAGCATAATCAGCCAACTGCTCGTGCGTAAACGAAGAAGAGGGATTCTCTTTAATATGTCGTATCAACCGGCGAATGATCGCATGATGCTTGCTAGTCTGCTGATGCGTCTCTTCATATGTCTTCAGCATCACACATAAAGCCGCTCGCAAAACAGCAGCGAACTCAGTATGCTCAAGCTCATTTGGAGAAGCGTCATCAAGTACAAGCAGTCGATTAAGCAAAGTCTCCATCCAGACCGTATCTTGAATGACGAATGCAGAGGGAAAGAGATGCAGGGGCCCTTGTTCTAATGAAGCCTCTTTATCCAGCTTAGAGCGGGATGACTGAAAATGAATGAAAATGACGGTGAGACGATGATCCGGATCTTGATCAGCAGCTACCCGATCTCCGGGACGCAGCAAAAAGCATGAGCCCGCTGCAATCGTATGATGCTCGTCATTAAGCCAAACCTCACCTTTGCCTGCTGCAACATACCAAAGATCATAATCGATTAACGCCTGCGGCCGCCAGCTCCAGTCCTTCTCACACTTTGCCTTGCCTGAATGATAGCTTCTAGCTAAAGCACAATGATGAAGCTGGGAAAGAAGATTCAAGTAATCCGTGTCTTCCATAGTCATTCATCCTATTCAAATAGATTTCGTATTTCAGTACAAATATTGAGCATCTGCTAACATTCTACAATCTGAATGGTTATCTTATAATTTATTATATCATAACAAGTTCATTTAAAAGGAGTGTTTAGTAGATGAGTACAAATTTAGACCTTTCTAAACTGTACAAATTTGATCAGCTCGCCACTACGCTTGATACACTGGATCATATTGACAATGGGGCAATCCACACGTATAAATCGTTAGGCTTTTTGGCTGTGAATGAGGTTCTATCCTCTGATGAAGTACAAAAATCTATTAATTCGCTTATGAACATCATTCATTCAGATCAAACGAAAGCAAAAATTCAATTTTCGAAGCCACGTGATCAATGTTTGACACCAGAAGAAAGAGAACTGGCCGTACGCAAAGTATATGACTATGTGGATCATGATGATGCCCTGACACAGATTGCCTATCATCCAAAACTAATCGAGAAAATAACCGAAATATTAGGCGAGGAGCCCGTACTTGTTCAAGATATGGCCTTGTTGAAGCCTCCTCATGTCGGAGGCGAAAAGCCCTGGCATCAGGATATGGCCTACGGCCCTCTTTCGTACGATAAGCCTGTAATTGGAGTATGGATTGCATTAGACGAGGCTGCTCTTGATAATGGATGTATGCATGTCATCCCAAGATCCCACATGGATGGCGGCGTGCCTCATTATGCTGTACGCGACTGGCAAATATGCGATACAAATGTACAGGTTGAACGTGATGTTGCCGTCCCGCTTCCGTCTGGAGGCGCATTATTTTTCCACGGCATGCTTCACCATGGGACACCGCCGAATGGATCTGGAAAGAGACGCCGTGCCTTGCAGCTGCATTATGCTTGCAAATCTTCCAAAAAAATTAGGCCAGATGAATACAAACGAATTTACACTAATGAGATGACGGATGCTGAATGCTAATGATTACGACATAAATCATACTACGGAGGAACTCCAAAATGGACATTATTATTGGTAAAGCAATATGGGGTATGACGGGCTCATTACAGGAAAAAATCGAAAAAATTGCACAGGCTGGATATAACGCTATTGAAGGTCCAGTGCCGGAAGCTGTATCTCCTAGTGAGTTTCGCGCACTTGTCGAACAGTATAATCTGCACTACATCGCACAAATGATTACTGCAGGCGGCAATGAGGCTGCTGAACATGCAGCCTCATTCCATGAGCGGCTCTCACGCGCAGCTGAATACGGGCCTCTCTTTGTAAACTGCCATACTGGCCGAGACAGCATGGAGTGGTCGGAGCAGCAACTAATGTTCGAACAAGCTTTGAAATCTGAAAGCATTATCGGTGTACCCGTTGCTCATGAAACGCACCGCAGCCGCTGTATGTTCACCCCGTGGACTACAGCCAAAATACTGCGGGCATTTCCTGAAATTCAGCTAAGCGCCGACTTTAGCCACTGGGTATGTGTGACAGAGTCTCATCTTTCTCTTTATGCAGACGATGTGGATCTAGCGTTATCTCGCACGCTTCATGTGCATGGCAGAGTGGGCTTCGTTCACGGGCCTCAAGTACCGGACCCAAGAGCTCCTGAATATGCTGAAGATGTTCGGGTACATGAAGCATGGTGGAGCCAAATCTATAAGCATCGTCTTCAAGCTGGTGCAGAGCGATTCACCTTCACACCAGAGTATGGACCTCCTGGCTATATGCACACGCTCCCCTATACTCGCCAACCGCTTGCTGATCTGTGGGATGTCTGCAGCTGGGGACGAGATCGTGCAATTCAATGGATGGCGGAATCAAATAAATAACGAAAAAATAGCGATCAGGGAACTATCCCTGCATCGCTATTTTTCATTAGTATCCTTCCACCCCACAAATATTAAAAAACAAATACATGGACTACCGCTATCTTAGCACTTATTGTTAGGCTGATGTTTTCAAGCAATGCCGGCCTAGCTTACTTTATTCGGCTTCCCCGGCAAGGGTAAAGCGTTCATTGATATGACGCGGCTGTTCGATTTCATCTAGCACCGCAATGGCAAGGTCGGCGTAGCTGATGTAGCTTTGACCGCTGCTGTTTGAAACAAGATGATCTTTTCCTGTTTTGTAAGAACCTGTTCTTTTTCCGTCCGGGTCAAAATAAGCAGCAGGACTGAGATAAGTCCATGTGATTGAGTGGGTATGCTGCAATTCCTCAAGCTGCTTCGCCGCATTGACGGCCGTCGGAAAAATGGCAGCAGGGAAATCCGCTGTGTCCATCAGCTTTGTAGTACTTTCTTCATCCACAAAGAGGCTGCCGGCACCTCCCACAATGAATAATTTTGTATCGGAGGCTTCTGTAAGCGCCTGGATCAAGACTTTCCCCGATTCAATGTACAGATGTTCTTCCCCAAACGGCGCTTTATAAGTGCTTACCACAACGTCAAAGTCTTTAAGATCGGATGCCGTAAGAGCAAAAGCATCTTTTTCAATCATTCGGACGTTGAGTTCGGTAATTTTTGAAGCATTTCTTACTATTGCGGTGACGGCATGTCCTCTATTCAAAGCTTCCTCCATTATAAGGCTTCCAGTTTTCCCATTTGCGCCAATAATCCCGATGTTCATTGTCTATTCCTCCATTGGATGTGATTGATATTGATTATAGTCATATACTATAGTATGGGTTCTACTTTTGGTAGTAGTCATTATTTTGTGATATAGTCTTATAAATATGACCATAGGAAGGGAGAGGGCTAGATGTGGCAAGATCATCATTTCAGGGTGAAATTCCAGTCGAACAAATTGAGGTTTGCCCTGTAACGGATACGCAAAACATCATCGCCGGTAAATGGAAGATCATTATTCTGTGGCATTTAAGAGAGACACGGCGATTCGGTGAACTGCAGCGGCTGGTGCCGGGAATTTCAAAAGGCATCCTGACCAGTCAACTGAGGGAGCTGGAAAGGGATCAAATGGTGCATCGAAAAGTTTATCGGGAGGTTCCGCCGAAAGTGGAATATTCCCTGACGAGTGCTGGGCAAAACTTTATTCCCATACTGGAGAGTATGGGCGAGTGGGGCAAGAAGTATCATAAGAAGGGATAGCCGCTGCTAGCGGCTTTTTATTTAGCGGGGTCGTTGCAAGCGTTCTTCACTTTGGAGATGGATTAACGTTATTATGCAATACAGAGCCGTAAGGTTAAAAATTACGCTGTAAAAATTCGTGCTCGTAAATCATATGAATCCTCTCCAAAACGTTCTGCGCTTGATCTTTAAACTTTATTTCCGTAACCTGACCTTTCAATAAAAATACGCCGGTCTCATTACCGTGTTCCCCAAGAGCACCCTCATACAGCTTAGCAGCGCCATGGGTAGGAGGTGAGAAAAACAACTTCATCAACAGATTAACCAATATGGGCAGTCCGGATTTTTTTCCTTTTCTTAGCGTATTATTGCCACCCGGGTCAACACTGCGAATCTTGATGTCGTCCTTGGCAAGTTGCGACGCGATGGCCTGCGTCCACAGCGAAAGCGCTAGCTTTGAAGTGGCGTAAGGACCAAGCAGCTTGCGGAACGTTTTGGGGTGCTCTAAAATTTCGATATTAAACTCTTTCGTAAATTTTAGCGCTGAAGATGAGGTATTGATCACCGTTTTTAAGCGACCGCTTATGATGAGTTCCTTCAATTCCATCAGAATGATATATGGAACGACCGTCAATAGCTCATAATGCTTTTCGCGTCCTTGTTTCGAATAGCTTAGCTCAGAAAAGGACCCGCCGGCGTTGTTGAACAAAATATCGATCCGCTGTTCCTTTTCTTTTATCTGTTCCAAAGCCCCTCTCAGGCTGACATAATCGGCAAGATCAGCCGTTTTATAAATTCGAAGCCATCCACTCTTGACGGCTTCTTGGATCTTCATATCATCCGTCGGAAAGTCGGAACGGTTCAAAGCAACCACCTGCCAGTCCTCCGACAGCAATTTGCGGGTTAACTCCAACCCAATCCCGGCGCTTGCGCCCGTAATCAATGCTATATTTTCACGTTGGTTCTTGTTCATAGTACATCTCCTCCTAATATCGGTATATATACCTGATAGCGCATATTCTATAACTTGGAGTCGACTCCAAGTCAAGGGTCGAAAAAAAAGTTCTACTTGTAAGAATAAGTGACTTGACTTGAAGCCAGTACCACGATGTATAATGCACAAAAAGCAATTTCCGGGAGGGAACAGGATGAAGGAAGAGCAAACTTTTACGATAAAGCAAGCCGCTGTGCAAACCGGAATTTCCGAGGATACGATCCGTTATTACGAAAAAATCGCGCTGTTGCCCCGTGCTGACCGGAAGGATAACGGGCATCGCATCTATCGGCAGGAGAACATCAATACGATTCAGCTGATATCTTGCCTGAAGAAAACGGGAATGCCGCTAGAGGAAATCCGGCCGTTTTTGGCGGTTTCCGCCGATACCGATCCCGCGGAATATCCCGAACTGGTGGAACACTTAAGGAGCCACCGGGAAGATATCATCAGCCAAATAGCCTCGTTGCAGCAGGTCGTCGATTTTATTGACATGAAGTTGGAGGAGGGGAAATACCGACGGGACTGCTCGGATGAAAGTCAGGTCGACGTGTCAGTGAAATCGATGGGAGAACCGAAACGAAAAACTGTCTCAACCGTTGAGATGAGTTATTTTTCCGTATCGGCCAAAGCGGGCAAGTAATCGTCTTCCGCAAGGCTCGGCTGGACATAAGGGATGGTCTACATCATTTTAGTATTTATTGTTTTCAGATAAGCTGTAGGCACTTCCGTCGACCGACTAGGAGTGATATTTCAATAGAAGGGAGATTTGACAAGTATGAATGAACAAAGTGCTAAAAATAAGTTAGCTTGGGAACATCGAGCATATGAATTTTGGAACAGACGAGATGGTTCACCTGAGGATAAAGCAAAACAAATATTAGATAATCCCAAAGCACAGCTAAAAAAACATAAGCATTATTTCGAACAGATTGAAGGAAAAAAGATTGCTAATCTTTGTGGTTCAAATGGAAGAAAAGCAGTCCCATTAGCACTGTTAGGCGCAAATGTAACCGTATTCGATATATCGGAAGAAAATAGAAAGTATGCCCTAGAACTGGCGGATTCCGCCAATGTATCTATACATTATGTTGTTACTGATATTTATGATATAAACTTAGAAAAGTATAGTGGTTATTTTGATATGCTTTACTTAGAAGGTGGGATACTACACTACTTCAATGACATTGAAAAATTGATGTCTATTCTTTTTTCATTACTTAAAGAAGATGGGGTGATGGTTCTAAGTGACTTTCATCCGTTAAGAAGGTGTATCGTTTCTAATTCTAAAATCCAATATCAAATCCAACAAAGTTACTTTGACGAAGAATTACATAATGGGGATTTAGCATATAAACATTATTTCGATGAACATGAGCAACAAGACTTTCCAGATGTTTCGATTAGACTTTACACCCTTAGCGAAATAATAAATTCCGTTATTACATCAGGTTTTAATTTAATGAATTTTGATGAGCATCGTGGTTGGGAAAATGAAAACATTCCATGGGAATTTACAATTTTGGCTAATAAATAGAAGACCACTCCATCGGAGTGGTTTCTTTTTTATATGCTGATGTATATTTTATGGTCAAACTGTACTTTCTGTTTAGATACATTACGCTGAACCGTATTACAAGTGACAACAAGTTTTTCTGTTGGATATGACTTTCACGCGAGCAGCAACTTTTCTGTGTAGCCTCTTATACCATCGTATTTTCCAATCTGCCTAGCTTTTCGATTTCGATGACGATGTGATCACCTGATTTCAAATATACACGCTCTGCCTCAGGCAGTCCCAGCACCACCCCTTCAGGTGTTCCCGTTAAGATTACATCTCCGGGCTGCAGCGTCATATGCTTGGACAAGTAGCTTACAATCTCATCACACCGGAAAATCATATCTGATGTATTGGAATTTTGTCTAATTTCACCATTTACCGTGCACCGAAGATTAAGCTCATTGGGATCACTGATCTCATCAGCAGTAACCAAATATGGCCCCATTGGCGCAAAGCCATCACATGCTTTACCCAGTATCCACTGAGAGCTACGCATTTGCCACTCTCTTTCAGACAGGTCGTTCGCACAGCAATAGCCAAATACGTGCTCCAGTGCTGCCTCCTTCTCCACATCGCGTGTGGTGCTTCCGATAACGATGGCTAGTTCTACTTCATAATCAACCGCCGATGCTCCTTTTGGTATCGGCACTTCAGACTGATGCCCCGTCAATGCATTCGCAAATTTACTGAACACCACTGGAGAAGCAGGTATGGCCGCATTTGTTTCTTCGGCGTGCTTCCGATAGTTCAAACCGATACAGATGATTTTCTCTGGTCTGGTTACACAGGGGCCTAGCGTCAGTGCTGTTTCCTCCAGGTAAAATAATGCCTTTTCATCTTCACCGCCGTTCGCTGCTTCATCCATAAGCTTAGAAATGATGGCTAAAGCCTTCTGTCCACCTTCAATTACCTCATGAATAGTACTCGGAACCGTCACGTCGTTTGCTCTGGCCGCTGCTGCAAGATCAAGGATGCCCGCTTCTGTATGCACACCTATCTTTTCGACTCCATCTTCAACAAAAACAAGTAGCTTCACTGTTCTTCTCTCCCTTAATCCCTATTTAGATGGCCGTAAAGCCGCCGTCAACTAACAAATCACTGCCTGTAATAAATGAAGCATCATCAGAAGCTAGAAATGCTGCTGCAGAAGCTACCTCGCTTGGCACCCCTTGCCTGCCAAGAATATGAAGGGCAGACACTCTGCGATCTTCCTCATCAATATCTTTTCCAAGCAGACGGCACGATTGTTCAAAAGCTTCAGTTCGTATATAGCCCGGGCATAATGCATTCACCCTAATCCCATGCGAAGCCAAATCCACAGCCCAACATTTCGTTAATCCTCTCAGAGCAAACTTTGTCGCATTATAGGTTGCGAATTGGGCTTGACCTACGAAGCCGCTCACAGAGGACAGATTAATAATAGAAGCTCCTTGAGCCTGCTTTAATAATGGAACCATCGCTCCAGTCAATAAGGACGTACCCTTTAAATTAACGTCAAGGATTGTATCCCAATCCTCACATTCTGCCTCTACTCCTTTGAAAACAAATGATGCAGCATTGTTCACAAGAATATGAAGGCCATCTCCCGCATCCGTCATTTGCTGTGCCAACGCTTCAACCTGTTGCTTCTTAGATATATCGATTTGGACATACTTTACTGGATTTCCCGTCACGCTCGTAATCTGGCTTGCCACTTCCCTGCCTGCTTCATTCCGATCGCCCAGCCATACGGTACAGCCTTCTTCACTCAGCCTTCTGACGATTGCTTCACCTAAGCCTTGCGCTCCGCCAGTTACAAGTGCAATTTTCCCCTTTAAACCGCGCATATAATTCCCCCTCTAGCCTCACTAAGGATGAAGAATAATTTTCCCAGCTAATTCTGTTCCTGCCGCTAATTTTGCGAAAGCCTCTGGTCCCTCCTCCAACTTGCGAGAGGCCGTCCATCCTTCATGGATAATTTGGCCGGATACAAGAAGCTCCACCGCCTGAGCAAAATCCTGATTACTATACGTGTAGGAACCCATTAATGTTATCTCTTGCCTAACCACATGATTCATCGTTAGTGTCGAAACATCCTGCCCTAGTCCGATTAGAATCACTTTGCCGCCTGGATTAATACGGAGGATCGCTTGCTCCCTTGTCTGACCAACGCCAACACAATCTACGATTGTATCTACTCCTGATGGAAAAACCTTATCAAAAACCGAATCGAGCTGCTCCGGTGTACTAACGGTTGCGCCTAATTGCTCGGCATAGGCAAGCCTTACCGGTTGACGATCAACGACTAGAATTTTCCGAGCTCCCATGTTTCGAGCTGCCTGAAGAGTTAGAAGACCAATTGGACCTGCACCATAAATCATAATATCCGAGAGCATGGTCATCCCCAGCTTTAAAGCATGAATACAAACTGCCAATGGTTCAGCAAGTGAAGCTAAAGCCAAATCTATTGTCACTGGTAATGTGGTTACACTAGAAGCTGGCACAGCGACATACTCTGCAAAGCCGCCGGGAAGATGGATCCCTACAATTCTGCGCTGCAAACATATATTCGGCCGTCCCTCCCGGCAACGAGTACATTCTCCGCAGGACAGCAGCGGATTAACAACCACCTTACTATTCAAACTTATTTCTTTAACATTAGAGCCTTGCGCCGTAATTTCTCCCGCGAATTCATGACCCATAACTAGCGGAGGAACGCGTATGCTGCTGTGACCCAAATATCCTTCCAGCTCACTGCCGCAAATGCCCACTGCTTTCACCTTAATAACGACCTCATCTGCTTCTGGAAGAGGGATTTCCACTTCATGGATCGAGAGAATCTCTGGTCCTTCGTACACGATTGATTTCATCCCTTCACCCCATTCACGATATGTTTGGGCGAATTCCCCTCCAGCACTCGCTTCACTTCCTCTGCTGCATAGGCTTGAAGTTTAATAAGCGAGCTTTCTGAATACCAAGCACAATGACTAGTCACCAAGCATTGCTCCAGCTGAAGTAAAGGATGATTAGCATCAATAGGCTCCACTTCTAATACATCCAGCGCCGCAGCCGCAATTTCACCTTTCACCAGCGCTTGTTCCAAAGCAAGCGTATCGACGACTCCGCCACGTGAAGTATTAATGAAGTGGGCAGAAGACTTCATCATGCCAAAAGCCTCCTCGCCAAAAATATGTCTAGTCTGTTCCGTTAAGGGAAGATGTACGGAAAGCAGGTCGCTCTGCTGCAATAGTTCTTTCCATTCCACCTTCGTTGCCCCAAACTCACTTATTTGTTCTTTACTCAAATAAGGATCATAAGCACATATCTCCATGCCAAAAATTTGAGCTCTTCTTGCTACCGCACGCGCAATATTACCGAAGCCAGCAAGTCCTAGCCGCTTCCCTTGCAGCCCTTCAATTGGACGGCATGGCGCAATCTCCCACTCGCCTCTTCGTACCTTATTAACCACTTGCGGAATTTTCCGTACAGATGAGAGCAGCAGTCCGAATGTGTGATCGGCTACTTCCGCTATAGCATAATCCGGTACATTCACCACAGGAATACCTTTGTTGCGTGCTGCCTCCAGATCAACATTATCTACTCCGATTCCATAGCGTACAATCACTTTACACTTCTCCATTTGTTCTATTGCAGCAGCTGTCACGGGCGCCCATTGCGTTAAAACCGCATCCGCATCCTTACAATGGTCAGCGACCTCCAATTCATTGCGGCACTGAAAAGCGTGCAGCTTTGCTCCGATAGGTTCAAGAATCTGCCGTTCATGCTCTAAATCAGGGAAACCATAATCCGTAACAACAACCTTCATCGGTTTATCCATTCTGTTCCGTACTCCTCTCTACTCCACCATGGCTATGGCTCTTACTGGCGAACCATCGCGCCCCAAAATTTTGAGCGGTGCCGCCATAAAGAAAAATTGCTCCTGACCGATATCGCCAAGATTTGCTAAGGCTTCAACAATGACGATTTCTGCACCAAGCAATATTTTATGAACAGGATCAAAGTCTGTAGGATTTGGGGTAGGAATATCCATCCCAATCATGGCGATCTTGCGATCCGCTAACCACTGCGCCAATTCAAGCGTCATATATGGAAAATCAGTGAAATAGTGTTTATGCGGGTATTGCTTATACCAATCTGTCCGAAAGATGAGCCTGGTTCCTTCGCCTATCCGATCTTTATAGGCCCCAAAATCAGAGATGATGATCGGCTCCCCTGCCTTCTTATGAGTTAAATCTACCAGCATCGCTTCTCCAATGCACCGATGAAGATCAAGCTCGTCCACGGTCTTGCCCTCATCTAGAAAATGAAACGGCGCATCTAAATGTGTTCCTTGATGAGTACTCATTGATAATTGCGTCATGTTATAGCCCATTGAGTCTACCGTATGGTGAACGATAACCGCGCATTTGGGATCCAATGCGAAGGTTGGCGCCCCGTGGTAAATATCCATCGACAAATCGATTAATTTACGATTCATGCCTGATACTCCTCCTTCATTTAACCGCTTACATTAAGCTTAATACGTATATGCAACATGTCAATATAACCAATATATCCAATGTATAAAAAAAGATGATCCCTCGTTCAATACGAGGAATCATCTTTTATTTTCCGAGTGAATTTCAGATATCGATTGTCTCTCTATAGCTCAACTAATCGTGGTTCAATCATGACCTGCTTTTCACTCATTCCGCCTTCAATCGCGCCTATAATTAATTCTGCTGCCGTCTGACCCATCCGAAAAGGCGATTGATCAATATAGGCAGCTGGACCCACAATATTGGGAGGGTAGGAGGGTTCATCAAATCCAACAATAATCATTTCTTTCAAACCTCGTTCATAACAAGCTTGTCCGACCAATCGTCCAAGCCACGCATCTGCCACTGCAATGGCTTGCAGCTCTGGATATTTGTCTAGAAAATCATATATCGCTTCGGGCACCTTCATGATACCGCCCATTTGACCTGCGACTCCGAGCAGCTCCCCTGGGAGTGTCAAGATCCGTTCATCTGATAATGGAGCCATTCCTCCACGAAGCAATTCAGATTGAAATCCATAGCGCCGCTCCTTCACGCCAGAGCTAAACGATGCCGGATATGAAATAAGTCCAATTTCCTTCACTGCTTTCTCAATTAGATAGCCCGCCATAAGCTTGCCCGCCTTCTCCGTATCGCAAAAAACGCCATTCACTTTAAGATCACGCATGGTTTTCTCGATAAATACGAGCGGAAATCGATTAATAACGAGCTGGACCAATCCGTCATCGAAATATTCTCCTCTGCTTGTCGCAATGACTATCCCATCAACAGGCAGCTCCAATAGCGATTGCACAGCCGCTCTTTCTTCTTCAGGTGAAGATATCCGGCGAAACACAAGATGATAGCCCCTCTGACTCAAAAATGACTCTAGTCCGCCTAAAAGATAGGTCGCGTATTGACGTTCCACCCACGGAATGACGAACCCTATTAATTTCACGAATTTTCTACTCTTCCCCAGTTCAGTAGGCTTCACACGTGTCGCTCGCTGAATCGTTAATTCACTGGAATGGCTTGAGACAAAGGTCCCTCTCCCACGATGACGATATAATATCCCTTCGTTTACGAGCTGTAACACTGCATTTTTGGCTGTAATTCTGCTGACCGAAAATTGCTCAGCCAGCTCTCGTTCAGGAGGAATTTGTTGATGAGGCTGCCATGCTCCCTCTATAATTTGTTCCACAATATATTGGCGAATCTGAGCGTATAACGGAAGAACGGGTTTGCTTTTCATTTCAAATCACTCCGATCTCGGGCCATAGCTTTATTGGATATAAAAAGTATATCCAACTCCTTTTAATCGTACAAGAGATGATTTTCGCCATCTATTCTTATTATGTAAGATCCACAACATTTTTCGTAAAATAAGCCAAGAAAATAACGCTTACATTTTGGTAAATTAGAACTATCAGAAACAAACCATCACCTAACTTGAGAGGAAGATCGATATGGCTTTATTGCCGCAATTCAAAAAAGAATTCTACACAGAGAATGGTTTTGTCCAAGTCGATAATGTACTGACTGCTGAGGAGGTTCGTGAGCTAACCGAATATTTGACTGAAGCTATGTCTGCTGAGGACAGCCGCTCTACGACAACTTCACAAAAAGGAAGCAGCTACTACCGCGTCCTTAATCAAAAGGTCAATGTGTGGAAAGATCATCTTGGTGTAGCTCGTTATTCTGCCCATAAGAAGCTGGCTCAGCTCGCTCTTGAGCTTAGCGGTGCAGAAGGCATCAGGCTGTTCCACGATCACGGGCTATGGAAAATGCCGAACGATTCGAAGGAAACGCCTTGGCATCAAGATTTCCCTTACTGGCCGATGAATGAAACAGGCGCATTGTCGGTATGGATTCCTCTTGATGATGTGGATGAGGATAATGGCTGTATGATGTTCGTACCAGGATCACACCGCGTGGGTAAACTGAATCCTATTGATCTAGCTGATCCACAGGATATTTATGAGTACGTGAAGGGAACCGAGGTTGCGACTGCAAGACCTGTCAAAGTGCCTCTGAAAGCAGGAAGCTGTACCTTTCACAATGGGTTGACGTTTCACTACGCTCACGCGAACAAAACAGATAAGCCTCGCCGAGTGCTTGCCATTATCTTCATGCCTGACGGAACCACGTTTAACGGAAAAGCGCATCTGGTCACTGACGGTCAAGGTTTAGAAAAAGATGACCCGATCGTTGGCGGAGCATTCCCGCTCCTTGCAAAGCACTAATCTTATTTCCTTAAATCCCCCATTATACCCCCTATGCAGGAGACTTGGTCCTTAATGGATCAGTCTCCTCTTTTTTTTGTTGCTTAAATGGGATTAGCTATTTATTCTATATAAGATGAACTTAGAAAATGAAGATTTAGCGATGCGAGAAGATCGTTCTGGAGAAACGAAGTGTTCGCCTTTGCAGCCTTATTCTTACCTTTAAATGTCTTATAAAATCAAAGAATCTGGCTGCAACCGCGATCGTAAGAACAATCTGCTCGCGCAGCGACCAAAACGCAAATATTTAGTTCAACTTATATCGTACAAAAATTGCTGTACAATGAAACAAAAGGAGGCGTGTCCATGCTGCGGTTAGAAGCTGTTCAATTTCTAGAAAGCCATGATTTCCCTTTCCATGCCGCCGCCTACCGTTTTCAATCATCAGAAACCATTGAACCGCATTTGCATGATTTTGTGGAAATGGCCTACATTGCCGAAGGACGGGGGGTTCATAGCTACAATGGCAATGAGTATCCCATTGCTGAAGGTGATGTCTTTATTATTGAACCCGATCAAATCCATAGCTATCGCTGTCCTCCGAACAGTCAATTGCTCGTATATAATATTTTGTTTCAGCCCTCATTATTAAAGGCAGAGTGGGAGCTGCTCGGAGGCGTTACTCCCTTCGTTGATTTTTATTATGTGGAGCCATTCCTTCGAAATACGGTTCGATTTCAGGCTCATCTCAAGCTTCAGAGCGGCGAGCAGATAGAAATGAAATCCCAGATTAATCGTTTGATCTTGGAATATAAAGAAAAAAAGCTTGGCTATCGTATTCTATGTAAAACACATTTAATTGAAATATTCGTTTTCCTAAGCCGCTGCTATGAGCATATGACCAATGAGCCGCTCCTTTCCGCTGATTCTGATGAGCTTCGAATACGTCGGATTGCTGATTTTATTGCACAGCATTTCGATCAGCCGCTTACCCTCCTGCAGGTCAGCCGAATGTGTGGAATGAGTCAAACGACCTTCTCTGTGAAATTCAAAGAATATAAGGGCCACACGTTCATTGAATTCCGTAATGACATTCGAATTAAAGCAGCCCAAGATAAGCTTGCGGAAACAACCGACAAGGTATCGCAAATCGCTCAAGAGGTTGGATTCGAGGACTTAAGCTTCTTCAATCAACAATTCAAGGCGGTTACCGGTCTTCCCCCCGGTCAATATCGGAAGCAAATGAAAGACAAAAAAGCGTGATCAGTAATCTGATTCACGCTTTTTCTCTATTTATATCAACTGCGAACGGAAGCTGTAGCAGCCTGAGCCGACAAGAAATACTTCTGTATTTCCAGTGCCGTTTCCTTTTGCTATAATCCCTTCGACCTCGGAGACCTGCTGATCCCCTTCAAATACTTGTGAGCCAGGCACAGCAGGTACATGGACATACGCCTTGGCATTTGCCGGTACTTCAACCTTCAGCTTGAACTGATTGCCTTCAACACTCCACTCCGTCCGAATCGTTCCGTACAAGGTGTCGTACTCCGATTTGGCAAAGTTAAACCCGCCTAATGGACGCGGACGAATACGCGCTACCCGATAGCCCTTCGAGGATGGATCGAGACTAATGCCTCCCAAATGCTCATACATCCACTCACCAACTGAGCCGAAGGCATAGTGGCATAACGAGTTCATGCCTGCTCGCTGAAAGCCCTTCTCCACCGTCCAGCCGTCCCAACGCTCCCAAATCGTGGATGCTCCTTGGAGGACGGAATATAACCAGGAAGGATATTCCTTACGCAATAAGAGATCGAATGCAAGCTCTTCATACCCATTATCGGAGAGCACTCGCATTAGTGAACGGGTGCCGTGGAAGCCAGTCGTCGCCATCTTGCCTTTCGATTCTACCTTTTCAACTAGTCTTGCCAGTGCTGCCTGACGGATTGCCGGATCTTGCAGAAGATCAAAATCCAGGGCCATTGCATATACCGTCTGCGTGTCTCCTTTAATCCTTCCATCCTGTCCTACAAATTCCGTTACGAACGCTTCGCTTACAGAGCGATGAAGTTCTCCATAGTATGCTTCATCCTCTGCTTCACCTAGCACCTGTGCAATATTAGTCATAAGCTTCGTATCATAAGCCCAATATGTTGTCGAGAAAACATCGTATGGCGTGGTTGAGTTATCTGCAACCAGCCATCCGAATTCAGCCTTCAGTTCTTCAACAGGCCGCTCATGAACAGACAGCCAATCTCCATATTGAGGAGCATCTCTACGAATGCCTCGCGGATACAAGCGCTCGTTATAGTCCATCCATCGCTTCATCGCACTATAATGCTTACGCAATACTTCTTTATCACCATAAATTTCATAGAGCATCCAGCCGATAATGAGCGGTGCATCTGCCCACCCTGCAGAAGCAATGTGAGTATACGTAAAGTCATTATTGTATGCCGTTTTCGGTCCGAAGACGAACGGTGCAAAATCGCTAAACGCGCCTGTAGGCTGCTGGCCATCGGACAAATCAGTCATCCACTTCGACATAAACGATGAAATATCCATATTGTATGCAGCTGTTCTAGCAAAAATTTGCGCATCACCGGTCCAGCCATGGCGTTCATCACGCTGCGGGCAATCCGTCGGAACACTCATATAGTTGTTCCGCTGCGACCAGCGAATATTTTCTACAAGCTTATTTACGAGCGGATCTGACGTTTCAAGCAATCCTGTCTCTGGCAGAGCAGAATGAACGACAACGCAGGTCATATCTTCAGCTAACAGCGGAGAGGCTAATCCACTGATCTCCACGTATTGAAAGCCATGGCAGGTAAATACGGTCTCGAATGTTTCCAGCTCAGAGCCGCCGCAAATAAACACATCCGTCTGCAGAGCTAATCTCAGATTTTCGGTATACAGATTCCCCTCTGCATCCAAAGCCTCCGCATACCGAAGCGTAATTTCAGTTCCAGTCTCTGCCTGCACAGAGAAGCGCAGCCAGCCCGTTAGGTTTTGTCCAACATCGACAAGCGTCTTCCCGCTCTCCAATAGTCTAACAGCGGCAATAGGCTGTTCGCGCGTTACAGCTACAGGAGGTACTAATTGTGAGACGAGGCTGCCTCTGTAGTCGTACATTCTGTGAACCGGCTTCCAGCCATCGGCATTGAAATTTGCTCCTTGCCAGCCTGGCATTTCCAGCCTAGCATCATATATCTCGCCCATTTGCAGATCAGAAGCTGTAATTGGGCCAAAGGAGGCGATCCAGCTCTCATCGCTGCTTAATGTTTGGATCGTACCATCCTCATACTCCATATTGCACTGCAGGAAAAATGATGGCTCCATGCCATACTTCTGGAAGCCATACATGCCTAGATAACCCGTATACCAGCCATGACCGAGCATAACGGACAAGGTATTCGTGCCTTCCTGCAGCAAGTTGGTGACATCATACGTCTGATACTGCGTTCGCACATGATAGTCTGTCCATTCCGGAGCGAAGAGCTCCTTCCCTGCCTTAGCCCCATTCACGTAAAGACGATACACGCCTAGTGCCGTCGAATAGATGGTAGCTCGACGAATACGGCTCCCCGCTTCAAGCTCGCGTCTCAAATAAACGACAGGATTAGGCTTTTCCCTCGTAGGGCGCAGCCCGCTTTTCAATCCAATCCAGCAGCCTTCCCATTCGTCACGGCTTAACAGCCCCATAGACCAGCTTGAAATCTCGCTCCAAGGACTGGCTGCACCTGCTTCATCCCATACGCGCACCTTCCAGTAAACTTGCTGCCCCGAGCCATGCGCCACTCCCGCATATACAATATGCTGAGATTCATCCGAAGCTATGATTCCCGTATCCCAAAGATCGCCTTGATCTTGACTGAGCTGGTCAATCGAGCTGGCTGCAACAATTTGGTAAGCCGTTTGCGCTATGCCGCGTCTGTCCTCTGCATGAATCATCCAACCGAGTCGCGGTTCACGAATATCAATCCCTAAGGGTCGATCCAAATATTCTACTCGCAGTCGTTGAACATTTAATGTACGCATGCTCCGTATTCCTCCATTATTCCATTAGTGTGGATTAACCGATTAGCCCTTAATCCCGCCCGAAGCTACCCCGTCCATGACTTTGCCAGAGAAGAAAAAGAAAAGAATTAATAACGGCACGGTAGCCATAACAGAGCCGCTCATCGCTAAATCAAAGTTAAACATCATGTTATTCGTAAATTTCACGATCATGAGTGGAATAGTTTTATTCGACTCGCTTTGCAGAAATATAATCGGCACAAAAAACTGGTTCCAGATTTGAACCGACATAATAATACATACGCTGAAGGTTACCGGGCTTGCCAGCGGAAACATAATGCGATAGAAGGTCGTCCATTCATTTGCACCGTCTATTTTGGCTGATTCATATAAATCCTTGGGCAGCTTCTCGAAAAATGTGGTGAGCAGAAATACGGGCATGGACAGCCCTGCTGCTAACACAAGAACGACCGACCATTGACTGTTCAACAGCCCTAGATCACGAATTAATAGAAAAATAGGCACGATGCCTAGCTGCAGAGGAAACATCAGTCCAATGAGAAAATAGATAAGCAGGCCACGCTTAAAGCGGAATTGAAATCTTCCTATTCCATAGGCAACCATCGTAGACAAAATAATAACTACAGCCAAGGAACCTACCAATATTAATACACTATTTAACAAATAGGTAAAGAAGCCGGCTTCAACAAACAGCTTGCGATAGTTGTCAAAATTCAAAGCCTTTGGCCATCCAAAGGTGCTCGATAGCAGCTCTTTCTTTGGACGCAGTGATTGATAGGTCATATAGACAAGAACAAATAAAGTGAATAAGGAGGCCGACCACAGTAATATGGAGCTGATAATCATTCGTTTCGGTCGCAATATATTCATATTAATCCTCCGATCTGCGGTACGTTGTTAATACCTGGAACAGTGCAACTACGAATACAATGGCAAACATTACACAAGCGATCGTTGTGCCCATTCCCATCGCATTTACATTCGTTGTCCCGCCCACAGCACTGTTATCCCCAAAAGCAATTCGGTAGAAAAATAGCGACATGACATCGACACTGCGATTGATGCCCCCTGACACTCCCCCCAGCATGAAGCTAAAATCAAAGGTCGTCATGGCAAAAATATACGTTAGAATTAGCATATTAAAAATAGTCGTCTTAATCTGAGGAAGAATAATCGACCAGAATCTTCTCCAATAGCTAGCTCCATCAAGCACAGAAGCTTCCATCACTTCGTTTGAAATCATTTTCATGGCGCCTAGAAAGAATACCATTCCTACACCAATGCCAGACCATGCAATTAAGATCCATATGATATAAATACCGAGCTCCGGAAGCCCCATCCATGGACGTGTGTATTCTCCTAACCCAATCAGCTCAAGCAGCTTATTAAATACTCCAATATTTCCATCAAAGATTAGCGCTCCCATAAAGACGATTACAGGAGTTGAAATAAACTGAGGGGAGAAGATCATCGCCTGAAAAAAACGATGCCCCTTAATTTGAGAATAAAGCAGATAGGCCAAAATAATTTGCAGCGGCAATACGACGATTGCATTTAATAAAAAGATGGTACCGCTGTTCAGCAGCGCATTCGTCAATTGCTTAGATAGCTCTGGATTGGAAAATAGCTCTACGTAGTTGTCAAACCCAACAAAGGTTTTCGCACCAATTCCGTCCCACTTCGTTAAACTAATTTGGATAGCTGAGAAAATCGGATAAATAGAAAAAATCGAATAGAGGATAAATCCAGGTAAAATAAACCATAAAAAAGGACGATTTTTCATCCATGTCAATACCACTGAAGTCACCTCATTTCCTCTTATGATGCGATACAGACGGCGTAATAAAGCACGCCGCCTATAGCATCAAAAGATTTTAGCGTAAATTAGTTTGGATACGTCGAGGCTTGATCCAGGATTTGAACAGCTTCTTCACCTGTTATTGCCGATGTCATTAATTTAGGAATAACATCCTTCATCATAATATCTGCCGCATTTTTCTCAGGTGTAGACAATGCGGTAAGAACGGAATAAATATTTAGGCCAGCTTCATCAAATACAGCAAGCTCTTTAACACCCTCATCCTTAGCTACGATGTCTTTAAGCGTTGGAACTAAGCCCGTAAAGTCCTCCATAATTTGTTGAGCTTCTAGGCTGTTAAGAAAGTTCAAATACTCAATCGCTGCTTCAGGCTGCTTGCTGTTTGCAGATACTGCATAGGTCATAAAGTTGCTGTAGCTGGATTGTACAATTCGTTTGCCTTCTTTGTTCGGAATTGGGAAACGTCCCAAATTAATACCGGAAGCTACGTAGGTGGAATTGCTCCAAGTACCATCAATGATAGTAGCAGCTTTACCGTTAGTGAATGCGAACTGTGCACCTGCACCATCAACAGCTAAGAAATCCTTAGCGAAATAACCGTTGTCTGCGAAATCGCGGAACGCTTGGAACATCTCTGCAAGCGACGAGTCATCTGTTAATTTACCTTGACCTGTAAGGGAAGCTTTCAGCACATCATTGGCAAATGCCGGTGCAAGTGCAAATACCGGCCATGCGCGATCCCACTCGCTTTTTCCAGCAAGTGCTATTGGAGTTACCCCGCTTGTTTTCAGTGCTTCAAGACCAGCTACAAATTCATCCCAATTCGTAGGGACACTAATGCCGGCTTTCTCATAGATATCCTTGTTGTAGTAGACAACGTTTGTATCAAAGAATGATGGAAGTGAGCAGTAGAGCTTGCCATCAATCGTACAGTAGGCTTTCTCAGCATCAGTGAAACGAGAAAGGTCCATATTGTAAGAGGACAGATCCAGTAAAAAACCATTTCTCTGCATTTCACTCATCTTTGATGTTTTATCGCCTTGCACGATAAACAAATCAGGAAGCTCTTGGGCTTGAAGCGCGACACCTAAGCTTTGATCGTTTTGTGCAAAATCATATTCCAATTTAATATTCGGATGTTTTGCTGTAAATGCTGCGTTAATTTGTTTGTACGGTTCTTCGAGAACCGCTTGGTTTCCAAGATCGCCCCATACTTTCAACGTAACATTAGCAGGCGCTGGAGTATCTGTGGCATTATTTTCCGATTTCGGTGTAGTCCCCTCTTGTTTATTGTTATTGCCTCCGCACGCTTGTAAAACCACAGTAAGCATAAGCGCTAAAGCTAACAATAAAATTCTGTTTTTGCCTTTCATTAGCAACCCCTCCATTTGTCGTTGTCTCATACTGCTGTTGATTACTTTTTTATTGTAAGCGCTAACAGAAAGGTCATTCAACGTACTAAACAACAGTTATCATGCCAATCCTTCTGCTCATTTCAAAATAACAAGGCCAGTGATTCCATATTCCACACTATTGATTCCAAATCATCAGATTTAATGTTCTTTTTTAAATGCCTTAACGGTTTGACCGGTCGTTTTTTTGAATACTTTGACAAAGTAGTTCGCATTCGAATATCCTACTCGATCGGCAATTTCCTCCGTCGATAATTCGGTTTCTCGATATAATCTCGCTGCTTCTTTAATCCGTATTCGTGTCAAATAATCAGTAAATGCCTCTCCAGTTTCCTGCCGAAACCGTTGACTGAAATGATTTACGCTGAAATTTACAAAGTCCGCAGCATCCTCTAAACGAATCGTTGTGGCATAATGCTCTCCGACATATTCCTTCACCCGATTTACCCAGCTCGTATGGAGCTGTCGACGATTGAGAACTAACGTTGATTGCTCTGTCATTTGACGCAGCAGAGTAATTAATTGCTGTCTCGATTGCGCTTGCGTAATGGACTCAGGAAAGGGCCACAACGTCCCAAAGTACTCGCGGATTTCACCGGCCTCCAATTGGAACCGCTCCATTAATTCGTCTGCCAATTGAGAGGCTGCTAGTCGAAATAGACGAATCCACTCTTTTGGATATCTACGTTCTCCACCATCTGCCAACAATTCAATTAATTCATTAGCCATAACTTCAAATTGTAAAAATTGAATACGGAGACGCAGCTTTTTATGTAATGCTACCCATTCTTCCTCGCTAAATTCCCCTGTTTCTTGATTCTGTTCATAAAAATAAATGTGATCATCCCGATAAAAAGACATCGATTGCAGCTGCATGGCTGCTTGATGAGCCCTATGCCAATTATTCATTCCATCAACCGCAGGGCCATAAAACACCTTTAACGTAATGTTTAAATTATGTGCGAACGCAGACACCCACTCTGAAGCCATCCTCTCGCAGGCTTCCCTTGCTTGAAGCTCTGTTTCATCCTCCGCTTCCAAACGTATCCCCTGAAGACATAATTGACTTTCCCCTAGAAATATCGGGTTCCTTAACCGAGCAAACATTTCTTCCGCTAGAAAAACCATTGCCTTATACTCGGATGGAGAATATCCGCCCTCACGCGGAAGCGGCACTAATGTAATCCAGCGTATTCTAGCTGCACCTGCTTGGGTACATAATTGATCCCACAGAGGAAAAGCCTGCTCACTGCTTGAATCGAGCAAGCTATGATCTATCATTTTTTGCTTCTCCAATGCCCATTGATCCGCTTCAAAAGGTGCTTTCTGCTTAACATTTTGATTAGAAAGCTGTTCTTCTGAGAAGGTCAACTCGTTCAGTACATGAAACAAATCTTTTGGCTCCAGCTCATACTTTGATATGTAATCCTTAACGCCTAGCTGAATCGCTTGACGAGTATATTCAAAATCATTGTAGCTGCTCAAAATAATGACTTTAATATGAGGTGCGATTTTTTTTAGCTCACGGATTAATTCGAGCCCGCTCATCCCAGGCATTTTAATATCGGTTAGCACAATGTCAAAGGATTGGTTTTTCGCTGCTTCAAGCGCTTCCTCGCCGTTTTTATATACCCCTGTAATTTGATAGCCATTGCTTTCCCATGGAATCATCGACTGTAGACCAATCCTGACGAGTGATTCATCATCAACAATCATGACTTTACGCATGCTAGCTCGCTCCCTCTTTATGAATCATGAATTTGAAGTGGAATTTTGATCGTGACACAGGTTCCTTCACCTAACTGACTTGTTAACTCCAGACCGTAGCTTAAACCATAATGAAGCTGCACTCTTTCATTCACACTATGAAAACCAAAGTGCTGCTCACTATTATTTAAGCTGCTGCGTATGTCATTTACTTTATCTGCATCCATCCCGATACCATTATCCGTCACCACGAGCAGCAGGTTAGCGTCTACTACACTTGCGCTAATCGTAATTTCGCCGGGGCGATCGGCTTGAGAAAGACCATGTATAAGCGCGTTTTCAATGACAGGCTGGAGCAAAAACTTCGGAATTGCAGCATTCTCCAATGAGGCCGGAATATTCTTTTTTAGATCAAAATGCTGATACCGAACACGTTGAATTTTCACATAATTGTCCAGCATCTCTATATCTGTGTTTAATGTGACTGTATAGTCTTTCCCTCTTAATCCATAAGTAAGAAGACGGTTTAGTGAATCGACCATTTCTTTAATATTTTCTTGATTTTGAATAATCGCCATCCAGCGGATCGAATTTAACGTATTGTACAGAAAATGAGGGGAAAGCTGGTTTTGCAATACACGAATTTCAGCTTCCTTCTTCTTATGCTCCTGCTTCCCAATTTCACTTATTAAGTGTTCAATTTCATACATAACCGAGATAAAGGTATCGTTCATTTCTACAATTTCAATCGCTCCGCCAAAACGATTAAGACGCTCTGGCCGTACTCCTCGTATGCCTTGCTTCATATTGCGCATTAGCTTTCGGATTGGAATAACTAAATCCATCGCCAATAACTGAGTAACCACCAGTCCTAGCACGATACAGACCATAATGATAATTCCAGCAATTTTGGCTGTGCGGTAAATAGGCTCATAAAGCTGCCCTAATGGCATTTCTGCTGATAGCAGCCATCCCGTATGGATTCGTTCCTGAGAAAAGGTTAATAGCTGCTGCTCCTCTGAGGAAATGGTGACTGCATTATCTAATAAAAGCTGCTCTTGCTCATCCAATAGCTTTAGAGAAACATTTTTTAAGCTTGTTTGCTCGAACAGGTCTGTAATCGCACGAGCATCAATGATAACGGTTAGTGTCCCTAGCTCCTTGAGCTTACTATTTCGGATGCTTCTGCCTAGTCGAAAGCCTTTGATTTCTTGAAAACCATCGGAGAAGGACTCCGGTTCAAACCATATGGCTCCTCCTTTCATGCTGGCAATCTGATTCATATAGTCTGGTTCATTAATTTTGTAGTTATTGGTAGCGCTTTTGCCATAGCTATAAATATTTTCTGGAGTTTCAATCAAAATGGAGCGAATATAAACATTCTGATCCGCTCCAAGCCATATCGTATTTATTTTTTCATTAATTTTATTTTGAATTTGAAATTTTTCATACGTGGTAGCAGCTTCACTGGAAACAAGCTCTAATATTTCCGGGTCCGTCATAATATGTCGGCTGAACTTCTCATAGCTGATTAATCGCTCATCTATTTTTTGTCCCATGAGATTAAGCAAGTCCGTCGTATATTCAGTCGTTTGTACTTTGGAAGTGCTCGTATAGCTATTTGTCAAATAATACATGCCGATTAATGCGGGAAGCAAAATAAGCGGCATGTATACGAGCAGCAATTTATAGGGAAGCCTGATGTTCCTCCAACGATATCGTAAACGCCTCGCCTGATTGCTCATAGCCATTCTCCTTAGACAAAACACTTTTTCCTTGTATCATAAGCGGATTTCGATATTTCGTCTATAAAAGAAGACAATGCCAATCAATATCTATATAAGTTGAACTAAACATTTACGTTTTGGTCGCTGCGCGAGTAGATCATTCTGAAGGGTCGCTGTTGCAACCAGCTGCAAAGGAGAACACTTCGTTTCTCCAGAACGATCTTCTCGCTTCGCTAAATCTTCATTTTTTTAAAAAATATAGGAAAGGATAGCATTTCACCATACTTTCTCTATATTTCTCCGGAATGAAACGCGCTGGCGCCGCCAAAGGACGGCGATAGCCGTTTCACCTTGAAATATAGGAAAGGATAGCATTTCACCATACTTTCTCTATATTTCTCCGGAATGAAACGCGCTGGCGCCGCCAAAGGACGGCGATAGCCGTTTCACCTCGGTTCAAGGTATATCGTTTAAGGAGAAGCAGCCTAGCCTGCACTTTGTACAACAGAAACCTTACGTGAGAGCTGTTTCTGCTGGCTACATTGTAATTATGCAGGAGAATGAGCTCCAAACCAACGAATATCGCCCTATTTCCTAAACGAACTAACCCAACTATATCAGTTGAACCAAAGAAATCGGCGATGTCCTTGACTGCTTTTCCCTTAAGATCTACATACAACGCTTGATAAGGTTCATACCTGCGGCGTTCTTTTGTTTATTTCATAAATGCGTTTTCAGCTTTGGCTCTCGATGGCTTCATAGGCCGACTGCATATGGAACATCTGTGAGGAAGGATCAATGGCTTCGTTTTTGGCCTGGAATCGATATTCTAAGGATACCCTCATACGATCCTCTGAACGATTATCCATAGCTTTATGAACCGTTAAGCCATGAAACATAAGCAAGTCTCCTGCTTTAAAATGAGTAGTTCTCCACTTTTCACCAAGTGAATCACATTTTTCATGTGAAATGCCATGTCCGCCTGTGCCAACCATAGGTTCGTGCTCCAGCATTGTTCCCAAATGATTGGTGCGCGGCAGCACCGCCAGCCCCCCTAGCTCTTCAGGACAATCTCCCGCTGGAATCCAACACGTATACGTATTGGGTGTTCCTTTAATGTAAAACGTATCTTGATGCGGCGGTGTTGTATTTTTAAAGCTTTGCGGGAAAGTGATCCGACCGATTCTGCGTCTATGTTCTATAATTTCGCTGTCCAATAACCCCGTGAACAAAAGCGATAACAACGGATGCTGTCCAAAAGCATTGAAGCTTGGAAGCTCCAAAATTTTGCGATAGAGCGGTGAGGTTTCGAATTTGCGAGATTCAAGGAGCGGAGCTCCTGAATAAATGCCGTCAATTAAAGGCGAATCCTCTTTCACAAGCCCATATTCAGCAGCCACCGATAAAATATCTTCTCGGATCGCCATCAGGGTATGAACATCAAGCAAGCCTCGAAAAAACAAATACCCCTCCTCGTGTAATTTAGCTCTTAAAGCGCTGATGTTGTTAACTAGATGAGTCGATGATTCAAGCTCCAGCATCTCTTGTGTCGCCATAGTGGTTTCCTCCTCGGAATGGTAAGATATAAAATATAATCTCATGAGATTACTCTCAGCATAATCCTTCAATCCTGTTCTGTCTTTGCTCTTCATAATCAAGTATTTGATCTTTATAAAGATGATAACTTCCGAGGAGATAACGTATGGAGCAAATATTAGGCTGGGAACAGCTAAGTCCTGTTATTTTATATAGTAATCGGCTTAATTGTGAACCTGGCTACACCTTTGGCCCCAGAATCATTAGAGAATACCAATTTATTTACGTTATTAGCGGACAAGGAAAAGCCTTCATAGGAGATCGATCCTACGAGGCTAAGCCGGGGGATTTATTTTTCTATGGGCCTGACCTCATCCATCAATTTGTTTCTTCTACTGAAAAACCGTTTAGTTTATACGGTTTGCACTTTACACCGTCTGGCCAAATTCCTGCAGTAGGAGCTGTGCCGCTGCGTCCTCCTATCGACGTAAAGCCTGGCTATTCTTCAGCTGCAGCGACGACTGAGCTCCTTATTGGAGATCCGGCCGATCGTCTGCGCATACCTGAATATACAACGCTTAGCGCCAGTTTTGTTGAAGCTTTTTTTGAACGGGCAGTGGAAACCTTCCAGCATCCAGACGCGAAGCATCATTTTGACAATCGAGTCCTGCTAAGCCAGTTCTTGCTTGAGCTTCACAAATGGTTTAGACAAGTCAGGACGACACGGTACTCACCTGAACAAGCTCAGCTAGTGGAGTCGATGAAGCAGCTGCTTCAGCAGCATGCCCAGCTGCCATACCAACGAAAATGGTTGTCGGATTGGACTCGCTATCACGAAAATCATGCTTCATCGCTATTTGTATTGCATGCAGGTATATCCCCACATGATTATTTTATTAATTGCAAGCTTGAGCTGGCTAAAAAATTACTGGCGAATGACGGCTTAAGCGTACTGGAGACCGCTGATACGCTGCACTTTAATTCCATCCACCACTTTTCACGCTTGTTCAAGCGCAGAGTCGGTTGTCCGCCTAGTCTATATCGTCAATTGGAGACGCTGATCTAGCGAAAGCTCTTCCCTACAACGACATTGCTTCTCGACTGTCTACTGATTCATTCGCTTTAATGACTAGGCCGAGCGATAGAGCTGCATCCTTATACGATGAACGGATTGACGAAGGATCTCCAGTTCTTACAGCTTCGAGGAACACCCGTGCTTCTTCCGCATACATATTTTCATCCACATAATGAAGAGCTATCTCTTCTCCCTTGAACCTGCCTTGAAGCCTGCTGCCTAGCTGAGTCAAATCGATGAGAAGCCGATAGTCATGTGATAGAAGTTCTATCTTCGCCTGAGACTCTGCGATGCCCCAGGAATGAGTATGGGTATGAAGGGTTCCCGATGTATACGCTAGATTGACAATGAAATTTTCTTCGACCGTGAATTCCTCGCTCTTCTGTCTTTGAACATTGCTGCCGAACGCATGTATATCCCTTACTGTACCTGCGCTGGAGCCTGCAACATAACGAGCAGCATCTACCAAATGGATAGCCTGATCAAATAAAGGACCTCCAGAAAGCGATTTATTGTACAGCCACCGAGGAGTGGTCGCTTGAATCAGACCAGCCCCGCATACATGGATGCTGCGCACTATAGGCACAGGACTCCCGGAAGCTTCAATGAGCTCCTTGGCTTTGCTTACAGCACCGGTATAGCGGTACATAAAACCTACGGAATGAATGATGCCGCTCTTCTGTATGATCTCCGTTATCTCCACTGCTTCCTGCATCGTTTTAGCCGGCGGCTTCTCTATGAAGCAAGGAATTCCTCTAGCTGCTGCTTCAGCAATAGGTTCCTTGCGCAGCCCTGGCGGCGTACAAATAAATACGGCGTCAAGCGTTGCCTGCTCGAACAGCTGCTTGTAGTCTGTATAAGGATCTGCTCCGTATTCACGAGCAATTGCGGCTGTCTTCGTCTTATCTCTGCCGCATACCGCAGCAATCTTAACATCAGCGATGTTGACTAAGTTTTTCATATGTCTACTGCCGATCATTCCGATACCGATTATGCCGATTCTCATCAGATTATGACACCCTTTCAAGTAATTCCATGTAAGCAACAGTCAGACTGGCGTAATCTCCTACTTGCTCGCCCAATTGAGCAGGAACAATTGCACATACTTGTAACGACCGTCTTAAAGCTTGCTTCTCAAGGACGGCCAAAACCTCCGGCTCAAGAAGGCTGCGCTGCCGATGATAAATACTGCCGATAACAATTTTCTCTGGGTTTAATATGTCTACTAATATCGCCAGCCCCATACCTAGCTGCTGACCCACGATACGAATGATATCAATCGCTGCTGCGTCCCCTTGCAGAGCCGCTTCTCCTACCTTTTCTCCCGTAATCACATGTAATTCGTCATAGCTTCTGCAGAAGGAAAGCGGCTCTCCTGATTGAAGCGAAGCCAGCGCATAGGATCTGGCGAGCTCCGCGATTCCGCCTCCGCTGCAAAATCCTTCGAAAGAGCCTGCCTTTCCATAGCCCACTGGGCCAAACGGCGCCATCGCCACATGCCCAATTTCCCCAGCCATATCGTTCGTTCCAGAATACAGCTGCCCGTTAAGAATAAGACCTGCTCCCATCCCTGTTCCGAAGGTTAGAAAGACCATATTACGGGTTCCTTTGCCCGCTCCCCATTTCCACTCCGCCAGTGCACCCGCATTTGCATCGTTCTGCAGCCTTACCGGAGCCTTGTAACGCTCTCGAAACGGAGCTGTGATATCGATATGATCAAAGCCCGGAAGATTGGGAGGGGACAGGAGCAGTCCCCGCTTGCTGTCCAATGGCCCGCCGCAGCTAATGCCAATCGCAGACGGCTTCTCGACATGATATACAATTAATAAATCCGTTAACTGCTTTATAAGCATGCCAATGGTCTGATCGGGTCCCGATGGTGTAGCAAACTGTCTTTTCTCTAAAATAATCAATTCCTCGCCCTTGATTTGTCCCAAGCTGACCGCGCACTTCGTCCCGCCGATATCAATTCCCGCTAAGTAGCCCATTTGCGAAAAAAGCCTCCTCCAAAGATAAACAAATCGTATGATAAATGGGGAGATGTCTCTCTTGTATATCCAGCGTTTGCTCATAAGGAACCCGAATCGTGACATCAGCCAAGCCCAGCAGCTTCCCGCCCGAATGACCTGTGAACGCAATCGTTCGGAGTCCGAATGCACGGGCGACCTGCATGGCTCGTATAACGTTTCTGGAATTTCCAGATGTGCTCAGTCCAATCAGTACATCGCCAGGCTGACCATATCCGTATACCTGTTGAGCAAAAACCATATCCGCTTCAACATCGTTAGCATAAGCTGTCATTAATGCCGAATGACTGACGAGTGAGATGGCTGGGAGTGCCCCTTGAAGATGCTCCGCCAAGTAGCCCCCCTCCTCTGCGAATGCTGAGATAAGTACATTGCGCTGCTCCTTCGGAAGCTCCCTTGGGGAATTGAAGCCCTTCATCAGCTCGCCGACGATATGCTCGCAATCGGCTGCACTTCCCCCGTTTCCACAGATGAGCAGCTTTCCTCCACGGCTATAAGCAGCTTTCAACAGCTCCACCGCTTGATCAATATCAGCAAGACAGCACGTCAAATCCGGGTATTTCACCACAAGACGTTCTATAAGCTTATTCATCGACTGCTGTGTAGCACCGAAATTTAAGAATAGAGTCCGTTGGCGTGATCCAATTCACCATCATATTAATGGCATTGCTATGGATGGAATCATTTCGCATAACGATCTCATCATGCTCATATGCGCCTCCTTCAATGCGAATGCAATCATTGCCGACACGATACAGAGCATCGCCATAGGACAAGCGCTGCGTTAAGGGACCGGTTCTCTCTAGACCTTCTCCGCTCAGCAATCCGCTCTCATCAAACATGCAAACCGCTTGCAGATAAAGTCCGTCGGGATCATTTGAGAGCACTCTAACATCCATACCATCGTCAAGCAGTTTAATTTCAATCGCCGCGTTCATCTTTAGCACACTTGTCTTCTCGCGCAAATGGTTCGGCATATCCACATAGCTGCCCTTAGCGTGCTTCGTATGCTCGTCGGTAAGCGGCCCGAAATAGCAGCCCTCCAGTTCGATTTCCATTCTATACAAGTCCTCGCCGAGCTTAGCTATTCCAGGAAATGCCGCGGCACCAATACCGAACCAGCCAACTCCGAGCTTCATTCCAAACATGCGAGCTTTCCCATACTGAAGGTAAATGCTCTCCGGCTGTCCCGCCATGACCGTGATACTAAGCTTATCCCTGCGATGGCGAAGCACGGCTGCACCGTGCGGATGCTTGACGAGCGGACCTAAATAGGGAACATGGGCTGGAACGCGAACAAGATTGCGCTCTCCGAACAATTCCGTATAGTTGTCTCTTAGCTCTGCTGCCGTTTCTGGCAGTATCATCCGCTCCGGTTCAAGCATCCAATGCATAAGGGCAAACGAACCCTTTGGCGCAGTACGAGCCGCCATGCGTGCCATTGCTGCCAATTCCGGGTTCTGATCATAGGAAGCAAGCAAATGATAGGCTACATAGTACCGATCATCCATGTACGCGATCTTACCTAAATCCTGTCTACCGGAATATTCAGTTGCGATTGTATCCCCCGGATGCATCATATAACGCATCATATGAAGCGTACGGCTGGCAGCCTCCATCGCTGGCTTATGGTCAAATACTTTGCCTATCGTATAGAGATAATACGAGCACACCGCATTGTAAATCGAATTGCTCCTCTCCGTCCATTCCCCATACTCAGTAATGTCGAGACCTTCATTTAGAAATTGAAAGGCGCGTGCACGGTATTCGGTGCCGCCAAACAGCTCTTCCATCTTGGCAAGCGCGGACGCCATCACCCAGCGATGATTTGGGGTATGAATGCCTCCCGTCAGCAGAGCTGGCGCAGCTCTCTCCATGAATAGCATTAAACAATTTGTAATTTTTTCAGCTTCCTCTCCCGCATCCCTCATCGCTAATTGCAGTAATGTAGCGACGTGATGAGAGGTGAATGCCGTATCAGGAGGAGAGTCGATATTGCAAAAGTATAGGGTAACATTACCACTCGGCAGCTGCGTACCAAGAAAAGCTTCCGCTAACCTCTCCATTTCAGGCAGTAATTGTTTATCAAGGTAATAAATAGACTTGGGCTGGCAGTATAACAGCAGCATCGACGTCAGCCTGCTGAGCTCTTGCCCCTGCACGCGCAGCTTCCTTTTTGCATTTTTTTCGGACTCCATTACGGCCCGGAGCTCCGCTAATTTAATTTCCTGCTCGCGGACGATTTCATTGATTTGTTCATTGACTACGGATTGCTGATTCATGTTCTCTTGCCTCCCATGGATAACAAAAACGGATGGCGGAGTATTGTACCCACCATCCGTCCTTGTCAATTTCTATTCGTTAGTCGTTTTCCAATTCATATTAACCAGATTTTCAGTAACTTCCGCGTCATATTGTTCTCCGTTATACTTCTTCCAGCCAGAGACAACATTTGCCCATTCCGCATCAAAGTCCTTGGAAATAATCACTTTGGACAGCGCTTCATAGATGAACTTGGTCAAGTCGGGAAGGTTCTTCTCCGACACTGGGCGCGGGGTGTCAAACACAGGAATCTGTCTGCCGTAATTCTCGAAGGATCTATAATAAGGATCAAGAATATCTGCTATCTCTTCTGCGTTCGGCTCATTTGCATATATAGCCACCATCTGCTCCTTAGTCGGGTTGCCCATGTAGCCCTGTGTAATCAAATTAAGATCTACCATGTACCAGTCGAGCTCCTCTGTATTTTTTGCAGGGTCGATCGGTACGAACAAGCCGTTCTGCTCCTTGTAATGCACGCCTTCAATACCGCCTTGAACCAACGTGAGGTTTTTCGTCAGGAAGTTTAAATATTTAACGGCTGCTGCTGGGTTTTTGGAGGATTTCGGAATCAGATTAAGCAAGCCGTATACATTGGATTCTGTCATCGCCTGTGTGCCATTCGGTCTAATGAACGGGTCAAGCGTAACCCATTTCGCTGTTGGCACTGTTTTTCTAGTCTCTTTTGTAATGGCCCATGGCGTTTCATTAGAGTCTATAAAGCCTGTAGTTCCGGATGTATAATTTTGAATATATTGCTGAGAGTTCACGTCGGTGACGAACTCTTTGGAGATCAAGCCCTCTGAGTATAATTTATTCATGAATCTGAAATATTCCTTGCCTTCCTCCGTAACAAACGAGGAATGGAATACACCGTCGGTGAAGTTGCCGCTTGGCATATAAATTTCCGTACCAGGTCCGTCAGATGCTATTCCAGCACCCCACATTGGACCGAAGAAAAATCCTTTCATCCCTTGGCTGATCGCAGGAAGCGCCCATGGCACAACGTTTGCGCTGCCAAGCCCGCCTGGATCTTTTTCTTTAAACGCTTTCAATACGGTATACAATTCATCAAGCGTAGTTGGCGCCTTCATATCGAGCTTATCAAGCCAATCCTGACGAATCTTCATATTCGAGCCAGCAGCAGTGCTCATCCGCATAGCAGGTATGGCATAGCGTTTGCCCTTATACGTACCTGCTGCATCTAGTGCAGGGCCAATCTTATTCTTAATATCCGAACCATATTGGTCAAGCAATTCGTCCAGCTCCCATAGGCCGCCTTGCTCTGCCCACTTGAACATAGCGTTCATATCATAAGTAATGATAATGTCAGGTCCATCGCCTGAAGCCATCCAAATGTTGTTTTTCTCACTTTCTTGGGAACGAGGCAAAACAACGTACTCCACATCTAAGCCTTCTTTTTTAGCTTCTTCCTGCAGCTTCTTAACAATAACGGTGTCTTCCAGCTTCTGTCCGCTCGGTGAATTCGAGCGATCCCAAAGCGATACGCGAACCTTTTCCAATTTAACTGGCTCATCTGTTGAAGCCGCACCATTGTTCTTGGCTGGCGTTGAATTACCACCATTATTTGTATTTTTGTTTCCAGAACAAGCCGCTAGCGATATTGCAACAATAATTAACGACAAACTTAGCAGCAATCCCCTTGTGAAAATCCCCTTCATATTCATTGCCTCCTTGGTTGTTACGCATTATTTATATTAAGACGGACTGCTTAGCAGCTGCTGGCAGCCCGAGCCGAATATCAACCTTTCACAGAGCCTAGCATCGAGCCTTTAACAAAATACTTTTGAAGAAATGGATAAACAATGAGAATCGGAACCGTAGCAACGACGATAACAGCCGCCTTCAAAGATTCCTGAACAACGGTAAAATTACTATCCGCAGACATCTGTTCGATAGAGGTTCCCATTTGTGCAAGGAGCAATATATTTCTAAGCTTAACTTGAAGCGTCGCCAGATCCTGATTGTCGATATAGAGAACCGCGCCAAAGTAGGAATTCCAATGTCCAACCGCATAGAATAATCCGATGGTTGCCAGCGATGCGCCGGATAGCGGTAAAACGATTTGCAGCAAATAGCGCATATTCCCGCAGCCGTCAACAATCGATGCTTCACGCAGTTCATCCGGTATGGCCTGAAAGAAGCTTTTCATAATAATGACATTAAAGGCGCTAATTAGCCCCGGAAGAATGAGCGCCCAGAGTGTATTGAGCAAATACAGCGACTTGATGAGCAGGAATAACGGAATCATGCCTCCGCTAAACAGCATCGTGATCACCATAAATCTCATAAACACGGAGCGTCCCTTTAAATCTCGGCGTGACAGTGGATAAGCCGTCGTGACCGTGATAACCAAATTCAAAGCTGTCCCAACAACCGTTAGATAGATCGTGACTAAGAGAGAACGAATGACAGATTGATCAGCCAGAATCATTTTAATGGAATCCAACTGAAATTGTACTGGCCACAGAACAACTTTTCCAGTCTGGATGGCATTACTGCTGCTGAAAGCGTTAGCAAGTGTATTCAAAAAAGGAAACAAACAGACGAAGGTGAACACAATCAATGTTCCATATACGATAACACTAAAGATGGTCTCACCTAAACTGAATTTGCTGCCTATTAGCTTTTTACTTACTGGTTTATGATCCAGTTCAGTTTCATGAGTTTCCATGGACTTCTCTCCTCTCGTACAGGCTGATTACCAGAGACTCTCTCCGCCCGCTTTTTTCGCAAAATGATTCGCAGTAAGAATTAAGAACAGATTAATGACAGATTGCACCATGCCAACTGCTGTCGTTAATGCGAAGTCGCCCTGCTTAATTCCGACTCGATAGACATACGTGCTTATGACATCTGATACATCACCCACTACCGCATTCGCTAATGCAAGCGGCTGTTCAATGCCAATGGAGACCATATTTCCTACAGCAAGAATGAATAAAATAATAATAGTCGGCATAATACTCGGAATCGTCACGCTTATAATTTTACGCAGACGGCCTGCTCCATCAATGGAGGCTGCTTCATAAAGCGAAGGATCTATCGCGGTGATCGCAGCCAAATATATAATGGTTCCCCAGCCTGCGCTTTGCCAGACCGCCGATAACGTATAAACAATAACCCATGAGGTTTTATCCGCCATAAAATAAAATTCATTCATTCCTATCCAGCGCATAATCTCATTGACGATGCCGTATTTTGGAGACAGCACCGCATAAACAATGCCTCCAAGTACAATCCATGACATAAAGTGAGGCAAATATAGCAAGGATTGAGAAATCTTCTTAAAATATTTAGAACGAATCTCGTTCAGCATTAGGGCGAGAATAATAGGGGCTGGAAAGCCTACAAGCAGTCCCAGTATATTCAAGAGCAGCGTATTGCGCGTAATTCGAAAAAATTCTGGAATCGAAAACATTTCTTTAAAGTTGGCCAGACCAGCCCAATCACTCGCCCAAATTCCTGTGAAAATATTGTAGTCCTTAAAGGCGATGATCAATCCCCCCATGGGGATATATGCAAAAATGATAAAAAAAGCGATCGCAGGCAGTAGCAGCAAATAAAGAGCATAATTTTTCTTCCATTCCTTAAGAGCTATTTTGGCGGCTCCAGATGCGCTGATTCGATTAACTGCTTGTTCCTTCATTGCCCGCTCCCCTCCTGACATTGATTTTCAATGCTCAACCTCTCTCTGCCGTTGGAAAATGGTGCAAGCTCTCCGCCAGCATCAGCAATGCCATCGATTGGCCGTAGGGCATTGGACATTGCGGGATCTCTTTGTAAAACTCCAGCGTGCGTCCCATCCTTGTGCCATAGGAAACTCCCTGCACCGTGCCGTTAGCGTCAATTCTATGGATGACCGCTTGCAGCGCGCGCATCCCAGTCTCCCTGTAGCTTTCGCTAAGATAGCCTTTGCGAACGGCCTTGAGTATTCCATAAGCGAATCCCGCTGTTGCCGATGTTTCTTCATATGAGGAAGGATCATCCAGCAATGTATGCCACATGCCTGACGGCGCCTGCAGCTCGGAAAGCTTGCTGACCTGCCTCTCAAGTGAGGTTAGCAAAAATTCCTTCACGCCTTGCTGCACTGATATCATATCCAGATAATCAACAAGCCCAGCTGTATACCAAGCGTTGCCTCTGCCCCATCTGGCTCTAGCAAAATGATGATTCTCCTCGAAGCTCCATCCGTGGAAAAACAGTCCGGTACTCGTATCTGTCAAATATTTCAGATGTACGAGAAATTGCCTTACACTTTCTTCGACGTAAGACGGCTGGTTTAGAACGACGCCCATTCTGGCCATGAACAATACGGTCATGTACAACGTATCGTCCCATAGCTCACCCTCATTCGGACTGTCCACCGCCGTATGCGTAATGCCAAATTCCGGCGTACGCGGCATCCGTTCTACCGCATAGCTCGCCCACTCCTCGCATATGCGAAGGTAGCTCTCTTCCCTTGTCTCTTCATATAGATAGCTTAAAGTCAGCAGCGGACACATTGTATTTACATTCTTTTCCGGAAGCCCTCGCTCGATCTGCCTATTGAACCAGTTGGTTAAGTACTCCAGAATTTCTGTATTTCCGGTTTCTTTGTAATAGAGGTATAACGAGAATAGGCCTACACCCTGAGACCAATCCCAAACCTCCATGGAGATAATACTATCGACCGTATCCTCTTGAATTGTAATTTCCAAATTCCTCATGCCGACGATCACTTTCTCGATTAGCTCTTGCACATCCAGTCTATTCATTTGCTGAAGGTCACACCTTTCACTCTGCTTCATCAGGTTTGCAGAAACCTAATAATGTATACGCTTGCATTTTTACTATCGTTATGGACGATTCCAGTTGGGGAGCTCCTCTTCATCGCTTGAGATGTGCTTTGCGATATTTCAAGTGTAACTGTATGAGAGCCTATTTTATATGAGTCACATTTTACTTTTTATTAGTTTTCTTGTCTTCGTTTCACAAAAAAAAAGCCATCCGGCAGTTTGCCGGATGGCTTCATGTCAGTTAATTACGCTTCATGCCCGCTAGTGAGCGGTCAAGATCATTCATCAGTGAATCAGGATGCTCCAGCCCGATAGAGATGCGGATCAGCCTTTGTGGCATTCCCGTCTGTTTGGAGGTTTCCTCGTCAATCCAAAGTCCCGGCGAATTGATCAAGCTCTCAAATCCTCCCCAGCTCGGCCCCTCCTCGAACAGCTCCAGTCCTTTGATAAAAGCGATAATCTGCTCCTGGTTACCGCGGGGTACAAAGCTGATTAAGCCGGAATAACCGCTCATCTGACTGCGTCCAAGTTCATATTGCGGATGACTAGGAAGTCCGGGGTATAGCACACGCTCTACGAGCGGATGAGCTTCAAGGAATTCGGCTAAACGAAGGCCGCTCTCCTGATGCTGCCGCATCCGCAGCGGAAGTGTCCGAAGTCCGCGGATCAGCAGCCATGACTGATGCGGGTCCATCGTTGCTCCGAACATGCCTCGCTCACGGTGAGTGACTTGCTCCATCCGCTCGCTGCTGCCGACCATGACACCAGCTAGAATATCGCTGTGCCCGCCCATGTACTTGGTCGCGGAATGAACGACAATATCGATGCCGTAAGCAATTGGATTCTGAAATAGCGGCGTTGCACATGTATTATCCACGATAGTTATGATGCCCTTCGCTTTAGCAATCGCCGCGATTGCCCGTAAATCCTGCAGCGTAAATACGTTCGAGAGCGGTGTCTCGAGATAGATTGCCTTCGTGTTTGGTCGAATGGCCGCTTCTAGCTCATCTGTGCTCTCACCCGACACAAACGTCGTCTCCACCCCAAACTTCTTCATATATGTGTCGAGGAAGCTCTTCGTTGGAGGGTATACATTTAACGGACAAATAATATGGCAGTCCTTTTCCATAACACTCATCAGCGCGGCTGTTATCGCCGCCATTCCGGACGAGAAGCAGCGGGCTTGCTCCGCCCCCTCCAGTGCCGCAATCTTCTTCTCGGCAATTTCTGTCGTCGGATTGGCTACACGGGTGTACGTGTAGCCGTGGTCCATATTTTTACGGGTAAATAGTGTGTTTTGAAATATTGGCGGTACGATCGCTCCAAGATAACGATCGTAGTCATCACCCAAGTGGGTACAAATCTCTTCCTTGCTCCAAGCCTTGCTCTCGTCCATGGAAGCTCCTCCTCATGATGCTGCTTCAATCGTTTAATGGACTATCGTCCATTTGTACTCCGCCTTGAAAACTGCGGAATTGCCGTTCCGGCGAATCATGACACCCCACCGTGTTTGATCAAGCCGGTGCTCATAACCTCTGAATAGATAGACACTCGTTCCCGGAGCACCCTCCATACGAAGCGTGAGCTGCTTATCCGCCAATGTCCAGACTGCTTCCCAGTCGGTATTGATTTCGCAGCAGGCCGTCTCCAGCATCAATTGGTATCCATCCTCACTGCCTGGAGGGCCGCAAGGCGTAAACGTCAACTGCGAGCTGAATTCGCCAGAGCAGTGGAACAGCCAGTCAATCGTATGCTCATCTGTATGTCCGCTTTCAGGCTTCACCTCGAAAATATCCGTCAAAGTGTCCGATTGCAGCTGCATGGAACGAGAAAAGCCTATACCTGGATAAACCTCATCCGCGGATACGCGGCACAAATTCCGTTCTTTATCAAACCGTTCCATTCTTCCTATAGGACGGTTCGGCTGCGTCTGTCTATCGATCATGACTGAATTGTGGGCAATCGTCTTGCGCTGCCATTCCCTGAACAAATCGGAACCGTAGCCGCTGTTGGAAATATCTCGCGAGACGACTTCATCGTTCAGATTCAACTCAAAATTCATAATATCGGCATGGGAATGTTCCCTAATCACATAGCCGTATTTAAGGAAGACCGAGGCTTCGCCGCTATGCAGCATGGCAAAATAAATATCCTTATCGTAGTGGGACTGTCCGTCTGGCAAGCCGCTGCCTGCAGCGACTTTATCGAATTCCTCATTTGCCCAATCCCTTCCAAACAACAGACGAGCTACACCGCCAATATTGGCGCCGATAAATGCTTGATCCGGCTTGTCATAGCTGCGCGATAAAGCATAACGAAACGACGGTTCGTCGTGCATGTTGCGAATCCATTCGTATTGCTGAGCGTAATTGCCGAACCTAAGCAGCGGCCAGCCGTCATTTGGATTCGGAAAATATCCGCTTGCGAATGCGTACTTGACTGGGTAACGATACATCCGCAGAAGCGCGTCCTCCAGAATCGGAAAATCATAGTCATACAGCTTGCAAAACGCGTGATAGTACGTAAGACCTTCCGCACAGTAGAAATGATAATGGAACGATGCTTCATACCAGAACCCTTCAGGCAGCAGTCCTTCAGCGAGCCTCATCTTAATACCGTTCTCCCCTGCTGCTGCTCGTTCGCACCAGATCCGTTCGTTGAAAAACAGGCCGATCATTCCCGCTGCCGCTTTCATCCAGCAAATAATGTTCGGGGTGCAGCCGACCTTCTCGATCAAAAATTCAGCTTGTGGAATAAAGAAACGGTTCTTGTACAGGTCCAGCTCGTCTTGCGTGAAGCAATCCTTCACCAGCTCCATGCCGTTCAACAGCCAGATGTCAGCTACTCCATCCGTTAAATCACAGCCAGTGAAGCGTCCTTCCTGTCCGGGAGGGGTGCGCACCTGGAAGCTGCCATAGTGCTCGCATAGAAACGCCAGCACTTTTCGTATAAAAGCCAAATAGGAAGGATCCCCGTATAAATTGTACAAAACAGCTGCGTGAAACACCTGCGTGCATGCCGAGGTTCTGTATATATAGCACCAAGCATCATCCACCTCCTGCGCTGCTCTAATCTCACCGCAGCCGCTGCAGCGATGCTCGTTCGGATTGCCTGGATCAAAGATCAGTGCCGCGAAGCATTGATCACAGAAATAATGATGTCCCCAGCCGGCTACCCGGTTTACATCGTCCTTATAATTAGCGACCCACCAATCCGTGGTTGGCTTAAACGTATGAACGATTCGGCTAGCCCAGTCAAAGGTTTGAATTTTATCGCGCACCGCCGGCCAATCCTTTACCATCTGCTTTGTAGCATTCACTTGGCTTCACTCTCCTATGGATGTTGCATAAGATAGCTCCTTGTCAGCAACGGAACCTTGTCTTTCATTGCTTCCTATTTTACAAGAACTACAAATGCTTACCATTGGGGATTCTTGCGCTTATATTAGCTATTTTGTTGTTATCGATCACAGATAACCTGAAAACCGCACCTTATTCGGTATGCTGAACGATTGGCAGCCGAATGCGGACCGTCGTTCCTTCCCCGGGTTTACTGCGAATCAAAAGTCCGTAGCTAGCTCCATATAGGATGCGAATTCGCTTGTGCACGCTGATGACACCTACGTTGGTATGCTTGTTCGTTCCGTCCTGTGATTCGTACCATACGGGGTCCAGCAATCGCTCGACTTTTTTTTCGTCCATGCCGATGCCGTTGTCAATAACCTCAAGCAGCATATCCCCGTTTTCCTCATAGCTTCTAATGCGAATGAGCGCTTTTCCAGGCTTCGTTTCAATACCGTGAACGATTGCATTCTCAATGAGCGGCTGAAGTATAAACTTAGGCACTTGACAGTCATTTAATTTTTCATGAAGCAAGTACTCTACTTCGATTCTATCGCCATAAATCATTTTGTGAATGGACAAATAATTGACGCTGAACTCAATTTCTTCCCGCAGGGCAATTTGATCCCCCTTCTTGCGAATGCTTTCACGGAGCAGCTTGCCGAGCAGATAGATTAACTCGCCTATCTCCTCCTCGCCTTTAATCTTTGCCATACTATGAATAGATTCCAATGTATTGTATAGAAAATGGGGATTCATCTGCGCTTGTAGCGCCTTGTATTCAAACTGCAACGTCCGATACTCGGCTTTCTGCTTCAGCAGCTTCTCGCGATAAACCGAATTAAACAAATCGTTGATCTTCTCTGACATCGTATTGAATCTGACAGTAAGCATGCCGACCTCGTCACGACTTCTCGGCACAATGATTTGATGATTGGAATCCAAAGAGAAGCTGGACATCGCTCTCAGCAGCAAGCGGATATTTTCAGTTATGCTTTTGGAAATTTGAGCGGCCAATATAAAAGCAACTAATAACGACACAATTAACGTACTAATTGTCCAATATTTAAGACTTTCCGTTCCACGCGTGAGCTGTCCAACATCGATAATCTGCACGATTTTCCATTTGTCGTAATCGGTGGAGAGGACGCTTGAAATATAATGCTTGCCTCCATGCTGGAAGTCACTTTGAACCGTATTAATCATATACAGGTCATGATTCATATAATATTGTGCAGCCTCGCTCAAATGGGTACTGACAACAAAAATTTCATTGCTCTCATTCAGGATAAGAATATCCCCGTCCATCAGGTTATGAACATCGGTTAAGATGTCGCTGATATAGCTGCTCTCCACGCCGATCGCGATAATGCCCACATATTTAGTCGTTTCAATATCGTACAGTGCTTTGACCATGTACAACGCATCGTTTGATCCGCGGTACCAAGTTGCCCTGCCCCTTTTCTCTTTTATCTCGTCGATATTAATTTGTTTTATCAATTCCGCATTGTATCTCATTACCCCTTTACGCTCGATGGAATATCGCTTATCGTTCACATCAATGATGAATACGGACAAATAATATTCCTTAAAAAACAGCATATCGTTTAGAAAATCATTGATATACTTGTCCCTAGAGTAGGTATCCTCCTCCCCCACGGACTGACTAAGCATTTCGCTAAGAGAAGAATTACGGAACTGCTGAAAAGCCATCTCCTCAATATCCGTCGTGTTCTTCTCAATGTTGATACCGATCTGTCCAATCAAATATTGTGAGAAATCACCTGAATTCCGTTTAATGACACCGACCGACACCCAATAATTAATTCCGCTAATTACTAAGACGGTGATCAAAATAATGACCGTGAACGAGAGCAAAAACTTTGTTCTTAGCTTGGCATCAACAAAAAACTCTCTTATTTTACGCACCATATATCACTCGTTCCTGCTAGGATTGCTATTCGTCTAAATGATACAGGCTCTCCACTAACATCAGCAGCGTCATCGATTGGCCATGCGGCATAGAGCTCTGTGGAATGTCCTTGTAAAATTGCGCAGTCAAGCCAAGCCGGGTACCATACGATACGCCTTGCACCATTCCGGTCACGTCAATTCGGTTTAAAACCGCCTGCAGTGCGGCAATGCCTGATTCCCGGTAAGTCTCGCTAATATATCCTTTGCGCACTGCCTTCAAAATACCGTAAGCAAAGCCTGCTGTCGCTGAGGTTTCCTCATAGCTATCTTTATCGTCAAGCAGCGTATGCCACATGCCGCTATCGGCCTGGAGCTCGGTAAGCTTGCGCACCTGCTGCTCCATAGAAGCCAGTAAAAAAATTTCAATACTGAGCGGCAGCTGGACCATATCGAGGTAGTCAACTAAACCTGCCAAATACCAAGCATTGCCGCGTGCCCAGAGCACCCTGGCGAAATTATCTCTGCGAATGAAGGACCAGCCGTGAAAAAACAGCCCCGTTTGCGTGTCAGTCAAATATTTGAGGTGGACTAGAAACTGGCGAATACTCTCTTGTACGTAATACTCATTTCTTAGAAGAACGCCCATCCGGCCCATGAAAAGCACAGTCATGTACAAAGTTTCATCCCGCAGCTCGCCTTCATTCCTGCTATCTCGTGTAACATGCGTAATTCCGAACTCCTGTGTGCGCGGCATTTCATTCACGGCGTAGCTAGCCCATTCCTCGCAGATGACTAAATATTCCGGCGTGCGCGTTTCCTCGTACAAATAACTGAGCGTCAGCAGCGGGCACATCGTATTCACATTTTTGGCCGGCAGCCCTTCCCGAAGTCGACGATCAAACCAATCAGTCAGGTAATTCAAAATCTCTCGATTGCCCGTTTCTTTATAGTACAAATAGAGAGAAAATAATCCGACCCCTTGAGACCAGTCCCATGTTTCCATGGATATCATGCTAAAGGGAGCTTCCTCCTCATTGATCACCTCTAAGTCCTGCATTCCCGCTATCACCTTCGCGATTAACACCTCTACTTCTTCCCGCTGCAAATGGTTAATCGTCATTTACCATGCTCCTTCCCGAATGTAAACGCTAACAACATTGAACAGACGCTCCTCTTTTAATTTAATACTCCAATTAGGCAAAAGTTTAACGTACTCGCTGACTGAAAGGAAGACTGTGATTTTACGGTTTTATTAGGATTCTTTACTTCTATTCTTGTATTCCTTGGGAGACACGCCTTCGATTTTTTTGAATACCTGATAGAAATAGGCATACTCCTTATATCCCACCATTTCTCCAACCTCATTCACCTTATGCCGTGGATTGCGAAGCAGTCGCTTTGCTGCCTCGATTCTAGCCTTAGCAACCAAATCAACGAAGTTAATGCCAGATTCTGCTCTCAGCAGCCTGCTCAAATAGCTTGGACTGAGCCCAAAATGATCAGCAATCGAGGTTAATGTGATGCTCTCGGCAAAATGATTATTAATATATTCAATCGATTTTTTAACGACGAGACTATATTCTTTATCGTCGCCTTCGAGCTTGTTTTTGACAATTTTAATGAATGTTGACAAATAATCCGTTGCTGTCTTCATGTCAGGCAGTCGATATACATCCTCCAAAATTTCATCGATGCTCTTGTCGAAGCCGAACTCGTCTCCGGTGATCCGGTAATAATAGCGGGCAGCAGCAAGGCAGACATCGGAGAGCAAACCTTTCACTACCAAAATATTTCCTTTGCTATAGGCCTTGATATGCTCGAGAAACTTCTCCAAATGACCGATCATCTCATCGCCAGTAGCGTACTCCAGCAATTGATTAAATTCCTCAAGATCGCGAATAATCGAGAATTTAACGCCCTCTTCCGCTGGCTCGAACGTTTCTGGAAACAAGACAGGCTCTTCGGTTCGAAAAAAGCTCGTGTCCATCAATGTCGATGCCTCGTAAAATGCTTCATGCAGCGTCTGAAGCTGCCGGTAGTTGGAGCTAACAGCAATGCAGCAGAGCAGTCCGTGCTTTTGACGGATCAGCTCGATCAAATCATGGCAGAAGCTCTGCAGCTTCAGCTTCATTTCACGCGGAGGCAAAGGCTTCGGAAACAGGCAAGCGAGTACAAAATCATCATGCCGATACGATTCAATAATTTCAAATTTCCGCAATGCTGCTGCGGCTCGGGCCATTTCCATCAATTCACCGCGAAGCTGCCGGTTAATGCTTTGACTATTGGCGCCCTGCACGGTTTCAAGCATCCGTTTCGAACGGACAATAATCACGGAGCCGGAGCTCCATTCAATTCCTAGCTCCGCGGTTGCTTTCACAAGAAAACCATCCGGCGGGTTGCTCCCGCCAATCAACTCGGAGATGAGCTTGCTTCTAAGCGATGGCAGCGAGCTTTGATGATGCTCAGTAAGTAAGCTGAACGCTTCATCCCGCTTCGCTTGCTGCGACAGATTGGACTGCTCGCTATCGAGTGCCTGAACCGCTTGTCTAACGATGCGCTGAAGCTCATCATTGTGGATGGGCTTCACAACAATGTCATATACTCCGAGCCTAACTGCCTGTTTAGCGAATTCGAAATCCTGATATCCGGTTATAAGAATGGTCTTGGACCTCGGAAAAACGGAATGCATATATTCAGCTAGATCAAGTCCGCTAAGGCCAGGCATTTTAATATCTGTAATTAATATATCCGGCTGCTTATCATGAATGACCTGCTTGCCTTCGATGCCATCTGCGGCCTGGCCCACAATTGTGCAGTTTAGTCCATCCCAGTCCACCGTCTGTACGATCGATTGCAGTATGAGTGGCTTATCGTCTATGACTACAACAGACTTCTTCACATGTATACCTCCCCGTTGATTCGATAAGAAAAGAATGAACTCCCCGCGCAGCGCCCGTTTAGTTTTATATAATCGCCTAGTATGACCGTTTATCGTACGTTATGGTCTTCTATGACGCGAAATCCCATATTCCCCGACGAGCTGTCTGGCGTATTACTGCTTCTAGCTGCAACCCGATAGCGATTGCAGTAGGAACGATGGCACAAATAAGAGCCTCCTCGCAGCGAACGCCTCTCTGTTGGATCGGTGAACAGAGGGTTCTCATCTGTCGTTCTTCTATGATATTGTGGACTAAACCAATCCGCGCACCACTCCCACACATTACCAGACATATTATAAAGGCCATATCCATTTGGTTCATAAGCGTCTACGGGTGCTGTACCCACATAGCCATCACTTGCATTATTTTTAACCGGGAATTTGCCCTGCCAAATGTTACACATATGCTTGCCCTCCGGCTTTAACAGGTCCCCCCACGGATACGTCTTCCTGTTCAACCCGCCTCTTGCTGCATATTCCCATTCTGCCTCCGTCGGCAAACGCGTTCCCGACCATGCACAATAAGCTGCAGCGTCATGCCATGATATATGAACAACCGGGTGGTTCATACGATCCTCGATTGACGAATCAGCTCCTTCCGGCTTCGCCCAATAAGCACCCTCCACTACAAGCCACCAGGGAACTTGCTGTGGTACGTTCACAACGCGCTGACGCGTTTGTTCCGACGCTAGCAAATGAAACACATAGGACCAGCCGAATCGTTCTGCTTCCGTCACATAACCCGTTTTTTGAACGAATGTGCTAAATTGTTTGTTAGTAACCGCGTAAGGTGAAATACGGATCGGATTGACGCGAACTTTCCGTATGGGCCCCTCCCCGTCTGCCGGAAATCCTTCCGCTGTGTCCGTCCCCATATAAAATTCCCCGCCTTCCAAGGAAATGAAGCTGTTATTATCATAGGTCACTATGATCGTTTCTTCAGGTTCAGATTTTAATTGAATGGCTGCAGTTGGCGATACTCGTCCTCGGCTGATTGAACAGCATGAATGTTTTGGCTCCAGTTTACTCGTCCCTTTCCCTTTAAGCTCAGTGGTCATTTTATTGCAGTCTAGTGATATTCCACACAGTTTAGCATAGAGAAATACGTTACTGATAGAATTATTTTCAGTTTGAATATCTCGTTCCGCTCTATAATCGGACGGCAGCCCCGCAGTATCGACTCTTGGACGTATAACCATCGTGCCGTTTATGTTATAGACCTTTCTTCACAACCTTAATACCACATTGGTAAAAAGAAGAATAGAGAAATAAAAAAACATAGAAAAAATCAAGTATTCCCATCCGTTATTACGATTTTATAGCCTCAATAAAAATTATTTATAAAGTTTTCCTTAATACTTTATTCCGTTTTGGAATAAAGATGGTATAATAAAGAAAACCGAAGCAAGAAGAGGTGTCAACTATGAAGATGCGCCCCCCGAATGGAACGTCGCTCTTATTTCAATTATTTTGGACTTTTGTCAAAATCGGCCCCGTTACTTTTGGCGGAGGATACACCATGATTCCGATGATTGAAAAAGAAATTGTGGATAAGCGGAAATGGATAACTCGCCAAGAAATGAATGATTTAATGTCATTAGCAGGAGCAGCACCAGGAGGTATTGGCGTGAACGCTTCTGCCTTTCTGGGTTATCGGATGGGTAATATACCCGGCGCAATCGCCGCTACCCTAGGCATTACGCTTCCCAGTTTTATAATCGTTTTTTTGCTTAGTGCCTTTTATGCGGCCTTCCAATCTGAACCAAAGGTAGAAGCCGCATTCAAGGGTATCCACGGTGCAATCATCGGGCTAATCGCCACAGCAGCTTTCAAAATGGGAAAAACAGCCTTGTTCGACTGGACTACTATCCTTATCTCAGTCTGTTCGTTAGCTCTTCTTTTGCTGACCAAGATAAGTCCGACGGCCATGATCTTGTTCGGATTAGGCTTCGGAATTGTCCTGATCCGCTTGAAGCAGCTGCTCGGACTGACCATTCAGACCGAAAGGGTCTCTCATGACAATTCCGCAATGATTGAATACTATATTTAGGGGGAGCTCCATGTTATATTGGCAATTATTTATCTCCTTTTTCAAGATTGGGCTATTGTCCTTTGGCGGCGGATATGCCGTCATTCCTACGATTCAGTACGAAGTGGAGAGGTACGGCTGGCTAACAACTGAGCAGTATCAGCGGATCGTTTCACTAGCCGGTATGTCGCCCGGGGCTATCGCAACCAATAATGCCACGCTAGTCGGTTACCAAGCGGGTGGGCTAATGGGTGCCGTCACAGCCACAGTGGGGATTGTCCTGCCTTCTTTGTTCATTGTTATTTTAATCGCTGCTTTTTTTTATAAGATGAATAAGAATTTATGGGTTAAATCCTCCTTTTACAGTCTGCGTCCGATTATTACGGGCTTGATCGCATACGCCGCGATTCATTTTGGATTCTCTGATCATTCTGAAACCATCTATCATTGGTCTACCTTCGCAAACCTACTAATCGGTGTCTTAGCCTTTCTAGCCATTATCAAATATAAAGTCCATCCGATCAGCGTAATTGGGGGAGCAGCGGTTATCGGAATCGTATTGTTCTGATCGCCCACTTATGCCATTCGTATCCGATCCCATAAACAGCAACAGGCGATTCAAGACGGGTTTCCCGCCTTGAATCGCCTCCACGCCTAAACTATTCGATCCCTTGCTCTTTCGCCTTCGTGTTCACTTCTTCAATCATCTTGTCAAGGCCCTTAGACTTGTAGCCGTCAACGATCTTCTGCCAAGCTTGCTCCACAGGTTCCTTCGATAACATTACGTTAAGTAAATCATCGTGATCGAATACTGTAAAGCTATCCTTAGTTGGAGTCGACATATAGGTCAAGCGAATGTCGTATTCCGGCACTTTCGTGTTATTCAGAATCCAGTCGATGTACTCCACCGCTTCTTCTCTGAGACCTACGTCGCTGATGGACGGGTTGCTTAGATCGTAACGGTCTGCCGTTTCATAAGCAACTAAGTCTCTTAGGAAGGAAATGGCTGGATACTTCTCGTTCAGCGCTTTCGTTTCCAGCATGATCTTCTTATCACCCTCTACCTTGTAATCGACGCCTTCGATACCATAGGTAAGCAATGTTTTGCCTTCGGGAGAAAGTACGTAATCAAAGAGTGCAAGGATACGGTCAAGCTTCTTCGGATCGATCTTGCCGCTAAAGTAGCTCTCCGACCAGTACGTTTTGAAGATGGCGTGATGACGCTCTCCATCAGGCCCTATTAGCGGTTTCAATACTTTTACGGTTTCCGATATTTCCTTATCCGGGTAGCTGTTCGCCCAACGTTTGCGTTGGATGTTCGCATCGAGGTTAATGAATCCACCTCCGGAAAGCATTGCTGCGGATTTGCCTGAAGCAAATTTGTCGTATGCGATTTCCGGGCTGGTAAGCGCGATGTCCGGATCGATCAGATTTTTGTCATACATATCTTTCATGTTCTGAAGAGCAGGCAGAGCGGTCTTGGAGAATACAGCCGGAATGAACTTGCCGTCTTCCTTGATCCATTTGAAATCCGCTCCACTGCCGTCGCTTGTGGCAACCGGGTTGCCGTACAGCCAGAACAATCCGCCCAGCATCTTCACTTGAGACGATGTCAGACCAGTAATCCTTTTGCCTTCCGGATCGGCCTTCACTATAGCATCAAGCATCACCTTGAACTCTTCCCAAGTTTCCGGCTCCTTCGTAATGCCGGCCTCCTGTGCCAAATCCCAACGGTAGTAGACGACGCGATCAAGCGCGCTCCAGTCTGTGCTCGGGAACATCCTTCTTGGAATCGTGTATTGCTTGCCATCGACAGCCAGTCCCGCAATGTCCGGCGCTTCAAAATATTTTGCTAAATTCGGATAATTCGTCAAATCCGGTAAAGGGGCAACGACGCCTTGATCGACCCATTTGCGCTGATATTGCGTGCCTATTGCGTCGATCGCGAATACGTCAGGCAGTTGTCCGGACGCGGCCCACATTTGAATTTTCTGGCCATAGTCATCCCAAGTCGTATTGACTGGCTTAATAGTAATATTGAATTTTTTCAGAATATCCTGCACGATCGGGTCATTCTCGATCTTTGCGACTTCTGCTTCTACATCCCAGAAAGCAACGGAAATTTGCATTGGATCCTTATACGGGTTTTCCTCGCCTCCCGTACCCGAATTCGTTGCTGCTGCATTCTCGCTCTCGGAAGATTTCTCGTTTCCATTGCCGCTGCAAGCCGACAGCAATCCTGTCATCAATGCCAAACCTACCATGATGAAGCCAAACCTCTTAAATCCTTTCATTTGTGAAGCCTCCCTTTTTTTCATTTTGAAGCTTTTGTTAGGATAGGACAAGCATCTATATCAATTTCCTTATCCTTTAATGGAGCCTACTAGTATCCCTTTGGCGAAGTGCTTCTGGAGGAAGGGATATACCATAAGGATGGGCACGCTCGAAATGACGATCGTCGCCATCTGCAAAGCGGGGGTGTACACCTTGCTGGAAGCACTGTCAGCCGCTTGCTGAGCCAGCGTGTTAAGCAGCTGATTGCTTGTGATGAGCGTCTCCCGCAAGTAAATCTGGAGCGGCGTCTTGGCAGAGTCGCTAATGAAGATGAGCGCGTACCACCACTCGTTCCAACGCTCCACAGCGTAGAATAAACCGAAGGTGGCGATGAACGGCGCAGAGATGGGCAGAACGATCTTGAGCAAAATGTACAGGTCGTTGGCACCGTCCAGCTTCGCGGATTCTTCTAAGCTCTCCGGAAGCGTGCCGAAATAGTTTTTCATAATAATCAAGTAGAACGTATTCAAGCCTGCCGGTATGATCATAACGAGTATACTGTTGACTAGCCCCAGCGATTTAATGATGAGATAGAATGGAATAAGCCCGCCGTTAAAAAACATCGTAAACAGGATTAACGTCAGCATTGCGTTCCGGCCTGGCATCCCTTTCTTGGAGAGCGCGTAAGCGCCTGCAACCGATATCGTCATGCTGAACAATACGCCGACGACGGTAACAATGACCGTATTAACCGTAGAGCTCCAAAACTTCGTATCGGACAGGATTACCTTGTAAGCCGTTAAATCGAAGGACAAGGGCAGCATGTAGAGATTGAACTGACTGATCACCTCAAATTTGGCGAACGAAATGATAAGCACGTTGTAAAACGGAAAAAAAGTGATGAGAGACAGCAGTCCAAGCACGATATATACGGCGATGTCGAAAGTGCTTAGCCTTGTCCTCTTCTTTGCATGCGTTAGCTTCATCTGCGGAATACCTCCAAGCTTTAGTTTAATAGAGTCCTTCCTCACCCATTCGCTTCACGATCGTGTTCGCTAATACGAGAAGCACCAGGCTGATGACTGACTTAATGAGTCCAGCTGCCGTCATATAACCAAAATCTCCACCTATCTGGAATGACGTCCGGTAGATATACGTATCGACGACATCGGCTACGGAATAGACTGGCGAGCTGTATAAATTAAAGATTTGCTCAAAGCTTGCGCCTTGTGACAAAAGCTGGCCAACATGGAGAATGAGTAGGATCGCCACGGTGCTTTTAATGCCCGGCCAGGCGATGTGGAGCAGTCTCTTGAACCGGTTAGCTCCGTCTATCTCTGCCGCTTCGTACAGTTCGGGATTAATGCCCGCCAGTGCAGCCAGATAAATGATCGAATCCCAGCCGACTTCCCTCCACATATGCGTGATATACAGGAGAGGCCGGAAGGATTCCTTATCCGTAAGCGGCGAGATGGACTCGAAGCCCAAAGCCATGATGAATTGGTTCACAACGCCGTCGCGACTGAGCATGTCCGTAATAATACCCGCCAGCACAACCCAAGAGATGAAGTGAGGAAACGTAAGAACCGTCTGAAAAAATCGTTTGGCTGTATTCCTGGAGAATTCATTAAGTAAAATGGCTAAAAAAATCGGCATAGGGAAATTGATAAGCAGCTTCATCAAGCTGATGACGATCGTGTTCTTGAATGCAGTATGGAAATCCGCGTCAGTCCATATTTTCTGGAAATGCTCAAGTCCGATCCAGGGGCTGCCTAGAATACCGCCATTGTAGTCGAAAGTCTTAAACGCCAGCGTCACGCCGTACATTGGCGCATATGCGAACAGCGCGTACCATACGATAACCGGCAGAACCATCAGATAAAAATATTTGTACTGAAGCATTGTGTCCCAAAGCTTCTTCGTTGTTCTAACGCTTGCCCCGCTGCGCATCAGAAGTCACTCCTTGCTTTTCTAAATTTGTGTATTAGTGGAACATTGTCCTCTTTTTTTTAGTATAGAATGGATGGCGAGAGCGGAGTATGGACATAATCAGCCTTCTATGTGGACTCCATAATGAAAGTGCTTTCAATTATGTTCAACCACATAATCCGACATAGACGCCATACATATGTACATAGTCCAAAAAAAAAAAAAAGCCGGCGCACACACGCCGACTCTATACTCTGCTATTGATCCCTCCAGTTTCGATACTCCTCGGCATGCAGCGGACCACCTTCCTTCATGACTGTCCATAACGGATCGATGTCGCAGTCCATCGTCGCCATCATGTCGTCATGCCATTCGTTAAGCAGATAAACAGCTTCCTTGCACAAATCCCGCCGCTCCTTCGCCAGATCGTTTTGCTCGTAAGGGTCATCCTTCAGATTGAATAGCATTTCCTTCGGAAAACCATGATAACCGTCATGATAGGATCGAATGTAGAGCCAATCCCCGAATCGGACGCTCCGCTGGCAGACATGGGCGCATTGTGTCAATACGAGGTAGTCTCTTCCTTGATCGGATTTGCCTGAAATGCTGTCGGCATAGCTGATGCCGTCCCAGCGCTTCGGATGTTTTGCACCAACAAGATCAGCCAGCGTGGAGGCCAGATCCAAATGATAATACAGTCCCTCATTCTTCACGCCTCGCGCGCCGCCCGGCCAGCGGAAGATCATTGGAATGCGGCAGGTACCCTGGTCGGCTGTGCCGTGCTCGGAATAGATGCCAAGCTCTCCCAGATTCTCTCCATGGTCGGCACTGATGAGAATAGCCGTATCCTCCAGCACGCCGAGCTGCTCCAGCTGTGACAGCACCTTTCCAATATGATCATCCATGTAGCGAATCGCGCAATCGTAATTGTCAATAATCTGACGGATGTCCTCATAGGATTCGATCTGCTTCCCGTGCCTGTGCCACTTGCTGTAATGCGACTTCGCAAGCGCGTTCATATCCGCAATGCTGTGCTGCCCCTCCTTCTGCAGATGGGACTCGAATACCTCCTCCGTCAACCACTCTGGCAACGGTTCATCCGCGAACGGATGACCGTAATGATTCGGCACTCGGTAAGGCGTATGAGGATCCCAGAAGTTCAGATGCAGGAACCATTGGTCAGATCGCCCATTGTCCTCTAACCACTTCAGCGCGGTTGGGAGTAACTGATGCGCTGATTCCAATCCATTCTCCCCAATGTTATGGACCTCATGGAATCCCGCGTTGAAGGTCCATGCGGAATGCCGGTCGGCGAACGTGCTGATCGTAGCGGTCTTATAGCCCGCTTCCCGTAAAACAAAGGGGAGACTCTCCCGCTTCAGACGATCCTCGAAGCCCCGTATCGCCCCGTCCCGTCGCATATCCGCCGCAGTTCCTCCATGGCCCGCAACGCCAGTATGAATCCCGAATCTGCCCGACATAAGAGCTGTCCGAGAAGGCATGCATGGCGCATCGGAGCAATAATAGTTGGTGAAGACAACGCCTTCTCCCGCTATGCGGTCAATATTAGGCGATGTAGTGCGATGATAGCCGTAGCAGCCCAAATGATCGGGGCGAAGTGAGTCCAGGTCCAAATAGAGTATTCTCATGTCGAAACCATCTCCTGTTCGTTAATAGTGGCCTTTCTGACGTTCTATATTCCCGAAATAACCGATGGCGTGGCAATCGAATGCCATAGGGCGACGCTTATGACTTTCGTCTCGCTATCTTCCCTCGCATCGAATGACAGAATCGGCTCGTTCAGCTCTTCCAGATTTTCGACCTCGCCAAGTACATACTGTCCGATTCGTTGAATAGCTACTTCGATCCGCTGCAGCAGCCCGCCCATTCGCAGATCGAATACATCCAGGCCGAATATCTTGTTCTCCTGCATCCACTGCAGCTTATACACGTTCATGAACCGTAAAGCTCTTTCCTTTATTTCTGGCAGCAGCGTATCTGCGTATTTCCCGAGCCTCTCTTTATCGCCGCTTAGGTATGCCTCTCTTATCTCGATGCCGATAGACGACTTTAGCTCCAGTAGGCTGCAAAGCGCGGCCTGCGTCTCGAAGAGAGAGCTCCATTTAGGATTGCGTTCTGCCGCGGCTTCCAGCAACGCTGCGCTTCTGCCATAATGCTCCTTGTAAGCTTCCGGCTGCACATGCTTGTCGAACAGCCCGTAGAGCACGTCTTGATACAACAAATATTTGCTTGGATTTACCTGATTACCCATGCTTCGACCGGGCGAAGCATTATCAGGAACAAGATTGGTGAGATCCAAGGACATGAAATCTCCGTAATCGCCGTCAGCGCACGTCGCAAAGCGCTCCCGAAGCACAGTTTCGTCTCCCGTGTTCTTATAGCAAAGCTCCGCCCACAGCTGCAGGGCAGGTAGAACCGCGTAGAAAGAGCATTCTGCCCCATTGTCTCCCCATGCCGTGACGATCGTCTCGCGTATCCCGCTTGCGACGCAGCTCTCATGCGCCATTATCCCAATATGGCGGCTGAACGCGTTGTTCGGGGTGAATCCCATCCACTTCCAAGCCCCCCCCGGCGAATACGATATTGTCACTTAACTGCTTGTGCTTCCTCATCATTCCGTCGTATTTTGCTCGATCTTCCGTGTAATAGTCCCAATAAACCAGCCTCAGATCCTCAGGTATCTGAGAGGCGATATCCTCCCTGATCTGACTTTCGGGATCGTAATACTCGCCTCCGCTTGCAAGCCTGAAGAACATGTCACTCCACATCATAGGCTTGTACCCGTAAGAACGGGCTATGTCCATGACTTTGGAGAAATGTTTCATCATCAGCGCAGACCGGTCATGATAACCGTGCTTGTCCAAATATTTGCCCAAACCCATCATATGCGCTTCGTCCATCCCGATGTTGATGTTCCGGCTGCTCAGATTGCTCGCCATTGTTCGGAACATCTCATCGATCAGCTTGTAGGTCTTCGGCTCGTCGATTAGCAATATATCATGGCAATCTACCAGATCGGCATGCGCCCCCCACTTCAGCGCAGGCCCGAGATGAGCAAGCGTCTGTATACAAGGGACCAATTCGATGCCGAACAGCGCTGCGTAACGGTCCATACTCTTCCATTGCCCGGCCGTATAGCGCCCTCTCATATGGCCGAAGTACGGATAGGCTTCCATCTCGTAGGTGTCTTCCGTATACAGCTACACTGACGTATAGCCCATAAGCGCCAAGCGCAGTATTATATTTTGGAAAGCATCCATATGGAGGACACCGTTGCGGGAGCAATCGATCATAACTCCCAGACTGTCATACAACGGCGTCTCTTCCAAGTTGAACGGCTTGCCTTTTCTAATCCCCTCAACAGTCAGTCCGAACGCTCGAACAAACTGGGAAGCTCCGCCACAAGAGACTACAGCCGCTTGCCCATCGTACTGAACAGCTATCACGCCACTTCCCTCTATGAATTGCACGGGAATCCCCTCCGCCGAGAACGCCACGCGCAAGCCGCTTGCCGCTTCGGATAGTGCTTGTTTTTGATCCTCCGTTATACCCATTACATAAATCTCCATATCTCTCCACTCCAATCTGTCATAGTGATATCATTCTGCCAATGGTTTTTGCATGCATGCTGGAAGGCAGGACTTTGACAATCCGATGTTCCCATCGTCTCGCGATGATAATATGTCGTGTACTGAGAGCAGATCTGGTAACGTTTACATAATAAACGGCCATAACCAGCACATATGCGGGCAAGGAGCATCGTCCGCTTTACACTTGTATCAACCTTTTCCTACAACCCCTTCCATCATGGTTTTAGCCATATTATAATGAACAATTAGGACTGCAGAGTATAGATAAAAACGGTATATTCACTGTTTATTATTATTGAAGTGCTTATTTTTTTTCAAAATCATAGTTTTGCACATATTTATCTTATTTTTTTCTATACGAATCCGAAAGGATGCTCGATACGATTGCTGTAAAGGGGGCGTTGCTATGTACAGAGCTGTCATCATCGATGATGAACGATGGATTGTGGAAGGCATTAAGGCTGGCGTGCGCTGGGAGAAATACGGCTTTCAAGTCGTCGGAGTGGCAGAGAATGGACAAGATGGGTTAGGGCTGATCGAGCAGCTGCGGCCGGACTTCGTGCTTACCGATATTAAGATGCCGCTCGTTAACGGCCTTGAGCTAATTCAGCGGGGCAAGGAAATCTCCCCTCATACGATCTTCGCCGTACTGAGTGGGCACGCGGAATTTGCATACGCTCAGAAGGCGTTAAACTACGGAACCTTCGGCTATTGCCTGAAACCCTTCGAGATCGAGGAAATTGAAAGTATGCTGGGCAAGCTCTCGCAAACCCTCAAACACCGAGCCCAGCTGGAGCCGGAACGCGACGCCCAAGAGCTGTACGAAGTATTGTGCTCCGGAAATGTGCAGCTGCTGGCGGAGAAGCTTGCGTCGGCTGGCATTCCGATAACTGCGAACATGCCCGTAACCCCGATTATCGTACAAGGATATGTACCGGCACCATACCGAGAAGACATTCATCATATCCGCTTCCGCATAAACAACAGGCGGGTAGGTCTCCTCGTTTATAGCCATCTGGCTGAGAGGTTTCTGAGCTCATTCGACTTATCCAGCAACTCCATAGATTACAGCATAGGCATAGGCCCATCCTCCGCCTCTCCTGCCCAACTGGAAACTTCGCTAGAGGCAGCGTCCGTAGCGGCTTACGGCTATTTCTCGACAGGTAAGAGCGGTGTCTATCGTCCGATCACTCCTTCAGAATCGATGATTGACACTCTGCTATCCGAGCTGGCTGGCGCGCTCGCCCAGAAGGATAGAATGCGGTTCATGTCAGTCATGGAGTCCTGTAGGCCGTTGTTCCACCGCTATGAGTTAACAATCAAGGATGCTTATCTGATCTTCAATACCGTCATGTATCTGTTCACTAGGGAAGGCGTAAAAGAGCATACCCGGTTTCTTGAAGGCTATGACCAGCTATCTTACGACTACGGCCATTCCGACGTGATGATCGACTACCTTATCAAGCATACGCTCAACCATCTATCCGACGAGCTGTCCTCTAGACTAGCAGGCGTGACGCATATCCGCATCAAGGAAATTCTTACGTACATTCATCATCACTTTAATCAGGGAATATCGATCCAGAGCCTGTCCGAGAAGTTTTATCTAAGTCCCACTTACTTGTCTCAGCTATTCAAGAAAGAGGTAGGGGAAAACTTCGTAGAATACTTGTCCCGTCAGCGTATTCAGTACGCATGCAAGCTGCTGACCGAGACGGATATGACCGTGAGCCAGATCGGCGAAAAATGTGGCTTTAACGACTACTTCTACTTCACCCGCATCTTCAAACGGCTGAACGGTATGACACCGACGCAGTACAGGGAGACGCGATGAGAGTATTCAGCAAGCTTTCCATTCGGACGCAGGTGCTCGCAATCGGCGCCATCCTCCTTGCCGTTATCCCGTTGGTCAGCATTATGGCATTCCGGCAATCCAGCGAAGTCATCGTGAACCAGAACACGCAATATAACATGGAGCTCGTATCTAATCTGAAGCAACGAGTATCCGACAACTATGCAAAAATTTCGGGTATTATGATCAATCTTGGTTATGATACGACGGTTCAAGATTTTCTGGCGGAAAACGATAATTTACGAATATATGAACTGTCAAAAAAAGTACAGAGCTTAATGGGAGTCATCAAAAGCACCAACCCCGATATCGTGGACATTATCATCGTAAACGCTTCCGGCAAGCACACATCGCTGTACGGAAAAATTGGGTTGGCTCATGAAATGTTGGGTAAGCTGAACGAACACGAAGGGAACATCCGCTACGGCGGGTTCAAAAAAGCAGATCATCTGCTCGTCAGAGATACGTTTCTCTTTGGTATGAATCTGTTCGCGTCGCGCGACACACACCGTTATGGTGAAAAAATCGGCTTTATCACGATAGTTCTGGACTCCAAATCCATACAATCAGAGATCGAAAAGTTCCCTAGGCTGTCAGGCACAAGTTTCTACCTCAGAACAAACGACAAGCTGGTTTATGCGAACGCTGACGGACTGGAGCTGAATCTGGACGCGGATCGTCTGACACTCTATTCCGGCTATGGCGAGAGCGCCGTCAACGAGAAAATTGGCAGAAAAACATACGCGATCCAATCGTTTGAATTGCCGGAGATCAAAGGGAACATCGTGTCTGCGGTGCCTATAGGCAATCTCATCAAGGAGCTCGAAGGGCTGAAGCGAACGAGCTACATGATGCTGTTCGTTACGATCCTTCTCGTTACAATACCGTATTCCGTACTCATGATGAATATATTGAAACCGCTCGGGAAGCTGATTTCGTTCATGAAGCGGCTCAAAAGCGGCAATCTGGAGGTATTGCATACAAAGGTCGAGCTGGAGGGCTACGCCGAGATCGAGGTCATCTCGACCCAGTTCAACACGATGCTGAACCGAATCAACGATCTTACGGAGCAACTGCTGGAGACGACAGGCGAGCTTTACCAAGCCGATATCGAGCGGCAGCGTGCGGAGATGTCGTTCTTGCAAAGTCAGATCAATCCGCATTTTCTCAGCAATACGCTCGATGCAATCAAAGGCATAGCCATTGTGAAGGGAAATCAAGATATCTATGAAATGACCGCTGCCTTAAGTCGTATGCTTCGCTACAGCATTAAGGGAGCGAACGAAGTAAGGCTGGAGGAAGAATTGAAGATCGTCGGCTCCTATATTACGATTCATCAAGGAAGATTCCCAGGAAGAATCCAGTTCGAGCAGTATACCTCGGAGGATCTGCATGATGTCCTTATACCGAAGATGATCGTTCAGCCTCTTGTCGAAAATGCGCTGACCCACGGGCTGGAACCGCATGAAAGCGGCGGCAAGGTCGTCATTCAAGCGGAGCTCCGGGAAGATCGGCATATGGAAATTATCGTGACGGACAACGGCGTTGGCATAGAGCCTGAACGATTGGCGCAGCTTAGGAGCACCCTTCTCTCCAAAGATCACGCTGCCTATCAACATATCGGGATGAAGAATGTGAACGACCGCATTCGTCTCCATTACGGGGAAGGTTACGGCATCGAGATCAATAGCTGGCTTGGAAGCGGTACCATCATACGGGTACGTCTCCCTCTATCGCCACCATAAACGCCCAGAAACAATGAGTGCTGTCCAAAAACGTTCTCCCTAAGGAGGCTAATATAATAAATACGGGTGAACAAGCGGTGCTTTCCCGCTAGGTTCACCCGTATTTGTCTATTTCTACTATAGAATATGGCTAAGACATGTTTTTGGCTTCCGTCCCACGATGAGTCTGCCGCCTTGCACATAACCTTCCTCTCGTCCGTCCAGCTCGCGGGCGAGTCGTTCTCTCCACAATTGCTTACTGGCGGCGTACGCTTTCTCTTCCGCCCTATTCGTTAGCTCATGCGGATCAAGTTCCAGGTCGAACAGCTGCTCTTCTCCCGTTTGCGTAAACCAAATATATTTCTGACGGCCATCGGTTATAAATTGATGGGATTGCTCGCCATAAGCATGCTCACCGTGAATATACGATCGCCAGCTGCCATCTTCAGCACGCTCTCGCGCGTGCAGCAAGCTCTCGCCATCCAAATTCGGGGGAATGTTAACGCCCGCACAGTCAAGCAGAGTCGGCATAATGTCCCGCAGTTCTGCGACCGCCTCGACGACTCCCCCTTGACGGGCACCAAGCTTCCCGCCTGGATCAGCTATGATCAGGGGGATCCTCGCACTGCCTTCGTAAGGGAGAGCCTTGCGGAACAGATGATGATCACCAAGCAGCTCCCCGTGATCGGAGGTAAAGATGATGATCGTATTGTCCAGTACTCCGAACTCCTCCATTGCGTTCATAAGCCTGCCCAATTGATCGTCAATATGGGTGATGAGCGCGTAATATGCGGCCATCGCACGTCGCAGGCGTCTTTTCGGCACAATGCCAGACCGGGTCACGGGGTCGAGACCGCCACGAGCCATATCATCCTGCACCGCCCATTCGCCGACGACCGGATCAGGGAAGTCCGCCCCGACATATCGGTCCCAATACGTCTGGGGCGGGTCAAACGGTGGATGAGGCCGAACGAATGAGCTCCAAAGAAAGAATGGCTTTCGCGGGTCGCGCCTGCGCAAAAAGTCAATCGATTGAGTCACGACCCAGTTCGTCGGATGGAGCGCCTCCGGCAGATGCCAAGGGAGGGCGATGGTAGAGGAATTGCAGTCAAGACCGAGATCTATAAGATCCGTGCTGGCCCCCGCGCGTTCCCGAAGCCATGGCAAATAATCGTCACAACTGTCATGTGACTCCGTCACCGTGTTCGTATGCTTAAATCGGTTATGATGCAAATAGCCATCGTGCAACACAACGTTATGAAAGCCTAACAGACTGCGCGCCGGATCGACATGCATTTTGCCTACGCACTGCGTATGATAGCCGGCCTTCGCCAGTTCCCCGGGAAGCGTATGCTCGTAATTCCACGGCACCTTCTCCTCGTAACCGACGCGGCCGTGCGAACGTGGACTCATGCCGGTAAACAACGCTGCCCGCGCCGGCACGCAGGTCGGTGTCGAGGAATATGCATTTCGGAACAGCATGCCCCTTCTCGCCAATTGATCCAAATTCGGCGTTTCAACGACTGGATGATCAAGAATGCTCAGACAGTCGCCCCTCATTTGATCTACGGTAATCAGCAACAAATTCGGCCGGGAATCTTCCAATTTCGTCACCTATCCTTCTAATTATAATTAGTCGCAGGCGGGCAGCGAGCATTCCCCCTGCACCATGCCTATCCGAGATCGGGAGCATCTACCAGCTCGATTTCCGCATTGTCCGTACCGTGCAGCTCCAAAATAACGATCTCGTTTCTGCCTTTACGGAGCAACGGCCCTGGGACGTACAAAGTCTTTTGCGGTCCTTTTTCCCAGTAGCGGCCTAAATTAAAGCCATTGATCCAGACGACTCCTTTTGTCCATCTATCAAGGCGCACGAACGTATCCGCAATATCATTGACGATCAGCTCACCTTTGAAGAACATCGGATTTTCAATACCTCTTGAATGACTCGCAAGCTGCGTAAACGGCAAGGCTGACAGATCGGTAAGCGGCAGCGGATAGATCGTCCAATCGAACTGGAACTGATTGTCGAGACGCACGCCCTCGGTAATTCCCTTGGCATCTTTTAGTCGCGGCCCGTAGTTGACCCGCCCCATATTCTCGACGAGAATGTCAAGCGTTGCGCCTTCTGCTGGAATATCAACGATAAGCGGCTTCGGTTCCCAGCGTTCGATCGTACCGATACAGCGGCCTTCAAGAAAAACCTGCGCCCGATCATGCACATTCTGCAAGTGCAGCTCCTGCGACTTTCGTGGACCAGATATCCGCGTCCGATACAGGATGAAGCCGTAGTTTTGGCCGAGCTTCTCCATTGGCTCCGGACAACGCCGCCGAACAGCAGCAGAAAGCGAGTCAAGATTAGCGAATAAACCTGCGGCTTCCTTCATGACCAACGTGCCGTAACTCTTTTTGCGAGACGGCTCCGGAACATCTTCTGGTAGCACAGCGCCGTGCTTGCGCAGCACCTCGCGCACCGCTAAATACTTCTCAGTAATATCTCCGCACTCAGACAGCGGTGCATCGTAATCGTAGCTGGTAATGGTAGGTTCATATTTCTCCTGTTCGTTAGCCCCGTTATAGAAACCGAAATTCGTTCCGCCATGGAACATATAGAAGTTGACTGAAGCGCCAGCGGTCAACATCTGGTCGAGCACTCTCGCAACGTCTTCTCCATCCCGGGTATGGTGGGGGTTGAGCCAATGATCAAACCAACCGTTCCAATATTCCATGCAAAAGAGCGGCTCATCCGGACGGTACTCCCTAAATTTCGCAAACTCCTCATCGGGTCTGGATCCGAAGTTCACAGTAGCCAGCACGTCTGGCAGCGTCCCGCCCTGCAGCATTTGATCCGTCGGACCATCCGAGGTGAAGAGCAATACATCAATGCCCCGCTCAAGCAGGCCCTGCTTTATATAGGACAAATAATCCTTATCATTGCCGTAGCTGCCGTATTCATTCTCGATTTGCACCGCGAGAACCGATCCGCCGTTTGTGCTAAGAAGCGGCACTAACTTCGGTATAAGCACGTCATAATACGCGTCAACCTTCCGCAAATAACACTCGTCCATACAGCGCAGTTGGATATCCGGCTCGCGCAGCAGCCAGGCAGGCAATCCTCCGAATTCCCACTCCGCACATATGTATGGGCTCGGCCGAGCGATAACGTGCAGACCAAGCTCCCCAGCGAGGGCGATGAACCGTTCGACGTCCGCCAATCCTTCGAAACAGAACGATCCTTCCTCTGGTTCGTGCAAATTCCACGGGATATACGTTTCCACCGTATTGAAACCGCAAGCTTTAAGCTTCAACAGACGATCCTCCCAATATTCAGGAACAACACGGAAATAATGAATTGCACCAGACAAAATCTGAAGCGTTTCTCCTTCCAACATAAATTGCGAGCCTTTCACTTTAAGTTTAGACATGATAACCCCTCCAAAACAAATGACGTTAGCTTCATTATCCGAATTGTCTGTCCGAGCCTCAATCGCCAAATGGTGCATTTTATATACCATTTGTATCGATTAGTTCACTTCGCAGCTGCATATGATAAAATAAGGGCAAAACTCTAGTGAAAGAGTGAGGCACATGCAAAACGTGATTGACTTCCCAAACATGACTTCAACGCTGCAGGTGACCGGCTTTCAAATCGGCAGATATCCTCCCGGCTGGGAATACCCGCGTCACCATCATCATTTATTCGAGCTCCTATGCTGTCTGGGTGGAGAGGTGAAGCAAGAAATCAATCGAACGACCGTCACGCTTGGAGTGGGGGATTGGCTGTTGATAAACGCGGGAGAGAGGCATAAGACAACTAATGCTTCCCAAATGGATTACGAGTTTTTCAATGTACATTTCGACCTGGACGATCTGGACATCCGCAGCCTACTCGGTACAGCTTCTTACCGCCTTGTACCGGCCACTGATGCCGCACGCTCTGGTAAGCTGAACCGTTATATCGAGGAAATGCGAGATTTGACGGGAAATAACCCCAGCGAGGAAGAATGCCCTGACAAGGCTCAATTAGGAGATAAGCTGTTGCTGCAAGCGAACATCCTGCTCATTACCCGCGAGATATTGTCGCTAGTCCGCGAACAGAGCGAGGGACGAGTAGAGGCGGGCAAAGTTACGCCGCTTGCCGCCGACACGGCGCATGCGATTGAGGAAAGGCTGTCGCTCAGTCTTTTCGAGAATATCTCGATCGCGCACGTAGCGAAAGAGCTTAACATGAGCCGCAGCCAATGCACAAAACTGTTCACCAAGGTGTATGGCTTGTCGCCGCGGCAATACATAAGCCGGAGAAAATTGATGTTGGCTAAAGAGCTGCTCGTCACATCCTATTTGCCTATCTCCGAAATATCTGAGCGCCTCGGTTTTCAATCGTCCAGCCATTTCTCCCGGCAGTTCCGACGCTGGACTGGCCATTCTCCGACAGCGTTCAAGCCAAAGCACCAAGGAAATGTACCAGAAAGCCATGATTATGAATAATCGTGTGTCGTTGCCGTATGAACGGATCCGGCTGCGAATACCACCTATCAGATTACTTCATGCATTCCTAACCATGAAGTAATCAATCATCTGCCAACACCTTGCGGTGAGGAAAAAAGATGCTTGGCTTCATCAAATATAGCTTTTATACTTTTGAACGATTTGAAATACTGGGCTTTATTGTTTATAGATCAATTTAATCCGCTGCATGATTACGTACAACCCACGATTTCCCCCAAAAAATAGTATCCTCAGCATATACCCTATTTGAATGTACTAGCATCGAGTTTTAGAGTCAATCTTAGCTATCCTGCACATTAGCAGGATAGCAGCTGGTTTTCCATGTTCCCGCTTGCCTATGTTGTACGTCTGCAATATAGACAGCCTTACAGAGACGTGTCGAGCTGAAATCAACCAATTCTAATGCATATGTGCAGGATAGGCAGCTATGTGAGGCTGAAAAGCGCAAAGTTAGTGCGAATGTGCAGGATAGCTTGACTGCGGTGGAAATGGACCTATGCCTTACTCACGACGCACAAACGCTACCGACATCGGGTTTTAGAGCCAATCTTAGCTATCCTGCACATTAGCAGGATAGCAGCTGGTTTTCCGTGTTCCCGCTTGCCTATGTTGTACGCCTGCAATATAGACAGCCTTACAGAGACGTGTCGAGCTGAAATCAACCTATCCTAATGCATATATGCAGGATAGGCAGCTGTGTGAGGCTAAAAAGCGCGAAGTTAGTGCGAATGTGCAGGATAGCTTGACTGCGGTGGAAATGGACCTATGCCTTACTCACGACGCACAAACGCTACCGACATCGGGTTTTAGGGTCACTCTTAGCTATACTGCACTTTAGCAGGATAGCAGCTGGTTTTCTGTGTTCCCGCTTGCCTATGTTGCACGCCTGCAATATAGACAGCCTTACAGAGACGTGTCAAGCTGAAATCAACCTATTCTAATGCATATGTGCAGGATAGGCAGCAATGTGAGGCTGAAAAGCGCAAAGTTAGTGCGAATGTGCAGGATAGCTTGTCTGCGGTGGAAATGGACCTAAGCCTTACTCACGACGCACAAACGCTACCGACAACAAGATGTCAGTAGCGTTTGTAATTATCATTATGGCTTGTCTTATTGCTGCAACAAATTCCAGATAGCTTGAGCCGTTTCTGAGCGTGTCACCTTGTCTGAGGGATTGAAATAACCTGCTTTCTTGCCCTTCATGAGTCCGGTTTGAATGGCTTTGTCCACAGCTTCGGCCGCCCAGCTTGATACTTTGTCATGATCTTGATAGCTATCAAGCCCAGCGTGATCGGATGCTCTATTCTGACTCGCATACAACGATGCTCTAATGAGCAAAGCCGCCATCTCTTCACGCGTGATCTGAGCCTGAGGAGCAAACTGGTCCGCAGCTTTCCCTTGAATCAGTCCTGCTGCATAAGCCGCTTGGACAGATTCTGAATACCAAGCATTCGATGCGACATCCTTGAATGGAGCCAATTCTGTCACGGCCTTCAATTGTAAAGCTCGAACGAGCATCGCTGTAAATTCCGCCCGTGTTGTAAGTCTATTAGGCTGGAAGTGACTCTCATCCACACCTGAAACCACATATTTCGCTGCTAATGCTTTAATCGCAGGTGAAGCCCAATGCGTCGAAGGGAGATCCGTAAATTGTTTATCGTACGCCATGACCGCATAGCTGCTGAAATGACGAACCTCTACAGATATCATTCCTTTTGCTGCATTCACCTCGCCTCCGACATACTCCCAATTACGACTTGTTTCATTATAATAATATATACCGATCAGATTTGTATTCTGTGAAGTCTCATAAGGAAGCTCAATACGAATAGCTTCTGCAAAGGAAGCCAACCGCGTTTCCTTGCCTTCCTTATTCACTACATATAGGTCAAGATCGTATACCGTTTCTCCTGCATGCAACGACGAATCTCCAATGACTGCCGACAACGGTGCAGGTATAACCTTCACGATAATAGAGGCTGCATCTCGTAATTCTTGTACGGCTTGTGCCTGTAACGCCTTTAACACGCTGGAAGGAATGACTACAGCTGCTTGACCTGTTTGTACCGTTAAATCATGGTTCTGAAGCAATTCTGCTGTATCGATTGGCAGGGACAGTGTATGCTTGCCCATTTGCATTATAATCGTACCGTTATTTTCTTTCAATTGCGCACTTGATACCGTCTGCGTATTCGCAGCCTCCGGAGTCGGAGTTGGCGTCACAACACCACCGCCTGTATTGCCACCTCCATTGTTGCCGCTGGCAGCCTCCGCTTTAATCGTTACATTAAATACTTTCGTCTTGCTGACTGCGCCTTTGGATATCGTCGCTGTAAGCGTCAGCGCCACATCACCTGCTTCGGCAGACGGTCGAGCAATCAGCTTCCCATCATTGCCGAGATAAGCGTCATTCGAGCTCAACCAAGTGACAACGGTATCGTTCATACCTGTTGTAGGCAAGCTGATATTTCCCGTTACTCCGCTTGTATCGCCCAGTGTCAGCGCCGCAAGTGCTTCATCCACTGCTGCTATATTCGGGTCGATCACTTCTCCCGCTTCCGCTTTAACCGTTACACTAAATACTTTCGTCTTGCTGACTTCGCCTTTGGATATCGTCGCTGTAAGCGTCAGCGCCACATCACCTGCTTCGGAAGACGGCCGAGCAATCAGCTTCCCATCATTGCCGAGATAAGCGTCATTCGAGCTCAACCAAGTGACAACGGTATCGTTCATACCTGTTGCAGGCAAGCTGATATCTCCCGTTTCTCCGCTTGTATCGCCCAGTGTCAGCGCCGCAAGTGCTTCATCCACTGCCGCTATATTCGGGTCGATCACTTCTCCCGCTTCCGCTTTAACCGTTACATTGAACATTTTGTTGACACTGCTTGCGCCTTTAGTTACCGTTGCGGTCAAGGTCAATGCTGCATCACCTTGCTCGATCGATGGACGGTTCAATAGTGTCCCATCATTACTAATATATGTGCCATTCGAGCTCAACCAAGTAATTGTCGTTGCGTTCGCACCCGCAGCTGGCAGAGTAAGATCACCAGTCACTGCACTGATGTTGCTGAGAAACAATGCTTTTGCCGCATCGATCGCATCCTGTTCACCCTCCGGCTGAACATATACACTAATATCATCATAGTTCACAACCGAATGAAACGCTCTCACACCAATATAACCCTCGGTGAATGCACTATCCGTAGCTGTGATCGTTCTGACTTGGGTCCCGTTATCCAACATGAACGTAATTTTATTCCCCTTGATAACCACCGTTTGCTTGTAGGTTTTCCCTATCTCCGCTGAGAAGGGAACCGCATTCCCAATTTGGGTAAACGTCCCATTCACGTTTTTATACAAGCTCATTACACCTGCAGTAGAATGCGTGCTGATATTGGTCTGATAGTAGTTATTGATGTCTTTATACCGGAAAAGCATACTCGTATCTGATCCACTTTCGTAAACGAGCGTCAATTCGTAGGTGAAATCCGTGAAGTTCTTAGCGTTATAGTAAGCTACTGAATTGTCCCCTGCTGCAGTCCCCATACGCAGTTTCCCATTCGTTAACGCAACTGTTCCCGCTGCCGTAGTCCAACCGGCTTTATCTTGATCGAATGATTCACTGTATGCAAGATTTTGAACCTCCTTCAATTGGATAGGCAAAATGCCATTACTGTTCAGAATCAAATCGCCGCTCGCGGTTTTGCCTGATAATTTCACATGATAATATTTATACAAGCTTAAATCTATTTCATAACGATTTCCGATTATTTCTTGCTCTGCTACAATCTCAGTAAAAGTAGGGTCTTGTGCGATGGTAACATGATAGGTCGGTGCTTCAATGCCAGCTTGATCTAGCATTGGATTCCATTCAAGCATGATCTTATCCGTTACCCCGTCCTCTGACTCCAGCTTAGCACCGAAGGGATCATAGATTCTATAATCCGCAGGAAGCGCATAGAGCCTGCCTTCTCCGGCTAGGAAGGTATCCGTTAATTTACCGGTCTCAGCGTTATAAGAAGAACTAACGACTTCAGAGCCGGTTGCTTTGGAAATTTCCTTAATTTCTCCAATTTTCTTATCGATATTAAAGGTGAAATCTTTGGATTGTGTAAGTGATTTATTCACAGCCATAATATATGAACGGCCTGTTTGCTCATTAACTAGCATTGAAATAAGCAGATCATCACTTGCAGCATTAGGTTTCCATAAGAAATCACTTGGTACAGCCACGCCACCAGATGGCATAACGCCCGAATGATACACGGTTTTGGCTGTCAGCTTAGCCAATGTGCTGCCAAGCGCTTTGATTTCCGTATTAATTTGTTTCACCTGATCAAAGGTAGCTGTCTTATTCCCATCTTTATCAATAACCGAATCGGTGAACGATTCCTGCTGCCCTGTTGGTGTCCACCAAGTGAACCAGTAGAGCGCCTTAAACCCGTAGGCAAGACTCGTATAAGCATCGAATCTCATATCGTTCTCAGTAGGTTTTTTATATACACCTTGCCATCCAAGGGATTGCAAAAAACGTGCAGTCTTAAGATTGTTGGAAATTCCGATTTTCCTTATAATTTCCATTACCTGAAAATGCGTAGGCCTATACCCTCCACCTACAAGGAATGGATAATCATCATAGGCAAGATATTTCAAATTATCTGCCCCAACAGAACTCACCCATTTGTTAAAGTCAGCCCCGCCCAGCATATTCGCGAACGGAATCGCATCCGGATCATATTGCAGAAATTTGTTGTACGTCGCCGCGTAGGCATCGTACTCAGACACTTGAGGCTCATCCTTCACGTAGTATCCAGCCAAACCCGGTCGACCATCATAGTCTTCAACGATTGCCTTGACAGCTGCATCCGTCATCCATGCTGTATTTTTAAATCGGGTATCCGATACTTGAACCTTCATTCCCCGCTCGGCAGCGAGCCGCAGCATCTGTTTATTCGTCTCTAATTCCTGAAGGTCAGTGGAATCGACATTCATGATCATGTCAACCTTGGCATCAGCCAAGTAGTCATATTGCGTTGAATTCACAAAAGCTTTAGTAGGCGGCCAGAAAACCCCGATCTGGATATTGTCTTGGTCAGTATTCGGCAGCTCCGTCTTCTCATAAACCTTTGCATAATTATAATTGACAATGGAATTAAATGTTCTCAAACCTACGTATCCGCTAGTATAAGTGTTATCCGTCGCATTAATCGTCTTCGAGCCGCTGCCATCGTCAACGGTGAAGCTGATCTTATTTCCTTCCGCAATTAACGTCATGCGGATTGGTTTCCCCACTACAGGCATAAAGCTAGCAGATTCGCCAATTTGAGTGAAAACACCACCCACATTTTTGTATAGATTAATTCCGCCCCCTACAGTGCTCATGTTCGTTTGATAGTAGTTATTCGCATCTTTAGCTCGGAAAACAACGCTTGTATCACTGCCTAAGACATAGGTCCCTTCCGTCACATATTTGAAATCACCAAACTCTTTCCCAGTGTAATAACCGAGTGAGGATTCTAGCTGAAGTTGATTATCCACGATTTTATGACTAGATCCGTTAATCGTCCAACTTGCCGGTACCCCCTGTTCAAAGTCCTCCCGGTAGTTGAGATACTTATAATCAAGTCCAAGCTCTGGTTGGATCACAGCTGGTCCCTCAAGAACACCAAAAACCTGCATTTCAGCCAATTGCATGGCATATTCATTATGGTCGTCCATAACTAGCTTGGTTCCAGTTACTCTTACATAGCGAACATTAGAAACAGGCGAAAAATCAAATATTTGCGCTGCAGCGGTACTTGGGTTTGAATAATTGGTTTTATCCACAACGGTCTGCCAATCTGCCTTATCAAGCGAAACTTCGATTTTAAAGTCGATCGGGAAAGCTACCCCTTTGTTCATTCCACTGTCATTGCGAGGCCATAGTACGACTTGATCGACGGCATATCCTTGAGCCAGATCAATCAAAGCCCACTCTTCGGTACTCGTAGTCTTTACACTACTAGTCCAGCCCATATCACCGGCAGTGCCAATTGTAGTACCGTTAACAAGCTTCTCCTTTCCCCAGCCATCCTGCGCATATTCAGAAGAAACCTGAACGGTTTTGTTAAGCGCAGCATTCACCCGTACAGCGGGTACCCCCGCATCCGCAAATGTAACCGTTTGCATCGATATAGAAACAACATTCAACAATAAGACAATCGCTAACCACACACACAATCCTCTTCTTCGCATAAGCCCGCCTCCTGAAAATAAGGTTTGATCATTCTAGAAGGGTGAAAGCCCTTCTATCAAATTCACATCTTAATATTCATGTTAGAGTAAATTGGACAAGATCAAAATGACGTAAACTTCATGTTTAATCCTTTATTTTCGGGAGTTTTATAATACGAAGACTCCCCCTAAGGGGAGCCTTAATGGATACCGATACAAGGTTAACTAAGAAGAAACGACTACATCGTTCTTGTCTAAGGACCAGAAGTTTCTCCAAAAATATAGGCGGAGTATAAATGTTAAACTTATACTGTCCTATATTTGAACAAACTCCTGATCAAACCAATTCGCACGTGCCTCCAGCCAGTTCGTAAAGTAGTCTACCTCAGACTGATAGGTTATTCGTTGCTGCCACCCCGGTGGGTTGGGGTAAAAATATTTGCCGAGTATGTCCCACTTCTTGAAGTTTTCCTGCTGTGATCGCTCTAATGCTGCACCCGTTTCCTCGATCAGTGAAAATAATTGCACCATTTGATTGTTTCTCACTTCTTTCCATCGCTCGGCAAGCCGTAATCTAAATGCAGGATCCTCGAAAAATCGAGACAGCCACAGACCATTTTTGACATAATAACCAACCGGATTATCCCCGCCCCGATCCTCAACATTACCTGCACCAACATCGAAATCCCATACAGGTCCCATCTTCAGCTTGCCATTCTTATCCTTATGAAGAAATACACTCGTACCGAATGCAGCATCTATATTCTTGTACAACTCGTTAACGAGATACCAGTCGATAATCGAATCCACATCGAAATATTTGGCGTAGCCTTCCACCGGGTCAGTAAAGCTAGCTCCGTACAAAGCATTCTCCGCCTCTTGAAAATATTGCTGAATATAGGCAATTTGCTTAGGTTGAATTTTTTTCTTCTTCGGTCCCTTTATCGCAAACACATTGCCCCCATTTACAAGCGTCGTTTCGAAAAATACATCATCAGCATCCAGTCTGTCCCGATAATCCTTCTCTATCAAGTATCCTCCGGTTAACGCATCACCTGAGACATCGGTTTCTTCAATCTTGTTAATGGCTACTCTATCGTTGGATATTTTTATTTTCTCCGTCAGATTGTAATTCCCCTGATAGATGCCGTTGATATAAACATCTACAAATCGAGCCCTGGGACTATAATCCATACCAAGCAATCGTGCAAATTCAAAAGCGATAAAGTTGCGCATCAACGATTTATCTGCATAATTGGCTAATAATACCCATTCATCGTCTTTGGGCAAATCCAATAGCTGCGCGTCCTTCAATAATTCGATAGCATACGGCTTCTTAGGCTGCCCCCACGTAAAGTTTCCTCTTCCTTTCATCGTAATATCCCCGATAAATAAGCCAGTTCCATAGGGATCGCTGCTGCCGTCTTGAATGAGCATTGTGCCATTAATCTTATTCTCTTTGTCTACTACAGGCGCTGCTGTCTCTATAACAATCGTCGGAAGGCCTGTGTTGATCAGCTTGTCAACTTTGCGAATGGTTAGCGTATAGATTACAGTCTCTGAAGCTTCACCGATCACGGTTAGCTGCTGCGTCTCTTCGAGCCTTACAGCTTGCCCACTCGTTAACGAGGAAGAACCAAGCATTAATTTCTCTCCGCTTATCGTATAATCCATTTGAACCGTGTTTAAATTTGTACTATTCGGAACAAGCAACGTAATGTTCCGGCTAGGGGCATCGATTTTAGCTGCATATCCCCCTATAGTCAATCCGTTCAGTTTCATTTCTTCCTTGGCAAGCACTGTTGCTGTAAATATTTTAGTAGCTGCCGCAATGCCCTTCGTGATTACCGCCGTTAACGTAACGACACCATTAGCCTGATCGAATGCAGGTCTATTGATGATCCCAGAGCTCGAAATCATATTTGGTTTGTCAGATGACCATACAATCGTTGTTCCATTAGCCCCATTCGCTGGCAGGCTTAGGTTGCTGACTACTTGTGCTAGCCCCTCTAAAGTGAGTGCCTCCTTCGCATTAGCCACATCCGTACGGTCCAGCTGATCCTGGATTTCTCCTTGATTATCGCCACCAGCATTACCGCTGTCTCCACCATTACCGCCGCTATTATTGCCGCCTGTGCTGCCTCCAGTGTCCCCATCACCGCTATTCCCACCTGAGGATGGAGGAGGTGCCGGAAGAACCTCCGGTATATCCGGTGTTAAAGAATCCCGAATGACTACTCGCACCCGGCCGTCGCCAACTACATCAATCACTTTCCCACTAATTGTGGCGCTATCGATGAGAATACTATTTTCCCCACCGCCTCTAACATACACATTCCCTTTGACAACAATATTCGAGAGAGTTACCCCTCCTGCCTCAATCCCCTCACCCAAATATAAATCTCCTAGGATGGTCGCATTTTTCAAGCTTATACCCATCCTATTCACAACCAAATTGCCAGTGAAAATGCCCGTAAATATACCTTGCTCATTCAAAATATAACCAGATACACGATCTAATATCGTAATCGCCTCAGCTAATGTAATCAGTCTCTTAGGTTTTATTTGCCCGTCCTGATAACCTGAGAGATATCCTTCGTTCACCAATAAAGCCATTGCTGGCTTCGCATAATGCGCTATTTCTTGTGAATCTATAAACTGGTTCAAAGTAGTAGTGGAGGGTGCATCATCCAGATCAGCGTCAAAGCCAAACGCCCGATAAATAATCGCAGCGGCCTCCTGCCGGCTCACCTTCTGCTCCGCCCTCGCTTCCAACTGCCCCTGCTTATTCCATACCCCCTTCATATAACCGGCAGCCGCAGCCTTAGCTACATCTTCTCTATACCAAGCAGAGCTTGGCACGTCAGTAAACCTTGTGTAATCTACAGCTATATAATTAAACACAAAATTAATTAAGGCAATGAACTCACCTCTCGTCATTTCCTTATCCGGGTTAATCGTGGCGTCTAAACCGACTCTCAATATACCTTGATCGTTCCATTTCTCTAACGCATCAACTGCCCAATGTTTCCCGAAGCTCTCATTCTCATTCTTATTTCCTGCTGCTGATCCCAAAGGAATATTCAACATACTAAGACATAAGAGCATGATCAATAACGGGGTAAACCGTCGTTTCAACATGTATGAATCCTCCTCGATCATTTCTCATAATAAAGAGAAGCTGGAGCCTTAATAACTCAAGGATTTCCAGCTTCTCATGTTGGTGCTTTACACGTATACGATTATTGCTTCGCCTTGTAATCGATTAAAGCCAGGATTAAGGTTACGGCCTCTGCTCTCGTTGTTACCGCATTAGGAGCGAACCTATTGTTGCCTCTTCCCTGGAAGAAGCCTGCTTCCACTCCAGCTGCTACATAAGGCTTCGCCCATGCAGACACATCTGAAGCATCTGAGAAATTTAGCGCTGCCATCGGATTAACTGGAATCCCAAGCGCACGGATAATGACCGCTGCTAATTCCGCACGTGTCATAAACGCATGGACTCGGAAGCTATTATCCTCAAAGCCGTTGAACAATCCTGCATCGACAGCTGCCAGCACATGACCGCGAGCCCAAGCAGGGATTTGATCAGCATCCTTAAAGGAGATCGAGCTGGAGGTCGCTGTCAGGTCAAGCGCACGACTCAGCATCGCCGCGAGCTCTCCGCGAGTCACATCTCCATTTGGCTTGAAAGTACCATCCTTATAGCCGTTGACGAAGCCAAGCTCCACAGCCCTTTCGATCGCACTAACAGCCCAATGGCCTGTAATGTCACTTAACGTAATATCATTCCCGTTCCCAGTATTACTACCGGTTTCACCGCCCGTGCCTCCACCGGTATTTTCACCTGTGTTTCCGCCTGTGTTTCCTCCGTTATTTCCTCCGTTATTTCCGCCGTTGTTGCCACCAGCAGCTTCCGCTTTCACGGTTACAGTAAATACCTTCGTCATGCTAGCTTCGCCTTTAGATACCGTTGCGGTAAGCGTCAGCGTTGCATCGCCCTGCGCAGCAGTTGGACGTGTAATCAGCTTGCCATCATTACCAATGTAGGTGCTATTCGAGCTCACCCAAGTTATTGCCGTATCGTTCAAGCCCTTTGAAGGCAATGTAATATTGCCCGTTACAGCGCTTGTATCGCCTAAAGTCAGTGCAGTATGAGCATCATTAACCTCCGCTATATCCAAGTCCGCAGCATAGTCAGAAGCTTCCCATTGCGGAAGGGCTGCATGAATCACAGAATGTCGCGTTGATAACCCAGAAAATTGGGCAATTCCTCCCGATAATCCTTCCGAGAATAGCACCGAAACGCTAGAAGCAGCTTCGGTGAGGTTGATTGGTGTCCACACTCCATTGCTCATATAATAGCCTGTAAAAGTATCTTCGTTCTTCACGAGCTTTAATTGTGCAGGCAGAGGAATGTATGACCCTGTGACCGCAACAGTAGGTGCTTCATTTCCTTGACGGCTCTCCATTCTCAGCCTACCCTCAGGGGAGATAGATAGATATACCCAAGAAGCATCTGATGCATTAGAATCGCTCATCATAATGCCAGTACGACCATCCAAACCTGCCGCTGCATCTGGAATCTGATACCGGTTCAATGAAACAGACAGCTCATTGATCTTGTCTGCAGCCAATGGTCTATTCACATAAACGAAATCCTGACTACCCAATCCGGTTCCCGCTGCCTCAACTTGCAGAGCCCCGGAATCCTCCTTGGCGATCCCCCATGCACTACCGTAGGTCGATAGCTTCCAAGGATCTGTCAAACGATCGACTACGATATCGATCGTCGTTGTATCCGTTCCATCAGCTGTATCAATCTTTATCGTCGCCGTTCCTGGCTTCAATCCTGTAATTAATCCAGCAGAGCTCACCGTTGCGATCTCTTCATTTAAGCTAGAGAATACCGCATCAGTTAAAGGGAGCAAGCTCCCGCTTCCTTGCCATAAGCCTATATTCAATTGGGAAGTAGCATCTACGGCAACGCTTGCCGGTGTTGCCTGAACATGTAAATGCGTACTTAGCTCATGCTCCAAATAGATTTCAAATTCCGCTATTTGAAATACATAATCCTCATTGTTATCCGGTCTCTGCGTGATGGCTTCAACTTTGACATACCGTGCATTCACGCTGTCGAAGGTAACCTCTTGCGCTTCGCCTTTGTCTGGCAAGGCAACATCCGTCTGCTTCGCTACCTCTGTCCATATTTGCTTATTCGTGGATACAAGCACCCGATAATCGATCGGGAAGCCTAAACCGACGGCGAGATTATCATTTCGCGGCCATAGCTTTACTTTATTAACTGGCAATATGCTGCCTAGATCCACACTAATCCATTCGCGCTCGGCAGGCTGGCTTTTAGCTGGCAGGCTGGTCCATCCACTGTTATTCGAGTCGCCTAATAGCTTGCCATCCACCACATTGTCCTTAAGCCATCCCCATTGGCCAATATCCGAAGAGGCCTCCACAGGGCGACCAAGTGCAACGTTTAGAAAAGGATTTACCGGATTACTCTCCGGCTGCAGCGTCTCCGGTATCTGAGGTCCATGGAATCCCCCCTCGCTTCCAAGGATGACGTATAGCTTACCTTCGCCTGCCTCTAATACGGTTTTAAGCAAACCTGTTTCAGGGTCAAAATCTGTACTTGTTGCTAGACCCGTCGCATTTGAAATTTCCTCAATACCGCGGACAGATGTATCTAGTGAGAAGCTTAGCTGCTTCGCATCGGTTAACGATTTGTTCACAATCATGATATAGGTTTGCCCATTCGTCTGATGCACAAGATGAGAAATAATTAAATCATCCGATTGTTCCTCTGGCTGGAAGAAAAACGATTTTGGCAAGCTTGGCACGCCTGCCGGCTTCGAAGGACCCGAATGATACACTTGTACCGCATCCAGGTTGATCAGCGTCTGTCCCAGCTTCGCGATTTTCCCATTGATCTGTTGAAATGGTACGTATAGGTCTGTTTTATTACCAGCTGCATCTATAATTGCATCCGTGAACGCCTCTGTGCGCTCAGTTGGTGTCCAATACGTAAACCATACGAGACTTTTCATTCCATACGCCATGTTGGCATAGGCCAAATAATCCATTTCTGTAGCAATAGGCCTTCTTAATCCTCCTGGGATACCGATGGACTGCAGATAGGAGGAGGTTTTCACACCATACTCCAATCCCGTCTTGCGAATGATTTCTAGATTGCTGAAATAAGTACCACTAAAGCTATTGCCCATTAGCAGCGGATAATTATCGAAAGATAAATATTTTAAGTTTTGAGGTCCAGCCTTCTCCACCCATGCTCTGACATAATTATGTTCGTAACCAGCAACGGCTTGTTCTGGAAGCAAGTTTACGTAAGGTACCCGATCCGGGTCAACAGCGAGGATTTTGCCATACCTGTCTGCTGCTGCTTGTAGTCCCCCAACCCCTGGCTCATCCTGGATGTAATATCCACTAGTCGCCGGATGATCCATATACGTTTGCACCATTTCCTGAATCTGCCGATCTGACCCATTAACACGAGTATCAGCAACGGACACCTTCAGCCCATTTGCCTCTGCCAGTTCCAGCATTTCGAGATTTTTCTCCTCGGAGTCGAGTCCCCCGCCGATAACATTCTCAACATCGGTCACATTCGCTTCCTTGATATATTTATACTGCTCATCATTCGTGAACTCCCATGTCGGCGGCCAGAAAATTCCGATTTTGAATGAATCAGGCTCGGCTACACGCGCGATCTTTGCCTTCACCGTTACGGAGAATTCCCGCACCTGCGATTCCTGTCCTCTCTTAACAAGCGCTTCAAGCACTACAGACGCATCAGGCTCGCCTGCTTCCGGTCGTTTAACAATAATACCCTCGGCATTCAAATAGCTTGGATTCAAGCTAACCCAGCTAATATTGGATGCCTCCCCGCCAAGGCTGGGCAAGTATAAATTTTTGTATATTGCCGTTAGATTTCCCAGATCGATTGCTGCTGCATCCGCAGCAACGGCTTCAGCGTCATTTAATGCGCTAGCCGACTGGAATACTTCAATTTCACGGAATTGCATAACGTATTGATTCCAATCATCCGCGACTAGCTTAGTCGCTATAACACGGACATATCGAGCTCCGTCTTTGTTGAAATCAATCGTTTGCTGCAGTCCTGTTGTTGGAGACGGATAGTTCGTATGAACAGCCTTATCGATCCACGTCGTCTTATCGGCTGAGATCTGGACCTTGAAATCTACCGGATAGCCGACTCCTTTGCTAATCGTTCCGCCATCGTTGCGAGGCCAAAGTACAATCTGATCTACCTGATACTGTGAACCGAGATCAATCATGACCCAGACTGGATTGTTAGCAGACGGTTGGTTCGTGGTCGGCGACGAGGTCCAGCCATTGGCAACAGAACCTGTTGCTCTTGGGCCAGTCTTATCCCCATCAACCAGATTCGTAAGGCCCCAGCCCTCATTGGCCATTTCATAGCTCGATACCGCTGTTACCGTCCTACCGAGGGCTAGATTAATAGGTTGAGCTTCCGCCGCATGTATAACGCCTATTGGAAATAATGCAATGATCATACTAAATGCTAGTAATAGTGCTAGTGGTGTCTTCCCATACTTTCTCATGATTAATCCTCCTAATCGTTTAAGTTATAGAGAAGGACATACCTATCGGTATGCCCTCATCCTCCTTGCAAGCAGGTATGATTACTTAGCCGCATCCGCCCAAGCTTTATCCATATTCTCTAGCATCACTGCAGGTGTAATTGCCTTTAGATAGACGCCCTGTGCCGAGGTCATCATTTCCGTAGTTGCTGCACCGCCGTAGAGCCATCCTTGATCCAAGAACGGATAGCTATTGCCTTGAGCAACAACCGCAGCAATTTCATTAAACGCTTCATCGATATCGCCTGTTTCTCCATTGATCGTCATGAAGCCTTGTTGACTCTTCGTCCATAGCTTCTGGTTATCCGCTTGGCTCCAGAATTCCAAATACTTCTTCGCTGCATCCGCCACTTTCGTATCTTTGTTAATCGCGAAAGTTGTTCCAACTGCTGCAGATGCGATTACGTCTTGACCAGCCGCATTAGAAGGCATAGCGAACATTCCAAGCTTCAGATCTGGGTTCGTTTTCTTAATGCCAGCTAATGACCAGCTGCCGTCGATGTACATTGCCGCTTTGCCTGTCGCGAATGCTTGTTGCGCTTGGTCAAGGCTCACTCCTGTACTTTTCTCTGTCAGGTAGCCTTTGTCAATGAGAGAAAACCATTTCGCAACCGTATCATCCCATGCCCCAGTAAATGTTGCTGATCCATCATTCAGCTTCGAATCAAAATCCGGAGTCGGACCATAGACGAGTGATGGAGCAACAGTGTAGAGTGCAGCGAGCGTCATCCAACCATCGTTATTGCCGATTGCAATTGGCAAAGTGCCGGATTGCTTAATTGCTTCCGAAGCTGCTAGGAACTCATCCCAATTCGTAGGAGTTGCCAGAGACAGCTTCTCAAAAATCTCTTTGTTGTAGTAAACGCCCATGACGTTCATATCATTAGGAATCGCATACACTTGACCGTCCTGTGAAGTAGACTTCAATGCAGCAGCAGTGAAATTGGATATCCAAGATTCTCCTGAAAGATCCATTAGATAGCCTGCTTTACCGTAAGAGATAACATCTGACAAACCTGGATGCATCAGGATGACGTCAGAAGCATCGCCTGCTGCGAACCGAGTCTTAATGAAATCCTTGAACTGTCCACCCGGCATTCCTTCATATACAACTTTAATCTCAGGGTTCTCACTCATAAATTTCTCATTCAACTCTGGAATAGCTCCGAGCTCTGTACCGGATTTAAATCCAGTTACCTTCAGAGTCACACTCTCTGCGGGAGCGCTTTCAACAGGAGTCTGCGATGATGATTCCGTTGGCGAAGGACTTGCTGTATTTTTATTGTTGCCACCACCACATGCACTTACGACCATAACCAGCATCATTACAATTGCCAACAAACCTAACCCTTTTCTTTTCATTGTCCTACCTCCAGGATGGATTCTAGTTTCTTCTACTTCATCCTAAGAAAAAAAAGCGGTTATGGAAATCACTTAAAATTCATGTTTCTTCTCTTATTTTCGGAACCTTATCCATTAGCGGGAAAAGCTTTTTGCAGATACAAAAATAAAGAACTAAACCCTAATAAATCATCCCAAGCCATTTATCCTGATTGGCCTTCTCGATACATCGTTGGGGTCACTTGATATTTTTTACGAAACAGGGTGCTGAAATATTTTGAGCTCGTATAGCCGACGGACAGACAAACCTCATACATCTTCATGTCCGTTTCCAGCAAAATATGACGTGCTTCCTCCAAGCGAATATCTGTTAAATAGTCGATAAATTTACGGCCGGCTGTTTCCTTAAACAGTTCACTCAAATAGGTCGGATTAAGATGAACAAATAGTGCCGCTTGCTCAAGAGAAAATTCAGGGTTCATGAATTCACGCCGCATAATCTCCTTAACCTTGCCAATAATCTTCCGCTCGTCGAATAGATCAGATTTAAATTGAGTAACTCCCTCGATAAATTGATCAATGGCTAACATTAAGGCTCCTAGGTCACCTGTAAATAACAATTGTCCTGAGAGACGAGTAATTTGTTTGTTTATTTCCGTTAGCAAGGCAGATTGTGATCTTGAGGTTTGCAGTCCAGCAAAAAAAGCAATAAAACGGAACATACGAGTGAACTTCAACAAAGGATTCTGTTCCCTCGACTCCTTTAATTCCAATTGCCATTGTTCGAGCAAATGAATAACGCTCTTCAAGTCGTTCATCTCGATGGAGACCATAAGTTTATTCATTCTTTCTGCCTCATCCGACGTATCCAGCTCCTTATGGGACTTTACAATCCGATACATCATTTCCTGCGCTTGCCGAAAGGCAACCGGCAGAAGACACAAATCCTCCATTAGCTCCCCGTAGCCTGTTAGCGTCAATTGAGTAGACTCTCGTCCGGAGATGCGCTCGCACTGCTCTAAACATCCTTCTAGTGAGGACATATTGCGTACCGCAACGAAAGTCATCTCACATACGTTCGATATCGTCACATCGACCACTCGGATAATATTTGAGTCCGCATCATGAGGCTGAGTAAAACAGTAGCTTGCAGGTGGCGTTACTTGCTTTTCCCCCGGTTCCTCGATGCTGCCATATTGAAAACGAAGAATAATTCCATAACGAATATCCTCCCCATGCAGCCCTTCTGCATCCAACAATCGCTCAAGCTCAAAGCAGCTTCCTGCTTTCTGGACGGTCACCCATTCTGCGATTTTTTTCTCCAGCTTCAGCTTCCGACGATGTTCACGCTCAGCAAGTAAGATCTCCACCTTCCTGAATGCCTCTACGAGCTCGTCCCGTTGAACTGGCTTAAGCAAGTAGTCGGTAGCCCCCGCTCGCATCGCCGATTGAATATAGGAGAATTTATCATAGCCTGTCAGCATAATTTTATTTACTTCGGGCTTTTCATTGTTTAAACGGAGCGCCAGCTCCAATCCGCTCATTCCGACCATGCCTATGTCGATGATTGCCAAATCGGGAGAACAAGCATTCACCTGCTCCAAAGCTTGCTCGGCATCCTCACAGCTTCCGATGACCTCCCAGTGGGGAAGCAATCTATTCACCATGCTCTTCAATCCTATACGAATGGTTTCCTCATCATCCACGATTAGCAATTTCGGCATCCTCTGCGGCCTCCTCCATGATTTTCAAGCGAATTCTGGCGATCGTCCCACCGCCTAAGCGGTTCATGATCTGCAATCCGTAAGCAGCTCCATAATAATATTGGATTCTGCGATGAACATTGTTAATTCCAATATGATCCGTTGCATCTTCCGAATCGGGAGCTCTCAGAATAGATTGAATCCAATCAAGTCGACTTTCGCTAATACCAATTCCATTGTCAGCGATTTCAATAATCAAATCACGTTCGTCTTGCTTGGCCGATACCCGAACCCAGCCTTCTCCCTTCACAGGGGACAGTCCATGGATGATTGCATTTTCAACTAATGGCTGAATGGTCCAAGGTAGAATTTCCATCTGCATCAGCGCCGGATCAACCTCGACAATATAGTCCATCTTGAGAAAACGAACGCCTTGCAAGCCCATGAATACGTTTACATATTCCAATTCCTGAGCGATAGTAATGCGTTCTGTCGTCTGTCGCAGTGAGAGCCTGAACAGCTTCCCCAGTAATGCAACCATGTCAGCCACTTCGTAATCTTGGTTAATCTCTGCTTTCATATGAATAGATTCCAAGGTGTTGTACAGGAAATGCGGATTAACCTGGCTGCGCAGCACTTTAACCTGAGCCTGCTGCTGATAGATTTTCATCCGCAATACCTTATTCACCAGCTCGCGAATCTGAGTGACCATCACGTTAAAGCTATGCCCCAGACGATTAACCTCATCGCTAGAGCGAACCTGGAACTGGACCGCATAATCGCCCACCTCCACACGCCGCATGAGTCTCTTCATTTCTTTCAACGGCTTGATAATCATAAAGGTCAACAGCGCGAAGAGAATGGTGGAAACAAGCAGCATGACTCCTGTATAGGAAAATAACAGATTCCGCAAAATACCAAGCTCATCTGAAAGCTGATTAACCTCAATGGTGTTCACGACTGTCCAGCCGGTGACGGGGGAACGAACATAGTGGATCATCGTTTCTACATCATTAATATGGTCTGTATAGTACCCATACGATTGTTCTGCTATAAGAGGGAATTCGCTGCGGAGTAGAGTCGAGTCGGGATGATAGACCACCTTGCCTTCACGATCTAGAATAATCATAGTGCCTGCGGATTTACTCTTCATATTCCCAACTAAATCTCTTAGTCCATTCATGGAAACATCAAATAGCAGCACTCCGTAGGATTGCCGATTTTTCACATTTACGATACTGCGGGCATAGGAAAAAACGAATTCGTTAGCTGATTGGTTTTGTGAAAGGTACGGTGGAATAAGAACACCTTTACCGTCCGCCTTGAGCGTCTCACTATACCAATCGCGCTGCTCGAAATCGCTGTGATCAATCCAATCTCCATTGCCATATTGGGAATACAGCACTTCTCCATCATTGATCCAATAAACACCGAGGATATCAGAGAAGGGAATGACGACCAGGATGCTCTTGAGCGCCCGATCGACGGATACTTTCTCCATGAATACATCCTTCGGATTGCTCCGGTCAGGAGTAAGACTGAGGTTTTCCCACACATCAAGATAGAAGGTAAGCGACAAGCGGTCGATCTGCTGAATGTATGTGTCTAGGCTTTTGCTAACCTGATCCGTTAAATTCAGACCATACTCCCCAACCTTCTGCTTGAGATTTTCATTATATCGGTAAAAGCCGAGTAGAGTAACGATAATGACTGGAATAAATATAGTAAGCAAGTACACGGAGATAAGCTTGGTATTGAGATTCCAATTACGAAATGGGACTATCCGAAGTCTCATATACAACGGCTCCCTACCTGTTATTAGTCGCGCCCGGCCGGGCAAGAGCGATAGATTGTTAAGATCCACCGCGTTCAGCCTTTGACCGACCCCGCTGCAATGCCTTTGATGATGTATTTCTGCAAGAAGAGATAAACAATTAATAGAGGGATTACCGATAATACCATTCCTGGAAACAACAGCGACCAATTGGTAACATGCTCACCAACGAACATATAAAGTTCAATCGTAATCGTCCGGCGGCTCTGGTCCTGAAGGAAAAGCAGTGGGATAATAAAATCATTCCACGTGTTAAGAGCTGTAAGGACAGCAACCGTAGCTGTTGCAGGCTTAATAATGGGGAAAACTGCGACCCAGAATGCCCGTATTTTAGAACAACCGTCTATCCATGCTGCTTCCTCTAATTCCTTCGGCGTTGATTTTAGAAAACCGGTAAACAGAAACACTGCAAAGGGCAGATTAATTGCCGTGTAGATGAGAATCGCACCATGAAAGGTATTGACTAGATGCAGCGTGTTCACAAATTTGTAAAGAGGAACCATTGCAAGCTGGAAAGGCACCATAATGCCTGCTATAAAGTAAATATAAACTAAATAATAAGCGCTGCTTGATTTTCTAGCAAGAGGATAAGAAGCAAGAGATCCAAACAAGATTAGCGCTAGCACCGTAAACACAGTAATCAGCACTGTATTGCCCAGCACCTGAGGAAACCGCATTAGCTCCCAAGTATCGAAGTAATTCCCAAAGTCCAGCCCGGAAGGGAGAGAAAGAGGGAAACCCGCCATCTCCTTCGGAGTCTTAAAGGTCATGGACAAGACGAAATAAAACGGGATAAAAAAAACAATAGCTGCTGCGACCATAACAATTTCCAGTACATAAGTACCTGCTGCTTTTCCCCTCGTCATTCCCCAACCTCCCTCCTTCTGAGAACGATAATTTGGATAACGCTAATCACTAAAATAATGAGAAACATAATTACGCCCATTGACGTTCCATAGCCGAAATTATCCTTCTTAAACGCCGTTGTGAACAGGAGTGTTGTAATCGTTTCCGTTGCTTGAAACGGTCCCCCCTTGGTCGTTACATAAATAATATCGAATGCCTTCAACGAGCCAATACTAGCCAAAACAATATTAATGGTCATCGAAGGGGCTAGCATCGGGAACGTAATGAAACGAAATTTCCGCCAGCCGCCAGCCCCATCAATATCCGCAGCCTCGTAGAGATCCCCGGGAATCGTCTGCAAATTAGCTAGAAAGATAATCATTGAATAGCCAATATATTGCCACAGCATCATGACTACAATCGCATATAAGGCAAAGGCCGGATCTCCTAGCCAGCTTTGCTCCATATTACCAAGCCCCAAGGAGCGAAGAAGCACATTCAGCAGTCCATTCTGTGGTTCATAAATATAGAGCCAGGTATATCCGACAACAAGCGGGCTAAAAATAGCGGGCGCGAAGAAGACGACTTTAAGTATTGATTTTGTCCGGATCTTCGAGTCCAGTGCCAACGCCAAAGGGATAGCTAAGCCGTTCTGGAATATCACAATCAATCCGGCAAATACAAACGTATTGCGCAGCGCCTTCATAAATGTTTTGTCCGTCAGCATTTGTGCATAATTGCTAAATCCGATGAAATCCATCGTTTTTGTGAAGCCATTCCAATTCGTCATACTGTAGTAAAAGCTTGAAATCACAGGGCCTAGAAATATAACGGTGTAAATCAGAAATGCAGGTGCGATAAAAGCGACCCACCACATATGCTCTTTGGTGCGTAGCGACAAATTCGCCAACATGATCCTCTCCTTCATTCGATGCGTGATCACTTCTCTTAGTTATAAGATTACTAGGGATCGCCCACGATAGAAATGATGTAAAATTCATTTCTTTTCTCTTTTTTTCGGTTGATTATTGTTCGGTATATTTCCATGGCACCTTCGATGAGACTGAATTAGATAACGGGCTTGTCATCCACAAAAGCACAAAAAAACTGACCACCAAACGAAGCTCTTGCTCCGTCAGGCCAGCCAGTTTTTAATGAAATATCGATTTCTGCCATGCAGCTGCTTGAACAGTTGAACGCGTTGCTTCTACGAAGTTCTAAGCAAGTCTTATTCTAGCTTCATATCGTGAATACCAGGTCCGATCTCCATGACGACCTTTCGCTGCGGAAGAGAAATCTCCATTCTCGCGTCGATCGCCGCTGGAATGTTGGCCTTCATTCGAATGCCGCCCCCAGGGAGTTTCTCCCATCGGACGTACAGATCACCTTGAACAGTCCAAACCTTCGCCTCTGCAAAGGTTAAGGAATCAGGAAAATAAGGGCGAATGACTGCCTTCCTAAAGCCTGGCGCTTCTGATTGTATCCCAACTACATATTCCTGCAGAAGTCGAGCCGGATAACCATTCCATGCATGGGAATGGCTTTCGATATCCTCCCAGCCTTCCCACATCGTTCTAGCACCCTGCGCGATCATATACCCCCATCCTGGATATTCGCGGCGATTCAAAATAGCGAAGGCTTCCGCTTCCCGATCATTCTCGAACAGCATCCGCAGAAGCGGCAGCGACAGAACCGTGCGGCACTCCCACGGCATATCTGCAACAAAAGCAATCGCTTTCTCCCGGTCGCTACTCGGAATCACATCCGCATACAAGGCAATCGCAGTCACCCCTTGATGGGCCCGCTTGGACCGATAGCAGTCCTTCACCCGCCCCAACGGCTGATCATATAAATGCTTCAGGATGTTGCTAGCCAATTGTTCAGCCGACTGCCGATAGGAAGCGGACAGCTCTGTCTCACCAACGAATGCCGCTGTTTCAGCAACAATCCTGATCGCTTGCAGCAGCTTGATCTGTTGAACAGTCAGAAATTCGCCTTCATGATCTACAGACGGATAAGGCCAATCACTGATGTGCCAGCCTTTATCGAGCGGAACAAGCCCTATAGCCGGATCAAGCCTGCTTATAAAATAATCCACCATCCTACGCAGCGGAGCATGATAGGTATGCAGCAGCGAGCCGTTTCCAGAAGTCTCGTACAGCTTCCACAGCAGTGTTGCATAATGCAAATCCCATTCTGGAATTTGCAGTGTAAAGTCTGGGTTGTCATAGTTGGATGGTGCCACAAAAGGGAAAGTACCGTCTTCGAGCTGGGCATCGGCAAAATCGCTAAGCGTCTTCTCAATGACAGTTAATGCGTTAAAGTTGTAAAATAGCGTCTCCGCCTGCAAATCCGTATCTGCGATATATTGGGCTTGCTCGCGGTGGGGACAATCTACGGTCTGCCCCAGCGTATTGTTCTTTTGAGTGCGAATACATGCTTCGTATAGGGAGTTCAAATGGTCGTCAGAGCAGCGGAAGCCTCCCGTGTAGTCGATGTCCGTATAGGCCAGGCAGACGATAAGTTCATTTTCCGTCTCGATCGACAGCGGGTAACCGGTTATTTCGACGTAACGGAAAGCCTTGTACGAGAAATCCGGTTGCCACTCCTCCAATGTATCTCCGCGCATCGTGTACTGATCATAATAATGATCCGAGTCCTCGTTGCAAACATTGTGTTTGACTCTCCCCCAATCATCCAGATCCTCGGAGTATCGCATACGAACCGTCACGCCCTCGATCCCCTTTAGCCTCAGCTTCGGCCAACCGGATACGATGACTCCCGCATCGAACACCTGGGGCCTATCCGTCTCATTCCAGCTTCCAGCATGCAGTTCAAGCTTTCTTAAAGGAAGCTCCTCTCCGATCGCTCCTTCGGGAATCGCCTGCCTTGCCATTGGCCACTCTTCCTTGCCTATTCTCGCTTTCTTGGCCTTCGCTGTAGGCAATGTAGAATTCCAGCCCGCATAACGCCAAGCCTCATCCCATTTTCTCGCGTCATAATCCTCTATCGCCGATACTCTGCGGTTCTGCTGATAGAGGGTACCTATCCGGTGCGGCATGTCTACAAGCGTTGTCCAGCTCGTATCGCTCTTCACAATCCTCTTCTTGCCGTCCGCATAGGCTAGATGGAGCTCAAGACGAAACCCGGGCAGGCCATCAACATAATTCTGCCCCCCTCCCCCTAAATAGTGTGCATCGGCTGTAATGCAATTTGTACCTGTCTGTAACTGATCGGAGATATCATGTTCCATAAATAGCTTTCTCTTCCATGGGTTTGTTGGCGCCGGTGTGCCGTAACCGCCTATTCTCACCCCATTTATATACACCTGAACATAGTGATGAGCCGATACGTACAGCTGTGCGGAGACTAATTCCCCTGCAGCCTTAAATTCCTTGCGAAAATAAGAAAAATCGTTAATCCGTATACGTCGTGATCGCCAGATCCATTCTGAAATTCCATTCATCTTGTCCAGCTCCTCGCATTTTTTCCAAGCATAACATAACGTTCTCCCTTGCATATGGGGGTGATTCGTGATATTAATAGGGCAATTACAACTCTATAAAAGGAATGATGATCTTGAACTTTACTTCATATATTCTCGAGGGCAGGATGTTCTGGGAGCCTGATTTTCCAATGTATGTAACGAGAGAACGCGAGCGCTTCTCTCTGCCTATCCATGCTCATGATTTTGTGGAAATCCAGTATGTCGCTGAAGGAAAAGGATATCATTATGTAGGAGAAGAAAGACTTTTGGTAGAGAAGGGAGATCTCTACATTATTCCTATAGGGACTCGCCACGTTTATCGTCCTTCATCCGAAGCACCCAAAGACGAGTTAATCGTATATAACTGCCTCTTTGCCTCTGGGGTTTTGGAGCTGCTTCAGCGAACCTATCCTCTGCCGACCGAAATCAGAGAACTATTGTCCGATGAGCAGCGAGCCTATCACACTTATAAGGATCTCTACCATGAAGCACGTATGCATATGGAAGAGCTGCACCGAGAATATAACACAAAGCAGCCGGGTTATGAGGCTGCTTTGTACGCCCTGTTGACCCGGCTGCTCGTTTATTTGTACCGTCTAGAATTGAATCTAGTCTCTCCACTTCCTGCTTATACGCAATTCGGCTCCATACTCACATATATCGAGGAAAATTATAATCAGCCCTTGACTCTATCCGATATCGCTAAGCTCATTCCCGCAAGTCCGGGTTACGTACAGCGGATGTTCAAGCTGACCACTGGACAGTCGTTCACCGAATATAGGCAAAACCTGCGAATTAAGAAAAGCACAGAGCTACTCGAACAATCCTCCCTGTCGATCAAGGAAATAGCCGAGAGGGTTGGATACCAGGATCTGAAGTTCTACCATTCGTTATTCCGGAAGAAGACAGGAACTTCCCCCCTGCGTTACCGCTCTAATATTCGCGATTCAGCTTTTAATAGTGACGTTAATCCGTAGTTGTCATGACCCGACTGAAGCTGTGACTGGAAGAGCTGTCGAACAAATTGCCGGTTTAGTACCTGTCCGTGTATAGTTAGCTATCCTGCACTTTAGCAGGATAGCAGCTGGTTTTCCGTGTTCCCACTTGCCTATGTTGTACGCCTGCAATATAGACAGCCTTACAGAGACGTGTCCAGCTGAAATCAACCTATCCTAATGCATATGTGCAGGATAGGCAGCTGTGTGAGGCTAAAAAGCGCGAAGTTAGTGCGAATGTGCAGGATAGCCTGCGTGCGAGAAAAGTGTAGGTTCGTGTTCGGAGCAATTTTGCGGCTACCCTGCTGCTAAACTCACTCGAGTGCCGTATTGTCCGTTATCTTAAGAGAGCTCCAGCAGTCTAACCCTCAACCTTGGGTTAAAAAAGACGCTGCCCGTAAAGATCGCACTTCACGTCCTTCATCACTATCTCTGAACAAACAGAAGCCAACCGTCACTCTTGACCGATTGGCTCTTCGTTCCTTTATTGCGCTTCTCGCTTCTACTTCTCCAGCTTAATTCTTTTCGTCATTCCAATTATACTTGCTCCAAAGCCGACCTTACTCAGTCCGAGCATTATACCACCGACAAAACCAGGAGTCTCCGACGCAATACGAACCTCCCCTTTGACCTTTTAAACTCATTCATTAACGACATACCGAATACTATCTGGACAGTCAAAAGTTCTAATGCTTAAGAAACCAGCAAATCAGCGTCAGAATCAGATGTTTTTTGCTTGGAACAAATAATTTGAGTTATGGATAAGTGCTGGTTTTGAGCAAACAGGCGAAAAATTGACGTGCGCAAATAAGCGGCAACGGTGGCCTTCGAAACCATGTGCATCCGAGTCGTTCCATGTGCGTTCAACTCGTTTAAGCGCGCCAGCGCAGGAACGGACAGGAAATAGCGCTCCAGCAGGAGCATGGCTTTCCCGAATGTCTTGGCAGCCACAAAGCCTTGTTCGATCATCTGCACGACATGGGAATCCTGCCTCTCTGAGGGTTCTCTCCAACTGAATATGGTTTTCACGCCATCCTGCAGATTCATGAATAAGGGTAGGCAAAACCACTTCTGCGGCGTTCCCATGAGAATGCCAACAGCGCCAAACAGATGTCCGAAGATGTACTCCGCCTTGGAAGAATTGTCGGACTCCTGATGAAGTTTTTTGACGCTAGGCATCCGCCGCGCTTCCTTTGTCTGCTTCATCCCATCGCCTATTAGTACAGCCATTCCATTAACATAGTGAAGTGGAGCTGTTTGCTTCACGACTTGAAGCCATTTCAACCGAAGGGATTCCAGAGACCAAGCGGAAGAACGAAAAAAATGGATGAGACTCTCATAGCAACGGGATTGCAAAGACAGATCCCGAATGAAGAAAGTCACACCCAGATGATCCGAACGCAACATGAGGCCGAAGATGGTAACAACAAACCAGTGGTAAGCGGCTCCTCTGGAGAAGCAAGGACGAAAATGTTGCATGATAGAATCGATATATTTTAGCATGTTATGGTATGGTGAATCGCTAAAAAATCGGATAAACTACTGAATGTAGCCCATACAGCGATTGATCTCCTTTTTGGTGTCGGAACCTTAGGATATCATGCCTTCGCTTGTTTGGGTTATTTTTCTATGGAAAACTTTTAACTGTCCAGAATATAAATAGTAGTTAGTTAACTACGCACCCATAAGCTTATGAAGAACATCCAGAAGAATACTGACTGCTTCGGCCCTGGTTGCCCGATCAAGAGGCGCGAATATGTTACCCCCACGTCCCTGCATTAAACCTTGATCGACCGCTAATTTTACTGATGGATTTGCCCAAACAGGGATACTCGCTGTATCCGAAAAGGTCAGGTCAATGATATGGTCTGGTTGTTCCTTTAGAGCACGAACGACCATAACGGCCATCTCCGACCTGTTGATCAATCGGTCGCTTTGGAACGTGCCGTCGTCATACCCCTTCACTAGACCTGCTTGTACAGTAGCGGCAATGTGTTCTTTGGCCCAATGAGGTATTAGCTTTTCATCGGTAAACTTTAGGACTCCCTGTGCTGCTGGAAGAAGTAGCGTACGCGCCAACAGTGTGGAGAACTCTGCTCTGGTAATCGGAAGATCCGGTCTGAACGTCCCATTACTATATCCGGTTACAACGCCCAACTCCAGCGCTTGATTTAATTTCGTTTCAGCCCAGTGATTTTTAATGTCGTTTATTTTTACGGTCTGCAAATGACTTGGGAATTGCACCTGTTTCTGTTGATTCAACCGCATATCACGGAGAGAAGAGTCGACCAATCTGGCTTCCTTGAATACAACATCCGAATTACCGCCCCGAATTCGTTTGAAGCGCAGTTCTGTCATTGTTGCGTTTCCTGAAACCCCTTTTGTGTTACCGACCTTAGTGTGCGCGAACAGGATATGCTTCCCCTTAATACTGGGATTAACCGTAAATCCTTCCCACGTGGTACTTGCACCAATAAATTGCAAACGAAGTGAATCAAATTCAAATTGCAGTTCAAACGCATAAACATCTGACAAGTCCTTTCCTAGCACGGTTAGATGAATTCCATCGTTTGTCTCCAATGTCTTAATTTCAAATAATGCTTTTTGTTTTTCGGCTGCCTTCACATCCGTGTAAGATAAGCCAGATAAGGTGAAAATCATCACAGCTACTAAAATAAATCTTATGACATTCGTCATCGATTCCATCCTTTCCATAAACACAACGCGGGAGGAGACAATTTAACGTCTACCTCCCACCTTTTATGCGAATTAAACACTCAGCTACTCATTCAGCCATTCATCCAGAATCATCTGGGCAATTGCTGCGAGTGTAACGATATCAATGCGCCCTTGCTCAAGAAGATCGGCTTGAGCAATCTCGTTCCAATTCGCGTCCTCTTCCGTCGCTCCATAGTATTTCGCCACAATCGACAGATCCTTAATCGTCACTTTGCCTGTACCTCCCACAAGTGTAACGATTTTTGAAGCAAAGGTTTGTACGGCTTCATTCAATGTTTGGGTCGCCTGATTCACTTGCTCCTGTGTAGCGGAACCGCTACCTTGAACCGACTGTGCCGTTTGAATCGCCGCTGTAAGCATATCCCTTGCTGCTTGCGGATGCTGACCAACTTTATTGCCGGCTACTGAGCGATTCAATTTCGCTTGTGCTATACCAATTGCCGCCTGCAACGTCGTTTTATCTACAGGTACATCTTGTCGTTGTATGACTGCATCTTGGTAAGCTCTAACTGCATTCGATAGTGCAGTCACAGCCGAATCAATCTCGGCTTGTGAGGCGGTAGGATTACCGGTTACCCCTACCACTGCTTGAATGGCGGCATGGAATGCTGCTCTTGCTGCAGCAGGATATTGACCCGGCGCGTTACCTTCTAACGTGTTATCGTACAGTAGCTGCGCTTCGCCAATACGTTCACCAAGCATTGTTTTATCGGTACGCTTTACGTCGATGTCTAGCCGAGCATCTATCACATCGACCAAAGCGCTTTCAGATTCAAAGGAAACTTCATAGTCAGAAAGCGAAATATTTAACTGCCCTGATTCAGCGTTCTCTAATATCTTAGCGTGAAGCGTCAAGAATTCACCTGCTTCAGTCACTGGAGCACCGGTTTTTGCCATGATGATCCGCAATTGACCTTGTTCTGGTTTTACAGCCGTGCCTAGCACTTGCATCGCGTTGTCATTCAACACGCTCCATGCCGCCTCCGATAGCGAAATGGTTCCCTCGTGATCCACTGTATCAAAAGCTACCTTAAGCGGATCATAGTTCAAGACAACATCTAGCGTAGAGAAACCCCCGGTTAGGCTTGATAGGCCTAGCGTCAAATCCAGCGTTTGACCGATATACGCTTCACTCGGTCCACTTACACTTCCCTTTCCTCCCAGCTTTTCGGGCTCTTCACCACCACTGTTCGCAGAATTGACAGTCAACTCAATTTCTCTGGTGAAAAGGAAACCGCCTGGTATATTACTATATGAATCAACGTTTACTTTGATCGAAGTTGTCCCCGGCTGATGAGCCGTTACGATACCGTGCTCATTTACTGTAGCAACCGAAGAATCGCTGGAGGTCCAATAGACTGGCTTGTAATGTGCCGTGGATTGGAAAATACCAATACCCAGCTCAAGTGTTTTGCCAGCATCAAGGCTTACTTTTCTATTCTCTGGTATTTCGACTTCGTCTTTGCGATATAACATAATGTCTTCTACGATAATGGGATATTTCACTCCGATTTCAACCGATTGCTCGATACCATTCGAAGCACGTGCCGTAATGACGGCCGAACCAATAACCTCGCCTTGATTACCTTCTAACATGGCGGCAGTTACATGCCCATTCTGATCCACACTGATTACAGTCGGGTCAGAACTGCTCCATGTCAGACTGGTATCAGCGTAGTTCGGAGTAACTGTTGCTTGCAGAGTCGCGTTGTCTCCAATAATGAGTGACGATGGCGCCCCCTGAATAGCAATGGATTCTGCTGGAACAAGAAAACGGCCAAACACCTGGAATTCTCTCACTCCCGTCCACTGTCCTGGATATATCTTCGTTATCGTAAGACGAATATATCGGCCTAATACTTGATCTGGGACGTCGTCGGTGGTTGCCATACGTACCGAGCTGCTAGCTGCACTCACCATATCATTGCGAGTGATCACCGTTATGAAATTCGTGCCGTCCTCTGAAACCTCAATTGTGTAATCCTGCGGTGTCCAACTAACCAGCGCTGTCCGGTCAATGAGTGCCGTCTGTCCCAAGTCGACCGTCAACTTCTCACCGGCATGGGCACCACCTGAAGACCAAGCCGTACTTTCTTGTCCATCTACCGCATATCTAGCAGGGTTTGAGCCCCCTGCCCGAGTTGCGGTAATCGACTTGTTCAGTGACAACAAGTCCGTCACAGTGATTGCCGAGACCGCGGAGAAGCCGCCGTCTTCCGATTTCGTCGTAATTTGCACAGACCCTGCCTTCTTCGTAAGTACTAGTCCAGACTTATCAACATCCGCCACATCCGAATCGCTAGAATGCCATGTGACCTTCGTATTATCTGCAGTACTTGGAACAACTGCCACCTCAAGCTGCTGCCATTGTCCTGCAATCAGACTTGCGGAAGATGGTGTTACCGTGATCCCCGTCACCCTGATTTCGTCAGCTACGACAATCGGTATTGAAACTGAAGCCCCTCCATCTTTAGCAGTTACGGTTAGATTCGTTGTCCCGTTCTGTAATGCTGTCAATAGGCCACTGTCATTTACAGTTACAACAGAAGTGTCCTCAATAGACCAAATCAATTCTTTATTCGCCGTATCTACAGGCAGCACGGTCGCCGTCAGCGTCTCTGTATCTCCTTGGCGCATCCGGACGGAAGAAAGGTTCAGCGTGATCTCCTTCGACTGTACGGGTACGACCGTAATCGTTATGCGATCTGTCAAGCCGGAATCTATAGATGTTGCGGTTATTGTCGTTGACCCTTCCGTCACCCCTGTTACGAGTCCATTCTCGCTAACAATCGCAACCGAAGCGTTACTAGTAGACCAGTTTACTTCCGGGAAAGAGGCGTTCTCTGGATTAACATCGGCTGTTAACTGCAAGGTACGTCCGAGGCTAAGAGTCGCGTCACCGGGAGAAATCGCGATGCCCTCAACTGGAATTCTGGATACGTTCAACTCAATGATTTGCTGAGCGTTCCCATCTGCAGAAGTAATCGTAATTTGGGTATTACCATCGCGATGAGCAAGAAGTGTGACAGAGTCCGTCACGTTGGTCTGCTGGATAAGCTCCCCTGCTCTCGACGTTTCAGCCGCTTCTCCAAGGAAAGAGGCTACATTAGGATCAGAAGATGTGAAGACGATTCGCTGGTCCTTTGCGTCGCTATTGCTGATTTTTGCCTTCAGGAGAATACGCTCTCCAACAACGGCTGAGAGTTCTTCTGCAATAGCCGGCATTGTCAGACTAACTCCCGCGGCAAGAACAGGCACTGCAACGACAACATTTCGAGAATCGGAATAGTTGCCTTCTTTCGTTGTCACCGTAATCGTGGTGGTTCCCTGTCCGACAGCCGTTACAATGCCTTGCTTATTCACGATTGCCACAGCCTCATTGCTACTTTTCCAGACAAGATTGGAATATGTGAACTGATCTGCAGGCTGTACCGTGGCAACCAGTCGCTCACTTTCTCCAGCGATCAGCTCCAGCGTGCTCTCCTCCAGTTCCACACCAGTAACAGCTGTAGGTTCTACAGCGTAGGACGCCACGGAATTATGAGAGACTTGAGCTGTCGAAGGCTTGATAGACGCTTTGCCCCGCCATAAATACGCATACATCCCGTCCATAACATGACCGTCATATGTGAAGAGCGTCCGGTTATCAACCGTATTACCAATTTCTGTTGTGCTTCCTCCTGGAATCCAAGGAGTGAACCAGTCGTCATGTCCGTCACCTTTGCTCAGCCATTCAGCTGCCCAGTAAAAGAAACCAATTTGTGCATTATGCGGGTTAGGCACGTCGCGAAGCGCCTGCATATATTCGATTAACCAGTTGTATTGTCCGCGCTGCGACGTCTCGTAGTACGAGTTTCCCATGCTCCCCGATACATTCATCGGAGAATATCGGACTGTCGAATGAGCCAGTCCCGTTTCAGAGAAAATCACGTCTTTGTTCGGCCAGCGTGTAAGATTGTTAGATAATATCCTTACAATGCTGCCAGTCTCTCTGCCGCCATACAAGGAGTAGGCTTCTCCGTCCCACAGCACGTCGTTATTCTCCATATCCGTATACCAACTGTTGGTGTATGCGACATCGTAACCATTATTGAGATGGAGGAACCCTCTCGTATTCGGAGACGCATCTTTTATTGCCTGATAGGAGGCATTACTCAGTTTCGCGAAGCCTACCTTGTTGTTGGACCAGATCTTTCCATCCGGCCATACATAACCGGCATTCATCTCATTGCCCATTTTGACGGAGTCCGGAGCGAGCCCCTCATCAACCAAAGTCTTTATAAAATCATAGGTGTAGTTGTACATCGTTGTTTGCAGTTGTTCCATATTTTGGTCGAACCAAGCCAGCGGCTTCCACGCTTTGCCCACGCTCATCCATTGGTCGCTGTAATGGAACGACACTTCAAACTTCATGCCGTGCTCCTTGGCCCTCCTAGCGATTTCAAGCGCCTGCTCTTTGCCAAAATAGCCAGGAATCATCTGGCGTGGTTTAGTGACCGTGCCTACCCATGCTAGGTCTCCTGTATACGTCATCGTATCGGTCACCATCACAAGATCATCCCGAAGGCCCGCATGGTAGTCCTTCCAAGCTTGCTCGTCGTAAATATAGTTCCCGGATTCCACGAAAAACATGGAAGTGACCGCATTAACGCCTCTGTTGCGAGCTATATCAAAAAAGTCTTGTTCGACGCCGTTTGCTTTATACTTACCACCGTAATCTTCCACGACAAGCAAATAAGATACGTCCACGCCTTTAACCACAGTCTGATCAATTTGGAACAGATCAATGTTATCGACTTGTCCGTCGCCCGTTCCGTCATTACTACGTTCGACGTAAATCGTAGCCGTTGTTTCTTCCGGTCCCGTGCGGAAAGCAACAGAGACTAGCGAATATATGGTCGTCGCTGACGGAGCCGAGCGACTTTCATCGATGCCTTCTACTCCGATACGAATCCGCTCATTTCCATTTCCGACTTTCGTACGCACTGTCGCGATATAATCCTTCCCCGGTTCGACGGCAACAGTTTGCGAGATACGAGAACCCGGGCTAAGTTTTGCTGCATAAGCTCCAGCGTCAACACCAGTTGTAATGGCTGAGACACTGCCAGTTGTTGCCCATCCATTCATGTTTCCGCTTTCAAAACCCCAGTTTTGTAGAGGATTTTGATCAGAATGCTCCATATAAAACTCAACATTGTCTATTTCTATTGCCATTCCCGCAATAGCATCCTGAATATGAATTCCGATTGTCGCCTGACCGTTATAGACGATAACGTTTCGTAACAGAACATGATTCCAGTCTGTCTTGTTTTTACCGAATAAGTTCAGGAAAGCTCGCATGGGTGGAGCACCGGTATCCTTCGCTTCGAGAAAAGCCGCTCTTTGCTGCGATGCGCTGTCCGGGGTCGGACTGTTCGTACGGATCCATGCGGACATCGTATAAGTGCCCTGTTCTAGACCCGTATGTACTTGATAAACCCCTACGCCAGGATTATCGTAATTGCCCGTTCTGCTTGTTGCCGAAAGCTTGAGAGAGTAATTCCCGCTTTGACTGCTCGACTGAGTTGTAACTGTCCCTGCTCTCGCGTTCGTCTGCCAGCCTGTCGGAGATATCGTTACTTGCTCATCCGCTTCAAATCCTGGATTTATGACAAGATTTCCTGCCGATGCGAATGATTCGTATGATGCCGCATTCGTTACCTGGCTATTGTTCCCCCCCCAAGCGAATGAAGCAGCAACCAATGCAAAACATACAAACGATAATAATGATTGCCGCATGATCTTTCTCAATCTCATTAGAATCCTTCCTCCTTTGTTATCAATTGCAAACGAGCCTATGATACATAAAAAAGACTGGAGCACATAAAAGGAAGCGTTTGCAAAACGAGTCTCCTATACTATAAAAGGAATGCAATAGGGGTAACAATAGACTCTTTTCCGTGTATGCACAATTTTCCAAACCCCTTGATGTACAAGGAAATTAAGATGTCTTTTGCACTTAAGAAGCGCTACAGCACACAAAAAAGCAATCTTCATGTTATTGACCAACAGAAGATTGCTTTATTCTGAGAGATGTATTCCGGTGTTTACTCTTACTCCGACAGATTCACACTTTTTGAGAAAAACACCTTTAATTGTCTCGCCAGCTCATCATCAGACAACGGATTGCGATGCGTGTTCTCCAAATAAATATACTTCTCCGTCTCGGGCATTAAATACTCCTTATACCATAAAAAGAAGTCGGGGCTGTCTCCATGCATCCGGATAAAACGTCTCAAGGTGTCAACATTGTTAACCGTACTCTCGATATTCGTCAGCCAGTCAGCTTTGTAAAACGACTCCCATTTGCCATGCTCAGCGTCCCGCAGGGCAACGAGACTATCGGAGTAACGCCACATCGACTCTGACGCATAAACAAACGCTTGCGGATACTTTCCGACGGCATAAGCCTCATATGCTTTGCAAAGCATATAGAAGCCTTCACAGCCAGACAAGTGCAGCGCCCCGTGGAGCCTTAGATGATCAATAGCTCTGCGTTTGTCTTTGCCATTAAGCAAGGCTATAGCCTCATCACATCGGAATAACCAAGCTCTCCAAGCCGCTACCCCTTGTTCTGCCTTCTCTCCAAACCGTTTCACCTGTTCTGCAAAAGGGACGTTTCCCACCGCCCAGAACTGTCTGGAATCAGGTTCATCCGTTTTTCCTTGCAGCCAGTGGCCGATAATTTGCCGCGCAGGGTGATGGTAATACTCGTCGCCTGCCCAATCGTCTTCATTCGGTCCGTAAGCTATGGCCGCATCTGCATAGCTTTGGTATAGCTCCTCCAAATCGGAATGCCCATTTGTATAGTAACACTTTACAAAATGTTGTAAATGCGTTTTTTCGTTCATTTCACCTGTAAGCCATAATTCCCGAATAATATCTAGAGTATAGATATGAGGACGAATGTTACCACAATTAAGCAACAGGTACTCATTGGATCTTGCTGCAAACGCGGATTCGATTTCACTTTTTATGAAGACTGACGAGCCAGGGAACATCGTCAAGTGGTTGGAAGCCTGCAAATCGTGAAATGTCACATGATAATACAAACCATGTTTGCCTCCATCATCCTCTGACGGTAATGCATGCACACGATAATTTAAATTGTTATGCCTCCGGGATACCATCTTGCCATACCCATTATCTGCCCATATTTTAATGACGTCATCCGGCAGCTGCACATATCCGCCTTTATACAACTCGGCAATTTCTCCGTACAATGCCACGCAGCAGACGGGGTTATCTACCGACTCGTTAATCATATCGTACTGCCGACTGATTACTTTACTAATCATATCGCCACGCTTCTCAGACGTATCAAAGACTGGGTCGTCAATCCAAAATGGCTTATCGCCCTGCCCACGGAACGACAGTACCCATACGACCTTCATATCCTTCTGTTCCTCGATCGCTTCACGCCACAAACGCTCAAACAATGCGGGCTCCGTATGATAGCTTGCCGCCCTGCCAGGGAACACACGAAGAAACATCTCCGCGCCTAGCGGCTCGGCATGATGATGCGTCACCCATAAACCCATTTCGGCGGCCAACTTGAAATGGATACCATGCCGGGGCAAATCCGTCCCAGGCAAAACCATGTTACCTCCGCAGCGAAGTAATGCCTCGAACACCGGCTCCCATACTTCTCGTGAAGGCGGATACTCCTCCTTCCATCCGATTAAACATACCTCATCGTTCACAAACCAGCCACGAAAGCGAACCTTGGGCGAAGGCGCATCATAATCAACAATGGGAACTATAATTTCACTCTGCCGCTCGATGGCCTGGTCGGCCCAAAACCAGAATGGCTGTATACCAAGATATTGCCTACTGAACTCAAGCATTCCGTAAATTAGACCGAGATCATCTGAGCCGATAATTTCCATCGTGACTTGTCCTTCTTGGGAAACAAAACGGTAGCCATACCCTTCCGGCTTCAGATCTAACTGGTCACTTTCTTCGGGCAGCCGGATGCTAATATCGGCAAGCTCTCCTACTTCTGTCACGATCTTGGCCGATTTCCCCAGTACCATCTCAATATCTCTGGATAGCATACGAAGCCCATGCTGAATCGCTGTTCCTGGCTTGTACAAAAGCCTAATTCGCACCGTTTCAGACAAGACCAACGTGCCGTTGACTTGTTTATTCATGACGATTAACTTCCCCTTTCATTAAATCCTATTCGGCATCTAACTGACTGTGTGAGTCCCGATATTGTCCCGGTGACATCCCGACGATCTTTTTGAAAACTCTTATGAATGACGTCGGATTGGCGTAACCCATTCGGTCGGATATCTCCTGAACCGTCACACCCGACTCCCGCAGCAGCTTCTTGGCATAATTAACACGGAGCCCGATCAAGAAATCACTAAAATTTTGACCGATGCTTTCCTTAAACAACTGGCTTAAATATTTGGAGTTGATTTGAAACTTGTCACTGAGCAGTGTCAAAGAAAGGTTGGGGTTCATGAACTCCGCCATAACGTAATCGCGGATTTCTCTCATTAGCGTATTATGCCGTCTACTTTGTGAAATTGCTTGAATATGATCGAAAAGACCGGTAATTACATTGATAAAACATTGCTCCAACTGGCCAAGTGTATCGCACTGACCGATGGCATCTAGCAAACTAGGCTTCGAATCACGTGTCCATAGCTTGACTGCCTCTGGAATCGAATGCTCCAATTCATACTCCAAATGGAATACAAGATAGTCTAACAGTCGGTTAACATCTTCCTTTCTCAGTCGTTGAACTTTCATTTCGCCGAATAATCGCGCGAGTTCCATCTTCCATTCGCTCTCAGACATTCGCACTTGCCGAACGACCGAACGAATGATTTCAAGGTATAAGAACCATTCGCTTTCGGACTTTCCTTTGATTTCAACAGAATCAATAATTTGATTGACCCCTACCGAAACCTTTAGATTTACGGCCGCCAACGCATCATCAAATGACGTTCCTATCCCAGACTCGTTATCAGATGACGACCCAATACCGATGGTAACAGTAAATTCAAGATGAGACTCCACCCAATGGCGAATACCTTCTGCTAACAATAATAACTGATGCTCAAGCGCGTCGTTTTCGTTCGAGATGAGTAAGACGACAAGTTGATTTTTTGCAACCCACTCGGCTATGATTCGTTGCCCGTTTTGATCTGCTAATTCAACTGCCACACTGCTGACGATAAATTTAAATAGTGATTGATCACTAGGCATATATTTCATGGCGAATTGCCCATATTGGTCGAGTTCTACCACCCCTACGATGAAATGGCCCGCGACTAATCCGAAGATCTCTCGTTCCTTCTCCCACGTGGCATCACCCTCTTCGTACTCCCCCTTTAGCAAAAGCTGTAGAAACTGTTGTCTGCGAATCACGATGTTTTCCTGGTGCTGCTCCTGAAATGCCATGTTGTTCGTTATGAGACGCTCAATGGCATGATCAATGAATGAAAACTCATTATCTTTGTCTTTGAAATCTCCTGTCTTCATTGCAGAAGTGAATCGCTCTATGCGCTGCATAATCGTTTCAATCGGTTTATAATTTCTTCTTGTAACATAAAGTGTAGAGCCAACCGCAAAGACGACTGCGGTCAGACCGAGCAAGATCCACAAGGTGCTTCCGTAAAACAGAAAATCAAGAAGTTGGCCCGACTTAATACCAATTCGATATGTCCAACCTGTATAATCCGATACGATCTTGGCACTTAACCTCTCATTGAAAGCAACTGGCTGGTCTAGACCGAAGAACGGATTTCCTTCTGCATCATAGATCTCTGAAACGGTAATAGCCGGGTCGACCATTTGTCCAACAAACGTTTGCAAAGAGGATAGCTTAACGTTAATCATCAAATATCCGAGACTTCCACTGTCACGAGGAATTTTGTAGCCTAAAGAGGTTACAGGAACCGTATGCTTCGCTGCACCTTCCTTGTCTCGTTGGGAAGACCATACTCCGGTATATGGCAAATCAAGCATCGATCTGACATAAGATTGGTCTGGAAATTCTTCCAGTGGCCGAATCGCACTCTGATCTAATATTTTCTTATCTTCTACGCGATATAGATAAATCGAATCAATAAGTCCATATCGAACGATTAGGCCGCTTAACAGATTGGAAGCATCGTAATCCGTAGTCCGATCGGCCGGACTTTCGAGCACTGTTTGAAGCTGCCCACCTTCCTCAATTAAACGCTGTGCGTCGAATGAAATGCCTTTCAATGAACTGTCCACCATATTGGTTACATAATCGGCAGTTAACGCATTTGCTTGTATCGCATTGCGTACATTTAATTGATTTATAATAGAGAAAAAAATAAAAATAAACATGCTGACCGTGACGAACAGAATGGGAAGATACGAAAGTAGCATGCGTTTCATATAAGTATGTTTGTTCTTCATATGTCCCATCCTCTGTTCATTAGTCTGCTCTTTACGAAAGACGGACAAACCCCTGGGAACGGGTTTGTCCTTGTAGATTTTATTGATTCATCTCTTGGTAAGCCCCTCTACGCTCATCAATGACCGCTTGACCTCCAATTTTCAAATACTCCGCGAGATGACCATCAAATTCTTTGTCGAACTGGTCTTGCTTCGACAGGATGCTCTTCACAACAGCTTCCTCTGCTTTGTCCTTCAGCATCTTGGCGTGTTTGATTTCCGCTTCGATCGGACGTTCAAAGCGAGGCTGCGTGTAACCATCCTTCAAGCCATTCATAATTGTCTGTTTAGCAAGCTCCGTGTAATTCGGGTATGCAAGCGCCGTCGCCTCAATATTTTTCTCTTGAGAGCCGAAGTCCTTACCATTAATTACGAGAGCGATGTCGACATTATTATAAAAGGTTTGTTTAGCTTCATCCGTCGTAATAGCTCTAGGGAAACCATTCTCCAACGTATAGTGCTGACCCTCAATGCCGTTCGTCAATTGATTCAAAATGTCCGGTTGCGACATCCAGTCTAAATATTTGATTGCTTCTACAGCTCGTTTGCTTGTCTTCGGTATCATAATATGAATGCCGGTTGGATCATAAATGCCCTTCGATGTCTTACCTTCCGCGTCCGTAAAAGGATCAATCGCGATGTACTCCGCACCAGGTACGTTTTTCTGCAAAGTGTCGAATACATTGCCGCTTTGCATCAAGGTTGGATGAGCTGCCAGTGCAGTAAAAGCAGCTACGCGACCATTAGCTACGTCGCTTTCAAATTGCTTCCCGTCCTTATCCAGCGCGAAGTCCGGGTTAATCAGGTTTTCCGTATACATTTTATTCAGGAAGCGCACGCCTTCTTTAAAGCCAGGCTTTGTAATTTCAGGGATATAGTTCGCAAGGGACAGTGCGTAGAAATCTTCATCTGACAATTTCTCCACGAAAGAGCTCATCAAAACACCTGGACTTGTAATCGTTGTGCCGTTAATAGCGCTGAAGGAATAAGGAATGACTTTGCCGCCCGTTTGCCCCGGATCCTGCTCCTTAAATGCCTTCATCGTATTGTAGAATTCCTCTGTCGTCGTTGGAGCCGGTAAGCCCAGCTTGTCCAGCCAATCCTTGCGAATATAGGTGGATTGCGTATACTGAAGCGTTCTTTTGGCTGGAATTGTATATTGTTTGCCGCCGAACACGCCGTATTCAAGCACCTCATCACCCAGGAATGTTTTTAAGTTTTGTCCATGCTCGTCAATGATCGAATCCAACTCCGCCAAGCCGCCATCTTTCACGTAGTTATAAATTGTATTCATATCATACGTAAATACGAGATCAGGGGCATCGCCTGTGGACATAAGAACGTTCAGCTTATCGACTTCTTGATTTCGCGGAACAGGCACAAACTCCATCTCTATGTTATTCGGATCACCAAAATTCTCTTGAATCCATTTCGTCCAGTAGTTGTCTGTAACCGGTCCAGCTCCTGCAGGAGCATTCCCACGATCGAACATTTCTACCTTCAACGTCACTTTCTCTTTAACCGCATTGTTTCCTCCCGTGGCTGCTGGTTCGTTGACTGCGTTGTTGCCAGAATTTGAACAAGCAGACAGAAGTCCCACCACGAGCATGCCTGCTGTCAGCAGAGCAATGCCTTTTTTAAGTTTTTCCATCTTTTTACTCCCCTTTTCGTATCATTTCAATTTTCCTATATGTTATTCAACTCTGCAAGTGGCAGAGGGATAACCGCAATGAAAAGAAACTTGTGTGCTACCCTTTTACTGCGCCAATCATGATCCCCGAGACGAAGTAGCGCTGCAGCCAAGGGTACACAATCAAAATCGGTGCGGTGGCAAACATGATGCTAGCCGCTTTGATACCCTCTGGAACGACATCCAGCATTGAAGCGCCTTCTTGTGCTGTGAGATCCGTTACCATACTGTTCATAACGATCTGATACAACTTAAGCTGAATCGGATAAAGCTCGGAGTCCGTGATATAGAACAGTGCATCCATATAACCATTCCACCTCGACACCGCGTAAAACAAGCTAAGAGTTGCTAGAACGGGTAACGATAGAGGTAGAACAATTCGAATCAGCGTCCCGATATGGGAGCAGCCATCTAACTGTGCCGATTCCTCCAAACTAGATGGTATAGAGGTGAAAAACGTCCGTAGGATAATGAGATTGAACGCGCTTATCATTCCCGGTACGATAAGTGACCACAAACTATTCAATAAACCAAGTTCTTTAACGAGCAAATAATCCGGAATGAGTCCGCCGCTGAAAAACATCGTGAAGACAATCAACAGCGTGAAAAATGCTTTTCCCTTCAGTCTTTCCTTCGTTAGCGGATACGCAGCACAGATACTCATTATCATACTGAGCGCCGTATAGGACACGGTTAGCACAATTGTCAATCCCATGGACCACAGCATCCTTGTGTCAGTAAACACGATTTTGTATGCCTGAAAGTCCCAACCCATCGGGAAAATCGTCACTTCATTTGACAATACGGCATGCTTCGAACTTAGCGATATTGCGATAATATGAAGGAACGGCAGAAGACACACAAGTAAAGCTGCCGTGATGATTAACATAATGACGATGTCCGAGATACGCATTTTTGAAGTTTTCAACTTAATTTTCACAGCGTTCATGTTTCAATCCTCCTACCAAAGTCCTTGTTCGCCAGAGCGCTTCGCGATCGTATTCGCCCCAACAACGAAGATGAGACCTACTAAAGCCTGAAATAACCCCATAGCCGTCGCGAGCGAAAACTGAGCCGACTGCAAGCCTACCTTGTAAACGAATGTACTGATAACCTCAGCATAATCGAGCACGAGCGGATTACCCATGACGAATGGTCGCTCAAATCCGATTGTCATAATATGGCCTAACTGCATGATAAGCATGATGACAATTGTCGGCCGGATACCCGGAAGCGTAATATGCCACATTTTCTTCAGCCTGCCTGCACCATCAACTTCTGCAGCCTCGTACAAGTCCTTGTTAATTCCTGTGAGAGCAGCCAGGTAGATGATTGTTCCCCAACCGGCGCTTTGCCATATTCCTGTACCAAGGTAAACAAGCAGCCAATTGTTTTTGTCTGTGAGGAACGGAACCGAATCAATTCCAATCAAGCTCAACATGTTGTTTACCATACCTGTGTTCGTCGAAAACATTTGATAGACAAGTCCACCAATGATAATCCAAGAAATAAAGTGCGGAAGATATAAGATCGTTTGGGCTGTTTTCTTGAACCAAACTACTCTCAGTTCATGTAAAAGAAGTGCCAGCACTATGGGAGCAGGAAACGAGACCAACAGATCTAACAAGTTCAAAAGCAGCGTATTACGTACGACCGTATAAAACTGGCTCATTCCAAATAATTGTTGGAAGTTCTCGAATCCAATCCACGGACTACCCGTCACGCCTTTGAATATGCTGTAATCTTGAAAAGCGATCGCGGCTCCATACATCGGTACGTACTTAAACAAAATGAAATAACTGATGGGGAGAAGAAGCAGCAGATACAGCTGGTAGTCCTTCCATGCCCCTGTTGCCTGACGCCGACCGTCTACATGCAATAGAACTTTGTTTTTTTTGCTTTTGTTACTCATAAGCATCCCTTCTCCCTGTGACTTACTACTTTGATCTAGCCGTAGCCTGAAAAGATTATCTGTGGCCGATCGGCTAATCACACTATATGCGGCAGCTTATAGAACTCACAATAGACACATTTCCGATAGCTATCCGATTTCCGAAACCCTTGGTATGACTGGATTTTTTGATAGCTATGAGCTCTGAAAATAGTTCAGGCAAACCAGTAAAAGCCGCAATATCTTGTGAAGTCATTGAGACAGTATGCTAAAATACTGTTTTTATGCATTACGAACAAGTGGTCGGCTTCGATACATTTAATTGTTTCATAGCCACGACGATAGTTTCTCATTGTCTAAGCAAATAATATCTGCATTTAATTCTCGAGTTAGATATTTCCACTATTTAATAATTCCATCGCAAACACGTCCTAGCCTATCTAACGGATCTACGTAAACTAACCTCCTCCTCACGGATCAACAACCTCATAGTCTGGTATCCTGGTCGTTCAAAATTTTTGCCACTAATCTTGTCTACAAATATATATCGTTCATCGACTCCAAGTTTTCTGAACTTAATAAGTTGCCGTTCTGGATTCTGATCCTTAGCCGATACCCTACCATATGCAAGTTTCACACTATCCCTCCATGATGATCGTTTCAAAATGTGCTTAGATAATCTGAAACGTTCCAAAAATCAATTCACGGCATTTTGAAACGTAAAAAATGGGCAACAAAAAGCGTCTCAAAAAGCATGCTTTTTGAGACGCTTGGTTTCAATTAAGTTCCATTTCGATGCAAAACAACTGAGTCCAGTTACTCTTTTGTACTATTTATTGGTTGTTGCAGCTCCGAAACCCATGCCTACCGCGATACCGATCGCAATATTATCCAATGCATTCCCTATAGTAACGCCAACACCAATTCCTATTGCAAAACCAGAATTAACTTTGGAATTCTTGTTTTTGTTACTCTTCTCCACTATTACCACTCCAATTAGCAGCTTGACATGCAGCCATTCGGATCTCTATTTAACTTTGTTCTTTGCAAACTCCAGAACTTCCAAAACTGCTTTATCCGGGAGTAATTTAATCACATCAAGCAAATCATGTTTTGATTGATTAAGTACTTCTCTATTCCCAGTAGGCTACTCCTTATATCCTTTAAGCAACCAGTTGAAACTCACATTATAACGCTCTTGTATTGAAACCAATGTCTCAATTGATGGGTTACAATTTCCTTGCTCTATATCACTCAAAGTTCCTTGGGATACTCCGATCTGTTTTGAAAACTCAACTTGGGTTAATTCAATCTGTTTCCGTAACTTTTTTATATTCTCCCCAACATTACTCATTGATCCACCTTCAATCTGGTTCGGAAAGTGCTATTTCATATTCAAAGACCGCAAGGTAAGTCACTTTGAATTTGCACTTTCCGAATCCAGAGATTATTGAATCGCAATCACGAAAGAACCCTTGATATATAAGAAATTTTTGAAGTTTCGGCTCAAACAACAGCGCTAATTCATCTGGTCTCTTGTGACATTAGTACGTAACACGTATGAAAACAATACGTATTACCCACAACTTTATTGTCCCTTAAATCTTATAAGCCTTCATAGCCTTGCGAAGCTCTTTAAAGCTAGGACGCTTGCCGTACATGAGTACGCCGGTACGGTAGATCTTAGCCGATACCCATACGGAGGCATAAATCGTAACGAGCAGAATCGCGATGGACGTCCAAACTTGCCACACAGGCGGATCGGTTAAGCCCAGTCTCAGAAGCATAACGAATGGTGAGAAGAATGGGACAAAAGAAGATACCTTTACCAATACGCTGTCCGGACTTGAAATGCTGAAGATCGAAATGTAGAAGCCCGCAAGGGAGAGCATCGTAATCGGCAGCACCGCTTGCCCCAAGTCCTCTGTCCGACTGACGATGGAACCTACTGCTGCAAAAAGAGTTGCGAACAAGAAGTAGCCTGTCAGATAGAACAACACGGAGTACAACAATAGCATAGGATCAATTTGTGTTAAATCGATATTGAATTCGCCCAACATTTTATCATTATGCGGCAGCTTCACATTCACAATAATGACAAGGACATAGATCGTAATTTGGATAAGTCCTACCAGGAACATCCCTACAATTTTACCGAACATTTGCTTGAGTGGAGATACACTTGTAATAAGCAGCTCCATGACACGGGAGCTTTTTTCTGCTGTAATTTCAGATGCAATTAATTGGCCGGTAATCATAATCGCCATAAACAAGAGGATTACGATGAAATATACGAGGCCCATATTAACTGCTTGCTCCTCTGGCGTCTTGCCTTCACTGGCACTACCCGGAGCTTCTGTGGCAGAAATTTGTACCGATGCGATATTAATAGGTGCGTTTAGCAAAGCCATTTGCACTTCAGTTAAGCCAGCGTCCTGCAAAACAGTCGCCTGACGAATCACTTGCAGACCATTCTTGATTGAGCTAGTCAGCTCAAATTCCAGCAGCTTCTCGGATTTGTACGTCATTTCTGGAAAACCGCTGTCTGTCATCTGACCAAATGTCAGGTAACCCTTAATGTCTTTATCCGTTATCGCTTGCTTCAGCTGCTTCTCGTTATCAGCCTCAGATCCCTTATCTGCATAAGGAACCAGCTTTACGCCAGGCTTTTCTTGCAATTCAAAATAAGCTTTCAACTGATCGCCCGTTGCTGAGCCTTCTGCTTGCTCCGATTGAATATAGCCGATGCTAGTTACTTTATCGCCATTGTTAAACTGAGAAAAGATATAAGGAAGATTAATAGCAATTGTCATAATACAGGCGATAATCAGAGTTGTAATTACAAATGCTTTGCCTCTGAATTTGTTTTTCAACGTAAAGCTAACGACCGTCCAAAAGTTATTCATGGCTATCACCACCTACTGTTTTAATAAAAATTTCATTTAATGTTGGTTCCTTAATTTCAAATCTTGTAATCGCTGTTTGCCCTAGCGCATGATGCAAGATATGGGCACCTACCGATTCGTTCGCAATCCCTACCTCGTAGCCGTATTCATGGCGATTCACATTCGTCACGCCGCTGATTCCTTCCAGACCGGACACTTCCTTCTCTGTGCTCAAAATAACGCGTTCCTTCGGAAATTGCTTTTTGATCTCCTTCAAATTTCCTTTTAGGACGGCGTTCGAGCGATGAAGAATCGTTATATTCCTGCAAAGCTCCTCGACATGCTCCATACGGTGAGTAGAGAATAGAATGCTTGTGCCTGAGTCACGCAGCTCCTTTACCGTTGACTTAAGCAGCTCAACGTTGACCGGATCGAGACCACTGAACGCTTCATCGAGAATAACGATTTTTGGCGAGTGAATGACAGCGGCGATGAATTGAATTTTCTGCTGATTGCCCTTCGAGAGCTCCTCGACCTTCTTGTTGTAATACTCCGGTACCTCGAAACGATCCAGCCATTTCTTCAAGCTTAGCTCAGCATCCTTCTTCGACATGCCGCGCAGCTGAGCCAGATAAGTGAGCTGATCACAGACACGCACCTTCGGATACAAGCCTCTCTCCTCTGGCAAATATCCAAGATTACGGAGCTGATCGTTGCTGTATGCTTTCCCGTTGTACAATATTTGACCCTCATCCGGAAAAATAAGGCCAAGCACCATCCGCATTGTAGTCGTTTTTCCTGCACCATTGGCGCCGAGCAGGCCATAAATCTCTCCTTCGCTTACCTCAAAGCTGATGCCGTTGACTGCTCTTTTATCTCCGTATTGCTTAATAATCTTTTCTACTTTTAATGGATTCATATTGTTGATCCCCTCACTTAGTTTGATCTTATACTTAATCGGTCTTGCAGCAGCAATGTACTCATAATCTCATCCAGTTCAAGCCCCTGCCGGCTAATGATTTGATACCCTTGTGAAGCGCACCATTTCTCGGCATCGACCGCTTTATTCGTTGTAACCCGGAAAGTCGTCCCTCCCGTGTGCTCCACAGCACAGTGGCCTGGCATAGCTGCAGCCTGCTTCGCAGTAAGCTCAGCTCCGCTAATGAATAACGTAAACCAGCTGCCAAACAGCTCATCCTTTTCGTACATCCCGAGCACTCTTCCTTGTGCCATAAATACGATAAAATCGGCAAGCCGTTTAACCTCTTCGATAATATGGGAGGTCATTAAAATGGTACGATCTCCCCGGTCCATGTAACGATGCAGCACCTCAATCATCGTCTTCCATGCGATTGGATCAAGCCCTGAGGATGGCTCATCCAGCAGCAGCAGCTCGGGACCGTGTGCCATCGCCAATGCGAACTCGAATTTACGACGCATCCCTTTTGACATTTTCCCTAGAAGCTGATTATCGTCTACCTCAAGAATATGCAGCAGCTCGCGATATCTATTCACATCCCAGCTGTCGTACCAGAACCTATGAAACGCCGCTTTCTCCTCTCCCTTCATACTGTCCTCATGGGAGGAGGATTGATCGTGCAAATATCCGATTCGTTTCTTTAGCTCCAAATCCAGTCCTTGCTCCACATGTGATCCAAGCAGCTCGATTGAACCCTGATCAGCCTTATCCAGTCCAAGCATCAACCGGAAGGTCGAGCTCTTGCCGCATCCGTTTGGTCCTACAATTGCCGTAATATACCCAGCTGGAATATTCATATGGAGCGGTCCTAGCTTGAAATTAGAACGATTCTGTACTATACCATTCAATTGAATAGCAGACTCATTCATCATGCGTCCCATCCTTTAGTCGAAATGTTTATTCATCGCTTCCTTAAACAGTTTCTCCAGCTCATCCTCTGTGCACTGTACTCTTTTTCCCGCAATGACTGCTTGCTCCAGAGCTTCGACAACAGCAGAGAGTCGGTTGCGGTCACGTTCCTGCTCCCCAAGCTGCGCAACATAAGTACCCGTCCCTTGCCGTGTTCGGAGCAAACCCTCCGCCTCTAAATCGTTATATACCCGCTTTACCGTTATAACACTGCACTTTACGGTTTGAGCCAGCTCGCGGATAGAAGGCAGCATCGTACCCTCTATCAATTGTCCGCTGACAATTAATGCACGCAGCTGGACCTCGATCTGATGATAGAGCGGCTCGGCGCTTTGCTCGTTAATTTGTATTGGCAGCCGCATGGGCCTCACCTTCTTCCGTTCCCAATTGCCTAAGCTCTATAGGTGCGATTCTCAAGTCGATTCCCGATTCGATTAACACCTACCCAGAAAGCGACAGCACTTACTGCAATTACGGCTAATGTAATCCACCAGTTTCCACTTTCAATCTCATTCAATGTTGTAACCACTACGTTTCCAATCTTGAATAAGGTTAAGCAAAGCGATATGACAAGCAGCACGATGATGTAGATAAAATTAAACAAAAAGTAAGTTTTTCCAGAATGACCGACTTCCCAATATACGTAAGCAATCGCCATCGTCAGGGAGTATCCGAACCAGAACAGTCCATAAAGTATGAAGCTTCCAGCGTCTATATCCGCCCCCATACCTCGTACAAACAAAAATTGAAGTGTGAAGAATACAAGCTGTGATAAAAACAATACAATCGTAAGCTGGATAATCCGGCCTAGCGCTATTTGTTTAGACGAGATCGGTAATGTCCGCCATTGTCCCAGCTTCTTCGTATACGTATCTTCTTTCCAGTAGCGCATCATCGTTTGATTCATTACAAAGCCTAGACAAGGCAGAATGGTCAAATAAATAAAGTCTGCTGCCCAGGTTGCCATGCCGCCTTCTTCACCTTGAACGACATCATTGATTAAAGGAACCGTGAATAACAATACATAACCGATCATTACTAATGTAAATAAACTTTTCCATCGGTCCTTTACCAGCTCATGCTTCGCTAAGTACCAAGCGCCCTTCCATAGCCCCACAGCATTTGCTCCTCTCAAGCAATCAGTCAATATACTGTATATATCTTTATACACAGCATACTCACTGTACACACCTTTGTCAACACTTGCCAACAAGGTGAAACGGCTGTCGCCGTCCTTTGGCGGCGACAGCGCGTTTCATTCCGGAGAAATATAGAGAAAGTATGGCGTAATGATATACTTTCCTATATTTTAAAAAAAGTCATACTGCCGAAAGAGTTGTCTCTTCCAGAAGTATGACTTCTAGTCCCGCCGTTCTATTTTATCCGAAAATAGCATCTAACATTGGCTTCGTATGACCGCCTGGATACATGAGGTATAACATAATATATACCATCGTTCCCGTAATAGCAGTTACAAACCAAATTAACGAAGTCACCTTGCCCCACTTGCGATGCTTGGCGAATTTCTTCTTATAACCGAGCGTAAGTGTAGTGATCCCGAATACGGCGGCAACCGTAGCGAGCACAATGTGGAACAATAAGAAGACCAGATAATAGGGCTTCAAGCTATCTGGCCCGCCCCATGCCGTATTGCCAACAAATATGGTTCGAGAGGAATAGATAATAAAAAAGATGGTTGCAGATATCGCTGCATAGAACATCACCTTCTGATGCTCCTCCAGCCTGCGTTTAATCGCTAATCTCCATCCAATGGCTACCAGAACTGCACTAAGCACGATGAAAAAGGTGCTAATTGTCGGCATAATATTATAAATGTTCAATGTTACCCCACCCATGTTCATATAATGATGAGTACGAGCTACGCCGTACCAGTATTCGTATTAGGCATTTCATCGTCTACATGCTCGCGCTTGAACCATTGTTTGAAAATATACCACAAAATAGCGCCGTACATAATCTCTTGAACAAACTTCATCACAATGCCGCCAAGCTGCTGATCCTCTACGATATCCATCAAGTTAAAAAACTGTGGTCCGCTAAAGCTCTCTAGCAAACGGTTTGGATCGCCCGATACGCAATAGCCCATCGCAGTCACCCAAACGTTTGGATCGCTATAAATGCTATACATTGACGTTTTCGCAAAAATAATTAACGCACATGCCGGTGTGAGGAGTATACCGTTCGCGAAGACATAAGCCATTCTCTTCACATCGCTAAGCTTGGCCCACTCCGGAACTGGAACTGTAATTTGCCACCACATCATAAACGAGGTGATAAGCAAAATAAAATAATAAAGACGATGCACTGAAAAATGCGTCATCACATAGTCATGGACAATTGGAATATGATAGACCGAAAAAAGAAAGTTAAACAACAAGAGACAAATAATAGGATGCATCAAAAAACGAAACTTTTTCCAAAATGGAGCGGAAAAGCTTTTGCGCCAAATGAAGCTCGGCACACCAAGCAATACTAGAGGCGGTACAACCAAATAAGATAGTGACATATTGACCATATGAAACGTAAACATTAGATGACCTAATAGATTAAGCGGACCACCATGTGCCAAATAAAACAAAATAGCAGCTGATATAAACATCGTCTTCTGCAGCCTAGTTGCAGGCGGTGCCTTCGGATCATGCTTCTCCCGCCATGGGCCAATTAAATAAAAATATAGAATAACAATAGCCGCCATCCCGAACAAAAACATTGGGGTCCACAATTCCTCGAAACTAAAATATTGTAAGCCAAGCATCGTGGATGCTCCTTTCAATAACAACTACTTTTTTTCTAAAAAGAGGAGGGACCCAAGCCTTGGGACCCTCCTCTCCTCCAATTCATTAAACGATTACCACCAAGCCCAATACTCGGCCATAATGACACAAGTGAAAACAATAAACACACCAGACAATATTCCGATGATCGCGAATGTATGTCCACGATCCTTCATATGCATCCAAAACGCCATTTGAATGAATACTTGCAATATAGCTAAGCCAATCAAAATGATGTAAGTGAAATCCTTGTTAATCTCTCCGCTAATTACAGTCGCGAAAGCGATAAACGTAAGCAAAACCGAGAATAAAAAAGCGATAACATGCTTCTTAGGTCCTTCGACTCTATGACGCTTGGGGACTTCATCAGTGGATGTATGATTGTTCGCCATGGATTAAACCACCTTTCCCATCAAGTAAACGACGGTGAAAATGAATACCCATACAACGTCGATAAAGTGCCAGTACATACCAGCGACATATACCTTCGGTGCCGTAACAACAGTCAATCCTTTTCTTGACAATTGAATAATGATCAAAGTGATCCATGCAATACCAAATGCAACGTGCGCACCATGGAAGCCGACTAATGTATAGAACGAGGAGCTAAAAGCACTCGTTGTAAAGCCATGGCCTTCATGTAAATAATGAGCGAACTCATAAATTTCAAGTCCAAGAAAGGCTGCGCCAAGAATGACTGTAACGATCAGCCAATTAATTAACGCCTTCACTCTATTCGTATGAAGCGCATGAACAGCGAAAACGCTAGTCAAGCTTGAAGTGAGCAATAGTGCAGTTGCAAGCGCAACAAGCGGCAACTGGAACAGCTCATTTTCAGTTGGACCATCCAGCACTTGATGACGCAATGCCAAGAACGCTGAGAACAACGTTCCGAACAATACCGTCTCGCCACCAAGGAAAAGCCAGAAGCCTAATACTTTATTGCGACCCTCGAGGGTCGCCTTTTCTGGCTCATGAGGCAATTGCCCCTCTACATGCGAGTTTGCACTCATGCTTTCCCCTCCATGTCTTTAAGAATTTCGTCTTCTTCAATGTGGAAGCCATGATCATCAATAACCGACCGTAGGAACATACTGCCGAACACGATCAGCAATCCAACAATACCAAGTGCATAGCCTGTTTTGAATGAACCAAACAAATTGCCCCAGTCCTTAGCATACATAAAGCCTAGTCCCGCAACGAACAATCCAGCGCCCATAAAGAACGGTAAAATGGATGGGGATGGCATATGAATTGGACCAATTGGCTCAGCAGGCGTCATACCTGTGTGGCCGTCCATTTTTTCTTTCCAATAAGCGTCATAACCACGTACAAGCGGCGTTTGAGCAAAGTTGTACTCTGGCGGTGGAGAAGGAATCGACCATTCCAGCGTACGCCCATCTTCCCAAGGATCTGCCGGTGCATTTTGCGGTTTGAAAGCTGTAATAACAACGTTCAACAGGAAGAAGATCGTACCGAAGCCCATCAAGAATGCTCCGACTGTACTAATCATATTCATTTCATTAAAGCCTAGACCGTCAAGATATGTCCAGATACGACGCGGCATACCAAGCAATCCAAGGAAATGCTGAATGAAGAACGTCATATGGAATCCGATAAAGAATGTCCAGAATGTCAGCTTACCGAGCGTTTCATTCAGTATGCGTCCAAACATTTTCGGCCACCAGTAGTGAAGCCCTGAGAATATCCCCAGAACCAGACCTCCTACAATTACGTAGTGGAAATGCGCTACGACAAAGTAAGAATCGTGATACTGGAAGTCAGCAGGTGCTGCTGCTAGCATAACGCCGGTAACGCCGCCCATTACGAAGGTTGGGATAAATCCAACAGCGAACAAATTAGCTGCTGTGAATTTAATCGATCCGCCCCACATCGTGAAGAGCCAGTTGAAAATTTTGATACCTGTTGGTATCGCGATAAGCATCGTTGCAATAGAGAACAATGCGTTGGCTACTGGTCCAAGTCCTACAGTGAACATATGATGCGCCCAAACCATGAAGCCTAAGAAGCCGATCAGGATTGTAGCGAATACCATGGAGCTGTAACCAAACAACCGTTTACGCGAGAATGTACTTATTACCTCGGAAATAACGCCGAAGGCTGGCAGGATGAGGATATACACCTCAGGATGCCCGAATATCCAGAAAATATGCTCCCATAGCACTGCGTTACCGCCGCCAGAAGGATCAAAGAAGTTAGCATCAAACAATCGGTCGAACATAAGCGCTGCAAGTCCAACTGCTAGAGCAGGGAATGCGAAAAGGATAAGCGCTGAAGTAATGAATGCTGCCCATGTAAACATTGGCATACGCATGAATGTCATGCCTGGAGCACGCATGTTGATAATCGTTACAAGGAAGTTAATCCCCCCGATTAGTGTACCTATACCAGCAATTTGCAAGCCGAGAACGTAGTAGTCCACGCCATGATCACCGCTATAGGTTGTACCAGCCAGCGGAGCATATGACGTCCACCCCGCATCGGGAGCACCGCCAGTAAACCAGCTGACATTAAGCAAAATACCACCGAACAAGAAAGTCCAGAAACCCAATGAGTTAACGAATGGAAATGCTACGTCTCGCGCACCAATTTGCAGCGGAATAACTGCGTTCATTAGTGCGAACAAGAGCGGCATCGCCGCAAGGAAGATCATGGTCGTACCATGCATCGTAAGTAACTCGTTGTATGTATCCGCGCTAACAAAGTTATTAAGCGGCTTCCATAATTGAATTCGGATCAAAATCGCTTCCAAACCGCCGACTAGAAAGAAAAATCCGCCTGCGATCATATACAATATTCCAATTTTCTTGTGATCAACCGTTGTTAGCCAGTCCATTAGACCGGTATGACGCTTGACCGTATGCGTATGCGCATGAGCCAAAGTAGGTACCTCCTTCAATCACCGATATTTATTATTCGTAGTTAAGCTTCAGTTCAGATAAATATTTAGCAATACCTTCAATCTCTTGATCAGTTAAATCATAAGCCCCACTCATTTGGTTGCCCGGTTTAATTTCCTCCGGATCTTTGATCCAACGGTAAAGGTTATCATATACTGAACCTTCGTTTGAATATTGCGGATCATCGGTGTTAATAAGTATACCTCCGACAGACTCACGGCTACCGATTCCTGTTAGGTTAGGATAAGCCGGTCCGCCAAGATCGCCAACTGCGTGGCATGACAGACATTTGCTTTCGAACGTTTTAGCAAGTTCTGGATCGCTCGGAAGTGCTACAGGCTCTTGAAGAGCTGCAACCCAACGATCAAATGAAGACTCGTCCACTGATTTGACCTTAAAGTCCATCAGTCCGTGTGAAGGTCCGCAAAGCTCAGCACATTTACCAAGGTAAACGCCTTCTTTAGGAGCCGAGAAATACATTTTGTTTACGTTAGAGCCAGGGTTTGTATCGATTTTACCGGCAAGCGATGGAACCCAGAACGAGTGAAGCACGTCTGCAGACTTCGCTGTAATCGATATCGTTTTACCTTTAGGAATGATAAGCTCTTGCGCTGTTTTCACTCCATACTCCGGATATTCAAATTCCCACCAGTATTGGTGCGAAGTAACGATTACTTGAACCGCCTCCGGATCCTTGCTGTAATCTTTAGCTAAGTTAAAGACAGATTGCACAGTCGGAACGCCCAAAATAACTAGCATAATAACTGGAATAACTGTCCAAATAATCTCCAGCTTATGACTTCCTTCTACTTGCTTAGGAATCGTTTTGTCTCCCTTGCGTCTGCGGAAACGAATAATTACATACAAACAAATCCCAAATACGGCAACAATTACGATCATCATGATCCCTATTGCCAGCTTCATCAGTCCGAATTGTTCTTCCGCTACAGGTCCCTGAGGATTAAGCGTTGACAAATCGCTCCGCCCGCAAGCCGCTAGAACCAGTACCATCATGGCCATAAGCGGCGCAAGCCGTTTTACAAATCGCCACCGTTTCATCATTAATCAACCCCACTTTTGACGTTATCGCAGCTGCCTATCTTTCATGTGGCATACGGCTGACTGCGTGTTTCACAGATGTTTTTACAACTCCTGCAACTTAAATCACTTTATTAAATATAAAGTTGAACCCCTTATTTGTCAATGTTCCACAGAGAGTTCACAAATTGTTCTCAAAGCTGTCAAAAACGCATAAATTCAGCGTTTTTCGGATAAATGAGCTTGAAGTTTTGCCTCTGTGAAACAGCCTTCTCTCTACTCTACATTGTGCACCAAACCTATGGTCAATTATGTATGCTCAGTAAAACGTATATTTATAAAACTTAAACAAAAACTAAAGCTATTATCGTATGAATGGGGGTCCGTTCTAAATGTCAAAACGAATGGCTACGCTGCTGCTCACCATCTTAATGCTTACGGCTGCAGCCGGCTGCAGCTACGAGGAGCATGCCCAGAAAAGCGATACCGATTATGGAAGCCGGCAAGCAAATGATCCAAAGATGCTGGGAGGCAAATCCTATGGATCTACGTCAAAAAACGCCGATCAGCATGATAATTCCTTTTTCGAGTATAGTTCCGTCATTTCACGGAAAGTCACAGAGCTTAACGGTATCGCCTCTGCAATTGTCATGCTGACAGACAAAAATGCCTACGTCGGCTTGATGCTGGATTGGACGGCGGTAGGCACACGCAACTCAGGCGGGAAAAGCGAGCAGGACAACACCGGAACGAACGAAGGCGTCTATAATCATGACACAGGCAGTCCGTATGGCAATGATCGCGTGCTTGTATCACCGTATAATTCTTATTTTTCAGTCAATGATATTAATGATTTGTCGCCTGAATTGAAACAAACGGTAGCGCTTCGAGTTCGTGAGCTTGCACCAACGGTACAAGAGGTTCATATTTCAGCAAATATGGAGCTCGTTAATTACTTTAATGAATTTGCCAAAGAAGCTTGGGGAGGCCGTTCGCTGATGCCATGGCTGGACCTATTCAATACGGTCGTTACCTATCACTTTGCTGGCGGCAAGGTGATGCCTGCGCCAATTACTCAGCCGGGCACCTATAGCCCTTCTGAGTCGCAAATGGATCAATAAAAAAATCACTTCCTATTAAATAGCACAAAAAAAGCTCTTCAAAATGAAGAGCTTTTTTTTGCCATTCCAGTATATGCGTCTGTCAGCGCATTGGAGAAAAGCTGCTTACCTCTGCCAAAATAGCATCTGCTTGTCTTATTATTTCGTCTGTCAGATCCAGCTCCACTGCCCTCACGTTTTCTTCAATCTGTGCGGGCCTGCTGGAGCCTATAATTGCAGAGCTTACATTGCTTTGACGAAGTACCCACGCTAATGCAAACTGTGATAACGAAGCGCCAATCGTTGCAGCAAGCTGCTCAAGCTTATCAGCAACTACAAGGACATCCTCACGTAAATAACTGTTGATCACACCATTTGTTTTATCATTTGATGCCCGGCTGCCTGTCGGTACAGCTTGGCCTGGTTTATATTTACCTGTCAGAATACCTTGAGCAAGCGGGGAAAATACGACCTGCCCCATTCCTTCCTTCTCGCAGGCCGGAATGACATCGCGCTCAATATAACGCTCAAACATATTGTAAATTGGCTGGTTTGAAATAAGCGGACGGAGATTAAGGCGCTTGCCTGTTGCAGCTGCATCTGTAATTTGTTCAGCCGTCCATTCACTAATTCCTGTATAAAGCACCTTCCCTTGCGCAGTTAGATCATCAAGCGCGCGCAAAGTTTCTTCAACAGATGTCTCCGTATCGAAGCGATGACATTGATAGAGATCAATATAGTCCGTACCGAGACGCTTTAAGCTCGCCTCGCATTGCTCAACAATATGCTTTCTTGATAACCCACGATCATTAGGTCCTGATCCCATTGGGAAGAAAACCTTTGTCGCAAGCACATAGCTGCTTCTCGTATACGCTTTCAAGGCATCGCCCATAACCTTCTCAGCAGCGCCATTATTATAGGCATTCGCCGTATCAAAAAAATTAATACCTAGCTCATATGCTTTATGTATACACTCCTGAGCTGTTTCTGCTTCTGTCGCTGTACCGTAGGTTAACCAGCTTCCAAGACCAATTTCACTAACCTTTAGGCCACTCTTGCCAAGCTTTCTATATTTCATTTGCACTCTTCCCTTCTTAGCAGCACGCTGCTCTTAGTGAGTAGTGTATAGCAGTTCAAGTTATTTTAAAAGTAGTGAATGTTTTTTCATTTTATTATCTTAAATATATATACTATACTAAATGGAAGTAGTAAACAAAGGAGGAAACTAACAAATGAGTGCTCATAATTACATTCCGAAAGAACCAATACATATTGAGTGCAATATTGAAAAAACATTAGATGTCATAGGTGGTAAATGGGCGTTTCTCGTGCTCAGAGAGCTGTTTTGCGGTACCAAGCGTTTTGGACAAATACAGCGGTTAATTCCAGCGGTAAGTCCGCGCGCATTAACAAGCACGCTCCGTCATTTGGAAGAGAAGGGCGTGCTTGAACGCAAAGTATTCCCAACAGTCCCCGTCACGGTCGAGTACACATTGACACCGAAGGGCGAGGATTTACATCATATCCTAAAGGAAATGAAGCTTTGGTCAGCAAAATGGACCTAGCCTACGGCTTTATAGCATGATCAGGCAGAGATCTAGTGCTTTCTTGAAAACGATCACGCGCTGTCTGATAAATTCGTCGATCACTCTCATTGCGGGATAGCTGTTCAAGGCGGAGCAGCTCCGCCTCAAACTGCTCAATCAGCATGATGATTCGATCTTTTGGTTTGGTTTGACTATTTTGCGGCTGCTTGTGTTCAACACCTGTTTCAAGCAGCAGCTCTCCATTACTGTCAATTTGAGCGAATAATACTTCATCCTGCTTTAACTTTCTCTTTTCCAGCTCATGCAGCAGCCATTGTCGATTATGTCCTATCTGCTCCAGCACCTCATCTTGAATGTCGCCATCCATTAACACGGTCATTGCCTGCCGTTCCTGAGCTACCTGCCAGCCAAGTAGGTCCGCTGTTATCGGCTGATATTCCTTCTTTAGCAAAACATTGACTTCACCGCTTGATTCCATGACTGCAAACTCCACATCAGCCACGCGATAGACGTCCTTTTTGCGCAATTGTTCGAGCATCTCATCCATAGTCAACCGTTCTTTGTGCATATTCTTTTTGATCAGCTGTCCATCCTGAATGAGTACTGTACCTTTTCCATCTATTACATCACGAACTTTTTTGCTTTTCATTGTCAAAAACTCCAAACCAACCGACACAGCAGCCCATACAGCTAAAGAAATAAACCCTAAATACCATAAATTATCCAGATCAAGCGAAATATAGCCAACAATATTACCGATCGAGATACCAGTTATGTACTCGAAGAGCGACAATTGAGAAATTTGACGTTTGCCTAAAATTTTAGTCATCACAAACAAGATCACGATTGCAGCGGTTGTTCTAACAACAATTTCGAGCCAGTTTGGCATTTGCCTGCCCCCTCTCCATCCCTATAATGTCCAGAATAAAAAAACTCATGCGTAATGTTCTTTTATTGTTGCATTCCTTCGCTGAATATGTTATTATAAGAATATTGTTTTATATTTAACCCCAGCAAATCCCCAGTAAGATTCAACATTACCCACGAATTTTGATTTCTTTGCTGTTAATTCCAAACCTGTTTCGTGATGTATTTCTGATTCACACTGGCGCGGTCATCGGAGCCGCGAGGACGAAAGAGAGGTAGGGCTTTCGTTGTTTTAGAATGCGAGTTTCTCCAACTTGGTACACATGCTGTTTGCTGTTAACAAGGGGATTCCTAACGGCCTTTCACTATACGAGGTCCGGTTAAATATAAGCTACACTTCAGGGCTGTCTGCTAACGCATTTATGTGTTAATGGACAGCCCTATCCAATTTTCACTACATACATTGTGATGCTGCTTGGCCCTTATTCCTCATATATCATCTTTCTCGTCATCCCGCCATCCAACGTAATATGAGTGCCCGTCACAAAATCATTACGCGGATCGGTCAAATAAAAACAAGCACGAACCACATCCTCTGGTCTTCCGACTCTTTGAGATGGATGCTGTGTATGGTCCTCTGCCCGCAGACTGCTATAATCACCTGTTTCAATCCAGCCTGGACAAATCGCATTAACCTTAATTCGATCTGGTCCAAGTGATACGGCCATGGCATGTGTAAGCGACAGAATACCTCCTTTAGAAGCTGCATACGCCTCCGAATTCGGCTCAGACATCATCGCTCTGGTTGAGGAAATATTAACGATCGCCCCACCGCCAGTCGTACGCATGAGCCTCGCTGCCTCTCTCGAACAAATAAATGTTCCTCTCAAATTAGTATTCACGACGCTATCCCACTCTTCAATGGATAAATCATAGGGCGACTTCCAGATCCCAAACCCAGCGTTGTTAATAACAATGTCCAATCTTCCCGCAAGTGTTTCTACATCCCGAATCATCCGAACAACTTCTTCTGACTGGCTCATATCCACGACAAAGGATAAGGAATCGTAGCCTGCCTCCTGCAGCAGAGCTCCCGTTTGCTCCAAGCCTGCTTCATTTTTATCGACTAAAATAGTAACTGCCCCTTGCTCAGCATACGCAAGCGCTAGCGCTTGGCCAATTCCAGCTCCGGCACCTGTAATCAAAACCATTTTATCGTTGTAAGCTGCTTCCATAAAAGTACCTCCTCAGGGCTATATAAGCTGAACTAAACATTTACGCGCAGTGGGAGCTGCGCGAGAAGATCATTCTTACGATCGCTGTTGCAACCAGATTCTTTGATTTTCTAAGACATTTAAAGGTGAGAATATGGCTGCAAAGGCGAACACTTCGTTTCTCCAGAACGATCTTCTCGCTTCGCTTAAGCTTCATTTTTTAAGTTCAAATTATATAGTTCATACTTACTCCAAAGTTTAATCTAATCACCATAAAAAAGAAAATCAATCGCGCGTTTGAAGGCATTCATTTTGTAATCGCGCGTTAAAAAGATAGGCCCGCTAAGAACCCTCCACTCCATAGGCGAATATCATGCTACAAATAGAACTCCCAGGAGGGATCATGTTTGTACCCTAGCTATCCATATTACAGCTCTCAATTCACTTGTGAGCAAAGCCCGCTCTCATTTCCACCACAAAAACAAAACAGGCAGCCAGGCATTGAATCGATCATGGTGCCGCGTCCGATCTTTGATAATCCTAATTATGTGGGCAGCGGGAAACTACAGGATAAGGTTGCCATTATTACAGGAGGAGATAGCGGCATTGGAAGAGCGGTCGCGGTAGGCTTTGCCAAAGAAGGAGCAAATGTCGTTATTGTATATCTCTACGAGGATTCAGATGCAGAGGAAACCAAGCAGGCGGTAGAGAGCTATGGCGGACGTTGCCTGCTTATCCGCGGTGATTTGCGACATGAGGCTGTTTCCATTCAAACCGTTCAGCACACCCTTGCTGCCTTTGGAAAAATCGATATTCTCGTCCTCAATCAAGCTGTCCAGTTTCCACAAAATTGTATTACGAATATTTCTACAGAACAGCTCTTAAATACGTATCAAACGAATATATTTCCCCATTTTTTCATGACTAAAGCAGCTCTCCCGTTTTTGGCTCCAGGCAGCGCCATTATCAGTACCGCATCCATCACTGCCTATCAAGGCAACAAGGAACTGGTCGACTACTCGTCTACCAAGGGAGCCGTCGTTTCATTTACCCGTTCACTTTCACTTCAGCTGGCAGACAAATGTATTCGTGTAAATGCGGTTGCTCCAGGCCCGATATGGACTCCTTTGATCGTATCCAGCTACTCTGAGCAGGAGGTTGCAACCTTTGGCCTGAATACGCCAATGAAGCGTGCAGGGCAGCCTTTTGAATTGGCTCCTACCTATATTTATCTTGCATCGGATGACTCGAAGTATGTTTCGGGACAGGTGCTGCATGTGAATGGCGGCTCCATAACAGAAACTTAAGCTGAACAAGGGAAAAGAGCCTTGCTAAGGCTTTTTTTCTTGTTCACGAAGAAATAATCCACTCCCCCGCTTACTTTCAAGTTGTGGCAATATCATGTCAAATAATCTGAATATTATATTTATTACATTGAAAATGCCGTAATTGCCCTTGCCATCCTTTTCAAAAAGGCATATGATAAAGCAAGAAAAGGTTGTGATTTATTTCACATAATAATATAGTTTGTGAATTAATTCACGTTATAAGGAGCGCCGCTTCTAATCATTGGGCGCAATTCACACCTACACTAGGAGGAATTTATGATGACGATCAACATTGCTGTTATCGGTTGCACCCACGCAGGAACAGCTGCAATTACCCAAATGGCTAAGCTTTATCCTGAGGCTCGTATCACAGTATACGAACGAAATGACAATATATCGTTTCTCTCGTGTGGCATTGCGCTTCATGTTGGCGGTGTTGTAAAAAATGCCGATGAGCTTTTTTATGCTACACCTGACCAGCTCGCTAAGCTGGGAGTCCACACGCATATGCGTCATGATGTGCTTAACATAGATACCGATGCAAAAACGATTAAAGTCCGAAACCTATTAACTGGAGACGAGTTTACGGATACATTCGACAAGCTTGTTGTCACAACTGGCTCGTGGCCGATCATTCCGCAAATGGACGGCATCGACCTTGAAAACATTTTGCTTTGCAAAAACTTCAATCATTCGCAAACGATTATTGAAAAGGCGAAAACAGCCAATCGCATTGCCGTCATCGGTGCTGGATATATCGGTATTGAGCTCGTTGAAGCATTCGAACAGCTTGGCAAGGAAGTCACGCTGATCGACAATATGGAGCGCATTTTATATAAATATTTGGATAAAGAATTTACCGATATAACCGAACGGGCATTAGTTGAAAAAGGCGTTGCGATCGCTACCGATCAGACCGTTACAGCGTTTAAGGGCAGCGAGGGACGCGTTACGACAGTCGTTACGACTGCCGGGGAGTACGAAGCCGATCTCGTAGTACTCTGCATTGGCTTCCGCCCCAATACTGAGCTTCTACAAGGGCAAGTTGATATGCTTCCTAACGGGGCGATCATTGTTGACGATTATATGAGAACGAGCAAGCCCGATATATTTGCCGCTGGCGATAGCTGCGCTGTTCACTATAACCCTACTGGTCAAAATGCTTATATTCCGCTTGCAACGAATGCGGTTCGGATGGGCTCGCTTGTGGCCAAAAATCTAATGCAGCCGACTGTCAGATATTTGGGAACGCAAGGCACATCGGGCCTTAAGCTGTTCGACTACAATATTGCATCGACAGGCATTACAGAAACGGCAGCGCTCGCTGCGGGAATGAATGTGAAAAATGTCACAATCATTGACAACTATCGTCCTGAGTTTATGCCTACCTACGAGCAAGTCACCTTGAAGGTTGTATATGATGCGGAGACTCGTAGAATTGTAGGTGCTCAGCTGATATCGAAGGTTGACCTCACTCAATCGATTAATACACTTTCGGTCTGCATTCAAAATGGGATGACGATGGACGAACTCAGCTACGTCGATTTTTTCTTCCAGCCTCATTACAATAAACCATGGAACCTGCTCAACCAAGCCGGCTTGCAAGCAGGATAACATCGATAATATCTCAAAAACAGCAGCAGCAACAGGCACCTTCGCCTATCGCTGCTGCTGTTTATCTATTCACACTCATTTACTTCACTTCAATCGTGAATGGAACGATGAACGTTTTCCCTTCACGCTGAAATTGGCCCCATATTTTATACAGACCCGGCGCTGGAAATTCAGTTGAGAATTCGGCAGTTGGACCGCTTTCGTTAATATTTTTCGGATGAACATGCAAATAGCTATTTAGGTCCTCGCTCAAAATAACGACATGTCCAATTGCCCCCAAGTACGGCTGCAAATCGGTAATGGGCTGCTGCGTCTTTTCATCCTTTAATGTAAAGGTTAAATCGACCGTTTGTCCCGACTGAAACGAGGTCAAGGATAATGAAGCGACGACGTCATCTACAGTTCGCAGCAATGCTGCATCCTTCTCCAGCGGCTGCTCTGCTTGCTTCGCGCCAGACACCTTCAACTGAGAGGTGATTGTCATTTGTGAGTAACCCGACGGAATGATGTCAGCAAACAGCTTATACGATCCACTTTTAGCAAAGGACGTCACGATCTCAAATTTCCCTTTGCCCTTGTACTCTGGATGAATATGGCTAAATTCTGTCATATCCTCGTTCACAACAATCAAATGCATCAGCTTCTCATGATTTATGTCATATTTCTCTATCGGTTTTCCGGACGGCTGATAAAGGAACAGCTCGATTCTCGTCTCTTCGCCTGCCTTCGGACGCTCAGGAGAGTAACGCCATTCTACCTTTATATCAGACAGATCAGACTTTGTCGTTTGCTCGTGGCTGCTGTGTCCACTATGCTCGTTCCCCGCTGTCTCTGCTGCATTACCGCCTGCATGCTGCGAATGCTCGTCCTTTGCAGCACTGCCGCAGCCTGCGGCAAGCAGGCACAGCGCGATTACTGCTGCCGCTGCTGATCGCTTGCTATATTTCATACGCTCCTACACCTTCCTTCGCATGTGAATTTATTTCATCCTTTGCAGCCTTAGTGCATTTAGCACAACTGATACCGAGCTTAATGCCATAGCTGCTCCTGCCAGCCATGGCGCAAGGAAGCCTGCTGCCGCAATCGGTATGCCGATGACATTATAGGCAAGTGCCCAGAATAAGTTTTGTTTAATATTAGCCATCGTCAACCGGCTCATCCGAATAGCATCGGCTATGCTGCTTAAATCACCGCGCATCAGCGTAATATCCGCGGCCTCAATCGCTACGTCAGTCCCTCCGCCAATTGCCATGCCAATATCAGCCGCAACTAGGGCAGGAGCATCATTCATGCCGTCACCCACCATGGCGACTTTTCTGCCTTCAGCCTGCAGCTCCTGTACCGCCTTTGCCTTCTGTTCAGGCAGCACCTCAGCAAGCACCCGATCAATGCCAACGAGACTTGCAATTGCATTTGCTGTGCGTTCATTATCCCCAGTGATCATAATGACGTCTAAGCCCATCTTCTTCAAGCTCTCAACCGCTGCTGCTGACGATTCCTTTACCGTATCAGCGACCGCAACAAGCCCTGCATATCGTCCGTCAACGGCAATCAGCATAACCGTCTTGCCCTCAGCTTCGAGCTCCTGCTGCTCCTGAATGACAGATTGAATGCTAATGCCGTGCTTCTCCATCAGCCTCCGAGTACCTACTAGCAATTGTTGACCATCTACCTGTGCTTCAATCCCATAGCCGGGTACCGCCTCAAAACTTTGAGCCGCTGGCATGTCAATCGAGCGTGCAGCTATGCCTGCAACTAAAGCCTCTGCAACCGGATGCTCAGAATTCCTCTCAGCTGCACCCACTAAGCCAAGCAGCCTTGCTTCATCAAATCCTGTCCCTACACGAACGTCGGTTAGCTCCGGTTTTCCTTTCGTTATGGTACCTGTCTTATCCAGCACAATCGTATCGACATGATGCGTACTCTCCAGATGCTCTCCACCCTTAAATAATACACCTAGCTCCGCGGCGCGGCCCGAGCCCGCCATAATCGAAGTAGGAGTAGCAAGACCCAGCGCACAGGGACAAGCAATAACGAGTACAGCGATAGCCTTCTCCAGCGCATTAGCGACATCGCCGGGCTCTACAATAAAGTACCAAACGAGAAATGCAATTGCAGCTAATACAGTTACGATTGGAACAAAAATACCTGATATCCGGTCCGCAACCCGTTGGATAGGTGCCTTTGAGCCCTGCGCTTCCTCCACCACTCTTATAATCTGCGCGAGTGCCGTTTGCTTGCCTACCTTCTCAGCCTGCATGCGAAGCACGCCATTTTTGTTTATTGTTGCACCGATTAAGCTGTCGCCCTGACGCTTCTCAACAGGCATGCTCTCTCCGGTCAGCATCGATTCATCAACCGTTGTAGCCCCTTCCAGCATGATGCCGTCAACTGGAATTTTCTCGCCTGGCTTCACAATTAGAACATCGCCTGCCACAACCTCCATAATGTCCACACGCAGCTCTGCGCCATCTCGAATGACGATGGCCGTTTGAGCCTGCAGGCCCATTAATGTCTTAATCGCTTCGGAGGATCTCCCCTTTGCTAAAGCCTCAAGCAGCTTTCCTAGTACAATCAACGTTATGAGCACAGCGCTCGTCTCATAATAAAGCTCTACCTCATGAGCACCATGTCCAGATGCGCCTAATGCTTCCAGCGTCCCATAAAGACTATAAAAGAATGCTGCTGACGTGCCGAGCACGACAAGAACATCCATATTGGCGCTGCCGTTCCGAAGTGCCTTGTAGGCACCAATATAGAAATGCCAGCCAATAATGAACTGCACAGGTGCTGCTAACGCCAGTTGAAACCATCCATTCATAAATAGCTCAGGTACGGGCAAAAAGCTCGTAAACGAGAAATGTCCTGCCATCGCCCATAGAAGAGGCAGAGAGAGGAGCAAGGAGACGGTGAAGCGCTGCTTCAAGCGTCTAATTTCCTGCTTCTTATACTCACCGGCATCCTCATCTGAGTCGCCAGTCAGCTTTATCGCACCATAACCCAAATCAATAATTTTCTGTTCCAGCTTGGCATCGTCCACCATAAGGGGGTCATAGCTGACGGAAGCCCGCTCTAAAGCTAAGTTCACATTAGCTTCCACGCCCTCCATCCGATTGAGTCCCTTCTCAATCCGAGTGGCACAAGCCGCACAGGTCATTCCTGTAATCTGAATCGTCGTTTGCGTTTTATCCATAGCTGCTCACCTACCGTTCACATACCCTCATGGGGTATATTTTTTTGTAAAAAAAGAGAGGCTATAACAAGCCTCTTCCTCATCTCGTATTAAACGACATCGTAGCCTTGGTTCTCAATTGCAGCCTTGACCGCTTCAATCGTTACCTTCGCCTCATCATACTCAACGGATACCTTCTTGGACGCCAGATCCACCTTGCCTACCGCGCCTGCTGTACCTACCGCTTTCTCGACCGCGCTGACGCAGTGTCCACAGGTCATACCCTCTACCTTCAATACTGTATTCGCCATTATTAACAATCCCCTCTCCACTATTTCATTAATTTGTTAACGGTAACGAGCAATTCATCGATAACTTCGCTCTCTCCCGCTTGAATACGCTCAACGACACAGCTTTTCAAATGACCTTCAAGAAGCAGCTTCCCTACACTGTTCAGCGCCGATTGTGCTGCTGCTATCTGATTGAGAACATCATCACAATACGTATCCTTCTCGATCATCGCCTTCACGCCTCTAATTTGTCCCTCAATACGATTGAGACGCTTCGTCAGATTGTGCTTCGTTTGATCAGAGTGATGACTCTTGCGCGGAGCAGCCAAATCACAGTGCTTACTTGAAGCATGTACATGTTCTTGCTGCCCATGGTTTATTGTTTCTTCATTCATCCTACATACCTCCAGGGGGTATATGCTTCTGAATCAATCATATCATACCCCCATAGGGTATGTAAATATTCTTTTTGAAAATATGTGGCTATCCCGTTTCAGCTACTTTTAATATAAGGAGCAATGTGCTACGATCCTCATAAACAACTACTAAAGATTTGTATTCGGGGGAGTTATTGCTTATGGATTATTATGCACATGTCAAATGGTTTACAGACGTCATAGCAGAGAAGGAATCGATTGCTGCCGTTCTCTCTCCTTTTTTCATGACGCTGGCTTTATTTGTTGCCGTGCTGCTCGCGGTGCTCACCCAGCTTCTTCCCACGCTCTCCAAATCGAAGCTTTCGAACCGCTTCGATACTGAGCTCGATAAGCTGAGGAAATATTCCATGCCTATTCTTAAGTATGGAACGGCTGCCGCACTCATCATACAAGCGGCATCCGGCACACGCTTCGCTCTGGAATTTGAGCTTACAGAGGGCTGGCAAACGCTATTAATGTGGGCTGCCGTCGTATTGCTTCTTATTCCGCATCATTATGCAACAAAGCTCGGCGCGCTTGCCATGCTCGTACTCTTTATTGATACCGGCATAGAGGCTGGACTGTTCCATATGCTTGACTACGGCTTTTACCTTGCTATTATTGGCGTGCTATTGCTTGAACAAACGAAGGAATCAAGATGGGGCTTCCCTCTGCTTTATTTGGGAACCGGTCTCTCCCTCTGCTGGGTAGCTGTCGAGAAATGGATTTTCCCTACGATGGCCGAGGATATCATCGTCAATCACGGCGTACCAACGTTTGGCTTCGAGCCTGCGGTGTTCATTGTCATGGCGGGCTTTATCGAGTTTGTCGTTGGATACCTGCTTGTAGTCGGCATTTTAAACCGAATGCTATCGGTCGTGCTGACGCTAATCTTCATCTCCACAACGATGCTGTTTGGCATGATGGAGCTCGTTGGCCATTTTATGATCCATATCGTGCTGATCCTGTTCATTATCGAGGGTGCCAGCTTCTATAAGCCGCCGGTCTCCATGCACCGTACCGTTGTTGATCAAATGGTATTCGTATCGCTCAACTTTATTTTTGTGTTAGCTACTTTTATACTCATTTATTATCGCTTCGCTTAAGTACACAATTGACCCTCAGGAGAAACATCAACAACCGCTTGCAGCTATCGCAAAACTAACAGATTGCGCAGCAACAAAGCGGTTTTTTTATTTCAATTTAATACAGAATGAATATTTCTACTGTATGATTGCCTAGAAATCATGAGATCAGAGAGGATGTTTTCTTTTGAAAAAACCGATTATTTTTGCTCATCGCGGCGCCAGCGGCTACTGTCCCGAAAATACGCTAGCAGCCTTCAAAACAGCGCTGGAGCTAGGTGCAACAGGCATTGAAATCGATGTTCAGCTTACCAAGGATGGCCGGATTATCATTATTCATGATGAGTCATTCGCAAGAACGACCGGACTTAACAAGCTTGTTAAGGATACCAATTATGAAGAGCTTGCGATGCTGGATGCGGGGAGCTGGTACGGCCCTGCCTTCCACGAAGAGCGGATTCCAACGCTTGAGCAGCTGCTCGAGCTGTTGCAGCCAACTTCTATCCTCCTTAATATCGAGCTCAAAAATGGCATATTCCCTTATCCTGGCTTAGAACAAAAGGTCATCGATACGGTTAGAGCTTATCAAATGACGGAGCGTGTCATCATCTCAAGCTTCAATCATTATTCGCTCGTGCTATGCAAACAATTGGCACCTGAGATTCGAACCGGTATTTTGTATATGGAGGGCCTCTATCGTCCTTGGGATTATGCTGCTTCGCTTCAAGCCGACGCCCTGCATGCGAGCAAGCATGCCATTACACCAGAATGGACGGCAGAGGCATCTGCTCACGGCATTGCTTACCATCCATTTACCGTTAACGAAACGAGTGAAATGGAACGGCTTATCGACGCAGGCGTAGCCGGTATTATTACGGATTATCCCGACCGTCTAGTTGAAGTCCTGACAAGGAGAGGAGCAATCAAAGGATGAAAAAAGCTTGGCTGCTCGGATTTGGCTTTTTCAGCATCAGCATTACCTGGGCGCTCTACAACGCTTTCGTCCCTTTTTTCCTCGAAAAGTTTTTGACAAGCACTGCACTCATTGGGTTCATGATGACTATCGACAATTATTTTGCTTTGTTCCTACAGCCATGGATCGGCAGCCGCAGCGACCGTACGAAGAGTAAACTGGGCAAAAGAATGCCTTATCTCCTTATCGGCATGCCGCTCGCTGCATTATTTGGCGCGCTTATTCCTTGGCATACCAGCTTATTAACGCTCGTTTTATTTATGGTTCTTATGAATTTATCGATGAGCCTATACCGTTCTCCCACCGTCGCGCTTATGCCTGATATAACGAAGGAAGGCAAACGGACACAAGCTAATGGCGTCATTAACTTTATGGGTGGGATTGGCTCTATCATTGCCTTCGCAGGAGGCTCTTATTTGTATGATAAGCACTCCTCGCTTCCATTTCTATCCGCTTCCATATTGACACTTATTTGTTTAGCTATTCTCTTATATGCGATCAAAGAAAAAAGAGATACCCTCGTGTATGCCCCTGCCGAGGAGAAAACTAAAATTTCCTTCAAGGGACAATGGAACCGACCTACTATTTTTTTGCTATGTGCAATCTTTTTCTGGTTTCTCTCCTATCAAGGCGTTGAAGCCTTCTTCACCCTTTACGGAAAAAATCATTTGCAGCTATCCGAGAGTGAGGCCTCTTTCTCTCTTGCGTTCTTCTCGCTTGCCTTTGTGGTTGCGGCTATTCCAAGCGGCTTATTAGGGAATCGCTATGGCAAGAAGCTGATTATTACGATAGGCGTCATTGGGCTTATTATTATTTTTGCCGCTATCTCCCTCGTAGATGCCTTGCTCCCACTGCGCGTGCTGCTTCTGTGTGGCGGCATATGCTGGGCAATGATTAACATTAACTCATATCCCTTTATTGTCTCGCTTGGAGAGGAGAAGAGCATCGGCACGCGCACAGGCATCTATTATTTGTTCGCCTCGCTTGCTGCCATCACTTCTCCGCCTTTGATGGGCGCCTTGATTGATTTGCTTGATTACTCGGTATTATTTTACGTTTCGTCGGGCGGCATGGTCATTGCTCTGCTATTCCTGCTATGTGTGAAGGATAAGGGGTTGGCACGGACAGCAATGAAGACGGATGCAACAACAAGCGTTTAGACATATCCAGAAGTGAATTATGAAGAGGCGGGAGCTTTGAACCATGTCATTTCTCTATCATTACTTCGATCAATCAACCGGGCCTTTTTGCAATTTGTCAGATCTCGCGCCAGTGGACGCAGAGCGAATTCTGGAACAAATAAGGCTGCAGAGCAAGGGCTTTGCGAGTAAAAGATCATTAGATTACCTTGAAATTCGGCGAAGCCTTGAATTACAAGCACATGAGCTATTTATTCATAAAGGCGGCAAGCCGGTACGAGGCCTCCCTCATTACATGACCTTAGGAAGCTGTCCGTGGCTGCTCGATTGGTACCCTAACGGCAGAGAGCTTCAAATCGCGTTAGCGGAGTTTGATCCGAATACCATCAGCTTTACTTACGGCGATTTGTTTCCTACTATGCGCTATAATGACGGCAAGACATATCGGGGTCAGATATATACGGCGGGTGAGATTTGGGATGTAATACACAAGTTCGGCTGGCCTCAAGAGTGGAATTCCAATGGTGATCAAGGGCCGGAACGATACATCGAAGTTCAAATTTGGGATGACAGGCCCTTGCACAAATACAGAACGGATTTTCTCGCGGAATCGCAGCATACATAGAACTAGGCTATTTTCAAAAAAAATCCGGCTCGGCGTCTTATGACACCGGTGCCGGATTATTATCGTTATAACTCTAGTGAATACTGCCTTTACTGAAGCCGCCGCCCATGACATCCGACACATGCTCAATGGCAATAAATGCCTTCTCGTCGATGGATTGCACGATGGATTTAAGCTTTGCCAGCTCCAGACGAGAAACGACGCAATAAATCATCTGCGTTTCCTCTTTCGAGTAGCCCCCGCGCGCGTGAATAAAGGTTGTCGACCTGCCTAATCGATCGATAATTGCCTGTGAAATTTCCTCGAACTCACTTGAAATAATAGTGACTGATTTCGATTCATCAAGTCCCTCTACAACGATATCGATCAGTTTAATCGCAATATAGTATGTGAACATCGAATACATTGCTGAATCCCATTCAAACACAAAACCCGCGATAACAAAAATAACTACATTAAAAATCATAATAATTTGTCCGACAGGCATACGAAGCTTCTTCGAGACTAGAATCGATACGATTTCCACACCATCCAGCGAGCCTCCGAAACGAATAACCAGACCCACACCTGCTCCCAAAATAAGACCGCCGAACAATACAGCGAGCAGCTTCTCCTCTGTGAATGCATGTACATGATGGAGGAATGATGTCGTCACAGACATTACGATGATGCCATACAGCGTGGATATTGCAAATGTTTTCCCAATTTGCTTATAGCCAAGAATAAGAAAAGGCACGTTCACGATAAATAAATATACACTCAGAGGGAGAGGAGTTAAATGAGCCAACATAATAGAAATACCGGCGATGCCCCCGTCGATAACATTGTTCGGCACAAGAAACAATTCCAAGGCAAGACCCATAAGAATTGAACCAATCGAAATGAATATAAACCGTTTAAAAATTTCTAAAGTCGATAACCCTCTATGTGCCTTCGCCAACAGCCTTACCTCCGTTTTTTCTGAATCTCTCTTTTGACTTTAGCACAAAAATGGCACTTTTTCAAAAAAAGTGTGCATTTCAGCTATATGTTTTGGCAGAGAAAACTGTTCTCCCCTCCTAAAACAACACTAAACCTCACATATAAAAGAGCGGTTTCCGCTTAAAATGGTACTAAAAGGAATTTAAACCACTCAAAAACTAGATTGATAACATAGATATGTCATATATGAGACCTCACAAGACATAAAAGACTCATACCGGAATAAATGCGGCATGAGTCTTTGAATTTCTCTATTTTAGTCCACGTAGCCTGCTAGTCCCTTATCCATAAGGTAGTCCATCTCTGCATCCAAAATAGCTTCAACGACTAGCTCGTTCGATTTAACATCTGGACGACTGAGTACATAATCAACCAATTCGTCTCCATCAATGTCGACCTCACCGTTCTTATCTTCCTTCGCATCATTGATGAAGGCATGCTCATGCTTCAATACAAGCTTGATCAGCTGCTCATCCGCACTCGTCTTGTTTGCAATGTATTGCAATTGCTCTTGCTCGTTCAATTGTTCACTCATCGTTAGTCATCTCCTAGTTCAATTGCTCGTACCATTATACCACATTCATTTCATCTTTATTAGGTAGAGAAGCTAAGCATTTTGTAAAAAATGGAACCCAATTTTTGAGAGTACTCGTTTTCTCTCTCTTTTATTGTTAAAATAAGAGAAGCATCTCAAAGCTGTGCGTAACTGGCGGAGCATGGGGAACCATGAGGAAGCGCGCAGAATATTAGCCGTACGCCTGGGCAAAGGTAAGGGGGATATATCCCCCTTGCCTTTTTATGTTTTTCGACGACCATTCGAAGGAGCTGGGGTAAAAGATGACAGACAAATTGATTTTGGACGGTGCACGTGTAGCAGAGTCGATCAAGGATGAACTCAAAGCTAAAATTGAAGCATTAAGTGCTCAGGGTATCATCCCCTGCTTAGCAACGATTCTCATAGGAGAAGATCCAGCCTCTGAAACCTATGTACGAATGAAAGGCAACGCCTGCAAACGGCTTGGCATCACATCAAGGCGCATTCATTTGGATAAAGCTACCTCGACTGAGGAGCTAATTGCTGTCATTTCACAGCTCAACGAAGATCCGCTCGTTCATGGCATCCTATTGCAGCATCCCGTACCGCATCAAATTGATGAGCGAGCTGCTTTTGAAGCGATAAGCATTCACAAGGACGTCGACGGCGTTACGGCACTAGGCTTTGCTCAAAATGCTTTTGGCTATGCTGACTATCCATCCTGTACGCCAGCCGCTATAATGGCTATCCTTGATTATTATCGCATCCCGATTGAAGGCAAGCACGCTGTCATCATTGGACGAAGCCCCATTCTCGGCAAGCCTGTATCTCTAATGCTGCTTAACCGCAACGCTACGGTCACAATCTGCCATTCGAAAACTTTGAATTTAGCAGATATGGTCGGGCTCGCAGATATCATCGTCGCCGCTGTTGGCAAGCCAAAGTTCATACAAGGGAACTGGCTACGCTCAGGAGCAGTTGTCCTAGACGCCGGCTACAATGCTGGGAACGTTGGCGATGTAGATTATGAGGCTTGCTTGCTTAAAGCCAGCGCTATAACCCCCGTGCCGGCAGGTGTCGGCCCAGTCACGATCGCGATGCTGCTCAAACATACAGTCGCCGCCGCAGAAAAACTAGCACTGCACTAGAGTAATCTAGCGCTTCAATTCACTCTTCCACCGCAAATTCACGCTCTTCAATATAAAAAACGTCCCTAACCACTCTTTACGGGTGGAAAGGGACGCCTCAGGTTATTTATATGCGCGCATTATTCATATGATCCAAAGCTGCCAAAATAAGTGCAACCACCTCTGCTCTTGTTGCATTTACTTGTGGCGCAAAACGATTGTTTCCTACTCCTCCAACAAGTCCGGCAGACTGTGCAGCAGCAATAGATGGTTTTGCCCATGCCGGAATGTCACTTGTATCCGCGAATGATGGCTTCGCATTCGGATCAACCTTGATGCCGAGTGCACGAACCAGCATAACGGTCATTTCAGTGCGTGTTAGCTTATTGGATGGCCTCAGCGTGTTATCCTCGTAGCCTGCTATCACCTTATCCTCGATAAGCTGCGCAAAGAAGGAGCGCGCCCAAGCTGGAACCTGATCGGCATCAGCAAAATTAAGCGTACCCGCTGTCGATTCAAGCTTAAATGCTCTGCCCATCATCGTTATAAACTCTGCTCTTGTCGCGTTATCCTTAGGATGGAAAGTGCCATCTCCATAACCGCTAACAATGCCCAGCTTTACAGCTGCTTCAATCGCTTGTGCTGCCCAGTGATTGCCAACATCGCTAAACTTCGGCGACGAACCTTCGTTACCGCCTGGTGTCGGTGTCGGAACCGGCGTTGGCGTCGGTGTTGGTGTTGAAGTCGGAGGCGACGTTGGCGCTGGCGTCGGTGTTGGTGTTGTTCCACCATCTGGAATCGGACTGCCCTTCAAATCAACGATTCGACCTTCAACAGCCGATGTTGCTGCCGTGATTGCACCAAGCTTCTGAATATAGTTTGTAAACACCTCATAGTCCGGCAAATACAGTAGGTTTACGCGCCCTTCATTATACGCCTTCTCAAGAGAAGCGTAGAAGTCTCCGCCTTTGGCTGTAAATGCATTTGTCGCTACTTCATAGGTCTTATTCATATCCAGTGGCACATAGCTGCTGCCGCTTTTCACCTGAATACGAATGATCCGCTCATTGACCGGCTTCGTTGAATCATAATCAAATCTCATCCCTGCAATATGCGGGAAGCGGCCATCCTTGGTCGTAGTAATGGTAGAAACGCCGTTCTCCATTGCATCCTTAATTTCTTGCCCGGTTAAAGTGATCGTAACCAGATCATTATTGAATGGAAGCACAGTCAATACTTCCCCTTGTGTAATCGGGCCTGCGTTAATAGAGTCGCGGATACCACCGCCATTTTGCAGTGCGATAACAGCATTTGTACCCGCTGCTTTTGCTGCATAAAGCATACCATCAGCGATCAGATTGCCGAGGTTCGTTTCCATAGAGCGCACATCAGCACGAACGCCGTTCAATACTACTTCTGTATTCCCGACCTCAAGATTCGATAGCTCCTGAATGCCCGGCTTATAGTCTGTTTCAAGCATAATCTTGGCTTCCGCGTCCTCTGCAAAGTTATACACATCGCCAGTTTTCCCATCGACCGAGATCAATTGCTCGTTCCATCTAGTCAGAATGCCTGCTTTGTTGAACATAACTTCCAGCTTGCCGAGGAACAGTCCTTTTTCTCCTGTTTGTACGATTAGCTTCGGCGCATCTAGATCTGTATGGTCGACTACAGCTTGATCCAGCTGCGTGTGGCTGTGGCCCCCAACAATAATATCAATGCCTTTTACCGCTTTAGCTAGCTCAAGATCCGCATCATAACCAAGATGCGAAAGCACCACAATTTTATTTATGCCTTCCTTCTCCAGCATTGCTGTTGTTGCCAACGCCTTAACAATGGCATTATCGAATGTGACATCGCCCGGAGAAGCTATATTTGCGGTATCCTCCGTAGTTAAACCAAACAATCCGATGTTTTCGCCATCCACCTGCATAACAATCGCAGGATAAATCGTTGCATCCTTGGCATCATAGCTAATTTCGTCCTTGAACATCGCGTTCAAAATCTCATCCTTCGAGAAATTCACGTTGGACGATACGAACGGGAACTTCGCATTGCCAATAAAGTCTGCCAGCACGCCGGAGTTTTTATCAAACTCATGATTGCCGAAGGTCATCGCATCGTAGCCAACCAAGTTCATAAACGCAAGATCCGCTTGCCCCAAATATTTGTTGAAATACAGCGTACCCGAGAATACATCTCCTGCATCAACCAAAATCGGATTCGTCGAGCTTGCTTTCGTTTCCTTAATCGCAGTAACACGGCGAAGAACGTTGTTTGGCGAGTTGGTTGTATCCAAATTCGCATGTGTATCATTCGTATGCAAAATCGTGAGCGGATAAAGAGCATCCTCCTTAGCTGACAAATCCAGCTGCGCTAAAAGCGGATCATGATCGCTCACTCTACCTTGTTGAGTAGAGAAATCCGCATTGACATGAACAACGTCAATTTCTGCATTGACGCCAGCAGCGTTATCTACCAAAATATGATCCAGCGTTTGTGAATTGCCATCATAAATGTAGGAGTAACGTTCAGCAACTGGCAGCGTATCAACCAGATTAGTCAATTCCGCGCCCTTCAGCTTGTTCAGCGTACCGGAGAATTGGAAATCATTAAAGTCTCCCAATACAACGACACTTGCTTCAGGAGCCTTCGTCGTCAATTCCTTAACGAAGCTGTTAACAGCTTCCGCTTGCTTCGCACGCTGCACTTCGCTGCTGCGTACAACAGGTTGAATATCGCCCCAAGGCTTGCCGTCTCCGCCTTTAGAGTTCAAATGATTAGCAATAGCAACGACACGTTTTCCTTGGAAAACAAATTCTGCTACGAGCGGCTTGCGGGAGGAAGCGAATGTAGAAGCGTCCGCAGAACCAATCCGTCCAGGATTTTGAGTCAGTCCACCGACTGCATTTACTTTAATCGTAGAGGCAAAGTCGCCTTCGCTGCCTTCAGCAAGATCTACCCTGTCCGGATTATACAAGAAGCCAACTCGAATATTGCCTCCAGGCGCTCCGCCATCCTTATTATTCTCAGGTGCTATATCCGTGTAAGCGTAAGTGGGACCGCCCTTCGCTTTAATCGCGTCGATCAGCGCTTTGAAGCTTTGAGCAGCATCCGTATTTCCGGAATCCGTCCCCCCGTCATTATCTTGAACCTCCATCAACCCGATAATGTCCGGCTTCTTCATGTTCGTTACAATAATTGAAGCAATTTTGTCAGCCTTATCCGTTTCCGCTGCGTTGAAATTTTCCACGTTAAAGGTAGCGATGGTCAGCTTGCTTGGGTCCGGGACAAGCGTCGTTACCTTCTGCGTATTTGTACCGCGGATAATAGCAGGCAGAGTTTCCGTTGGCATCAGCTTGTACAGATCGCTTGCGTACTGAATCACACCAACGATATTGCCGTCAAAAGCATCGCCTGTTTTTATCTCGACACCGGCTGGTTTAGCGCCAATAAATAGCTTCTGCGGATTAAGGCTGCTGTCTGTCTCATTCAAACCATCGCCCTGCAGCACAATGCCGCCAGCAGCCGTTTTAATTGGATTATTCGCACCATTGTCAATCGTAACCGGAGTTACCGCATTGGCATAAGGTCCTGTTATGGTTGGATTATCTAGCTCTACTCGCATACTCTCTAAGCTCTCGAAAAAATCAATCGCATCGATAGCTGGATTAAACTCGCCAAAGCTGTCCGTATCGATCAGATTCGGGATCATGCGGCCGCCTTTTCCAATAAGGATCGCAGCAGGCAGCTCGTTGTTGCTCGATAGCTTATTAATCGTCGTTGCATTAATTTGAGTAACCGTCAGCGATGGGCTGTTTCCATATTCCTGAACCGTTCCCGTTACCGAAACCCCGTCCTTCACAACAAAGCCATGAGCCTGCTTATAAACCTGAATAGCTTCAGAAGTATTCGAATTGTTATCGTTCTCAGCATCAGGCATCTGCATATAGAAGGTATCTGCACTTGCCGAAGTGATAATGCCTGTCACATTCGACACCTGCACATTAATATAAATTGATTTATGCGCTTCACCTTGAATGCTATGAATCGCTATGCCGTCCGTGTTTTCCAGTACCTTGTAAGTGAAGCTGGATACTTCGCTGGTCACACCGCCAGCGGTTACAACCGCCTTAATGACCGTATCTGCTTGGACGACAATTGGTGAGGTGTAGATCGTGCCTGCTGAAGCCGTTGGATTCGTTCCATCCGTCGTATAACGAATGACGCCGCCTTCTGCAAGCGTGCTTAACGCAACCGAGCCTCCGGCGTTAATGCCGCCAGACGGAATACTCGCCTGAACAGCTAAACGCTTCGCAACAATATCAAGTGCATGGCGCGGCAGCAGCTCAAGCCCCACACTGGAATAATACGTCATAACGCCAGTTACCTGCTCAAAGGTTTTCCCTGCAACAAAGGAAGCGTCGGAGGAATAAATAATAACTTTGCTTGCGCTCGCAGCGTCCACAGCAGTAACTACGCCGCCGGCAACACTTTCAACGGTTATATCTCTCACCTGTACTAATCGACCTTCAAATTTGTTGCGATTTTCTGTTGTTTTACCAAAGCTGGTTGAATCTGCGAACATCGGCTCTGGGACTACAACCGAACCCGTTACCTTCGTATTTTCTACAGCTGCTTCCAATTGAATCAGGCCGATATACTCATTGAGCTTTCCGTATGCCTCAATGTTATCGCCAGGCTGCACGGAAACGCTATTCGGAACTCTAACCACGATTCCGTTATTTGAGTCCTGTACAAATAGATTATAATACCCGCCTGAATCCGCACGGTGAGTGACTACACCGCTAAGCGTAACGTTTGTGCCAATTACAGCAGCGCGCGCTTCCGCAATGGTTATCAGATTCGAAATAGTATACGAATACTCACTCAGCGCACTATCTGCCAAGCCATCTTTTTGGGCATAAGCATGAACTGTCGTTGGCGCTGTGATCACAATGGATGATACCCCTGGCTGATACAATGCAAAGTCGCCCGGAGCGACTTGTTCATCACCTGCACCATAAACACTGTAATAGACACTTGCGCCAACCGTTGGCGTTGAGATCTTAATGCTTGTGCCAGATGGCACCGCTCCAGCGCTCACATCTGGAGCTACCGCCTCAACTCCGACTGCAGCAGCTCCATAAGAAGAGTTCCTTGGATCTGGTACAGCAGTTTCGAAATCTGCACTGTTATTATCTGTATCTTGGGCACGGTTGCTCTTGCGAACAGTCGCTGTTACATTCGTAAGCAATGTACCTGTTGGTCCTGCACCTTCAAACTCACCTGACGCGCCATATCCAACTAAATCAATAGTCACATTGTTGCTGTCTACCAGCTTCACCTTACCGCTGGCTCCACCCATATTTAATGAACCAATCGCATCAGGGCTTGGCAGATTAGCTGCACTTGCATCGGCACCTGCAGCTTGCTGAGTCAAGTAATACTTTCCTGAGACTATCTTTCCGGATAAAGGCATAAGATTGCTTCCCGTAGTAGGCCAAACGCCTGTTGCAGATCCGTAAATCAGCGTCATTCCATTCAAAATAATATCGTGATCCGTCGGGTTGTACAGCTCGATGAAATCCTGCTTAAAGGTCGAGCCTGTGCCGTTCCCCCCAGCGCCATAAACCTGAGAAATAATAACATTGTCACCCGCAGGCGCAGCATGCGCTCGGCTTCCCAAACCTCCAAGCAGACCAGAAGCAACCAGTACCATCGCTAACAACAAGCAGACTTGTCTTTGTATACGTCTAGCTAATTTCTGCATTCTCATTTACTCCTCCCACTACTCCATAAAGTATGTAGCAATATTGCATGACTTTAGCGTAGTGAAAAATTGTGTTCAGAGTGTCAAACTCAAGTGAAGTTCTAGTAAACAAGCACATATATATAAGTTGAACTAAACATTTACGTTTTGGTCGCTGAGCTAAATCTTCATTTTTTCAAGTTCAATTTATATAGTTATAATGAGTATTTATAAGAATTGTTATCACAAAATACTTACGGCTTAAGGCGGACTAGATTTGAACACACCGCAGCGAAAAAGATAACGGTTACCCCTGCGAATGTGCTGAATAGCCGCTACGTGTCGTTCTGTAGTAATCATGACCGATTTGCAAATAATATAAGCAGTGGGATTGAGCGCTTAGCGATTAAGCTAAAGCGCTCGGAATCGAGGTTGTTTCGATAAACCACGTTTAAGCTTTCGAGCACAAAAAAACATCGTCTAAGGCCTACCGCGCCTTAGACGATGTTTTCAAATATTACATACTGCTGTACACTACAAGCCATTTATTTCGACAACCCGTTTACAGACTCCATACCTGCCCGCTCCCCCATCTGAAGCTGATACATTTTAAAGTATCTGCCGCCAAGCGCCATTAATGTATCATGATTGCCGCGCTCGACAATCTCACCGCGATGCAGGACAAGAATTTGATCTGCTTCCCGAATGGTAGACAATCGATGTGCAATAACAAGAGTCGTCCGTCCTTGGCTGACTACACGCAGCGCCTGCTGGATAAGCCCTTCCGTTTCACTGTCAATGCTTGCTGTGGCCTCATCCAGAATAAGAATCGATGGATCAAAGGCTAGTGCTCTAGCGAATGAAATGAGCTGCCTCTGGCCTGACGACAGCGTACTGCCGCGTTCAACGACCTGCTCATCATAGCCGCCAGGCAGCTGCTCGATGAAGGGAGCAGCACCAACATCCTTCAATACGCTTTTCACACGCTCAATCGAAATTTCCTTATTGTATAAGCAGACGTTGAATTTAATATCTCCAGCGAACAGATACGGGTCCTGCAGCACGATTCCCATATGCTTGCGCAGCGCCTGCTTCGAATAAGTCGCAATATCACGGCCATCGATCGATATTGTCCCTTGATCCGGCTCATAAAATCCGAGCAGAAGATTCATAATCGAGCTTTTCCCCGACCCTGTATGCCCAACTAGTGCAACCGTCTCGCCTTTGCGGGCTTCAAACGATATTTTCTTCAGTACATTCTCTCCCGCTTTATAGGCAAAGGTTACATTATCGAATTTCACGATCCCCTCTGGCCGCTTCACTTCCATGGTCTCTTCGACCTCCACCCCTTCCAGATCGAGGATCGCAAATACCTTCTCCGCCGATACGAATGCTCGCTGCGCATTCGTCAATTGATCGAAAATACCGATAATCGGCTGAAAAACTCGTCCTAAATAATCGAGGAAAGCATAAAACACGCCAAATAAAATTCCGGTCTCGAGAGATGCTTTGCCAAAATACCAAATGACAAGTGCGGTAACAAGGCTGCCAATCGTACCCACAATGTTTCTCGAGGATAGAGCAAATACCCGAAACTGTTTCACTTGATTAACATACCGGTCCTCATTCAGCACCTCGAATTCATCCCGTGTCACCTGCTCGCGGCGAAATGCCTGAATGATCGGCATGACCACGATCGATTCGTTAATCATCGCATTCATGTCGCTCAGCCTTGCACGCATAATGCTTATGTACCCCTTCGAATATTTCAAATGGATTACCATAATGAGTGCGAAGAGCGGCGGCAGCAGCAAGCAGTAAAGGGCCAGCCGCAAGTCCAAAATAAATAATGCCGTATAAATGCCGATAAGCTGTATGAAGCTGACGACAAAGGTGGCCATAAAGCTCATGAATAAATCCCGTACTGCCTCGGTGTCATTCGCAATTCTCGAAACCGTCTGACCAATAGGCGTATTGTCAAAATAACGCACCGGAATTCGCTGGATATGGCGCATGACATCCATGCGCATATTTTTAATAATTTGCAGCGCTGTCGTTTGCAATAGATAGGATTGCAAGAAATTGCTGATACTGGCGACAAGCAGAAGCCCCATATAAAGGGCAAGCAGCCAAAGCACCGGCACCAGATCGTTTCCACTGACCGCCAAATGCTTATCAATAATCGTTTTAATAATAAACGGACCACCGAGCTCTGCGCTCACCGCACAGCAAAGAATGAGCAGCGCCCCCAAAATTCTAAACTTATAGACGAGAGCATATGCGAATAGTCTTCTCGCCGTCGATTGCTTTGGCACCCTTACAGCCTCCTCATTCTTCCAAGCTAGCTTCCATCTGCTGCCTTTCCCACTGCTGCTTGTACCAGCCTCCAAACAGCATAAGCTCATCATGAGTTCCTTCTTCTAGGATGCGTCCCTCATGCAACACGATAATCCAGTTCGCATGACTAACCGCCGACAGGCGATGGGTCGAAATTAACGTCGTTTTCCCTTTGCGCTCCTCACGAATGCTGTGAAGGATACGGCTCTCTGTCCGTGCATCCACAGCCGATAACGAATCATCCAGCAGCAATATTTCAGAATCGACAAGCAGCGCTCTCGCAATGGCCAATCGCTGCTTTTGCCCGCCAGAGAGCATTACTCCATTTTCGCCAACAACGGTTTCCAGTCCCTCTGGCATCATCGCAATATCCTCTGTAAAAAAAGCCATCTCTACTGCACGTGCCACTTCCTCATCAGACGCAGCTGGCTTCCCAAGTGCAATATTGTCTCTAATGGTTTTGGATAACAGCAAATGCTCCTGCGGCACATAAGCGATCCAGCGTCTCATCTGATCGATGGCAATTTGCTCTATTGGCACATCAGCAATGAAGAGTCTCTCCTGCTCCAGTGGATATTGACGAAGCAGCTGCTTCAGCAGCGTGCTCTTTCCACTGCCCGTTTTCCCCACAATCCCAAGCGTTTGGCCCCGTTCAAGCTGGAAGGATACCCCACGCAGACTAGGTTGACTGGCGGCTGGGTAAGTGAAGGTAAGCTGCTTCATTTTTATACTCTCCGGTACCTCGATGGGCACTGGCTTATCTATATCATTGAGATCCGGCTTTTGCAGGAGCGCGGAATCCAGCCGTTCGGCCGAGGCGCTTCCGCGCTGCAGCACATTGATGAATTCTCCGAAGGAGATCATCGGCCAAATCAGCATGCCCAAATACATATTGAACGCAATAAGCTGACCTAGCGATATATCATTTTGGAAAACGAGATACGAGCCGTACCCTATTCCAATCGAGTAGCTGACACCAACGATTAATGAAATAACGGGTTGAAACAGCGCATTCAGAATCGATACCCGCTTGTTTTTGTACATCACCTCTGAGGTGACTTGATCGAATGCAGTAAGATCATCAGTTTCCTGTACGTAGGAGCGGATTACCCGTATGCCGGAGATAGATTCCAGCGCATGTTCATTCATTTTCCCAAAGGAAGCCTGAGCGTCCAAAAAACGTGTTCTTACTTTTTTGCCAAGCTTGCTGATTACGACCGCGAGCAGCGGCAGCGGAATAAGCGCAGCAAGCATTAGCTTATAGCTTACGAGTGAAACCATCATAATGATGACAACCGAGGCGCCAACAAGCGTATTGACGAGCGTCATCACACCGTAGCCTGCCGTCTGGCCAATAGCCGAAATATCATTGGTAGCAAGCGCCATTAATTGTCCTGTGCTGTTGCGCTGGAAGAAGGCTGGTGTCATTCTCGTCAAATTAGCAAGCAGTCGGCCTCGCAGCACCTTCTCAATAAGGACCGAATTGCCAAACAGCATCGTGATCCATAGGTAGACTAAAACATACATGAGCAGTGCCAGTCCGATAAGCAGCAGCACCGTCTGAGACATGCCGGTTGATGTAAGCTGGCCTTTACCAATCTGATCGACAGTCTTCCCGATGAGATTGGGCGGTATGGTAGAGAGCAGGCTCACGATCGACATGAGGCCAATGGCGATCACATAGGTTCCCCAGCGCTCCTTAAAAAACCACCGCATCCGATTTATAAATGACATATTACCCCCTCTTTCTCTTGCCAATACTAACAAACATAAGTTCTATTTTCCATATTACCACTTTCTTGGAATTCAAAAAACAAAATCATCTTTACAAGTGATTGGAAATCGCAGACGCATCAGCTCACACTTCTAACGGAAACCACAGACGCTAAATCGCCTTTATTTTTCATTTCAAGATTGTAACGGAAACACAGGCCTCTATTTGTACCAAATATACACGATATCGCTCCATTTCTGCGGAATAGCGTCTCCCACTTCCGTTAAAATATGACACTAACCCAAAATGCAACTTTAGCGTCTCTGGCTTCCGTTAGCTTTCGTTATCCCCCATATACTTCACAACACACACACATCGTCTTTTCCCTCAACTTTTCTGACGCTCGATGCTGCTCCTCAAATCCTCACTTCTCCTACTCCCAGCGCGGAAGCTATCCTGCACTTTTGCAGTAACTTCATGCGATTGGGACGCTCTAGCTAACCTATCCTGCACTCACGCATTATAGATCATCATTTCAGCTCATATCCAGCCATCTGATCTCCATTGTGGGTAGCTATCCTGCTTACGTACAGGATAGCTCCCTTAAACCATTAAAAAGAGTAGGCTACCCTGCAAATGTGCAGGATAGCCTACTGATTGACTGTCACGGTAAAGCTCGCGCTGCTGCCGCCTTTGTTCTAGGCACATTTGTGTAAGTTCCATATCCTTCACACAAACGAACACACGCATCGTCTTTTTCCTCAACTTTCCCCAAGCTCATTTTCATGCCATTCTTTATAGTTGTGTAACCAAACATACCTGGACTCCCAGCTGAGCTAAGTCCCCGTGTCATTTCTTCGCCTTACTTCGTCTTACTTTTAGGGTGGTGTAACCAACCAGCTCGTGCTCCCTTATGTGGATATTACACTACCCCAATTTACCTAGCATTCGCTCAAGGTACAATTTCTCTTAATAGGTGCCAGCATCAATAAGTATAGTATCACGGTTGGGGGAGTCTATGGAGTCAAAGCTTGATAATACTCTGCAATAAATCCTTTACTGACGAAAAAACCCACCTCGAGGGTGGGGCGTTCAATTCATTCACGATATACACGCATCAACTTATTAAGGCTCAACCGATTCGGCTACCTTCATGGCCTCATCGCCCGAAATCGGACCGGACACACCATACTGAATGCCGTCAACCACCCAGAACAGCTCCGTGAACTCGGCTTGCTCGAAAATAAAACCATCCGCTCCGCCCACTTTGGTCTGTGTGAACAGGTCCATCGGGAACGCCGCTGGCATGCGGCTCGCGCTGAACGTCACCGTCTTATCACCCGAGCCGTATGTGAAGTTCAAATCTCTGAGCGGTTGGTCCTTCATTCCCACGCCGACGATCTCAGCCAGCTTGAAGCCTTCCGGGGCGACTTGAGGAACATGCACACCGGAACCGAAAGCTGTTTTCGCTGCCTCCGCCGTTCCGAATGGAGTTGTAATCAATTGGGACAACTCCGAACCTGTGGATCCTCCGTTTCCGGGCAGCACGGTTCCCGACGAATTATCCGTTGGTATCGGTACTTCGGCGGGCTCTTGCAGCATCGGCAATCCCGTCACTATGACGACTGCCGCGACCAGCGCTGCCGCTCCTGCAAGCCAAGCTTTCGGAAGAACGAATCGGCGGCGGCTTCTCTGTTCCGCGGTGGCTTGCTTCCTGATCTTCTGTTTAACGCTATCGCTCAATTCCATTTTAGAAAACAACATATCATCCGACTCCTTTTGCAAATGTTGACGTAAATTACGCTCCATGTCCGTCATCGGTTATCTCCTCCTTGCGCATTTCCCGAGCCAATGCCTCGCGCGCCCGGTGCAGTCTGTTTCTCACGGTACCCTCAGGCGACGACGTCGCTTTCGCAATTTCCCGTGTGTCCAAGTCCAGATAATAATATAAATACAAAGCCTCCTGATACGGCAGAGACAGACGCAGCATATGCCGCAAAATCTCGCTTTTCTGCAATCTTTTCAACGCTTCTTCTTCCACGCTGAATGTCCGTCCCCGCTCCATCCGGATGGGATCGGTCGGCTGTTCCGTAAACATCCGCACGCCCATCTTGTCCCGGCAAACGTTGATGGCGATCGTCGTCAACCAGGTTTTAACCGCGCTATCTCCACGAAACGAGTTCCAGTTGCGATAAGCGCGAAGGAATACCTCCTGACTGATATCCTCGGCAAAATGCCGATCGCCGGTATAAAAATAAGCGGTGCGCATGACCGTCGAGCCATAGCTTTCCATCAGCTGCTCTAGAGCTTGAGAGGGATCTTTCGGGAAATTTTCCTTGTTATTCGAGCCGGCCGGCTTCATTGAATTATCACCTCCACCTTATTAGACGGCCTGAGCGCATTTTTCGCTGCACTGCGCTTTAAATCTGACAGTCCATTAAAGATTTTGTGAATTTGAGCTTAAGTCCCCATACTCCTTCTAGCATGAATTTCATACGATGAAAAGCCACATGAACAGTATGCCTGTTTGATGCGGCTTTTCGACTTCATCTTCGGTTTAAAAGATCCCCAATATCCATTTATACTAACACTATTTTCTCTACATGACCTATTCGCTGCCAGCGATGTGCTCTCCCAGCTGAGCTGAGCCCCGCGATAATTTTCATGCCATTCTTTAGGGTAGTGTAACCTACCATATGTGGACTCCCACCGCTCGGTATCACACTGCCCAAAACGGCTGGTTTAGAATTTTTTTTATTCCCCATGACAACTATCGCAAATCGACGATAAAAAGCTCAAGCATAATGAACAAAATCATCCTTACAGGTGATTGGAAATCGCAGACGCGTTAGCTCCTACTTCTAACGGAAACCACAGACGCTAAATCGCCTTTATGTATCGTTTCAAGATTGTAACGGAAACACAGGCCTCTATTTGCAGCCTAAATGCCGAATCTCGCTTCATTTCTGCGGAATAGCGTCTCCCACTTCCGTTAAAATGTGAGGCTAACCCAAAATGGAACTTTAGCGTCTCTGGCTTCCGTTAGCTTTCGCTATCCGCTCTCCGACTGCTGCCGCAGCATCGTTATCAACAGGTTCGGAAAATGTATAGTTTCCTATATTTTCAAAAAAACTCATCCGTTTAATTTTCACTGTTTGTTCTTTATAACGAATGTGATATGATGATCTTATCGTACGCTAGGTCATTTCTAGCCATTATGATCATTCCCGAGGTGAAGTAAATGGCCTGTGCCATTAGTGTAATCGTGCCTATTTTTAATGCTGAAAAATGGTTGCGCCAATGCTTAACTAGCATTCTTCAACAGCCCTTCCTCTCAATTGAGCTGCTGCTCGTTAATGACGGCTCGACAGATCAGAGCGGAATGATTTGCGACGAGTTCGCTGCAAAGGATACGAGAATCAGCGTGCTTCATAAGCCAAATGGCGGACCGAGCAGCGCAAAAAACGCTGGCCTTCATGCTGCGAGCGGCAAATATGTTGCTTTTTTGGATGCTGACGATCAAATTGATGATTTGTTTTTCGTTAAGCTGTACGCGACAGCGGAGGAGCATGGCTGTGAAGTTGTGATTAGCGGCTACGAAACAATCCCTAATAAAATCAGTATGTCGCCTGGCTTCATGCTGCATTCGTTAATGAACGGAAAGGAGCTCGTATTAAGCGCAGACTCTGTTCATTCCAATAATGATCTATGCTTCGTTTGGCGAAGCCTGTTTCTACGTGACTGGCTTGAGAAAAAAGAGGTTTCGTTTCATGAGGAATTGACCATTGGAGAGGATACGATCTTTCATCTAGAGGCTCTTCTAAACGCGGAGCGAGCGTATGCGATTCCAGACCCCTTATATTTTTATACAATAAATAACTCAGACAGTCTAATGAGCGCTCCTTACAAGCCTTACCTAGAGAAGAACCTAGCTTTGCAATATCAGCTGAGAAAACAGCTGTCAGAGAAATTCGGGCTGCTCGCGTATCGACACTATAAGAGAGATATGGCAGTCTATCATATCCACACTCTCCTTGGCTTGATGCTGCGAAATCTGAAATATAGTTCAGCTGCTGCTAAAAAAGAGGATATCACCCGGCTCATTAACATGGAATTGATTACGGATAGCACGAGGGAGCTGGGCATTATGTACAAAGGGCTGAACATCAAAGAGTATTTTTATTATTTGATACTCAAATTCAAGCTATCCTCCGTGCTGTTCCGCATGCAATTTCGCGTACCGTTTGTCACCTCAATCCTATCCTTTGGAACATTGGGGCGAACCAAACGTGTGAACAATCGTACCGTCCGTTAGTCTATACGTCATATCGAATAGGAGACTGTCCTCTGCTGCTCATGCTTGCCTCTCTCCAAAATTCGGTCTAAGATTAGCTTCTCGAAATGAATAAAATCATTATTTCTTTCACGAGGCCGATCCAGTGTAATCAGAACGTCAAGCGCAATATGTCCATTTTCGATTAAAATGACCCGATCCGCCATGGCGACAGCCTCACTGACATCATGGGTAACGAGAACCGCTGTGAACTGCTGCTCCGCCCACAGCTCTTCAATAAGCTGCTGCATGTCAATGCGAGTGAGCGCATCAAGCGCGCCAAGCGGCTCATCGAGCAGCAGCAGTCTCGGCTCACCGACCAGCGCTCTTGCAAGCGCGACGCGTTGACGCTGTCCTCCTGACAATACGCCCGGCCATTCCTTCGCCCGATCAACTAGCCCTACTTGCGCGAGTGCCTCAAGCGCTTTTTGCTTCTCGCTGGTTTTCACCCCGAGCTGAACATTGTCCACGCAGCGCTTCCACGGAAGAAGCCGTGCGTCCTGAAACAGCATCCTCGTATCCTCACGAATACCGTTAATTTCTGATCCATCGAGTGTAATGCTTCCCTGCGAGGGCTCCTCTAAGCCTGCGATGAGCCGAAGCAGCGTGCTTTTTCCACAGCCGCTGCGACCGACTATCGCAACGAATTGTCCAGGAGGAATATCAAGCTCAACGCCCTCCAGCACTGCTTTATCGCCAAAATTTTTGCCTGCGTCCTTAATGAGGAGCCGCGCTCCTGCTTGATTGTTTTTCATAGCTGCAGCCTCCTCTTCTTATCGCTTCACGTAGTTTGGATGCCATTTGAGCAGCGTTTGCTCTAATATTTTGGCAGCCGTATCCGACAGCTTTCCTAATATCGCGTACATAATGATCGCCAGCACTACAACATCGAGACGCATAAACTCGCGGGCATTCATCGCCATATAACCAATGCCAGAATTGGCCGAGATCGTCTCAGCCACAATTAAAGTAAGCCACATAAATCCAAGCGCGTACCGCACGCCTACCAGTATAGAAGATAATGCTCCTGGCAAAATAACATCACGATACAGCGCGTAGCCCCGCAGCCCGTAAACCTTAGCCATTTCGATCAGTCCTGGGTCTATGGAACGGATGCCATGCAGCGTATTTAAATAAATGGGGAAAAATACACCGAGTACAACCAAAAATACTTTCGCTGTTTCCCCGATGCCAAACCATAGGATGACGAGTGGAATAAGAGCCAAATGCGGCACGTTGCGAATCATTTGTATCGTACTGTCTAGCAAGCGATTCGCCGTCTGCGATATGCCAGTGAGCAGGCCAAGCAGAAAACCAATCCCGCCGCCGATAGCAAAGCCAATAAATGCTCGCCATGTGCTGCTAGCAATATAATGGAGCAATTGCCCTGACTTCGTCATTTCAAAGCCGGCCTCCGCTACCTTGAGCGGGGTCGGCAATGTACGGCTTGAAATTAAACCAAATTGACCAAGCAGCTGCCAGATGATCAAAATAATGATCGGGACGATTGCAGGAGCAATCCGACTATTAATTATTCGAGTTAACATCTTAATAATTGCTCCTTCCGTTACGTAGCGCTTCCCGATTTTGGACGTTTGTTATAAGCAACCAGCTCACCAGAGGCTTGAATAGAATAATCCGTTTGCACCTCCTGCTGCTTTAGCGGCAAACGCGGAAATAACAGCTCTGCAGCGCGGTATGCCTCCTCCAAATGCGGATAACCTGATAAAATAAACTTTTCGATTCCGAGCTCAGCATATTCCTTCATCCGCTTCGCAACCGTATCCGCATCTCCCACCAGTGCCGTGCCTGCACCACCTCGTACCAGTCCGATTCCCGCCCATAGATTAGGCGAGATCACAAGCGATGATTTATCTCCCTTATGCAAATCCCCCATCCGCTTCTGTCCTACCGAATCATACCGAGCGAGAATTCGCTGAGCTTCAGCAATGGTCTTCTCGTCGACATGGCTGATAAGCCGCTCAGCAGCCGCCCACGCTTCATCATTGGTTTCTCTTACAATAACGTGCAGCCGAATGCCAAAGGTAACCTTCGTCCCTCTGGCCTCAGCCAGCTTGCGCACCTCTGCAATCTTCGCCGCTACCTCGCTTGGAGGCTCGCCCCAGGTTAAATAACAGTCAACATGATCAGCCGCAATTTGCAGGGCCGCAGGCGAAGAACCTCCGAAATAGATGGGTGGATAAGGCTTCTGCAAAGCCGGAAATAACACCTCGCCTGCTTCAACCTTTATATATTTTCCATCAAAATTAACTTCCTCGCCCTGCATCATACGCCGCCATACGGTCATAAACTCGTCCGTCTGCTCATAACGCTCTCCATGCGTAAGGAAGATTCCATCTCCTCCCAGCTCATGCGGATCACCGCCAGTAACTACATTAATCAGAAGTCTGCCGCCGGACAGCCTATCGAAGGTAGATGCCATTCGAGCCGCTGTCGACGGCGACATAACCCCTGGACGAATAGCTACTAAAAACTTCAGCCTGCGGGTTGCCCCAATAAGAGAGGATGCCGCAACCCAAGCATCCTCGCAAGCTTTGCCTGTCGGAACAAGCACGCCATGGTACCCTAATCGATCTGCCGCTTGAGCGATTTGCCGCATGTAGTCAAAGTCGACCGCGCGCGCACCTTCTGCTGTACCTAAATATCTGCCATCGCCATGCAGGGGGATAAACCAAAATACTTCCATATTCATTCTCCTTAATCCTCTGTAGGGTATGAAGGTTTATTTGATTACCGCTTCGCTCACTTTAATTTCAGATGGTATTAATTCCAGCTTGAAGAACGTATCAGCGATGCTCTGCTGCGCAGCAATCGTATCGTCGCTAACGCGAATGATACCCCAGCCGCGATGAGCTAACGCCTGCTCAAGCGGAGCTGTATCAAGGCCAAGCGCAGGTGCCAGCAGCTTAGCCACTTCAGACTGATGATCTTTCGCCCACTTATCCGTTTCATCCAGCTGCTCCAAAATAACATCAATCGCCTTCGTATTCGACTTTGCGAAATCACGTGAAGCCAAATAAAACTCATAGTTTTTCACTAGGCCTTCTCCATCAGCAAGAACACGTGCCTTCGTTGCAAGCTGTGCCACCGAGTAGAAAGGCTCCCAAATAACCCACGCATCGACATTGCCGCTCTCGAATGCTGCCCTTGCATCTGCTGGCGGAAGGAAGACGACCTCAACATCGCTGTACGCTAGCCCCTCTCTCTCCAAGTACTTCACAAGCAAATAATGCACGTTGGAGCCTTTGTTGAGAGCAACTTTTTTCCCTTTTAAATCAGCCGACGATTGAATCGAAGATTTTTCTGGTACGAGTATGCTTTCTGCCTTCGGACTCTCCGGCGAGTGCGCGAGATAAACCAGTGGCGCGCCAGCTGCCTGTGCGAAAATCGGAGGTGCTTCACCTGTATGACCAAAATCAATACTGCCAACATTTAGCGCTTCCAGCAGCTGTGGACCACCCGGAAACTCCGTCCATTCGACGCTGTAGCCGGCCTCCTTCAGCTTATCCTCAAGACCGCCACGCTCCTTCAAAATGTTCACTGAAGCATACTTCTGATAGCCGATTCGCACCGATTTCGCTTTCGTTTCTTCCTTTCCTGCGACCTTGCCATCATTATTCGCGCTGCATGCGGAAACAACTAGCAATACCGCAATCATCAAGAGGGCCATTATCCATGCCGTACCTTTTTTCCTGACCGCTATACCTTTATTCATCTTTACTCACTACCCCTTTGCTTCACTCATTTTTTAAAAAACTCATAATTCCCATGTAATTACTACGCTTTATGTACATCGAAATTATCATCTCAGCTTCACAGTGTCAATACGATAAGGAAAAAAGAGGAGGTATGAGGAGCAGTGAGGAAAATGATCCGTTATTTTGCATTTATTAATTGAAGTTTAAAGAGCCATAGATTATGATTATAAATATCTTATTATTCCTACGTAATAACTATGATTTTATAGCAGTTTGGAATGGAGCGCTCCAATATGTTGAATGAAAGCTTTAATCTTCTAAGCCTGCAGGAGGCAATGGACATATTAGGCATCAGTCGTGCGACCATTGACCGCTGGCGCAAGGATAAGCAGCTTCCTCATATCAAAATAGGCAAGGAAGTATGGATTGATAAGCAGCAGCTTCAAAATTGGATTCAGCTGCATGGAATAGCTAATATGCAGCGTCCGTCTCTATCAGGCAGCTTGAACGAAAAAATCGTTACCATCGGTTACCAGAGCGGAGCCGCCCTTCTGTGGAGCCCTTTAATTATTAAGCAGCTTGGTTTCTTTGAAGAAGAGCTGCTCCGGATGTCTCCCTCGATCCGTTATCAGGTTCGTTGGGTGAATGCCCCTAACGGAATGGAGCTTGTCGAGGAGCTTCTTGCCGGACGCGTACACATCGCCTCCGTGGGCGATTATCCGATCATTGCCAGCCGTGCTCTAAGCAATTTGCTTCCAGGCTTCCAGCCACAGGTCATCGCCTTTGACGGAAAAACAAGCAGCGGCGGCGGCATTTCTCTAGTCGTTCCTACGGGCAGCAAGGTTGATCACCCAGAAGCTTTGTCCTCATTGTCCGTATCCACCGTAGGCAATTCCAGCTCCTCGTATCGTCTGAAGGAGTGGATGAATACATTTGGACTTCATTCCGAGCCGATCATTCATCGCGGCATGGGCGACTGTCTTAACACGATACTAGAGGGTCAAGTTGACGCTAGCATGCTATGGGAGCCATATTTAAGCTGGGTTCAATCGATTGGCGCCGGCACCCCGCTTCTTCCCGAAGGTATCGGCGGTGATTATTTAACTGGATTGATGACAGACGGCAAATGGTCGCGGGAAAATGAGCCCATCGTGATCGCTTATTTGAAAGCTCATCTGCGTGCTCATGAATTCATTCGCAATGAACGAGACCGAGCAGCCGAGCTTATCCATCAAGCAAGCGGCTTCCCTCTCCTGCTCGTACATCTTGTATTATCGAAAATTCGCTGGGACGCCTCTATTTACAGCCGGGATTTACAGACGCTGAATCGATTTGACGAGGAAAATACAAATTGGCTTTCTGCTTATAAGCGAGATTCGAGTGGACTGGAGTTCCGCAAGCAATTTTTGCAGGAGGCGGTAGAAGCGCTTAGCCTCCCTATTCTGCCTGATTCTCCTCTGCCGGGAGATTGGTCAACTGATCATTTATATTAACGATCTTTAGCACGATTGCAGAAGGCCGCCGAGCAAATGCCCGGCGGCCTTCTATATGACGCAATTACGTTGTACGGCAAGTCAAAGCATTTTCGCTGCGCATTGCATTTTTCCATTTGCGATAAAGGTCCCACGGAGTGCCATTATCAAGCAAATCCTTGCAAATATAAAGTCCTTCCTCCACAGATTCCGCCCTCTCTGCCAGCTTCAGTCTTACTGCAGCGTTAAGCAGCACTTGATTAGCGAAAGCAATGTGACCGTTTCCTTGCAGAATTGCTTCTGCTTCACGCAGCTGCTCGGCTGGCGTCCAAGCGATTTCTGGTACCGCCGTCTCTAATCCATAGGCATCCGGATTAATAATGTGAAGCTGCGATTGTCCATTTTCTACAAAATAAGTACGCGTCGGGCGCTCAATGAATAAATCCTCGGAACCTTCATTTCCTTGCACAATAAGCGCTTTTTTATAGTTCAAATGGTTCGCCAGCTGTGCTATCCGATCAAATACCGTATTATGGTAAACACCAAATATCAAATAAGGGGAATGTGCGAAATCGATCAGCTTCTCAGCCGTATTCAGCACCGTACGCATGCCTAGCTCGATTCGGATGGAACGAAGCGCCTTCAGAGGGGGACACCATTCTTCAGTTGGTACGTAAAGCACTCCTGTATCCATCGCCGCCTTAACGATCTGCTCGCGAGAAAGCATAGCCGCATCAATACCAGCCTCATGCAGTAAATCATGCAAGGTGATGCCCCACTTAGGAGGCAGGGATTCCGCACCATGCAGCGTAATTGGCAATCCTGCTGCTGCGAGAACAAATGCGGTAGGGAAAGTAGCGTAAAATGATTTTTTCCTGCCGTCATATGGCCCCGCACAATCCAGCCCCTGCTCTACTTGCACACGGTGGGATCGGCTGCGGCATTCCATCACAAAAGCTTCAAGCTCCTCTACACTTTCCATTTTTATTCGCTCCGCGATAAAAAAAGCGCCGATTTGCGCTGGGGTCGCCTTTAGATCGAGGATCGCTTCGGCCGCAACCCTTGCTTCATCATAAGTAAGATCACGCGCTCCCCGTTTACCGCGGCCAACTTCCTTTAGTAGATTCGTAATCATCGCATGACCCCCCTTATTTCTGATCCTGTAAAATTTGATACACCTTAACGATTGAAGTAGCCACATCAACCATCCGTTTCCGTTCATTCATCGCTTGCTTACGCAGCACATCATAGGCTTCGGCTTCGGATATATTTTTTATTTTGCACAATATTCCTTTGGCCATATCAATCCATTTCCGCTCCTCAAGACGCCCCTCGAGCTGCTTTCTCTCATTATTCCATTGCAGCCTCTCAAAGCATTGCTTAGATCCAAAATGCAGTGCCCAGTGCAGCTCCTGCTCGCTCATCGAAGGCGTTAATATACCATCGATAGGCACATCGTCCTCGCAAAAGGCAGCGGACAGAGAAGCACTGCTCGCACTGCACCACCATAGCATCGGTATCGTCTTATGCTTTAGCAGCCTTGAACCCCACATTCGCACCTCATTCAGCGGCATATGCAAAATAACCGCATCCGCACTGCCCATCTGCAGCTCTGCTTTCTGCTCATCTCCTGCGCGCAGAACCTGATAGCCATGGGATTCAAGCTTATATTTTGGTGTTTGTTTTTTGAATAGCTCTTCCGACTGAGGCTCTACCAATGCCCTCCCTATTGCTGCACCATGATCGACTACCAACAAAGAACGCATGTAGAAGCGCCCCCTCCCATTCGACTTTTGATATCCCTGTCATTATATATAACACGAAAATCATGTTTTTGTCATTCTTAAGTTTTTCCTGAAGTATATGTCATGTATATTGACATGAGTTCGTCTGTTGTTGTATATTTACGTTATCAACCACATATCATTCACGAATACAACGATGTATTCGTTTGAAGCGGCAAAGAAGCCTGCTTTCGTTCTCAAGGGAGATGTACGTTTTCCCCTTTAGCGCGTAGCAGGCTTTTATTATTTTTATTACAGATAAAGTTTTGAGAGGAGAGAAATACAATGACTACATCTAAAAAGAAATTAGTGCTGATCGGAAACGGCATGGCAGGAGTACGGGCGATTGAGCATTTATTAAAGCTTTCTCCTGAAAGCTACGACATTACGATCTTCGGTGCCGAGCCGCATCCCAATTATAATCGAATCATGCTTTCCTCCGTCCTGGCCGGCGGTGCAGATATGCAAGAAATCGTCATCAACGACTGGAGCTGGTACACCGACAATAATATTACCTTATACACCGGACACAAGGTAACCAAGATTGATACCGAGCGCAAAAAAGTCACCTCGCACCTTGGCATTGAAGCGGCTTACGATGTGATCATTATCGCTACTGGCTCGAACCCCTTCATGCTGCCCCTTCCTGGCGCAGACAAAGAAGGCGTAATCGCCTTCCGTGATATCCATGATTGCGAGGTCATGATTGACACATCCAAGAAGTACAAGAAAGCAGTCGTCATCGGGGGCGGCCTGCTCGGAATTGAAGCAGCACGAGGTCTCCTCCATTTGGGTATGGAAGTTAACGTCGTCCATATTCACCCCTACTTGATGGAACGCCAATTGGACCTAACCGCCTCCAAGATGCTGCAAAGCGAGCTGGAAGCGCAAGGGATGCAGTTTTTATTGCAAAAAAGCACAGCTTCTATTAAAGGAAAAAAACGTGCTGCCGGATTAGCTTTTACTGACGGCACTGAAGTAGACGGGGATTTAGTCGTCATGGCTGTAGGGATCAAGCCAAATGTTGAGCTTGCCAAAGCAGCAGGGCTCGAAGTCAATCGGGGCATCGTTATTAATGACTTCATGCAAACGAGCATACCTGACATCTATGCCGTGGGCGAATGCGCGGAGCACAGGGGTATCGCTTATGGCCTTGTTGCACCGCTCTATGAACAAGGCGCGGTGCTGGCGAAACATCTAGCTGGTGTTGAAACGGCTGGTTATGCAGGCTCAGTCACCTCGACCAAGCTTAAAGTATCCGGCGTTGATGTGTTCTCGGCAGGACGTTTTGTCGAATCGCCCGGCACGCGCTCGCTAAAAATTCAGGATGATCTGGCAGGCACTTATAAAAAAATCGTTATTCAAGATGGCAAGCTCGTTGGCGCGGTACTATTCGGGGATATCTCAGACGGTGCTGAATTATTTGCTTCTATTAAGAAGGGTGAATCTGTTGCGGGACGTGAGAAGGAAATATTGCTTGGCATCTCATCCGATCTGCTAGGCCAATCCTCTGGCGGCAACCGACTCGAAGCGATGGCGGATGACGAAATTATTTGCGGCTGCAACGGCGTATCGAAAGGCACCATTGCTGAAGCAATCACGACCAAGGGCTGCAATACGGTAGGCTCCATCAAATCCTGCACGAAGGCTTCCGCATCCTGCGGCGGCTGCAAGCCGCTAGTTGAAGGCTTGCTTGCTCTCTACTCCGGCGATTCGACCGGCGAACCAGTTAAAGAAGGCATTTGCGGCTGTACCTCACTTAACCGAGATGAGATTGTTGAGGGCATTACAAGCATGCGCCTAATGAGCACCAATGAGGTTATGAACGTACTCGGCTGGCATAATGCTGAGGGCTGCACGAAATGCCGTCCTGCACTCAATTACTATCTGGGCATGCTGTATCCAGAAGAATACGTCGATGAGAAGGAATCCCGTATTACGAATGAGCGTTATCATGCGAATATTCAGAAGGACGGTACCTTCTCCGTCGTGCCTCGTATTTATGGAGGGGTAACCTCCCCTGCGGATTTGAAGAAAATCGCTGAGGTGGCCGAGAAATTCGAAGTACCGATGGTGAAGTTCACCGGTGGGCAACGGCTAGACCTGCTGGGTGTAAAGAAAGAGGATCTTCCAAAAATTTGGGCTGAGCTTGACATGCCGTCCGGACACGCTTACGGAAAAACGCTGCGTACCGTTAAAACATGTGTCGGCAATACATTCTGCCGATTCGGTACACAGGATTCCATCGGTATGGGCATCCGAATGGAGAAAGCCTTTGAGCGACTGAATGCTCCTGCTAAGGTTAAGCTTGCGGTATCAGGCTGTCCTCGAAATTGTGCAGAATCGACGATTAAGGATTTTGGCGTTATCGCCATTGATGGCGGCTGGGAGCTGCATGTGGGTGGAAATGGCGGTATTAAGGTAAGAGCAACCGAGCTGCTGACGATCGTGAAAACAGAGGATGAGGTCATGGAATGGTCCTCCGCCTTCCTGCAGCTATACCGCGAACAAGCACAATGGAATGAGCGTACAGCACAGTGGATTGAGCGTGTCGGTCTTGAGTACGTGAAGACAGCGCTCGAGAAGCAAGAGGATCGCCTTGACCTTGTGGCAAGGATCGAGAAAACGCTGAGCCTCACCACAGATCCTTGGAAGCAAATCGTAGAAACTGATGAGCTTCGCAAAAATTTCGAGAAATTATCCACTGCTCAGCCTGCGCAAATCTAGAACTTTTGGGAGGAATACACCTATGACAACGAAGCTGCTGGTAGCCAACCTATCGGATATCGATATAAAGGGATCACGCACCATCAAAATTAAGGAAACTGAAATCGCCGTATTTCGCCTGACTGACGGCAGCGTACTAGCCGTCGAAAATAAATGCCCACATAAGGGCGGTGTATTATCGGAAGGGATGGTGTGCGGCACAGCCGTACATTGTCCGCTCCACGATTGGAAAATCGATCTGCGCAGCGGCCGCGTTCAGGAGCCCGATGAAGGGTGTGTCGTCACCTTCGAGACGGAAATCGATCAAGTGAGCGGCTCTATATATGTAACGATTTAAGAGGACGTAACAATGGCGTACGTAAAACCTGATATAGCATTGGGCGCAAGCTAAAGAAACATCCATCCGTTGCTCCTTGCAGCAGCCAAGCCATTGAACACTAAAAATAGCGGTACGAGCCAAAGGGGGCAGCTTATGAGAAATATAGCGGTTGGCAAGGTCTATATTGTCGGAGCAGGTCCCGGTGATCCCGAGCTTATAACGATTAAAGCGATGCGCCGTATTCAGCAAGCAGACGTTATTCTATATGATCGGCTTATCAGCAAAGAACTGCTTGGTTATGCGAGCTCCCACGCGGAGCTGGTATACTGCGGCAAAGCACCAGGCGCGCATGCCATGTCGCAGCAGCATATTAATGAAGCACTTATCCATTATGCCCTAGAAGGAAAAAATGTTGTCCGATTGAAGGGCGGTGACCCGCTCGTCTTCGGAAGAGGAGCGGAAGAGGCTTTGGCGGTTGCAACACATGGAATCCCATATGAGATCGTGCCCGGTATAACTTCCGCAATCGGTGCTGCCGCTGCTGCTGGCATTCCGGTTACCCATCGCGAATATGCCTCATCCTTTGCCTGCGTCACCGGCAGTCGCTGCCACGGCGATAAAGCAGCCATTCGTTGGGATTTGCTTGCTCACAGCGTGGATACACTTGCTATTTATATGGGGGTCAGCGAGCTTCCTGCCATACGTGAAGAGCTGCTGAAGCATGGCAAAGCAGCCTCCACTCCTGTTGCATTAATTGAACGGGGAACAACTTCTATGCAGCGTACCATCGTAGGTACTTTATCCGATATTCATACCCTTGCCTTATCCATGAAGCTTTGCAATCCAGCACTGATCATTATTGGCGAGGTCGTTCATGTAAGAGAGCGTCTGCTGCATGCGGAGCAGCAAGCGGTCCAGCTCATTGGATGATCTCACGTGAATAGCCGGTTTCCTCCTTCCAGGGCTGTCGAAATGACAGCCCTTATTCATTGACGTATAATAGAAGCTTGTGCACGTAAATGAAAAGGATGCGACGAAACCGATCATGAATAAACAAGCACCGTTATTTATATATACGTATGGGTACCGTTTGGAGGAAACTGAGCTATGTCTGCTCGAAATGCGTTCATTTTTTGGAAAGCATACCGAAGCCGGACTCTTAATGAGCGATATTGCCGTTCATCCCGACCGCAGCCCATTTATGAGAGAACGAATTGAAGTCATGTATGAAGGCGATCATCTCGAGCAAATTTTGGAGCAGGTCAAGCAAATTGAGTTAAACGATCAGACCTTTAAGGTCATTTTCATAAAAATGAATGATTTGGCACCCGAGGACAAAATAGAATTCGATGAGCAGCGCAGCATTGAACGGGAAATTGGTGTTTATATCGAGGGTGAAGCCGATGTACGTCAGCCTGACAACGTATTTGGCATCGTCACTTGGGGCGGACGCTGGTATTTCGGCAGCTACCTTAAGAGCAAGGCGGTCTGGCTTACCCATATGCAAAAACCGCGCAGCTACTCCATCGCCTTAAGTACGCGTGTAGCACGGGCTGTAGCGAATATCGCTGTTCCAGTTCCGGCGAATATAACAGCGATTGATCCCTGCTGCGGTATCGGGACAGTGCTGGTCGAAGCGTTATCTATGGATATCAACATGATCGGACGAGATATTAATCACTTTGTCGTCCAAGGGACCCGTGAGAACTTGGCTCACTTTCATTTTCAAACCGAGGTGGTATGTGGTGATATTTCGGAGGTTGTTGATCATTACGATACCGCAGTCGTCGATATGCCTTATAATCACTTCTCTCATACCACACCTGAGGCACAGCTCTCCTTGCTGCAGCATACTCGCCGAATCGCTGACAGAGCCGTTATTGTAACGGTTGGCATGATCGACGAGCTGATTGCAAGCGCAGGCTTCACAATAGTGGATCGCTGTACCACTAGGAAAGGCAATTTTATAAGACAAATCATCGTCTGCGTCTAGCAGCCGCCGCTACTCTTTAAAATGATTAAAAGCGAGCCAAGAAGCGCACGCATCCGTCCAGCCACGCGTATGCTCCTCATCCTCAGCTAAGCCAAGGCCATGTCTACCCTTTGCATAAACGTGAAGGTCAAACAGCACATTATGTTTATGGAGCGCAGATGCAAATAAGAGACTATTCTCCACTGGAACTGCTCCGTCATCTGATGTATGCCATAGAAAGGTAGGCGGCGTATCCTCTGTTACGTTAGCCTCGCTGCTTAGCTGCTCTGCCGTCGCTGGCTCAGCGTCCTCGCCCAGCAGATTATTTCTGGAGCCAATATGCGTAAACGGCTCCTTAAGCGTAATGACAGGGTAACATAATACGAGTAAATCCGGTCTGCAGGACATTTGCTCGATCACATCTTCCGATTGCTTGTTTCCACTGTCATAGCTTGTCCCCGCATTCGATACCAAGTGCCCGCCAGCTGAGAAACCCAGCAGCCCGATTCGTTTCGGATCGATGCGGAATTGATCTGCCTTGTACCGTACGGTGCGAATGGCTCTTTGCACATCCAGCAGCGCGCATGGATATTGATAAGGCGCGACGCGGTAGCGCATCACAAACGCAGATATTCCGAGTCCATTTAACCACTGTGCAATTGGCTCACCTTCATGAGGAGCTCTTCCTCCATATCCTCCGCCTGGACATACAATAACTGCAGGACGATCATTCCCTTCCACGAGATATGGCGTAATTGCAGGACAATCCTCATCCGTATTTCCGAGCGCATAAGGCGCTCCATGCATCCATAATAGCTGCTCTGTCACTTTCTTTCTCCCCCTCATGCTTGCTCATAAAATGACAACTTCCTCCATTATATAACTAAGAAACCATCCATGCTATTTGTAAATAAATATAATCTTCGAAGTGCGTTATTTAGCTTTCCGCAACAAAAAAGGCTTAAGCCATAAAGGGCCTAAGCCTTCCCGTATTTCATCATCGAAGCTGCTTCGTTTATTTCTTATAGGCTGTTATTGCTCCCATAAAGCCAATCATTGCTCCAAGCAATGCCCCGGCTGCAACCTCTCGCGGCTGATGGCCCAAGCTTTCCTTCAACCTCTCACGCCTTCGTTTATGATGAATGCCTGGATGCTCACCCGCAAGCCGTTCAACATCCTCGTCCAAATCATTTACCTGCACCGCAATTTCACCAGCATGTCTGCGAATATTCATCGCATCGTACATAACAATAATGCCAAGCATCGTAGATATCGCAAAGACAGGCGTCTTCAAACCATACTTGGTTGCTGTATAGACAGCCAATGCAGACACACCGCTCGAATGTGCGCTTGGCATACCGCCTGAACCGATCATTTTTCGCATATCGCATTGCCCCGTGTTGGCATAATGAATCGGTACCTTTAGCAGCTGTGCCGTTCCTACAGCAGCAATTGCCGTTATAAGTCCTCTATTCGTCATAGGTATTCAGCCCTCCTTGCCCACCAGACTTATCTTATAATGCCCTAAGTCCTTTGTATTCATGTGGAGGCAGGCAAAGCTGACTTTATGGATCCTTATAAACTACTTCATATAAATAAAGCGCTCGCCGGGAGCGAACATATGGAACTTTTTAGCTGGGTAATGGCGGTAAATATAATCAACGAAATACGCTGGATTCTCATCATTGTGCGGAAACAAGCCATAATGCATCGGAATGAGCAAATCAGCATTAATTTGCACTGCAATTTCGACCGCTTCCCGGTAGTTGCAATTGCCGACAATACCCTGCCCTCCGCGAACAAAGTCACGTCCGTTAATAGGCAGCAGTGCAATATCGATCTGCTTGCTTTGCAGCCATGCCACCAGCTCTGGAAAACCGACCGTATCGCCTGCATGATAAAGATTGATATCCGCAAAGCTTGCGACGAATCCTAAAAATTTATGCTCTCCCGCATCATCATATTCAAATTGCTCATGCTTGGCAGCAAAGGCTTCAAGCCGTATACCGTCCTCAAGCTCCAACGTTTGTCCGTGTGAAATACCGATCAGCTGCTCATCACGCAGTCCCCATTCCTTGAGCAGCGCTAAATGAGCCTTAGATGCAATAAAAATTGTCTTCGCGGATTTTGCAATGGTCTGCAGTGTCAGCTTGTCCATATGATCCTCATGGTGATGCGAGATGACGACATAATCAACATCCAGACATTGTGATGGCGAAAGAGGGGATTCGAAGGCTCGACCCCAAGGATCGCCGCTCTGCTCATGAACCCAGTTCGTCAAATAAGGATCGAACAAAATCGTTTTCCCCTTCCATTTGACGAGAAAACCCTCCTGTCCCAAAGCCCATAGTGACAACGCTTGCTCTGGCAGCACAGTGCTGGCAATTTGCTTCTCTAATGCAATTCCGCTGTTATAAACCTTCAACATATCTATCCGCCCTTTTGCTCTAGATTTGGAATGCGCAAATCCTTCGTAAACCATTGACGATAGCTTAGCAAGCTCAGAATAATACTCGAAACGGCTGCAGAGCTTGCGAATGCAAACACAATTAAAATTTGATACCGTACCGCTTCTACCGGATTGGCGCCAGCGATAATCATCCCTGTCATCATCCCTGGAAGCTGAACGAGCCCCACGGTCTTCATGCCATCAATCGTCGGAATCATGCTGGATTTTACGGAGCGCTTCATAACGTCCTGAATCGCCTGCCTGGCTGTTGCTCCAAGCGATAGGAGCGTCTCAATCTCGCCTCTTGAGGCTTCGACCTCTCTTCTCATTTGGTTCAGCAGCAAGCCCGACACGACCATCGCATTGCCAATCGTCATCCCGCTGATCGGGATAATGTATTGCGGCGTCGCCTCTATAATTCGAAAGCCGAGCAGAAGCCCCATCATCAGCAGCTCTGTCGAGGTGATGGCAATCGCAATTTTCCAGACGATTCCGCTGAGGCCTTTTCCCCTTTTCGCTGCATTGTAGGACGCTATTGTAATCATGATAAGTAGTATTAATGCAATAAAGAGTGGATTGTTTGTGTTGAAAATGAATTGCAGCACATAGCCGACCAGCAGCAGCTGGATAGCTGAACGTACCGTACCGACAGCAATATCCCGCTCAAGCCCTAGCTTTTGCCATACAGAGACCAGCATCGTAATCATCACAAATAACAGTGTAAAGCTAAGCGCTAGGATAGACATGGCTGCTCCTTTGGCACAGGGGTCTCGATATAGCTTTGTGCAAGCTCCGTTGCCGGCTTCTCAAAAAAAGCAGCGGTTGCGCAGTTCTCAAGCAGCGTCCCCTCGCCCATGAACCATACACCTTTGCTTATCCTTCTCGCCTGCTCAAGATCATGCGTCACCCAAACTATCGTCGTCCCCTCTTGATGATGCCACTCCCCCAGCACCTGTTCAACCATTTCTTTGCTTGCTCGGTCGAGCGAAGCAGTAATTTCATCCAGCAGCAGCACTGCTGGTTTCAGTAGAAGCGAGCGGAGCAAGGCTATTCGCTGCTTCTCCCCGCCCGAGAGCTGCTCAGCGCTCTTGCCAAGCTCCAGATGGGCAAGCCCCAGCTTGGGCAGCAGCTGCTTTACCAGCTTATCGTCATAGGGAATGCGATGCAGCAGGCTGACCGTCCGCAAATTTTGTTCGATCGTGCCTTGCAGCATGACCGACTGCTGAGCAACATAACAAACCTTCATTCTCCATAATCTGGCGTCCATCTCTTGCTGCGAGACATTATGTAAACGTATCGTTCCTTCATCCACTTGATCAAGAGCAGCCAGCATCCGGAGCAGCGTGCTCTTCCCCTGACCAGATACGCCAAGCAAAGCGATCATTGACGGCTCCGTAATTTGTGCGGATACATTAGCGAATAAGGCGCCTTCTTGTGCATCACTTCTATTTCTTCTTAGCTTCTGTATTTCCAAAACAGGCTTCACGCTCACCCTCCCCTCTGCTTACTTCATATTATAGCGGCATTCCCGGAATTCGAAAATTGAAATATCGAACACATAGATATATGTGAACTAGAAATTACGTTGTGCGCGCTGCGCGAGAAGATCATTCTTACGATCGCTGTTGCAGCCAGATTCTTTGATTTCCTAAGACATTTAAAGGTTAGAATATGGCTGCAAAGGCGAACACTTCGTTTCTACAGAACGATCTTCTCGCTTCGCTTACACTTCATTTTTTAGTTCAACTTAAATATCATCTAATGTTCTCAGTATGCAGCAAAAAGACTGAGCGCCCACTGCCGCAGTTGCGGTAAGCAGGCGATCAGTCTTCACTGTCTTACTGAGCTATTACTTTATAGCTGCATCAATTTCTTTGACCATTTCCGCTACGGAGATCAGACCGCCGCCGGACAGGTACCAGAATTGTGGATCAAGGTAAACGATATTGCCTTCTTTGAACGCATTTGTGTTCTTCACTAGCTCATTCTCAATTGATCCTTTAGCAGCCGCGTCACTTCCAACAGCCGCATTGCGGTCAACGACGAAGAGGTAGTCTGCATTTTTCTCTGCTACGTATTCAAAAGTAACGCTTTGACCATGCGTAGAAACTTCAATCCCTGCATCAGCCGGAGTTACACCGAACACATCATGAATGACACCAAAGCGGGATGACGGGCCATAAGCGCTGATTGCGCCTTCGTTAGCCAGAATAATCAGGCCATTTTTACCGCTTGCTGCTGCTTTGTCATGCAATGTGCTAATAGAAGCTTCAATGGCTGCAAGCTCAGCTTCCGCTTCTGCTTCCTTGCCAAAAATTTGACCCAGCGTCTTCACATTGGCTGTAAATGAACCCATAAAGTCCTTATTATCAATCCCCATATAAATGGTTGGCGCAATTTTGCTTAGCTCTTCATAAGCGTCAGATTGACGACCAGAAATAATAATTAGACCCGGAGCAAGATCATTGACTTTCTCAAAATCAGGCTCTTTCAAGCTTCCAGTGTTTGTATATTTCGCGTCATTATATTTTTCAAGATAAGCCGGAAGGCTCGCTTTTGGCAATCCAACAATCTCTACACCTAGTTTATCCAATGTATCCAAAGTACCGAAATCAAAAACAACGACCTTGCCAGGATTAACAGGTACGACCGTATCGCCGAGCTGATGCGTAACTGTAATTTCCGTTAGCGCTGGCGCATCAGTTGCTGCAGGCGCCTCTGTCGATGGAGCGTTAGTTGCTCCGCTTGTGTTGTTGTTGCCGTTGTTCGTAGCGCCGCATGCTGCCATCACCATTGCAAAGATCACTAGAATAGCCAGTACAGGTAAAGATTTTTTCACTTCAATCACTCCTAAATATTTTTTTATTTAAAAACTTGAACATCCAAAATTAAAACTTGCTTGCTTACGCAAGGTGAAACGGCTGTCGCCGTCCTTGGGCGGCGCTGCGCGTTTCATTCCGGAGAAATATAGAGAAAATATCGCAAAATGATATACTTTCCTATATTTTAAAATAAACGCCGATACGATTCCCATTAATCAGTTCAATCGGGATATCCATATCATAAATTTCTTGCAGCACGGCGCTGTCGATGATCGTCTCGGTAGAGCCTTCCTTGACGACCTTTCCATCCTTCAACGCCACGATATAATCCGAGTAACAAGATGCAAAGTTAATATCATGAATAACGAGCACAACCGTCTTGCCAAGCTCCTCCACCAATCGCCGCAGCACCTTCATAATTTGAACTGAATGCTTCATGTCCAAATTATTCAGCGGCTCATCCAGCAATATGTACTCGGTATTTTGTGCAATAACCATCGCAATAAATGCCCGCTGGTTCTGTCCACCGCTCAGCTCATCGAGAAATTTGCTTTGCAGCTCCACTAGATCCATGTAGGCAATCGCTTCGTCTACCTGTACCCAGTCCTCCTTCGTCAGCTTGCCTTGCGAGTAAGGGAACCTCCCGAAGCTTACGAGCTCTCTCACAGTCAAACGGAGATTAATATGATTCGACTGCTTCAAAATCGATATTTTCTTCGCAAGCTCCGCGTTTTTCCACTCCGAAACTTCTTTTCCCTCAATTAGCACCTGACCGCTATCCTTCGTTAATAAGCGGCTGATCATCGAGAGCAGCGTGCTTTTGCCCGCTCCGTTAGGTCCGATAAACGAGGTGACCTTGCCTTTGGAAATGCGGACCGATACCTGGTCAATAACCGGCTTGCCGCCATATGCTTTAGAAACATTTTTAACTTCTATCATGCTTTTTTCTCCCTTAGCAGCAAATATAAAAAGTACGTTCCGCCGATGAAGTTGATAATAACGCTGACCGTTGTCTCAAACGTAAACACTCGCTCCACAATCAGCTGTCCGCCAACTAGAGAAATGATACTAATCAAAATCGCTCCTGGTATCAGATAGCGATGGCGATACGTTCGCATAAATTGATACGCAACGTTCACAACGAGCAAACCAAGAAAGGTGATCGGTCCAACTAATGCAGTGGATATGGCGATTAGAATCGCGACGATGACCAGCAGTCTTTTGACGACATAATCGTACGGAACACCTAAATTGACTGCATGCTCCTTGCCCAGCGACATAACGTCCAAATACTTGCCGAGCCGCTGCCCATAAAGGGCAACCAAGCCGATAATAATGATGGAGATGACCAGCAAATCCGTATTCACATTATTGAAGCTAGCGAACATTTTCCCTTGAACGATGAGAAACTCATTCGGGTCAATAAGCACCTGCATAAACGTCGATATACTGCCGAACAATGTACCAAGCACTAGACCGATCAGCAGAAGAAAATAAAGATTTCGTCCTTCTCTTTTGAACAGAAGCTTATAAAGCACTGCTACAAATGCAATCATGAGTCCGACTGATATATAAAAGTTGAGATACTTATTCGTGCTTGGCAGGCTCATCGAGCCGAAGGCAAAAATAACGAACGTCTGGATGAGCATATAAAGCGAATCGAGCCCGATTATACTCGGCGTCAAAATACGATTGTTAGTGATCGTCTGAAATATTAGCGTGGAGTAAGCAATTGCACCTCCGGTTATGACTATCGCCAGCACCTTCTTCAATCTTCTTGGCAATGCATAATCCCAATTGGGCCCAAGCTGAATGAATAGAAACACGGCTATTAATGCGACGGCCAGCACCGCAAGCAAACTTAATTTAAGCTTCATATGCCTTTCTCCTCATCAATAAGTAAAGAAAAATGACGCTGCCGATGACGCCGATCGTTAGACCGATAGGGACCTCATACGGGTAAATAATCAGTCGGCTGATCACATCGCACACCAGTACGAAAATTGCGCCAAGGACCGCCGTATGCGACAGGTTTTTTTTCAAATGATCGCCCATGTACAATGTCACGATATTCGGAATAATAAGGCCAAGGAATGGCAGCGTGCCCACGGTCAAAATAACGATTACCGATACGAGCGCCACGATAACAAGACCAATGTTAACAACAAGCTTGTGATTCATGCCTAGATTGGTCGAGAACTCTTCACCGAGTCCTGCAATCGTAAACTTATTGGCATACAGATAGGCCAGCACGAGAAGCGGCAGACTCACATAAAGCAGCTCGTAACGACCACTCATGACAAGCGAGAAGCTGCCTTGCAGCCATGAGGAAATATTTTGAATAAGATCATTCTTGTAGGCAAAAAAAGTCGTCACCGAGCTGATCACATTGCCGAACATCAACCCAACTAAGGGAATGAAAATCGTATCCTTAAATTTCAAGCGATCAAGGATTTTCATAAATAGAAAGGTACCCGCCAGCGCAAAGGCGAAAGCGATCAGCATTTTTTCAATTGTGCCGGCTGACGGGAATACCATTAAGGCAACCAGTATGCCGAGCCTAGCTGAATCATCCGTCCCCCCGGTAGTAGGCGAAACGAACTTATTGCGGCTTAGCTGCTGCATGATCAGGCCGGTAACACTCATCCCTACGCCAGCGATAATAATGCTGATAAGTCTTGGGATACGGCTAATCGACAACACCTGCAGCTGCTGCTCCGTTAAGCTGAACAGGTCAAGCGGCGAAATGTCCTTTACCCCAATAAACAGGGAAGTAATCGATAGTACAATAAGCACGGTAAAGAGATGCCATAGCTTCATAAAAATTCCTCGAATCATTATAAATAATATTATCAGAGATAATCATTCTCAACTAATGCTAAAAAAATACGCTGATATGGCTTCACATTTACGAAGTGATAACCGTTATCAACAACTTCCCCTATGTTACACGATATAAAATGTATCTGAATGGACTTTTCTGTTTTTGAGGATGGACTTTTCTGCACGAAGTAAAGGTGTGACGGGTTGGTGAACGAGGGGAAGGAGGGAGTAATTGTATATTATCGTTTTTCCCAGCCAGGTTAAGGACTGCTCTTTTCCGCTGTGCTGCAACGTCAATAAAATGCACGAAAAAGCTGTGAGCTGGCGGAATTCAGCATTTTTCACAGCTAAAACTAATCGTTCCGTTCGCAGCGAGGTTAGCTGTGCGAAGACACCAGCTTGTACATTATCAGCACCTTATTTCACTCTATTCTACGCATTCCCATACCGCTGATTAAAAATGCTCCCTGATACATAATAATCTCCGGCGGTCTGCCCTGATCAATGCACATCTGTAGGTTGGTTGGTTGGTGCGGGCCAACTGCTTCTATATTGCACTTTTTACAATCAAAACTGCTTCTGAGCGACTCGATAGAACGTAGAGTGTACTTTCTGCAATAGATTAGCCCTCCTGAAGGGTAAAAAGCTCAATAATCGACGGTTCTATTGTATTTTGTGCAACGTAGACCTGCGCATCGCGCTTTTCTACGTATTCCGTTGCACAAAGTACATTACTTTCCATCGCCGAGTTGCCGCCCGCCATCCACACACCAAGCGCGTATTGATTCACCATTACAAAAAAAGATGCGCTTTCGGCAGCCGAAGCTACCTCAAAAACTAATGAAATAATAAGTTAGTGGTGCACGCATTGCACTTTCCACAATCTAAACTGCTGCTAAGCAGTTCCATTGAGCTTAGAGTTTACTTTTCACAGACCTATTGATTATCCTAGTATTGGGTTAAGGGGAAGTATGCCCATTTGGCGGGAATGTGTGTGAATAGGTCTACTTAGTAGACCTATTCCAGCGTTTCAAGCTAATTTGGAGGATTTAGATCTATTTAGTAGACTTATTTCACCGCGGATCGGCATCATATGCCCATTTGGCGGGAACCTGTGTGAATAGGTCTACTTAGTAGACCTATTCCAGCGTTATAAGCTAATTTGGAGGATTTAGATCTATTTAGTAGACTTATTTCACCGCGGATCGGGCATCATATGCCCATTTGGCGGGAACCTGTGTGAATAGGTCGAACTTTCTATCGTAGTCGGCCATACCTTGACTATAATTCCACCATCGCTTTAATTACTTTGGACTCCGGCTTCAGATAGCTGTCAAAGTGACTGATCATCTCATTAAATGGAACACGATGGGTAATGAAGCTGTCCACATCAATACTGCCAGCTCTGACCGCCTCTTGAACTGCAGAAAAATCCTCAATTGTCGCGTTGCGGCTGCCCATTAATGTCATTTCCCGTTTATGGAAATCCGGATCATGGAAGGTGAGATCCGCCTTGACGAGACCTACATAAACAAGCTTGCCGCCATGCGCGACAAGGCCAAATGCATCCGTCATCGACCGAGCGTTGCCCGTTGCGTCGAAGACGACCGTCGGATACTCTCCGCTCGTTAATTCAGCTAGACGTTCCTTCGCACCCTGCAGCGCATTGACTGTCTCGTCGACCTTCGCCCATCTTTGGCAGAACGCCAGCCGCTCATCCTGAATATCCATGGCGATCACACGCGCCCCGCAATGCTTTGCAAAGGCCATAACGCCAAGCCCGATTGGGCCTGAGCCAATGACCAGCACGGTTTCCCCAGCACGAAGCTCGGAGCGGCGAACCGCATGTGCGCCAATACTTAGCGGCTCCAGCACCGCTGCCTGATCTAAGGTCAGCTCATTTGTCACAAGCAAATGTGTGACCGGCACAACGATTTTTTCCCGCATGCCGCCATCAATATGAACGCCAAGCACCCTCATATCGGTGCAGCAATTCGTTTTGCCATGACGGCACGCAATACAGCTTCCGCAGTGTATATAAGGAATGATGCTCACCTGATCGCCTGCCTGTATCAGGCCCTGCGGATCATCAGCCTGCTCTACAATGCCTGCCAGCTCATGTCCAAGAACACGCGGATAAGTGAAGAAGGGCTGATTCCCTTTGTAGGCATGAAGATCGGTGCCGCATATGCCGATTCTGCGAATACGAATGATAGCCGTTCCCGGCTGCAAAGCCGGCTCCTTCTGCTCTACTAACTTAAGCTGATCGATTTGCTCACATACGATTGCCCTCACCCTGCAGCTCTCCCTTATACGATAATCTTCGTATTGTATTCTTCTTGTCCGCTTACCCAGCTATGATTGTGCACTGGAGCTAAAATCGCAAGCACCTCTGCCAGCAGCTCTTGATCCAGCGGCTCGTCCGTCCATTCAATATTTTTGCGAATATTATCTGGATTCGCTGTGCTTACCAGCGTCGTCGGAATTCGCTCATTAGCCGTAGCGAATTGCACCGCAAGCTTAGCGATGTCCTCGCCTTTCGCTGTACAATGCTCTACTGCCTTCTTGCATGCAGCGCGCAGCTCTTCACCGGCGGGGTGCCAATCTGCCAGTGGCCGATGTCCAAGCAGCCCCATCGACAACGGCGATGCACTGACAAGCCCGACCTGCTTTTGCTCCAGCAACGGCAAAACTTCAAGCAAGGAGCTATCATTAAGTGCGTAATGGCAGTAAGAAAGCACCGCATCAAGCTCCGTGTAAGCAAGTGATTTCTCAAACACCGTTAACGGAAGACCGGATACGCCAGAGAAACGAATTTTCCCCTGCTGCTTCAACTTATCCAGTGCAGCGAATGCGCCCTCAGCAACCTGCTCGAATGGTACAAATTCGATATCATGCAAAAATAAAATATCAATGTAGTCGGTTTGCAATCTTTGCAAGCTCTCATCCACGCTGCTAACAATACGTTGCTCAGAGAAATCGAACTGATCTGCCCCATAACGCCCCGCCTTCGTCGTCAAGAAGAAACGATCGCGATCGATTTCCGAGATCGCCTTGCCGAGCACCGTTTCTGCCTTCGTTAAACCATAATACGGCGACACATCGATAAGATTAATGCCCATATCCACCGCTGTATGCACGGTGCGTATGCTCTCTGCATCATCGGTTTCTCTAAATACTGACCCCAGCGACGATGCGCCGAAACTGAGCGACGAAACCTCAAGTCCCGTCTTTCCAAGCTTGCGATATTTCACCAATACACACCCCCTATTATAAAAATCCTATTGTGTGGCCTGCGTACCTTGCTGCTAACTCATTGAATGAACAGTTTCACGCCACGTCTACAAAATAACGCCGTCCTTGAAAATCGCAATTTCCTTGAAGCCATTGCGCTCATTATGCGTTTGAATCTCACCCGAAGCAAGGCTGATCAGCTGCTCCCACAGCTCATCAGTCAGCGTCTCCATGCTCTTGTCCTCTAGCAGCTGACCAGCATTAAAATCGATCCAGTTTTTCTTGCGTCCAGCCAGCTCGCTGTTCGTCGCTATTTTCACCGTTGGAACCGGGCCGCCAAACGGCGTTCCTCTGCCTGTCGTGAAAAGCACGATATGCGCACCTCCAGCAGATAGGGCTGTTACCGAGACGAGGTCATTGCCTGGCGCCTCCAGCAGATTAAGACCGCTGCTCGTAATCCGTTCGCCATAAGGAACGACATCCTGCACGATCGCATGGCCGCCCTTTTGCGTGCAGCCGAGTGATTTTTCCTCCAGCGTGCTAATCCCGCCAGCCTTGTTGCCCGGTGACGGATTCTCATAAATTTCTTGATCATGCTTGATGAAATATTGCTTGAAATCATTGATCAGATGAACGATTTTCCCAAAAACCTGCTCATTAGCAGCCCGATTCATAAGAATCGTCTCCGCGCCAAACATTTCCGGCACCTCGGTCAAAATCGCCGTTCCGCCCGCTTCGATCAACCGATCGGATACCGCACCTACTAACGGGTTAGCCGTAATGCCAGACAAACCGTCCGAGCCACCGCATTTGAGGCCCAGCTTCAGCTTCGAGACCGATATCGGTTCACGCTTGAAGCGCTCCGCATAGCCTACAAGCTGCTCAACAAGCTCAAGCGCCTCCTCGATCTCATCCTCCGCCTCCTGCGATTTCAGAAACTTTACCCGCTCGTCGCTATGCTCGCCGATTGCACGCTTGAACGCATCAATCTGATTGTTCTCACAGCCAAGACCGATGACGAGAACAGCTGCCGCATTCGGATGATTCACAAGCGAGGCAAGCAGCTTCTGCGTATGAACAAGATCATCGCCAAGCTGCGAGCAGCCGAATGGATGGGCAAAATGATAGACGCCATCCACACGCCCTTCATAGAGAGCATGCGCCTTTCGAGCGATTATCTCGCATGTTTTATTAATGCAGCCAACCGTATTAATAATCCATATTTCATTGCGAATGCCAACGTCGCCATTTTCACGAACGAAGCCTTGGAAGCTGCGGCCCGCATCACGCGATTGTCCGATCACCTGCTCAGGAGCAGTCTGCTCGTAGGAATAATCAACAAATCCTTTCAAGCCCGTACCCATGTTATGCGTATGCACCCAGCTGCCCGGCGCTATATCCTCCTTCGCTACTCCAATGGAATAACCGAACTTCAGCACATGCTCACCCTGACGAACCGCGTGCGTCAGTACCTTATGCCCCTTAGGCACCTCATCTTGAAGCTCCAGCACAAGCCCTGCTTCAAGCGTCAGCTTATCTCCTTTGGCAAAAGGCTGCAGCGCAATAACGACATGATCATCCTCATGCAATCTGACCCAGCTATTCATTGGCGTGTCTCTCCATTCCTGTTATCTTTGCAGCCACTGCTCCAGCTAAAGCTGGCCATTCGGCAGACAAATCCCGTCCCCAAATGCTCTCTAAACTTAGCAGGCTCTCCATAATAAGCTCCTGAGACCAGCCCTGCTCCTGTCCTTCTGACCATACGGCAGCAATCGTTTCCAGCATGGCTGTATCATCCCGCACCGTATAGCTGGCACCGCTCAAGGTCTGTCCCTCAAAGCCAGCATCCGTCTTGTTCACCTTGTAGTAACGCAGCAAGCCTGCAAAGCCTTGTACAAGACCGTCCGGCAGCGCTCTGCCGTCTTCGGCATAATGCAGCAGGGATGGCAGCAATCTGACCTTGAATTTGCTTAAGCTGTTCATCGCGATGTCCGCTAGTCTATGACGTATGAACGGGTTCAGAAAACGCTCATAGACATCGCCCGCATACGCCTTCAGCTCCGACTCTGGAATCGCCAGTGAAGGAATAATTTCCGTCTCGACCGTCGTGCGCACCAGCGGACCGATCACCGAATGCTCCATCGCCTCCCGCACCTGCTCCATATCATGCAGCAGGCCAAGCGGCGTCATAAGCGTATGCGCTCCATTTAGAATACGCACCTTGCGAAGCTGGAAAGGCTTCAAATCCTCGACAAAGTGTACGTTAAGACCTGCTTTGCGCAGCGGCAGCAGCTCCTCCAGCGCTTCCTCTGCCTCAATCGCCCATAGGTGATAAGGCTCCGCCGTCGTTAGCATTTTATCGGAATAACCCCATTCGCTGAACCAAGCTTCTGCCTGCGCTTCCTCTGGATAGCCCGTAACGATGCGATCAACAAGTGAATTTAAAAATCGGTTATGCATAACGACCCACTCTTTGAATGCCTCAGAGTAACCCCAATCCTCGCTATAGCGCAAAATACAGCTGCGAAGCTCGTCGCCATTGCGCTCCAACAGCTCGCAAGGCAAGCATACTAAACCGCGCGCTGGATCTCCGTTAAAATGATTAAACCTGCGATAAAGCAGCTGTGTCAGCTTCCCGGGAAAGGATAGAATCGGCTGACCCGGGGTTAGCGACTCCGGACGATAGACAAGCCCCGCTTCTGTTGTGTTGGAAACGACGAGCTTCAAATCAGCATTTTCGGCTAGCGCTAGAAAGCTCTCCCATTCCGAATAAGGATCAAACGCGCTGCCAAATACCGAGATCACCTCTGCCCTCTCCACGCTCTTGCCATTCTCCAATCCGCGAATAACGAGTGTATAGAGCCCGTCCTGCTCTGCCAGCGCATCAATCTTCGGCTTGCCGCCTGGCCGCGGCTGTGTCACGACAACACTGCCTTCAAATAAGCCTTGCTTCCTGCATTCATGCAGCATCCAGTCGAAGAAGCCGCGCAAAAAATTGCCTTCCCCAATTTGCAATACCGTTGTCTTGGCCTGTTGTGCTTCCTCATATAGACGAGTTTGTTCCTCATTTAATTGATTATGATTTAAAGTTGTCATAGTTGATAAAACTCCTTCGCATTTAGTCCAAATAATCTATCCCGCTCCGCCTCGGTCCACGACTTAGGCAGTGCCTGCTCCAGCACCTCAACCAGCTCATCATAGGTTGCCGCAAGCAGGCTGACTGGCCAGTCGCTGCCGAACATGACTCGATCTGTCCCGAATACATCCAATACATGCTCAATATACGGCTGAAAGTCGCTCGGCTTCCAGCTGCTGTGATCCGCCTCCGTCACCATCCCCGACAGCTTGCAATAGAGATTAGGATAGGTGGCGATTTGGCTCATTTGGCTTTTCCAAGGCTCAAGCACGCCATCCTTGATCAGAGGTTTGGCGATATGGTCAATGACCGCGCGCAGCGTAGGTACCTGATCAAGCAGCTTCACGAGCGGCTCCAATTGATGCGACACGACCAGAAAATCCACAGGTACACCCTTCTCAGCGAAAAAAGTGAGCGCTTCCACAAAGCTCAGCTCCAGAATGGCGTTTGCGTCGGGCATATCCTGTATCATGATCCGAAACCCTACAAATTTGGGATGCTGCGCGAAGCGCTCATAATGACTGCGATAATCAGGATCTGCAAGATCGAGCCATGCGACAACGCCTAGAATCGAATCCTCGCCTTCACTGAGCCGCAGCAAATAATCAGTCTCTGCGAGCGTCGCTGCCGCTTGCACAACGATTGATCCATCCAGCTTATGTTTATTTAAAAGAGGCTCCAAATGCTGCGGCAAAAAATCTCGATACAGCACCGGAATATCCGGTGTTATCCAGCCGTAGTCTCCTCGTTCTATGCTCCAATAATGTTGATGCGAGTCCAATCTCATCTCTTCCGCCTCTTTTCTAGCAGATTAGGTTCCTCTTCATTATAAAAAACAATATCGATCTCTGAAATAGCTAATTGACGCATATTTGTACTCTTTTTTGATATTTGATACAATCAGGCTGACAAATGCTCCAAGTGAGGTGAAGCCTGCTGGATCCCTACCGCAAAAGATTCGACGCCCTGACTCCATTTCCATTCGAATGCGTCTATCGAGATACGAAGAGTGCGCAGAATGAGCTCCCCGATCATTTTCACGATTGGTATGAGCTGGTCTACATTTATAGCGGCAAAGGCACCTTCTTTATCGATCAGACTTTTTATGATGCAGCTGCCGGTGATGTTTTTTTAATTCCCGGCAATACGATCCATCGCTCGTTTCCCGATTCCGAAAATCCAAAAACATCGACGGCGCTGTTTTTCAACGCTTCGCTCGTTCATAACCCTCCACTTGGCGAGTCCTTCTCTTATTTGCGCTGCTTCGAGCAAGCTAAGCGCCGCAAGGCATACCGGCATCAGACAGCCGCGGCTGACACGAGTCAGCAAATCGTCGCTTTAATCGATCGTATCCATGCGGAGGAGAAAGACAAGCTGCCGGGCTATCGCCAAGCGGTGCTGCTGCATTTGCAGCAAATACTGCTTATTCTCGGCAGAGCCCTTAATCCGGCAGACGCAGAGCCAGCTCTATTCTCGTCAGCGCCAAGCTGGATGACGTCTATATTGACTTATATTGATGAGCATCCAGGCAATCCTCTCGGGCTGTCACAGCTGGCCAAGCAAGCATCGGTCACCCCAGCCCACTTCTCGCGCGTGTTCAAGAAGCTTACCGGCATGAACGTAACGGAATACGTCACAACCAAACGCATTATAAGGGCCAAGGAGCTGCTCATGGAGAGTGATGCCAATATTTCCGAGATCGCCGAGCAATGCGGCTTTGAAAGCCTTCCACATTTTCACCGTATGTTCAAAAAACTAACAGGCATGACTCCCTCGTATTACAAAAAGAACGAATAATAGCAACCGACATCGGTGTCGTCCGTATTCGCCCAAGACAACAGTAACGGCTGTTATGAACAGAAAAAAGCTGCACCTAAGGCTCTCGAACCTTTAAGTGCAGCTTTTTCCTGTTTACCTACGATCTGAAATGATCCTTCATTTTAAGCACCGAACAATCGCATGAGCAATATGCCTGCAAAAGCCAGCGTGATGCCAGTAACCTCCGTACGTGTAAACTTTTCCTTTACAACAAAGCGCGTGTAAAGAAGCACGATGAGCACATTAAGCGCAGTAACTGCGGATACGAGCCCAGCTTTGCCAAGATCAAAAGCCGTTACGATAAACATCATCCCAACTGCATTCGTGATGCCAATAGCCAGGCCGACGAGAAACGTTCGTTTGCTGCTCCAGCCTACCTGGCCCACAGCGCCTGCAGCGCTCGCAGCATGCTCCGATACCCGAACCTCGCCGCCTCCACCATACTGAAGCGACTTTACCTGCTGAGCTCGTTCTTTTTGCAGGTCCTTCAGGCACCATATGCCAAAGCAAGCTGCACCCGTCACAAACATAAAGAACATCGTTGGAAATAATTCTGCCTCCATTAGTGTCGACCATTTGCCCGATAGATCATTGGCTGCAAACAACAGCATTGCCAGCAGCCCCCACTGTGCGCCCTGCAAATTTCGCAGAGAAATATCATTTGACATCCGAACGAGCAGCACGCCGCCAATAATGACAATAAAAGCAATAAGCTGCATGGCGTGAAGCTTCTCCTGCCATAATCCAAAGGCAACAATGACAACTACAACAGACGGCAGTGCTGTCAAAATCGCGACCAGCGATGCTTTGCCGACTGCAAATCCCTTAAACATGCTCGCATTCGCTCCAAAGGAGAACAAGCCCATCTGTATTCCGATCAGCGCCGCCACCGTCCAGTTAGACGAGAAGACAAGCGCACAGATTCCATTAATGATCGCGCCCATTGTGAATGTTCCGCAAAGCAATAAATTGCGACTCAGCGGCTTCTGACTCGTCCAATGATATAAAATTCCCCGCAAACCAAAGCATATGGCCGCGAACACCGAATAAGTAAGCCACATAATAACCAAAAGCTCCTTCCATCTTCCATCCATATCGGATGATCAAACATAATAGTCCCTATCATATCAAGCTATAGCCAATTTGTCTGTACCAAAAAAACATACAGTAATCCAGGATATATGAAATAAAATATAGTAATGGATAATTTTATGTATCCACCATTCGGATTTACCGACCTACACAATTTTATCGGTAACTTTACGACATACATCTTGGAGCAAACAACGATTAAAGCACTTTTAAATATCGGAGCATAATAAACAGAGCCATCCTATCGCTGAAAGCAGCGTGAATGGCTCTTATTGGTTTTCAATTCTCTGAGCTAGTGTGCGTCGCTTACCTTTCTGTAACGTATCGATCCAGCAATTGCATAAGCTGCCTGATGGATCGATGGTTGGTTGGTGCCAGCCCACCCGCTACTCCTACATTGCACTTTTTACAATGTAACTGGCGTCTGACCGGCTCACCCGAGCCTACATTGCACTTTCTACAACAGATTCGTCTCGATGAAGGCTAAATAAGCCAATATGGCGCGATTCTATTGCATTTTCTACAACGTAGCTCCGATAACCTCACTTTGTTACGTATTCCATTGCACAAAGTACACTACTATTCTAAATATGACACTTCGAAACCGTACTTTATTAAAAAACCAGCTTACTTTCACCTATTCATATCGTTATCCATATCCATATCCGTACCTGTGTCCGTATCCACTCTAATCTCCCTATGCTCATCATCCAGCTCATACAGCAGCTGCCCCTGTGCATCGTATGCGGACAACCTTCCAGTCTTAAACTGCGGCAGCCCTTCATCTGAGTTACGAACAGAACGTGCCGCCTGATAAACCCCGTCCTTGATTTCCGCATTCTGCTCCAAGCCATCCCACCAAGTAACCTGCAGTCTGCTGATCTGAGGATCATTTAGCTCTCCAGCATAATAATAATGCCGATTCTTGCCAAACGTTGAATACCCTCCCTTGAAACTGAGCAAAATTTGCGGATCCAGAGGCATGACCGATCCTCCGTGATGGCTCCAAATGAAGCCCAGAGAACGTTTCACAAAAATATTATGATAGAGGCCATGCTCATGATCGACCATTTGCAGCAGCTCATACCCGTGTCCAATCTTCGTTCTGGTCGCAATTGGAGCAGCAGGCGTTTCCATGTTGTTCAGCTCCGTTTGAATAACTTTCTCCAATCGAAATCCACTGTTTCCGGACATTGCTTTAAAAATAATGAAGAACGAGAGCAATAGGAGCAGCCACCGGATCAAATGACCAAGCAAACCATTCTTTCTCATATTCATCATCTACTCTCCCTCCCTTCTTCAAACGAAACCGGAAAGGAGATGGACTCACCGTAGGCTTCTCGGAAAATAGTAATGCTCTTCAAGCCTTCAGGCACCTGTTTAAATGTAAAGTAACCACTCGATTTGAAAATACTCGTTGATGCTCCTGCGGATTGGTGTTCGAGCACTTCATTGCTATCTGTAATGATCTGAATGTTATTAGGCAAGTTCGGCCACGACAATAGACCCTCCGACGTCATGTACACAATCAGCTTTCCATCACCATAAATGACGCTATCCACTGTAAACTTTTTCTTGAAAAATGTTTGCTTATCTGCATTCACCTCATAATAATAGCCCTGTTTCTTAGCCTCTTTTACCTGTGGGTCCCGATCAAACCAATCGATAGCTGGAAGCACCAGAAGTAGAGCAAAACCTCCCACTACAACAAGCAGCAACCATTCTATTCTACGTAATGTATTTCTCATGGAACCTCCCTTTAAAAAAGATCTACCTAAAAGTTAATTACTTTAAATAAGTTACTTTCATTTAGTAAACGAGTGTGATACGATATGCTTATAAGAAATAGATTGGTCATCGTTATAAAATGAGCATTGCTTACGACGGCGTTTTATCGTTTGAGCTATGTGAGTTTCTTTTTCCATTATTGTACATGATATATCTATCTGGAACTATGCCCTTAACGATAAATCCTCAATTTCCATCGCTTCACAACAACTATTAGGAGGTCTTTTTATGACAACATTCTTGGATCAAAACATTACGCTAGGCGAAGTAAAGCTAAAGGTTAGTCAGCTTGATCGGTCGATTTCTTTTTATACGGAGGTCGTTGGCTTAAAGGTGCTTCAGCATGACGCGGCGAGCGGAACAGCTTCCTTTACCGTCGATGGACAAGATACGCTGCTTGTACTTGAAGAGGTGCCTAATGCGGTCATTCCACAAAAAAGGGCAAATGCGGGGTTGTACCATTTTGCTATATTGCTGCCTGATCGTCGTGCCCTATCGCTCTCCTTGCGCCATTTGATGCAAAGCGGCATTCATATCGGACAGGGAGATCATCTAGTGAGCGAGGCACTCTATATTTCTGACCCTGACAATAACGGAATCGAAATTTATGCCGATCGCCCACGTGAGCAGTGGCGTCGCGACGCGGGCGGCAATTATGTTATGGCAACTGATCCACTCGCTTGGGAGAGCTTGCTTGCAGAGAGTGAGGGGCTGGAATGGAGCGGCTTGCCGCTAGGGACAATCATTGGGCATGTGCATCTCCATGTTGGAGATTTGAGATTATCAAGGGCCTTCTATGAAGGCAAGCTTGGCTTTGATGTCGTTGGTGATTATGCGCAGATGTCTGCTGTTTTCGTCTCCGCGGGCGGCTACCACCACCATATTGGCATGAATATTTGGGCAGGGACAGGCGTTGTAGTGCCTCCGGCAAATACCGTTGGCTTATCGTATTTCACCATTGTCTTCCCAAGTGCTGCAACGCGTGAGACGCTGCTTGATCACCTGCGCAGCACAGGTGTCGACGTCTCAAATAACGGCAGCGCCTATGTGGTGCATGACCCTGCAGGCATCGCGATTCACCTCGCAGTTAAAGCCGCTTAATGAGAAGTCGTGCCTTGTCCGTAAATCGTTCGGTACATTTTCGGAGATACAGTCTCGGCTGAACGAAACACACGTATAAAATAACTCGCTTGTGCGAATCCGCACCGAGCCGCAACCTCTGTCACGGATAAAGCCGTCGTCGCCAGCAGCAGCTTCGCTGCATCGATACGGCATTCCGTGACATAGTGATTCGGCGTCTTTCCCATCACCTGCTGAAACAGCCGCAAGAAGTGATACGAGCTGTAGCCCGCCAGTGCCGCCATCCGCTCCAAGCTCCACGGCTCCTCACATTTATACCGTATTTGATCCGCTGCTACCCGAATCGCATTTTGCTTCTCTAATGCGGAAGAACCCTCCAAACGCTCTGAATGCTGTACGAGCTCAACCAATATTTCGTACAGCAGCGCAGACAAGCGCGGCTCATTGCCCGTCTCGAATGGACTGCACAATGCATACATTTCCTCCATCAGCTCCTTGAACCTTTCACGATTAGAGAACGTAAACAGCCAGCCGCCAGACTCATCAGCCTCTCTTAGCATAGGCAGCGGGATCTGTGTTTCAAAATGAATCCACCGCACATCCCACGGATCTTCCACGCTTGAGCCATACTGCTGAAAAGCATGCTTCGGATACAAAAAGCCGTCGCCAGCTCCAAGCTCCAGCCGTTCACCGCCACTGCCGCTGCGTACATAGCCGCTTCCCTTATAAATCAGATGCAAATTATAATGCTTCAGCTGCCCCTGCTCTCTTCGCTCGGCATGCTGAGGGAAATCCGTGTAGCGACCAATTAAATCGGGATAACATACATAATGGGAAAAAGATGGATTGGGGATAATATAATGCTTGATCATCGCCGCCGGCTCCCTTCTTTAAGTTCGCAATATTGTATCATAAATCGCAGGATATTGTCATTTACGCCAATTCTTATTGATTTTACAATTAAGAAACATACTAATGATTCGCAATATATTCTTATATTTAATCAATCATTTTAGGAGGAACAACAATTGAAGCCTATCGACGCCTTAAAAGAATTTCGCCTTGGCACCTGCTATTACCCGGAGCATTGGCCTGAAGCCTTGTGGGAGGATGACTTCCGCCGGATGAGCGAGCTTGGCTTCTCCATCGTACGTGTCGCAGAATTTGCTTGGTCGATTTTCGAACCTGAAGAGGGTGTTTTCTCATTCGAGCTATTTGATCGGGCGCTCGCTCTTGCCCATAAGCATGGCATAAAGGTAATCATCGGTACGCCAACAGCCACGCCTCCCGCATGGCTTACTCATAAATACCCTGAGGTACTGAATGTTACACAGGAAGGCGTAACGCTGCAGCACGGACTTCGTCGCCATTACAACTACAGCAGCCAAAAATACCGCGAGCTGTCTGCGATCATTACGCGCAAAATGGCCGAGCATTATAAGGATCATCCGGCTGTCATCGGCTGGCAGATCGATAATGAATTCAACTGCGAAATTGGCGTGTTTTATGCGCCTGCCGATCATGATGCGTTTCGCATTTGGCTGCAGGAGAAATACGGTACGCTGGACAAGCTGAACGAAGCTTGGGGAACTGTTTTTTGGAGCCAAACGTATTCTGCTTGGGAGCAAGTATTTCTGCCTCGTCCAACACCAGCAGATCATCAGCCAAATCCTCATCAAGCGCTCGACGAGAAACGGTTTATATCTGACAATACGATTTCCTACGCTAAGGTGCAGGGAGATATTTTGCGCAAGGTCGCTCCTAATCACTGGGTAACGACAAATGGGCTATTCGGTCATTTGGACAGCCACCGGATGAATGACGAGCTGCTCGATTTTTTCAGCTACGATTCCTATCCGCAGTTCTCCACCATCTTTTATGATAAGAATGAAGTGAACCCGCTCGCCGATAGAGGCTGGAGCCAGACACTTGGAGCGGTTCGCTCCATCTCGCCAAACTTTGCCATTATGGAGCAGCAATCCGGTCCCGGCGGCTGGGTTAACCGTATGGATATGCCCTCGCCCAAGCCTGGGCAGATGCGCCTCTGGACTTATCAATCCATTGCGCACGGCGCAAATATGGTTCTATACTTCCGCTGGCGGACGGCGACGGTTGGCAACGAGATCTATTGGCACGGCATTAACGACTATCACAATCAACCGAATCGCCGCGTTCGCGAGGCAGGCCAAATCGGAGCAGAGCTTGCTGGGGCAGGCGATCGTATAGCGAATACACAATTTAAAGCTGAGATTGCGCTGCTTCGCGACTATGATAATGAATGGGATGGCGAATACGACGTATGGCATGGCCCGTTCACTTGGCAAAGCGGCAAGGCATGGTTTAAAGCGTTGAACTACAGACATATTCCTAGCGATATGCTTTATGTTCGCAGCGGTACGACCATCGAGGACTTGAAACGCTACAAGGTGCTCGTCTACCCGCATCCTGCGATTATGCGCGATGAGACAGCCGAGCTTCTAGAGCAATACGTTCGTGAGGGAGGCATTATTATTTTCGGCTGCCGAACCGGCTATAAGAATGAGCATGGCCATGCCTACATGCGTCCTTTCCCTGGCGCCGCTGCTGGACTATGCGGTATTTCCGTGGAAGAATTTACGATGGTAAAGGGCTCGCGCGCAGCAACATCCATGAAATGGAGCGGCAGCGGGGAAGCCTTGACTGGTGCAGATTCCTTCAATGAGATTCTGGTTGTGGAAAGCGATTCGGCTGAAGCAGTCGCTCATTACGCTTCCGACTACTATGCAGGCAAACCCGCGGTGACAAAAAACGTGTTCGGTGAAGGACAGGCTTGGTATTACGGAGCTGTGTTCAATGAGGAAGCTGCAGGACAAATCATCGAGCGGCTTGGTCTTTCTTCGCCTGCTTCCGACTGGCTGACACTTCCTAAAGAAGTAGAGCTGGCCATTCGCGAAGGTGAGGACGGTCCGCTGTATTTCCTGCTCAACTATAGCGAGCAGCCTGCTTTAGTGACACTTAATGAGGAAAAAACGGATCTGCTCACAGGCAGCAAGCTAAGCGGTAGCCTAACCTTAGAAGGCTACGGCGTCGTCGTTCTCAGCTAAATAATTGCGGGGTGAGTCCCGCTTTAAACCAAGAGGATGCCCCAAAAGCCATAAATTCGGCTAGGGCATCCTCTTATTATTTCCAGTTGGTTACAGGTTTCGGTCATTCGGGCGCGATAAGAACACATAGGTGCTTATCACAGCAAAACAGCTTATTTTCTCGAGTGATAAGCACGTATACGTGCTTATCAGGTGGATTTAGTGGCGGGTTTCGGTCATTCGAGCGCGATAAGAACACATAGGTGCTTATCACAGCAAAACAGCTTATTTTCTCGAGTGATAAGCACGTATACGTGCTTATCAGGTGGATTTAGTGACGGGTTTCGGTCATTCGAGCGCGATAAGAACACATAGGTGCTTATCACAGCAAAACAGCTTATTTTCTCGAGTGATAAGCACGTATACGTGCTTATCAGGTGGATTTAGTGGCGGGTTTCGGTCATTCGGGCGCGATAAGAACACATAGGTGCTTATCACAGCAAAACAGATTACTTTCTCGAGTGATAAGTACGTATACGTGCTTATCAGATGGATTTAGTGGCGGGTTTCGGTCATTCGAGCGCGATAAGAACACATAGGTGCTTATCACAGCAAAACAGCTTATTTTCTCGGAAAATAAGAGGGTCCTTCACAAGTGAACTGCACCCATAAATAGCAAGGGCGCTGCCAAAGGAGCCCACATTCTCTATAATAGATTTTTTCGAATCTAACGTTTGTTGACTATAGTATCAAGTTTGTTGTCTAGAAGCACCCAATCCTCCTACTATACAATGTACTTAACAAGTGCATGACAAGCGAGAAGACACCGAAAGGAGTAACAGACATGAGATCTACAGCTGAACAAAAAAATAAAAGAAAGCGCTTACGTTTTCAGTGGCACAAGCAGGATACGGAGCTCACCCTCTTGGCATTGCCTACGACAATTTGGTACATCCTGTTTTGTTTCTTGCCTATGTTCGGGATCATCATTGCCTTCAAAAACTTCAGAATTAGCGGCGGCTTCTTGAGCAATGTGTTTAACAGCCCATGGGTAGGCTTCAAAAACTTTGAGTTCTTATTCAAGTCGAACGATGCTTGGATCATTATTCGAAATACCATCGGATACAATATTATTTTTATCATTCTAGGTATTGTGCTGCCCGTTCTATTCGCTATTATGATCGGACTGCTCCACAATCGCAAAGCAAGTAAAGTCTATCAGACGATGATGTTTCTCCCCTATTTCCTATCTTGGGTTGTCGTATCTGCTGTAGGCTGGGCGTTCCTAAGCTTTGATAAAGGGATTCTCAATCAAATGCTCGTCAATATGGGCGGCGATCCTGTCAACTGGTATATGGAGCCGTCATACTGGCCCTACTTTCTCATTCTCTTAAATGTCTGGAAAGGCTTAGGCTATGGCATGGTCATCTATCTGGCAACCATCACAAGCCTTGACAGCACCTATTATGAGGCAGCTGTTATTGATGGCGCTTCCATTTGGCAGCAGACGAGATACATTACATTGCCCATGCTCAAACTCGTGATCGTCATGCTGTTCATTTTGGCAGTTGGACGTATATTCTACACCGATTTTGGCTTGTTCTATCAGGTCACGCGAGATTCCAATTCTCTGTTCAACGTGGCTACCACCATCGATGTTTTGGTTTATAAACAACTAAAATCCGCTACCTTGGGTATGGCAGCTTCAGCCGCATTCGTACAGTCTGTTCTGGGTTGTGCAACTATTCTAATCGCAAATTGGATTGTTCGCAAAGTTGATCCAGATAGCGCGATGATGTAAGGAGGTTAGACTATGTCAACGAGAACGACTTACGAAACGGGCCTTGAGAAATTCAACCGTACAAGTAAGGTTGTAAATATCTTTTTCAACCTGATATTTATCATCTTGGCGCTGCTCTGCGTCATACCAGTAGTCGTTGTTCTATCTATTTCATTTTCCAGTGAGGAATCCATACGTGAGACAGGATATCATCTGCTGCCGGTTGCATTGTCAGGCGAGGCTTACGCCTATGTAGTCAAGCAGGGAACGATGATTCTGCGGGCACTCGGCGTATCCGCTCTTGTTACGGTGGTTGGTACTGTGCTCGGCGTATTGCTTACCACCTCCATGGGCTATGTGCTTTCCCGCCCAACCTACAAGCTGAATGGTTTTCTGACCTGGGTCGTATTCATCCCTATGATATTCAATGGCGGCTTGGTATCCAGCTACTTCATTAATACAAATTTATTAGGGCTAAAAGATAGCGTCTGGGCACTTATTCTACCGCTGGCCGTCTCATCTTTTAACGTGATCATTTGTAAAACGTTCTTTAAAAGTACGATTCCCGATGGGCTGATTGAATCTGCTGAAATTGATGGCGCGAGCCAGCTGCGAATCTTTTTCTCCATCATCCTGCCGATCTCCTTGCCTGTCGTTGCAACCATTGGACTGTTCCTCTGCTTCTCTTATTGGAATGATTGGTTTCAATCGATGTTATACATCGACAACCAGAACCTATATTCTCTGCAGGCACTGCTAAATAGCTTAATGAGCAATGTCGATGCACTTGCCAAAAATGCTGCAAGCATGGGCGTTAGCTATGCTGTGCTTGTCGCAACGATGCCGAAGGAATCTGCCCGAATGGCTGTAGCCATTATCATTGTTCTGCCTGTAGCCTTCGCCTATCCGTTCTTCCAGAAATATTTTATTTCCGGACTAATGATCGGTGCTGTCAAAGGATAACCAACGAAATAAGCCAAGCTAGCTTGGTTTATGATAGATCACTGTTCAACGCTTGCGGTGATACAACATCTATAAGGGGGAAATGAAATGAAGAAATCTTGGAAGCTCATCTCTATGCTTTGTACGCTCACACTGCTGGTGGCTGCCTTAGCAGCCTGCTCCGGCTCGAACTCTCCATCTGCAACAAATGCACCTAACGCAAGCACAGATACACCAAAGGATACTGCAGAACCTAGCAAGGATATTCCGACTTTGATCTGGTGGACCATTGGCGGCCAAGTACCTAATAACTTCAGTAAAGCTATTGATGCCATGAATGCCTACACAGCGGAGAAGATTGGTGTGAAAATTGACATCAAGGTAGCCAGCTGGGGTGAATGGGACACCAAAATAAACACGATTGTGAATACGGGCGAACCCTTCGACATTATGTTCACAAACAGTGGGAAATACAGCAAGCAAGTCGCTATGGGAGCTTTTGCCGATATTACTGATCTGGTTCAAAGTGAAGCGGCTGACTTATACAAAGCGATTCCTGAAAAGGTATGGGACGGCACGAAAATTGGTGGCAAATATTATTCCGTTCCCACTTACAAGGATTCAGCACTAACGCAATATTGGGTGTACGATGATAAATACGTGCAAAAGTACAATATCGATATCAACAACATCAAAACACTGCAGGACCTTGATCAACCGCTGCGCAGTATAAAGTCAGGCGAAGGCAAGAGCTTCTACCCATTGCCAATGACACAGGGTGAAGGCTTGAACGGTTTCTTTAACCATTATGACGATCTAACACTAGGCTTCGCCCCAATTGGCGTAAAAGCTGACGATGGATCACGCACGGTTGTCTCTGTTCTCGAGCAGCCTGATATTATGGCCGACCTGAAGCTCCTTCATCAATGGTACCAGGCTGGCATCATCAACCCTGATGCTCCGACTAAAACAGAGAACGACAAAGGCAGACCATTCTTCGCCGCTCAGGCATTTCCAGGCGCTGAAGTAGGCTGGCAAATTAATGATGCTGTTCAGAAGTATGATATGGTTCAGCACTTCGGACCTATTTATACAACAAGTACGATCCAAGGCTCCCTGAACGCCATTTCTGCCAATTCGAAATATAAGAAGGAAGCATTGAAGTACCTGGAATTGGTCAACACTGATCCAAAACTGCGCAATATGCTGGCATTCGGTGAGTTAGACGTGGACTACAAAAATGTCGATGGCGAGAAGGTTATCGAGCGTACTTCCGATACTTGGCCACTGGCTGCTTACTCCCAAGCTACGTTCTTTAATCTAGCGGTTACCAAAGGTGCTCCCGAGGATCAATGGGAACAGGTTAAGATGCTGAATGACGCAGCGACATCTTCCACTGTACTCGGTTTCGCACTGGACATCAGCGATCTTCAGACCGAAGTGGCGAATTCCCAATCGGTATGGGATAAATACAAATATGAGCTCATTACTGGCGCATCCGATCCGGAGAAGATGATTCCGAAGATTACTGCTGAATTAAAGTCCGCTGGCATGGACACGATTATGAAAGCTGCTCAAGAACAAATTAACAACTACTTCAAGTAAATGAAAAAAAGCATCCCTTATAGAGACACTCTGTATGGGATGCTTTTTTCTTGCTGCCTATGAAGCTTTCCTTAATCATGATAAAGTGGTATGGTAAACGCTTACTTTAAGGCGAGCTGCTGTAATTGAGGTGTCATATGAGTTCTTTTTTACAAATCAAAATTTATCGTTACAAATTTATTGCCTATGTCGTCTTCGTCGTGACCATTGGACTCGCGCTTGGCATTCTGACCTGTGCCATGCTGCTCAATCAATGGGTTGCTGATGCCCGTTTAGAGGCTGCTAACGCTTTCGCTGGTATAGAGAATGAGCTGCAGTATGACGCCGACCGTATTGAGGCTTACATGCAGCGAATATACTCCAATCATAGTTTAATGGATGATGCTCGCAGTTTTTTAAGCAGCAGCGCTGAAGGATACTTAACCAATAGTTTGCAAAACAGCCAATTCTCACAGCCGCTGGTATCCTTCCCAGAGGATATTAAAACCTATCTGTACAGCTGGGCGCAAGGTGGAATAACGCAGGTTAGTCTGCATACCAGCCAGTATGGCAATGTCGTACACTTTAACGATAACGGAATTGCAAGCTTCCTATTCGGTCTTCCAAATACAGATGAAGCTTTTCACGATACGATTCTAAAGGGATTCGTATACCGTAAAAAATTATCAGATCCAACACTTGGATTTAAGGAATTAGGGGAGCTGCGCTTCTTGGTCAGCAGTGATCAAATCTTTAAGTCTATCCAAAATTATCGATTGGGAAAAGCTGCTGCAGTCAGCGCTTCTGGCGAGATCTACCTTATCGGTAGCGGACAGGACCCAGACTTGATGGATTTATCCCGTTTAGCGATGGCGGATGGACGCAGTCATGGTTATATTTCGAAGGGATTTTTTGAGCACAGCTTCTTTATCACCTTTCCGTCCACCAAATTTAATTTCAAATTCGTTAGCATCGTTGATTTATCTATGCTCATTCGGCAGCATGCCAAGATGTTGATCACCATTTTTGTGATCGTATTAACGACCATGATTAGTGTACTGCTGCTCATTGTGTACAATTTGCGCGATGATTCCCGCTTTCTGCACCGTATTATTCAATCGATTGGACGCGTGAAAACAGCCAATTTCACACCTAATCGCCCTGCCCGCTATCGTCGCAATGAATACGGCATGATCGCAAGGGAATTAGACGATATGATTCAGCAGTTGGATAAGCACATCCGCAATGAATATTTGCTTAAGCTAAAGCAGCAGGAAACCGAGATGAAAGCGCTCCAAAATCAGATCAACCCTCATTTTCTTTATAATACGTTAGAGGTCATCCGCTCCACTGCTCTTGTTAACCAGGACAGAGACACCGCTGATGCCATCGCTACCTTAGGGGCGCTCTATCGCGAAATCGTCAAAAAGGAAAATATTATTACGGTTGCAAGTGAGCTGGAATTGCTGCAAAAGTACTTAGAGATTATGGAGTTTAAGTATCCTGAACGTTTTTTTTATCAAGTCAATGTTGAGCCGGCGATGCTCTTGATCCCTACCGTGAAATTCTGGATGCAGCCTTTGGCTGAGAACTTTTTCATCCATGGCTTTAGCGCAAGCAATGAATTTAACCTGTATGTCGTTAATGGCTGGGAAGCTGCAGATTATTATGTATTAGAATTCGTGGATAATGGACGTGGTATAGGGGCGGAGCGATTAAACTCAGTGCGAAACACATTGTCCAACCAGGATGATGCTTCTTCCGAGAGTATCGGTTTACGCAATGTTTATACAAGGCTTCACTTCTTTTATGGGAAAAGCTTTTCTATCAAAATTGAAAATAATGAGGAAGCTGGAGTTAAGATTTCTGTACGGATTCCAAAAGAGGTGATTGAACATGTACAAACTGCTGATTATAGATGACGAACCTCAGATTTTGGAGGGAATGAAGCGAATCCTGGACTGGAAGCAATACGGCTTCAGTAGGATCGATACCTGCGAATCTACGGAAGCTGCCATGTCCATGGTTGTAGATCTGCTGCCTGATGTCGCTATTTTTGATGTTTGCATTGGCAAAAATCTTGGCTATGAAACGATCAACAGACTTAATGAACTCCAAATCCCTACAAAATATGTAATTATGAGCGGCTACAGTGAGTTCAAATATGCCCAAGAGGCCATTCGTTGTGGTGTCAAAGACTATCTGCTCAAGCCTGTAGATCGTACAAAGCTGCAACAAGTGATTGAGAAAATTATTGTTGAAGATCTCCATGGTACGATAGGCAATATTAGCTGCGAGAGCTTGAACAAGGACCCGGTACTAGGTGTAAGCTATAACAGCTTATCCAAGCTGGTTAACCGCATTTTGCTGATGATCAAGACGGAGTATGCGCAAAATATTACCTTAAAATCAGTGGCAGAGCGCTTTCAGATGAACAGCACCTATCTTGGGCAATTATTTCTTAAAGAATCCGGAATGAAATTTTCAGAATACCTAATGGCCTACCGAATGCTCCTTGCACAAGAACGTATTCAATCGTCAGATGAGAAGATTTCTTCGATCGCAAATTCGGTAGGCTACAACAATCTCAATTATTTCTATACACACTTTCAAAGCTTTTTCGAGAAATCTCCCTCTGATCTGCGGGGAAAAGGATAATAACGATCAAGGCAGAATGGAGAATATTGATGCTAAAGTGCTCTAAATACAAAAGTATCTTCATGACGATCAGTATTATACTGCTGCTCACAGCGTATTCAACCGGTTGCTCCCGGCAGCCTAGCAGAAACATCGATGATAACGATTATGGTGAAACTGTAAATCTGATTTATTACACAATTGGAGAGCCTGACAAGGATCTAAAGCTCGTAAATGATAAAATTAATGAAATCATGGCTCGTAAAATAGGCGTAACGATTACCTATATCAAGGTTAGTTGGCAGGAGTATGAAGATCGGCTAAACACACTTATATCCGCAGGAACCACTTTCGACATTGCTTTTGCACCAAACTATGCAGCCACCACTATGCGCGGCGCATGGCTGAGACTTGATAGCTATCTTACAGGTCTAGGCAAGGAGTTGTACGACACTGTTGACCCCATCTTTTGGCAGGGGCTGCAAATGAATGATGGAGGCATTTATGGGGTACCGACCAATAAAGAGCTGGCCGTGCGTGATCATTGGATGTACCCTGCTTCCATAGTGGAAAAGTACAAGATCGACATTACCAAATACGATACGCTGGAGTCGCTTGAGCCTTTGTTCCGGATGATTCAACAGAATGAGCCTGCATACATCCCTATGGAATTAGATCGGGATTCACATAATTTCTTTGCTCTTGATGGCTATGAATATATTTTGAACCATAAAATTCCTTTGATGGTGAAATCACTGGACCCTAATGCTAAGGTCGTGAACATTTTTGAAACAGAAGAGGCTCGGCAGGTATTAGACACATTAAGGCATTATTATAAGGAAGGCTTCATAAACAAAGACGCCGCGCTGCGAGAGCCTGGCGGACTTAAGCGTGGGGATAAAGTGTTCTGGAAATCCTCTGGTGGCGGCCCGCTCTCGGATACGACTTGGAGTAAGGATCGCGGCTACAGGGTTATATCGAATCCCGTAACCCCTATCGTCGTCACAACGGAATCCGTCCGTGGCGGGATCATGGCTGTTAATGCCAACACCAAGCATCCCATTGCGTCTATTAAGTTTCTGAACCTGCTCAATACCGACCCTGAAATACGAAACTTATTTAATTATGGTATTGAAGGAGTGCATTACACACTGAACGAGCATGGGCAAGCGGTCCCCATACCCGGCAATGACAGCCACGGGGATCCGATCCCAGATGCACCAGCAAGCTATGCCGGAGTACAATATACGCAGGGCAACTGGTTTATTCTGAGAACCATGGGCGGTGATAACCCGGAACCCCTCGATAAATGGGATCAATTCCGCAAATACAACGCTGAAGTAATCAAGTCTACCGTTCTCGGCTTTACGCCTGATCTATCGGGGCTCACTGCCCAAACCGATAACATTGAGATGGTTTGGAAGAAATATTATCCCAGCCTCATGACTGGCACCGTCGATGTTGACACGATCCTCCCCAAGTTTAACGAGGAGCTAAAGCAAGCAGGGATCGAAGAAGTACAGAAAGAAATACAGAAGCAGTTGGATACGCGGCGTAATGAGGCGAGTCCGATAACGGCTCCCGTATCCCGCTAGCGGATCTTGACCCAACAACCCTGTAACCGTGACCCAAAAGAATGCTCTACTCGCGCAGCGACTAAAACGTAAATATCTAGTTCATCTTACGTGCTGCACAAACTAATATAATCAGGAAGGTGAAACGGCTGTCGCCGTCCTTATGGCGGTGGCGCGTTTCATTCCGGAGAAATATAGAGAAAGTATGGCGAATGGATATACTTTCCTATATTTCAACAAAATCACCCTTACGGATGATTGTAAATCGCAGTCATGTCGGCTCACGCTTCTAACGGAAGCCAGAGACGCTAAATCGCCTTTATTTTTCGTTTCAAGATTGTAACGGAAACACGGGCCTCTATTTGTACCCTACCTGCCCGATCTCGTTTCATTTCTGCGTAATAGAGTCTCCCACTTCCGTTAAAACGTGACTCTAGCCAAAAATGGAACTTTAGCGTCTCTGGTTTCCGTTAGCTTTCGTTAACAACAGGTTAGAAGAATCCATAGTTTCCGAATCAGCAAAAAATAGCCTTGGCCGACTAACGGCCAAGGCTATTTGCATACGAGCGAATCGGAGCCGATTCGCGATTAATGCCCCATCATCGCCGCCGGGTCCGGATTTTCCCCGCCGGTTAGTACGTCTTCTTCCTGCTGCTTCGGTTTACGCAGCAGGAGCGACAATGCGACACCCGCTGTCGCGAGGCATGCGGACAGGAAGAACGTGTCGCCGTAACCTGCGACGACGGCGCTCAGCGGATTTGCGTCCGCTCTCGCGCTTGCTGCGTGGAAAGTGATTTGCGACGTCAGATAACCAGTCAGGCCCGCGACCGCGAACGAAACGACGACTTGTTGAGCTGCTGTTGTCAGCGGTGTAACGCGGCCCACTAGACGGCGAGGCGCAGAGTTCAGCACATGCGTGTTGAGCGGCATCATGGAGAATCCCATGCCTAGACCCATAATGCAAATGCACAGTAGGATAACCCACAGCGAGGTATCCACCGATATGCTGGACAAGATGAACAGAGATACGGATACGATTGAAAGACCAGCGAAGGCGAGCGGACGCGCGCCGATCTTGTCGAACAACCGCCCACTGATCGGCATGCCGATTGCGGCGCATAGCGCATAAGGCATCAGGATCCAGCCCGTTTCAAGCGCGGTGTAGTGCATTACGCCTTGCAGATACAGCGGCACGATCAGCATTGCACCGAACATTGCAAGCTGTACGATCCACGTCAAGATGATGCTGCGTGTAAAGTCGGACGACTTGAACACTTTCAGCTCCAGCAGCGGCTGCTTCTGTGCCAATTCCACGAAGATGAACAGGATGAGCGCAATGCCGCCGACGGTCAAGCCTGTGATCGTCGAAGCGCTGGACCAGCTGGTTCCGCCTTCGCTTACACCGTACGCCAGCATGGAGAAGGCGATCGGCGCAAGGCACATGCCGATGAGATCCAGATGCGGTGCCGCATCGCGACCCGATTTCGGCAAATATTTATACCCGAGAATGAAGGCGATAATGCCGATCGGCAGATTGATGATAAAAATCCAATGCCAGCTGACAGAATCGACCAGCCAGCCGGATAACACAGGACCGAATGCCGGTGCCAGCAGCATTGGGATGCCGAGTAAGCCCATGATGGATCCGCGGCGCTCTGGAGGCGCGAGCTTGAACACCATCGTCATCCCGATCGGGGCCACCATACCGCCGCCCAAGCCTTGAATAATGCGGTAAATGATCAGCTGTTCCGGCGTTTGCGCGATACCGCACAGCACGGAGCCGATCGTGAACAGGGCGATCGTAATCATGAAAATTTGCTTGGAGCCAAATTTATCGGTCATCCAGCCTGCAAGCGGAATAACAGCGGATAAGGCCAATGTATAACCAGTGACGGTCCATTGGATCGTCTTCAGATCGGTGTCGAAGTATTCAACGAGTTTCGGAATGGCATTATTAACGACGGTGCTGTCCAAAATAACCATAATCATGGCGGCAATAATCGCCAGGAGCGGTGGTAGAATGGCTTTCAGCGAGAAGTCGTCCCCGCCGGCTGCCGGCGGTTTTATTTGCGTAGGAGTTGACATAAATCCCTGCTTTCTGCTCATCGAGCTGTGTACGAATGAAAATAATAGCGCAGCTTATCGCGACCGACGGCACTCCTGATCCGTCAATATGGAGCTTTCTCGTACAGATTCTCAGGCAATGCCTGCACGAACGGCGACCAATCGCCCGTCGTGTATAGATGAAGCCGGTGCATGGCCCGCGTACACGCCGTATATAGAAGCTTGCGTTCGTTGTCCCGGCCGTATGCTTCGGGCGAAGCATCATAGACCAAGACTGCATCGAACTCGACACCCTTGGCAAGATACACGGGAATGACCATCACTCCTTTTTCAAAGCCCAGCGTCTCCTTCGTAATAAGACGCAGCGCTTCTCCTCCATGAATCCGTAACGATTCATGGGCTTCACGGCTTTCTGCCGCGGTCTTCGTGATGACGGCGATGGAATCGAAGCCCTCGGCCATGAGCGCCGTTATATCTGCCAGAATTTGTGTATCACGCTTCTCCCCGCCGTCCAGTCTCGCCAGTATGGGCTTTTGGCCTCCCCTATCAAACGGTGCAATTTCTTCTCCATCTGGAAGCATCAATTTCGTAAATTCAACAATCTCCCTAGTTGAACGATAGCTGCGTACAAGGCAGACAAGGCTTGTGTCGGCTTCTCCGAAAAGCCGAACCAGCGGAGAATCGGATACGGCCAAACTTGTAGACTGCATGAAGATCGCTTGGCCGGAATCACCCAGCACCGTCATCCGGGCACGGGGAAACAGTTTTTTTAGATATTCATATTGAAACGACGAATAATCCTGACCCTCATCAACGAAGACATACCGAATTTCCGTGTTCGTCCGAACGCCTTCGATCAGTTCTTTTACATACAAATACGGAGTCGCATCCTCGTAGAACAACTCGTTCCGGAGCAACACTTCCTTAGTTTGCCTGCATATTTCAAGCCACAGCGGAGGGATTACGGCCCCATTCGTTTTCTCCTGATAAGCGGCTTCGCCCTCAAATAATTGGCCATATATGCCTTTGACATCAACAAACGAGAATTTCTTTATACTTTTCCTTAGCGGTTTAAAGCTTTCTTTCACGATCCTTCGGCAGAGCAGATCTTCCTCTCTCAGAGCGAAGTCAAAGTCCCCTTCATCTTCCCGGCGCTTATTGTTCATTTTCTCGCGAACTGCGGCGAATTGTTCCGCAACGTCGAATACTTCCCTATCTTTATGCAGCATGTCGAAAACTTCCGCGTACTGCTCGGTGTCGAGGTAATTCAACTCTTCCTGCACCCAAGGCGCTTCCCGTTCCAGGCGTTCCAGCGAAGCTAGTTCATTCAGCAGCCATTCCTGCAAGAGAAGGACACGATTGAGCAACGGCAAGGAACGGTCATAACCGTAAAATTTCGCTCTCATTCGCTCTGCGGTAATCAAATCGCGGTCCCGAAACCGAATACCGTTAAATCGCATGCCTTCCCGTCCCAACCATATGCCATAGTTCTGCAGGGCTTGAAGGAATGCCTCTGAAGCTTTATACTCGATCCCCTGAAGACGAGCCTCATACCCCGGTGTTCCTTGTGCGGTCAGTACATATTCGATCTGATCAAAGGAATCCTCCAGCCGTAACGAGGAACCGAGCCAATAGTCGAGATATTCCTGAAAAGTCGTTTGCTGCATATTCTCTTCACCGAGCTCCGGAAGGACGGTGGAAATATAACTGGTAAACATCGGATTCGGCGAGAAAAGAACGATTTGATCAGCCTTGATCGTCTGGCGGTGTTTGTACAGCAAGTACGCCACCCGCTGTAATGCCGCTGAAGTTTTGCCGCTGCCGGCTGCCCCTTGTACGATTAGCATGCGGCTTTTGTCATTGCGGATAATGGCGTTTTGTTCCTTCTGGATAGTTGCTACGATACTCTTCATTTGCGAGTCCGCACCTTTTCCGAGCACTTGCTGCAGCAATTCGTCTCCAATCGTTTCGTTCGCGTCAAACATATTGCGGATTTGCCCGTTTTGAATCTGAAACTGCCGTTTGAGCTCCATCGTCCCTTCGATTTTTCCGGCCGGCGTGACATAAGACGCTAGGCCGGGGGAGTAGTCATAGTACAGGCTAGCGATTGGTGAGCGCCAGTCATAGATCAAAAAGTTTAACCCGTCCTCGTCGGCGAAGGAAGATACTCCGACATAGATCTGCTCGTTGAGACTCAGGCCATCTTCCTGAAAGTCGATGCGTCCGAAATAAGGAGATGGGAGTAGACGGTTCATGCTTTTCCATTGCTGCATCAATAGCTTGTGGCCGCGCTCCCGCTCGGCCAATATCGCGGATTGCTGATTAATCGTGTAGAAGGTCTCTTCGAAATCTTCGTACGTACTTGTATTGATCGTAACTTCTTCCCAAAATCGCTTGCGGATGTCCGTCGCTTGATCGTGCAAACCGGCAACCTCCGGCTCCAGTTCAGTGATTCTTGCCTGCAGCCTGTTCCTGACCCATTCCAGCCGCTCCTGCTCCTGCCGCCAATCATTCGCTTCCATCTCTCCTAACACTCTCCCTTTTCCTTTTTCTGGTATAAAAAAGAGCATTGACAAATCAAAGTTCTAGATGTACAATAAAATTAGGAAAAGATTAAAGTACGATCCGTCATTAAATTAGTCAATTACGCTATCGATTATATCATAGCGATATTTTGTGTTCAATATATTTTATTGTTATCTCAGCAGTTCTGAGCTCTAACTTGAATTGTGGACAGTTTAATTAAACCGCGGCTGAGTTAAGCTGCCAGAAGATGACCCTCGATAGCATGAGGCGTCATTTTTTTTATGTCCACTGGCAGTAATCCTCTGCCGAGTCCCATTGCAGAAGCAATCGAAAATAATGAATCGAGCGTCATATAACGTAAAAAGGACAAGAACAATCCCTGCCCTCTTTACTCTCTATTGCTTGATTTGGGGGAGCATAATGCTGATCACAGTCCCCAGCCCCAGCCTGCTCTTAATCGTAATTTGATAGTTCCGATCATACAGCAGCTTCAGCCGTTTATTCGTATTCAATAAGCCGATATGCTTGGACTGTTCATCGGATGCAACCAGAGATCTCCTGATTTCGGTGAGCCGGTCCGAAGGAATGCCGTTTCCGTTATCGGAGACGACAAGCCGAAGCTGTTCTCCTACACGTAAAATTTTTATTTTGATTAGACCGTTTCCGGTCTTTTCCTTTATGCCGTGGTACAAGCTGTTCTCAACTAAAGGCTGAAGCAGCAGCTTCATCGTATGAAGCTTGAGAATTTCTTCGTCGTATTCAAATAGAACATCGAAAGTATCCTTGTACCGCTTCTTCTGAATATTGATGTAGCTGACCGTGTTCGCAATTTCTTCCTCCCAGGTAACCTCATTGGTTGGACGGCTGAAGGAATAGGAAAGCATGTCGGATAAGTCCTCGATCATATCGCTCGCTTTGTTCGGCTTTCCTGTTAGACCGACGGTTTCCCAATAAATCGAATTCAGCGTGTTATACAAAAAATGAGGATTGATTTGGGATTGAAGCGCAAGCAGCTCCATCACTTGAAGCCTATATTTCTTCTCAGACAGCTGGGTTTGAATATACCGATGTTCTATGAAATGGGCGATCATGTTCTGAATAATGTAGGAATATTCATCGTTGACTTTGCTAGGCGGCTTCAGCGGCGTACGATTATTCTCGGCCGATCTCAGCAGCGAGGTAATGGCAAGCAGCTGCCTGTAATTTCTTCTGGTCAAATAAAAGGTTAACGCAAGTCCCAAAAAGAAGGACAAGCATGCAAAACCGATTGTATAGTTTAGTATGCGCGAGGGCGTCTCGTACAACGAAACATGCGGAATGACGGACACGTATTTCCAGTTGTATTGCTCCGATTCCACCTTCGTCACGTTGACCTCTCCCAGAGAGGAATCCAGGTCGAAATAGGTCGACGGGTGGTTTGCAATTTGGTCGAGCTCGGTTGCTTTCAGAATATTTTCTTCATTATTGGAGAAAATAACCTGATTATTTTCGTTTAGCACGAGCAGAATCTGATCCTTATACGTCGTGATGTTAGATAAAATATTTTCAATGTATTTTGGACGAATATTTAAAATAATACCGATTTTCCGAGGCGCCAGCACGTTGTAAATGGATATTAATTCAGTCGGCTGCGTCTCGAACGCGAAAATCTTAGCTTCTCTTTTGGACGTCCATTCCGTTGCAGGTCCTTCGTATTCCATGAATTCCTCGAACCAGCCCGTATCATTGAAGCGGTTGATCGAGGACAAGCCGTCAAGTGAGGAAACGAAGCGGCCGTACGGATTTTCCGAGTAAAAATAAATGGAGTGGATATAAGGCTTGGAGCTGGTAAGCGCATTTAAATAGCTGAAAATAATTTGGTACGAAGTAGAACTCTCGTACGTATAGGTTGGATTTTGCAGAACGTCGGACAGCTCATTGAATACCTTTGCGTTCTGATATAGCGCAAGCTTCAACGTATCCAGTTCGTCCAAAATCATCTCGAGCTGGCGCTGTGATTGCAATAGCAGGAATCGGCTATTCTTGTTAATGTCTTCCTTCATATCCCGTTGCGTCGTTATAAAGGACAACGACCCTAGTATGATTAAAGGCAAAATTAAAGGAATGAGAAAAGTAGCCAAATGCTTGATAAAATAGCGCTCTTTCATCGTTCAGGTCATCCGTTCTTATATTCACTGGGTGTCTTGCCATAAAAGCTTTTGAACGTTCGGGTAAAGTTTTTGGCATTGCTGTAGCCGACCATTTCACTAATTTCGTATGTTTTAAATTGGTTTTCCTGAATGAGCCTCATCGCAACCTTCATTTTTACCTGTATGAGATAATCGGTGAAATTTTGACCGGTTTTTTGTTTGAACAAATAGCTCAAATAGTTGGCATTCAAATAAACCTGCTTAGCCGCATCCTCCAGATTCGCATTTTTATATTGGTCCTGGATATACGATTTAATTTGCGTAATGATGAGTCCTTCGTTTCCCGTGACAGACGGCGGTTGATCCAAGGCGCGCTTAGCCGCTTCCAGCTCGTCTCTCAGACTGGCGAATACGTCCAATAGCACCTGATATTTTGCGGGCTTCACGATATAGTTGTTGACTCGGTAGCGAAGCGCCTTCTGGGCATATTCAAACTCGCGGTAGCTGCTCAGAAAAATAACATGAATATTATGCTTCTGCTCATGAATGACCTCGGCAAGCTCAAGACCGGACATGACAGGCATTTTAATATCGGTAAGGATGACATCGATTTTGTCATTATTTTCAATGAAATTTAACGCTTCCTTACCGTTCCCGCATTGGCCGATAATTTGAAAACCGACCTCCTGCCACGGAAAGTAGGAGGATAAAGCTTCTCTTGTATCCGCCTCATCATCGACTAGCAGCAGCCTGTACATCCCATCACCTCTTTACGATGTAATCTTCCCTTGCTGATATTGAAATTATAGCACAGCAGGGTCATACTATCGTGATCAGGGAGAAACCAAGGAGCATCCAAGATAAAAATGATACGTTAGCTGATAAAATGATACTGCGGAATGGGATTGCTCAAATAATGATACTTAAATCTAAGATTAGATGCCTTATGTAAACAAGCAATCAATCCTATACTTTAGAAAGCGTTTCCAATAAAAACAAAAGGGAGAGGTTAACATGCAGCGATTAAAAGGATTAAACGGTTTCATTGCTTTAATAGTCATATTTTCAATCATCATCTCGGGTTGTTCCTCCGGAAATCAGGACAAAGAAAACCCAGGCAGCGGCTCGGAGGAGAAGGTTACCCTGCGCTTTAGCTGGTGGGGAGGCGACGGACGCCATCAAGCTACGCTTGCAGCTATTGAAGCTTACAAGAAGATAGCACCGAATGTGACGATCGAAGCCGAATACCAGGGCTTTGACGGCTACGAGCAAAAGGTCAAAACACAGCTAGCCAGCGCTACGTCTGCCGATATTATCCAGCTTGACGTTCCATGGATGAAGGAATTGACGAAAAATGACTTTTTCCTCGATCTTAGCAAGCAGGAAGGACTATCACTGGAGAGCTTTGATCAAGACTTCCTGAATAATTTCAGCGTATACAATGACAAAATGGTAGCGCTCCCTTCCGGCGTAAATGCTTATGCGCTCGTCATTAACAAGACGGCAGCCGATAAACTCGGCGTACCGACCGATATTCAATGGGACTGGGATACCCTCTATGAGGAAGGCAAGAAGCTTCATGAAAAAGACAATACCAAGTATTTGCTTCTTGCTGACCACGGCATGCTGATGCAGGATTTTACGAACATGCTGAAGCAGCGCACCGGAACCCAGTGGATCAATGAAGATTACACGCTGGGCTTTTCGAAAGAGGAAGCTGTTGGTGCCTTGGAGTGGATCGACAAGGCAATGAGGGCGGGCGTATATCAGCCGCTCGGAGAATCTGATTTATTTTATGGCAAGACCGAACAGAATACCAAATGGATCAATCAGGATATTCCGATCATCTCGGCTATGAGCAGCACACTCTTGTCGCTTCGCTCGGTGCTGCCTGAAGGTGTAGAGGTCATAACTGCCTTGCCTGCCATCGATAAAAATGCGAAAGACTCAGCCGTATTGGTAAGACCTTCGCAGCTGATTGCAGTAAGCAGCAAGTCGAAGCATCCGGAAGAGTCCGTGAAATTTCTGAACTGGCTGATGAATGACGCAGAAGCAGCGGTTATCTTAGGCGATGTCCGCTCCATTCCAGCATCCTCTTCTGCGCAAACAGCTGCGGTAGAGGCAGGAAAAATAGACGAAGCGATTACGAAAGCAGTCGAAATGGGTCTGAAAAATGCAGGCATTGTGGATAATTCGATCGCTACGAACTCGGAGGTATCCGCTCTGCTGCAGGATATCATCGAGAAAGTTGCTTTCGGAAAGCTGACGCCAGACAAGGCAGCGCAAGAGCTGGTTAGCAGCCTGGAGAAAAAACTGAAAGAGCTGCAAGGAAGATAATCAGACTTAAAAAACGGAGTGTACGCCAGTAATAGATTAGCGAATCTGCTGGCGTGCTCCCTACTCATTTTGGATAGAGAATAGGAGTGTGAGCCAGTGGCCAGGAAGAAGCGCAGCTTTCGGTATATCGGACTTATCTATGTTCTTCCATGGATTCTGGGACTGCTCATTTTTCAGTTGTATCCCTTCATCGCTTCATTTTATTATTCCCTGACGGATTACAACATGGTGAATGCCCCCAAATTCATTGGTTTGGACAATTATAAACGAATTTTTATGAATGATCCCGGATTTACTCAAGCTTTAAAAGTAACGTCAATCTATGTGGTTCTTGCCGTGCCGGTGAAGCTCGCCTTCGCCTTATTCGTTGCTGTCGTGCTTAGCGCCAAGCTCCGAGCCATTAATTTGTTTCGAACCATCTATTATTTGCCCTCGATTCTTGGCGGGAGTGTGGCGATTTCTGTGCTTTGGCGGTTCCTGTTCATGAAGGAGGGCGTCGTCAACAGCTTGCTGGCTAATGTAGGCATTCCTTCGATCGATTGGCTGGGCAACCCGGATATCGCGCTGTATACGCTCGGTTTATTGTCGGTTTGGCAATTTGGTTCCTCAATGGTCTTGTTTCTAGCAGGTATTCAGCAGATTCCTAGCGACCTGTACGAGGCCGGTTCCATCGACGGTGCTTCCAAGACCCGTATGTTCTTTAAAATTACCGTGCCGCTGCTGACGCCGATTGTCCTGTTCAACCTGGTCATGCAGATGGTCAATGCGTTCCAGGAATTTACCGGCGCCTTCGTTATTACGAATGGTGGACCGATGAAATCTACTTATCTCTATGCTTTGAAGCTGTATGAGGAAGCCTTCACCTTCTTTAAAATGGGGTACGCTTCAGCGCTGTCATGGGTTTTGTTCGCGATTATTATGGTCGTCACGGGCATTATTTTCAAAACCTCTAACCGCTGGGTCTACTATGAAGACGGAGGTAAAACCAAATGACTCACGCTAGCTCGAATAAGTGGTTGTCTTATGCGCTGTTGATATTGTTAGGCTTTGTCATGATTTATCCGTTATTATGGCTATTTGTATCGTCGTTTAAGACCAATCAGGATATTTTCGGATCCAGCAAGTTGTTTGCGGATACCTATGTTTGGAATTCCTATTCCTTGGGCTGGGCAGGAACTGGCCAATACGGCTTTCAGCATTTTTTTGTCAATACCCTTAAGCTGGTTCTGCCTACGGTCGTTCTGACGATCGTCTCGAGCGTTATCGTGGCTTATGGCTTTTCACGGTTTACGTTTCCGCTCCGGACATTCTTGTTCTCTATCATGATGGCAACGTTGATGCTGCCTGATGCTACCGTTATGATTCCGCGTTATATCCTGTTCAATAAGCTCGGCTGGCTGGATACTTATCTGCCGTTTATCGTACCATCGGCTTTCGCAACCTCGGCTTTTTTCATCTATATGCTGATTCAGTTTTTTCGGGGATTGCCACGGGAACTGGATGAATCGGCTACAATTGACGGCTGCAATTCGTTTATGGTTCTCATTCGAGTGCTGCTGCCCTTGTGCAAGCCGGCTCTTTTCTCGGTAGGTATCTTCCAGTTCATATGGACCTGGAATGACTTCTTTAATTCGATTATTTATATCAGCAGCGTAAAAAAATTCACGGTCTCGCTTGGCTTGCGCTTGTCGCTGGATGCCTCCTCGGCCGTTTCCTGGAATCAGGTGCTTGCGATGTCGGTTGTGAGCGTCGTTCCGTGCATAGTGCTATTCTTTTTGGCACAGAAATATTTTGTTGAAGGCATCTCGACTACAGGATTAAAAGGATAAGGAGTAACGCTATGAACACAAATGAGAAACGCAAAGAGAACGTTCAAATCGCTTATATCGGAGGCGGCTCCCGCGGCTGGGCTTGGGGATTGATGAGCGACCTGGCCGCAGAAAGCGAGCTTGCCGGCACCGTTAAGCTGTATGATATTCATTATGAATCGGCCGCGCAAAATGCGATCATCGGCAACAGGCTATCGCAAGCAGCTGACACGCAGGGCAAGTGGAGCTATGAGGCGGTACCTGCATTGCAAGACGCTTTGCAAGGTGCGGATTTTATCATCATTTCCATATTGCCAGGAACCTTTGCGGAGATGGAATCGGATGTCCATTTGCCCGAAGAATACGGGATTTACCAGTCGGTTGGTGATACGGTCGGGCCCGGCGGGCTTGTCCGAGCGCTTCGTACCATCCCATTATATGTCGATATTGCGAATGCGATCAAACAATATGCGCCAGACGCGTGGGTCATTAATTATACGAACCCCATGACGCTATGCACGAGAACACTTTATGAGGTGTTCCCGGAAGTGAAGGCCATCGGATGCTGTCACGAGGTGTTTGGCACGCAGCATTTGCTCGCTTCCATGGTGGAGAGTAAGCTGGGAGTCGCTTCGGTTGACCGACGGGAAATCAAGGTTAATGTACTGGGCATCAATCATTTTACATGGCTGGACAGAGCCTCTTACCAAGGCATAGACTTGTTCCCGCTTTACCAGGAATTCGTTGAAGAGCAGTATGCGGAAGGCTATGAAGGCAAGAAGAAGGGCCACTGGCTCAACGATCACTTTGCATCAGCGCAGCGGGTCAAATTTGACTTATTCCGAAAGTATGGTATGATTGCCGCGGCTGGTGACAGGCATTTGGCGGAGTTTATGCCGGGCGAGCTTTATTTAAAGGACCCGGAAACGGTGCAAAGCTGGAAATTCAGCCTAACGAAGGTAGATTGGCGGAAGAAAAACCAGACGGAGCTTTATGCCAAGGGTCAACGGCTAGCGGCTGGAGAAGAAGCGTTTGTGGTGAAGCCTACCGGCGAGGAAGGCATCGAAATGATAAAAGCATTACTTGGAATGGGTGGACTGATTACGAACGTAAATATGCCGAATCGCGGACAGATCGAAGGTTTGCCCGCGGGAGCCGTCGTGGAGACGAACGCGGTATTCAGCTATAACCACGTAAGCCCAATTCTGGCTGGCAAGCTTACTCCTGAGGTGGAGCAGTTGGTGCTGCCGCATGTAACGAATCAAGAAATGACGCTTCAGGCCGCCTTAAACAAAGACAAAGCTTTGGCCTTTCAGGCTTTCATGAACGATCCGCTGGTCAGGCTGCCTGAGCAAGCTGGCGCAGCATTGTTTGGAAAAATGCTTCAGAACACGAAATCAATGCTGCCTGGCTGGGAACTGTAGCAAAAACAATAGAAAAAAAAGCAATCCCTTTTTGAGCAGGCCACTGAAAATCTGTCGTTTTTAAATGCACAAGCATGTCTCTGCACAAAACAAAGGCTAATTCCATTCGAGATTGAATGAGAATTAGCCTTGTTTTATGCATTTTCTGCCCTATTCTACTTCATTAGTTTCAATATCCGCTTCACATTGACCGTGAATATCGCCACGGCACCTTGCATCTCCATTCCTAATAAACCCGAGGCATCGGCTACATCATACCCGTGTCGGTGCTTTAGTTCGCTATTCTTCGCTTCAATTTTATAGCGTTCTTTTGCCTTCTCTTTGAAGTACTCACTATCTTGAAATTCCTTTTGTCCGCTATGTTCTGCTGATTTAATGCTAACCGAGTACGTCTTTGTCTTTGCTCCTTCTTTATAGCAGCCATCTTTGAAAGGACATTGCTGACATTTGTTTATATCAAAATAAAAGGTGTTGACTTGGTTTTTCGCTACATTCTTTGTTCCAGTTCTTGCCTTGCGGATGGCCATATGTCCAGCTTTGCACACGTACATGCCTGCATCTTTATTGAAATCAAATTCGTCCTCTTTACGACGAGCGCCATCTGAAATCATTGGATTTAATTTGGATACCAGTTTAAGTTCGTTTTCATTGGCGTACTGGATATTATCCTTTTCTGAATAAGCGGTATCCCCAATAACGGTGTCAATCTCCATACCTGTTTCTATACTCTTCTCAATCAAGGTTTGCAATTGCTTTCCATCATTCTTTTCTCCCGTTGTCACGATAGCGGCAGTGATGATTCGCTCTTCATTCATGGCAATATGTGTTTTGTAACCAAAGAAGGAAGAATCGGCTGACTTGTGTCCCACACGAGCATCCGTGTCGTTTGAGAGTTGCAATTGCTCATGATGATCCGCTACTATCTCTTTCAAGTAGTTCAGCTTTTCCTGAACTTTTGGATATTGGCTGATGGCTTCTTCCTTTTCAACAACCGCAATCACTTTTTGACAATACGCCAATTCATCTGTTAATTCGTTGGTTGTTGTTTTCGATGGAAATTTCTCTTTCATCGATTCGTCGATCTGGTAGACAGCTTTGCGAAGTAATTTTGATTTCTCGATTAAGAATTCCTTCGGCGATTGCTGATTATATCTTGCTTTTGTATGTGTCGCATCTACGATGATTGATTTGCTTTTAATGAGTTCTTTTTCCAAGGCGATTTCTACTGTTTTTTGGATAAGCATATCGAGCAGAAGGATATCTTTCAAGCGAAGCTTGCGAAACTTCGTTAATGAACTGGGATTGATAACTGCGTCTTCTGGCGCCATATCTAAGAAATATTTAAAAGACATGTCGTATTTTGAGCGTTCAACCACATCTACGTCCGATAAATCGAAGATGGATTTCAATAACAAATATTTAAACATCCGAATAGGGGGAACAGCATTTCGACCATTGTCCAAACAATAATTCACTTCTAACTCTTCATGGATAAAAGAGAAATCCACAAGGTCATTAATCTCTCGAAGCATATTATCTTTAGGGACAACGATATCGTATATGCCCATATAAGGACTAAGGTTTAAGCTTTGTTGATTTGAAATCATCCGGGTCACCGCCTGTTTATTGTTACCTCTATTATACAAGAAAACAGGGTACTCTTCCGCATCTCTGCGGAAGAGTACCCTGTTTTTAATTAAAGGACTTTTTCAGTGGCCTCTTTTTGAGAAGGGGCTGCTTTTTTTCGTGCTGTCGCTGGACTACCCTACGCGATGAAACGATTAATGCTCATTACAGAACAACAAGATATTTTTGAAGAAGCGGAATTCGAGAAACGGACTGGAGTGTCACTCTACAGCTTTGAAGCATGGTTTGATTAAGGGGACAACCGAAAATGAATTTGGAGCTAACCTTGAAGCATCAAGAGCTGAAGCATTAACGCTAATTTTACGTGCAATTGATTATGCTGCTCCAATTAAAGAATAAGCTTTAAACTACACAAATTCTGTAGGAACTTGTAATATATGAATGGCTGCATATCGTATTAAAAGGAAGAGATCGAGTCATAACGATCTCTTCCTTTTTTACTATTTATCGAATCTTTTGGCATTTCTAATGCGGGCTCGTTCAATTTCAATCTCTCGGTCACGCGGCTCTGCATTCGTAATCAATGAATCCAACAGCTTCTGCGCAGCAGCAGCCACTTCAAGCACTGCTAGACTGAATGCCTCCTCGTTCGCCTTGGAAGGTGTATTAAATCCAGATAGCTTTCTTACGAATTGAAGCGAAGCTGCTTCAACCTCGGCATCCGTAGCCTGCGGCTCGAAATTAAATAACGTTTTAATATTTCTGCACATCGTCATCTCTCCTTCGCTCGCTTATCGTTATCAAATTATAGTAGCATAAAGAAGATTAGCAATCATATGCAGCCGCCACAACAATGAAAAGAAGCTACTTCTATTTGGATTATCTCACACTTATTCTAAATTAATTTCAATGTTATCCGTACCGATAATTTTAATCCCATCTTTAATTCTCGATCCAATACTTACAGCGAACTTCAGAGCGCGTTCTAGTTCATCATCTTGATACGCTAGGTCAATAACAACATAACCATAGCCACCAGAATGCTTGGATGCCGCTATAAATTCCCTGGAAATTTCCAGGTAGGTACTCCATTTCACATTCTCGCTTTTGGTCGTCAATATTGTTAGTGAATCACTAGGATCTACTTCCTGATTGCCTTGAGGATAACTGCTTTTAACCCCAGATATATGCCAACCACTAGGAAAGTAAAAAGCGACCCCTCCCCAATCAAGAGGATCAATATAAAATAAAGCAACAATTTGTGCACTAGCTTGCTTTCCATTGTAGAAGATCGTTCCATCGACTGAAGTTTTTAAATCCGTATGTTCAGATGTTATACTAAAGCTCTCGACTTTTGTAATTCCGTCATTAGTCTCGACACGATCATTGTTATTATCATCATTTAGGTTGGACAAAAGGAAAACAAATAAAGCAACCAATAGAATGCCTATTCTAGGGCGATATTCGTTGGTTTGGAGCGAATTCTAGTGCAATAGTACAATGTAGCCATCTGAAATAGCTCTCATGTGAGGTTTTCATTGTAATAAGTGCATTGTAGGCGCTTCTCCTTGTCCTTCATCTAGCCATGACTTGTACTGGAGAAACGAAGTGTCGCCTTTGGAGTCCTTATGCTCACCTGGAAGTCTCTAAGAAATTCAAACCGTCTGGATGCCTCCTATTATGAGCGTTGCAACATCGAGTCCTCTATAAATCTTCAAAACCAACGACCAAAAAAATGAGAAAACAGACGACGATAATATGAATCAAAGAAAATACAATAAGAAAAGAAACAACACTTCTATCTGTTTCAGAAAAACTAGAACCGCTGCGTAATTTATATAAGGAAAAACCAATAATATTGGTAATAAGCAGCGACTGCGCTAACCATTTCGAAGCAGTAATAAAGGCTGGAGTATTATTTACAGTCGGGATTAAAAACCAGTGAAATGGTTCAAACCGCAATGAACAGATGATCATGACCCATGCCATAATTTGAATGGACAATGCTAATGCCATTTTTCCTGCAATGAGAGCTCACCTTCTTCCTAAACGGTATATCCTCCTAAACGTAATATTTTGGAAAAAGGTTACTCTGTTTATACTTTTAATTCAGGATGCTTCAATTGTGACTTCTCAATCTGTATCGTCGTATGCTCAATATGGAAATCAGCTGAAATAACCTTTATCGCTTCCTGCAGCACGATTTGGCAATCGATATGATCTTCGACGGTCAAATGGCAGCTCAAGGAATCAAGTCCGGATGTAATCGTCCAAATATGAAGATCATGCACGTCATTAACGCCCGCGATTTGACGCAGCGTCTTCTCCACTTGCTTCGCATCGACATGAGAAGGTGTTCCTTCCATTAAAATATGGACGGTGGATTGAATCATTCCCCAAGCACTCTTCAAAATAAGGAGAGCAACAATAACGCTAATGATCGGATCGGCGATATACCAAGAGAACAAGGACATTAATATTCCGGCAATAATGGCACCTACTGAGCCAATGGCATCCCCAATCACATGAAGGTAGGCGCTGCGCACATTCAGATTATCTTTTGTATCAGCCTTGCGAATAAGAAACCACGCGCTCGCAAGATTAGCAAGCAGCCCAATACTTGCAATAATCATCATCGTCCCGCTCGCAACCGTTGGCGGCTCTCCGAACCGTTTAAACGCTTCGACGATAATGAATGCCGCAATAACAAACAGCGTGATTCCATTAAATAGCGCAGCTAATATCTCAAAACGATGAAAGCCAAAGGTTCGATTGGATGAGGACGGACGAACGGCAAACCCAAGAGCAACTAGACTTAGCGCTAGCGCTGCCGTGTCGCTCAGCATATGTCCTGAATCCGATAGCAGCGCCAAAGAGTTCGTGATCAAGCCTCCTGCAAACTCCAATATCATGATTCCAGCCGTGATAATCAGCGCAATGAGCAAACCCGCCTTATTATTAGGGGCATGCGAATGTCCGTGATGACCGTGTGCGTGCCCGTGATGATGTCCATGAGAATGATGGCTGTGGCTATGGTCATGTTCTCCCTCATGATTTTCTTTACTTGACACAATCTTCTTTTCTTTTTTTGCTTCTTTGTCTTCATTAGCTTTACTCATTTGGCATTCCCCCGATTCATTGTACAAATACAACGATAGTAGTCTGTATCATAATAAGTTATTTCATCACCATAACATATGAATACATGCTCATATGTATATTATATGTAATTGTATCCAATGATGCAACCACTGCTCGTTACAACATACTTCAAGAGACCCTGTCTAATTTTCAAAACACCAGTCATACATATTACTATCCAAACTGTGGGAATATAGGAGTGCTGTTATTAAAATAAACAAGGAGGTCCTCCCATGACTGAAAATCAGAACGAACCGACGAAGACCGAGGTTCAGACTACAAAGCTGAATAAAATTCCTGCCCTGAAAAAAAATGACACAGAGTTTTCTGCGGAAGTAGCTGCGGAAGCATTTGAGCAAAATCAATCGGCAAGCGAAGCTCATGAAAATAATGAACAATAACGTTCTAATCACCTCTGCTGTTAAGTGATATAGCTCTTACTTAAATTTAGACTTCTCATGGTTACAGCAAAAAAGACACCTTCACGGTGTCTTTTTCTTCTGATATTCGTATGCAAAGCCAGCGCATGAAAGCCACTGGCCCTTTCGCTATATTAAGTATTAATTCGTAGTTGAGGTTAGTTCCTTGTTCGACGTCCGGCCCAGCAGATTTAGAAATTCGCGCATAAATCCAGGGAGATCAGGCCATGCATGACCCGACACTAAATTGCCGTCTACATGCAGTGTCTCACTTGCATATTCTGCGCCTAGTGATTCGACTTCCAGCTTGCACGCATTGTATGCCGTTAACGTTCTGCCTTTGAAGTAGGAACGGTCTGGCAGCGCCAGGAATACCTGGGCACCGTGGCAAATCGCACCTACAGGCTTGTCCGCATCCAGAAAGTGCTGGACAATTCGCGGAAGGTCTTGATCATTGCGGATAAACTCAGGAGCGCGTCCGCCTGGGATGATCAAGGCATCGTAGTCAGCGGGCTCCACGTCCGCAAAGGCTATATCGGACGGCAGCAGATGAGCTGGCTTCTCCGAATAGGTATCCCATCCCTCAATGAAGTCGTGGCATACCGTATGCAATGTCTTCTTCCTCGGCGAAGCGATCACCGCCTCGTAGCCCTCTTCCTTTACGCGATAGAATGGATAATAAACCTCCAGAACCTCTGCACCGTCACCGGTTAGAATAAGCACCCGTTTGGACATTTTACCCTCTCCCAACTGTAAATTTATGTAACGCCTTTTTCTATTATGTGTATAATCTGCAAGCGTCGTCAATGGTGCTTAAGAACGGGAGCAAAGTGTCGAATTACGCAAAAACACGTCGTACCTGCAGGTAAGCTACAGATACGACGTGTTTTTGATAGTTGAAACCTAATAGGATGAGTTAAGGCTTCACTACAGATACGAGAAATTCATTTTTACCGGAAATTAGTGTAACCTCAGATGACAACTCCAAATCCTTCACATAGATGGATTCTCCGATATTCATGCCGCTGATGTCATACTCGATCACCGATGGCAGATGCCTTGGCAAAGCTTCTACCTCAATAAACTCGGACTGAATTTGCACGACTCCGCCCTGCTTCATTCCGATTGGGTTGCCATTGAACTTGATCGGAATCTTGGTGCGTACGATCTGGTTAGTCTGCACTTGCTGGAAATCAACATGAATCAAGTCACGCGTTACCGAGTCCCGCTGGAGATCCTCGAGCAGTACGGACACCGACTCTTTCCCTTCAAGCTGTATATCGATAAAACCAGAAGCACCTTGCTTCAACCACCTATGAAATTCTATCGTTGAAATATGAATCATCTCATTTTCTACATTTCTACCAAACACAATACCTGGCAGACGTCCTGATTTACGTAGATTACGAAGCCCCGATGTATTCAAATGTGTACGTTTCTCTGCTTGCATAAATGTCGTCATGCTTAACTCTCTCCTCTTTATTAAAAGATTTTTGCGCTGTTTCCTTAGTCGCTGAATCTTCCCCGTAAGGGGCTAAAGAGCGAAACATAGCATCACCACCTCCATGTTCTGCCGATTACGGCACAATACATTTAATGTAAAACTCCCATAGATATACACGAAGGCACCCCACTTCGGAAAGTGGAATGCCTACCTGTAACCCACACCATATCATAGAAACGCTAAGATGTCGAATCAAGACGCTGGTCAATTACGTGCAAATGCGATTGATTCGGCTATTTTGAGAATCTCAGCTTCTCACTACTATGTTTTTCTATGACTGGTCCGAAAATATAATGCATGTCTATATCGTATCCCGGCTCATTCTCAAATTGTTCGGCATTCGGATTGAATACACTGCTGGATATATAACAATGGTCTGGATCCCATTCCACTAGGCGAATGCGGCCCTCTCCGCCAAGCTCTGCCGCTTGCCAATTTTGAAAGCATTGCAGTACCTGATTGCCATGCACGCCTGCATCAATGCGATGACTCACATGCTCAGGAATGTGATGTCCTGAAAAAACTGCTTTTAAGTTAGGATAGTGCTTCAAATAACTTTGCCACATTTCTTCACCATCGCAGCCCGAAGCGACTGCCACGTATTTTTCCTTTGGATTTGTGCGGTCCCCCGCTTTGACTCTCTCACCATACATATACATATAGCTGTGGGTAACAACAATGACCTGATGGTCAGCATAACGCTTCACGATTTCGTCTACCCATTCCATCACTTCTATACGAGGCACAAATTCTAGCACAAGCACAAGCAAATCTATATTGTCCATATGTATACAGGCATACATATTCTCTGCCTTATACGGCTCAAACGCTCCGCCAAACCAAGGCATATGCTCCATTCTGTACAAGCCGAAATATTGGTTAAACATCTTTAAATCCCGATGTTGGTGCTCCGGAATGGGACCGCTGGTTGAAATAATAGGTGTATCATAATCATGATTGCCTGGTGCAATAAGAAGTGGAATATTGGCTTGATCTAGTCCGCTCAGCGCTTTCTCTGCCGCGTGGTACTCCTCTTCCGCATCAGCCCCTTGATCCACCACATCTCCGACATGCAGGACCATTCGTATGTTTAATTCGGAGGCATGCTTCGTAATCCACTTTACAGATTTGCATAGCAGCTCTGAGTGATGTCTTGTGAGCTTCTGCGTATCCGGCATAATGACAAATGAGAATTTCCCCATGATCAATTACCTCCTTGTTCATTTAAAATACAGGCGACCAGATGTCCAGGTGTCATCTCCTTTAACTCCGGCACGATTCGTTCACAGTCCTCCTTCGCTAGAGGACATCTCGTTCGAAATACACAGCCGCTAGGCGGATGAACCGGACTCGGCATATCACCATCAATTGGACGCGTTGCTTTTATAATAGTAGGATCGGGCTCTGGAACCGCATCGAGCAGTGCTTTCGTATAAGGATGAGCAGGCACATTAAAAACTTCCTCTACTGTACCAACCTCTACTAATTTGCCAAGATACATGACAGCCACCCGATCGGCAAAATATTGCACCACGGACAGATCATGTGAAATCATTAATATGGTTAAACCCAGCTCTTCACGCAAATCAGAAAGCAAATTAATAATTTGCGCTTGTACGGATACATCTAATGCGGATACCGGCTCATCCGCGACCAGAAACCGCGGTCTTGTTACTAAAGCTCTAGCAATCGCTATTCGCTGTCTTTGGCCACCGGACAATTGATGAGGAAATTTCCCCAAACTATCCTGCGGCAGCTGAACATGCTCGAGAATGGTGCGCACAGCCTGCTCCTGTGCCTGCTTCGTACCTAGTTTGTTCACATAAAGCGGCTCTCTAATAATATCCATTAATTTCATTCGAGGATTCAGCGAGCTGTTGGGGTCTTGGAATACCATTTGCATTTCTTTCCGCAAGGGACGCATCTCTTTCGTCGATAAATGCGTGATCTCCTCGTCTTGAAAGAAAATTTGTCCAGACTGTGCTTCATTCAAGCGCAGCAGGGCTCTTCCATAAGTGCTTTTTCCCGAACCGGATTCACCAACTAAGCCGAGCACTTCGCCCTTATACATAGATAATGAAATATCGTTAACGGCCCTAACCCACAGTTTCTTGCGAATAGATGGAAGCTTAAAGTAAACACTCAAGTTTTTCGTGCTGGCCATTATGCTGCGCTGCTCCAACTTGCTGCTCCTCCTCTCTAACCAAACACCGAACAAGGTGCGTACCATCAATAAAAGTCTCATTGGGAAGCTCCCTCGTACAACGCTCCTCAGCTTCTTTGCATCTCGTATGAAATGGACAGCCTGTCACTATTTCGTTTGGACTAGGCACTGTACCTTGAATGGCTTCCAGTCGATCCCCTAAGGCAGAACGCAAGCCCTTCTTCGGAAGCGACCCTATCAGCATTCTTGTATAGGGATGCTGCGGGGATGTGAACAATTGCTGCACTGTCGCATATTCAACGACAATTCCGCGATACATAACAGCAACTCGGTCAGCAAATTGGACGACAATGCCTAAATTATGCGTAATAAACATAATCGACATATTATTTTCTTGCTTAATTTGCTTCAGTAAATACAAAATCTGAGATTGAATCGTGACATCTAATGCTGTTGTCGGCTCATCGGCAATTAGCAGCTTCGGATTACAGGCCATCGCAATCGCGATCATGACGCGCTGCTTCTGCCCGCCTGACAATTGAAACGGGTAGGCTTTCATTCGATTGGCGGCATCTGGTATTCCTATAGCCTCCAATGAAGCTAAAGCTTGCTTCTTTGCCTCACGACGCGATAGCCCTTTATGCTTAGTAAGCACCTCTATAATCTGCTCTCCGACTGTAAGCAACGGATTCAGAGCTGTCATCGGCTCCTGAAATATCATAGAAATAAGGGAGCCGCGAATACGTTCATATTCTTTTGGACTCATGCTGGTAAGCTCCAGCTCATTATGATCATCTGTATGCAATATAATCTGGCCGTTGACGATAGAATTGGCCACTGGTGAATTTTCACCGATCAGCCCCATAATCGATAGTGCTGTAAGACTTTTACCACAGCCAGATTCCCCGACAATCGCAATCGTCTCTCCCTTATAAATATCCAGGTTGAAGCCGTTAACGGGATAAATATGTTTTTCCCGTCGTTTAAAACCAACCCGCAGCCCTCTAATTCGAAGTAATGGATCCATCTCATAGCTCCTCTATTCCATATTGTTGGAAATATTCATGCGGTCTCTGAACCAGTCGCCAATCGTCTGCATAAGCATCGCCATCAACACGATAAGGAGCGAAGGTACAATAGAAATCCACCATGAGGTCATTAAGTAATTACGACCTTCCCCTACCATTCTTCCAAGACTGGCTGTTGGGGGCTGAATGCCTATTCCCAAAAAAGAAAGTGAGGATTCCATCGTTAGCACAGAAGGAAAATATAGTGTCATCATGACGAGAATAGTAGGCAATATATTCGGAAAAATATGTTTGGTCATAATATACAAGGCCGAACCTCCTGATGTCTGAGCAGCTTCTATATATTGATTTTCGCGAAGTGAGAGAACCAGTCCCCTCACTACTCTCGCGTAATTTTCCCAGTTAGCTAATCCAATTAATATGATGAGGACAATGGTATCCGTGCCAAAAATAACGATACCCATAAGCAAAATAAGAGTATAGGGGACCGCAAATTGAAAATCAACGAGCGCCATAATAAGCTTATCTACCCATCCGCCCACATAACCGCTAATTAGGCCGGCTGCAACACCGACGATACAGCCAATAACGAGCCCCACCGCAGCAATGCTAAAGCTGGTTTTCATTCCATAAATAATTCGGCTCATTAAATCTCTTCCTAGTTGATCCGTACCAAGCACATGCTCCCAGCTGCCATTCAGAAATACAGGAGGTGTATTGTTATCGAGCAGCTTCGTGGAATTGGGATTATACGGCATAATCCAATCCGCAAATACAATAACAATAAATAGAAAGATTACGAGGATCATGCTTAGCCTAACCTGCCATGGAATATAGGACCATTTTTTCAATAATGCACTCACCTTATCCCGCCTTCCGAATCCTTGGATCAACGATCCCATACAGGAAATCAACCAATAAATTGACTACGATAACAATAAATGAGAAGCCAACAACCGCAAACTGAATTACCGGAAAATCCTTGTTCATAACAGCATCAACCAGCAGCTTTCCAAGCCCCGGCCATGAGAATATACTTTCTACGAACAGCGCTCCGCCAAGTATATTAATGACCAGCATCCCGAGTACAGTAACCAAAGGTATTAACGTGTTACGAAAAGCATGTTTGAGAATGACGAGCGATTCACTAAGGCCCTTCGCTCTAGCCGTACGAATATAGTCTTGTGACAAAACCTCTGTAAAGCTTGTATATACATAGCGTGCAATCGTTGCAATCGGATGAACGGATATGGAAACTACAGGCATAATATAGCTCTGCCAGCCGCCCATTCCCATACTAGGAAGCAGCTTTAAATAAAAACTGAAAATAACAATCATCAGAATGCCAACGACAAAGCCGGGTACAGAATATCCAAGACAAGCGATAAACATCAGCAGCTTCGCCAGCTTGCTGTTTGGCTTTAATGAGGCGAGTATACCGACAGTAATCCCAATGACACTGCTCAGAAGAAAGGCCCATATACCAAGCTTTAAGGTTTCTAGAGCAGCCGTTTTGAAAATAAGTGTGACCATACGGCCATCATGAATGCTTGTCCCAAAGTTGCCGCGTAGAGCCTCCTGCAAATAGATTTGAAATTGCACATAAATCGGCCTATCTAATCCATAATGCTCCATCAGCAGCTGCTTCTGCTCATGAGTCAATCCGTCAGGAAACATCATGCTGAAGGGGTCTCCAGTTAACCTCGCACCGATAAATACAAATATCAGCACGGCCAAAATCGTTAGTCCAGCCTTTATCACCTTTTCTATTGCAAAGAAGTACAATCCAATCACTGCTTCCTGATTGAGAATAATAGAGCTGCTATGAAGGAAGGCATGCACATCCCGCATAGCAGCCCATAAAGGTTACTGCTTTACCTGTTGCTTCTTGATCATAGCATTAGTTTGTTAGCGCGATTTCACCTGCACGTAATGAGATTGTATATGCACGATAATTTTTGGGCATTTTCCATTCCAAATTACTGCTTGTGGCAAAATATTCGAAAGGCTGATACATCAGAATGAAGCCTGCCTCATCCTTCGTAATTTCCTGCAGCTTTCTAAGCGCTGCCTTACGCTCTGCGTTATCCATAGAGAAGCGTGCGATTTCCATATTTTTGTCCCATTCCTCTGTTTGGGGATCCCAGAAGCCGCGTGTGCTTACCCATACATTATCAGACCAGGAAGCATCAATAAGTCCCATTGGATCTGGGTAATAAAGCGGGTTAGACCAAGAACGAATCATAATCGTAGAGTCTTCAAAAGCATTGACATCCGGTACTTGTCTAAGCGTTGCATTAACTCCAATTTCCTTCCACATTTCAATCATCGCCTGAACAGCAAGATCACCATGAGTATAATAATCTGTACGAATCGTCACTTCAACTGGTGTACCGTCATAGCCTGATTCCTTCACCAATTGCTTAGCCTTCTCGACATTGTATTCCACCGTTTGTACATCCGACAGATACATATCTCCGTAATCCGGGAATTGCAGCGACGTCGGTACAATTCCTTTATTGTCCCAAAGTGCGCTTACGAGCGCTTCACGATCGACAGCAAGATCAAGTGCTTGTCTCAGCTTTTTATTCTTCATAACCTCATTGTTCATATTCAGAACGAGAACATGAAGCAGCGGATAAGCAGCCTCTAGCAATTTCACATTTTGTTGATTAGCTAGAGTTGCCTCTTGCTCTGGCGGAATGCCTACAACAAAATCAATTTCATTATTGGCAATTGCGGTTACACGTGAAGAGATTTCTGGGATGTACGTATACGTTACTTTTTTAATAGGTGCTTTCTTGCCCCAATAGTCTTCGAATCTTTCCAGCACTGCGTTTTCCTTCGGCACAAAGGATGCCACCTTATATGGACCTGTGCCTATCGGCATCAAATCCGCTTGCTCCAATCCGACACGATCGATATATTCCTTCGATGTAATCGCACCGCTTAGATCTGAAAGAAAGATTTCAACGAGCGGATCAGCCTGCAGGGTGTGAATGCGTACGGTAGTCTCATCTACTATTTCAACCTTGTCGAACGTATTGAAATAACGGCCATAGGCATTATCGAATCTTGGATCCTCTTGTTTAAAGATCCGATTGAGGGAATAGGCAACGTCTTCCGCATCCATAATCGTTCCATCATGGAATTTCACGTTTTGGCGCAGCTTGAATTCCCACACCGTCGGCTCGATATTCCCCCAGCTTTCAGCTAGTCCAGGAAGGAACTCCAAGCTTTTTGAAAAAGGATCTCTTAAAATTAACGTATCGTAAATATTATATTGAAGCTGAGCATCCGCATTCGACGTGCGTGTCGGCTCTAGTCCGGCTGTGAAAGCATTCGTTCCAATTCGTAAATGCTCAATCTCTTGAGCCTCATTGCTCGGTTCTGCTGTCGACTGCCCAGCAGCAGCTTGTGTTTCTTGGTTGCTTGGTTGATTCTTGTTTGCTCCGCCTTGACCTTTCGTATTCGTACAAGCTGAAATCATCGCGATACAAAAAAGTAAGATTAAAAGTTTTCTTGCCATATGCTTTTTCACTGTTTTTTTGCCTCCTAATTGGTATATTGATAGTTGTAAATCTCTTTGTATTCGTTATAAACCGGGTGATCACTCGTAAACTCTTTTACGGTTATGCTTGCATTCGCTTTTGATACGAACTCATCCAGCTTCAAATTTGTAGAGCCTGTAATCGTGTAATACTCGCTTGCATTATTGAAGGCGAATAAGTAATCTTTGGCATGCGTCAGCTTCGGATATTTAATAATTCCAATATTGTTAAACACACTAGCTGGCGTTAAATGCTCATACGAATTCAGATTTGCGACCCAGCGAAAATGCTTTAAGCCCGGGCTTGACGAGTTGTATATATTAGACATTTCGTTATAAAGCTTTTGCCCGAAGTTATCCATCTTCAAATGATAGACATTCGCCTTAAAGTAACGATCGCCAGTCAATGAAGCCATACGATTAACATATTTTGCGATAGGATTAAATGTCGTATTCCATGCATTTCCGTTTGCAGGATCTCCATCACCTGTTTCAGGAACATAGGTGTAATTGCCCTCTGGCTCAACAGGGATCGGGAAGAAATAGCTGCTGAAATGCGTATCAGAATAATTCAAAGCATTCACTGCATGCTTCTCACGGACGGCATCATGGAACGCCGATTGATCAGTCGCGTTGTTGTAAATAAGATCAAAGTACGTATTGAAGGAGTTCATAAGCTCTGGATGCCCATTAATAAGCATCCCGGACTGTACCCAATCCTTAGCAACAGGAATACCGTTATTAGCATGACTGTCAATATTGCCTGTTGTAATAAATACCGTATCCTTAATAAGACTGTTACTATCTGAAGCATAGTGGCTCACCGTCATAAATTTGGCGTGCATTTGCTCCGAGGCTTCATTTCCCCAGCTGACCTTTTTTAGGCTGAAGTAATCGTTAACTCTTTTTGAAGCATCTGTTAAAGTCGGATCACTCATAAAGCTGTTCAAATAATTGTATACATCATTGGAACTGTCTTTATGGTAGACCAGATCAACATGGACTTGATTTTTAGCTGCCTTGACAAGGGAATACACCAGCTTCTCCGAATTGTCACCGCCATGGTCATAGCCCTTCACATAACCATAAGAGGCATCCGCAGGATTGAATCCAACATACGCATCCATACTCACTTTATATACAGCAAATTTGATTTTGACCTCCGTACTAGGGTTGGCAGCCTTGTAGGCAATAGCCCGGTTAATCAGGTCTCCATACTTAAAAATCGGGTGGTTCTTGGTTTCACCTACGTCGCGAGAATACACCTTAACTCTTACATTTTTGTTGTCATAATCAAAAGAAATCGTCGATGAAACACTAGCTTCGGTGTAATTCGTAGAGCTGCCCCAAATCAGACTGCCGCAAAACAGAATCATCAGTCCCTTTAAAATAAACCGCACAGCTGCACCTCGCTTTAATTATCGATTTTTTTGTAAATCTTCCCGCTGTACTTCCTAGCTGCTACAATAGCGCCATTAACAGCGCTTCAACCTGCTGCTTAGAAGGAATAACCGGATTATTATTCATTCTTCCTTTTGTATAAGCTCGCTCCGCTAACTCCTCAATATGTTTAGAGGTAACACCATAGTCACGAAGCTGGGTTGAAATCTGATACCCTTCATAAATCTCAATTATTTTCCGTTGTACATCAGCTGGTGCTTCTACACCAAATACCTTAAGCAAACTATCGATTTCTACTATATTATGCTGATTCAGCTTAAACACGGCTCCGAGTGTAATACTGGCTGCGATCCCGTGCTCAATGCCATGTATAAGAGTCAATGGATAGGAGATCGAATGACAGGCAGTCGTCATCGTGTTGCTGAAGGCTAGACCCGCATAAACACTTGCCATAGCCAATTGCTTTCTACACTCCAAATGATGAGCATCTTCCTTAAGAAGCGGCAAATAAGTAACAATACGCTCTATCGCATGCAAAGCATAACTTCTTGTTATCGGATTAGTTCGTACCGACCAATAAGCCTCAGTCGCATGGCACAGCGCATCCAAGGATGTAATAACGCTAAGCCGAAGCGGCATAGATTGCGTTAGCTCTGGAACAATCAAGGCATAGCGCGCATACAACTTCGGATTAGAAATCGAATACTTTACTCCCTTTTCTTTATCCCAGACCGTCGCCCAGCTCGTCACCTCTGAACCCGTACCCGAGGTCGTTGGAATACCAATCCAGGGAATAACGTTTTCCTGCTGCAAATATCTTTCTTCTGTAATTGCCTCGCGCAGATCCTCCTCACTTGTTAGACGATTCTCTTTCATGGCGATCAAAGCCTTGGCCATATCCATGACGCTCCCGCCGCCAATAGCAATAACGAGCTCATAATCAAAGCTTTTCAGTTCTTTCGTTAAATGAATGATATCTGTCAAATCTGGATTTGATAGCTGCAGCTCCTTCATGTAAACATTTGTTCCTTCCAATGCTTTCATGATTGGCATTAGCACATGACTTTTCTCGACCTCGCTGCCTCTGGTTAATACAAGAACACGATTCTCAGCACCGTAATGCCGGACTAACCTACTAGCAAGCTCGGCTATCCCATTCGCCTCAAAATATAGTCGAACCGGATTGTAAAACTGACTCATTGAACCACTCCGTCTCTATGATGCTCTAGATCTTCAATGACCTGGGGAAGCTGATCAATCGATTCAATAATGAAATCCGCTCCTGCTTCTTTAAACTTTTGGTATACCTGCTCTAGCCTTGCTTGAAGCACAGTCTCAGGCAATGACGCTACTTCCGCTTCAGTCAAGCCTAATTCGCTGCTTCCTTTCATGACAGCAACACTCCATACCCCTGCGTTTTTGCCTTCCTGCATATCCGACACGGTATCCCCAACTTTAATGACTGCACTTGGAGGAAACACATCAAGCTCTGTTAGGTTTCTAAAAATCATATAGGGATAAGGCCGTCCTGCCTTTAGCTCATCCGAAGCAATCATAAAATCTGGCGCATAACCTTTACGCTTCGCATGATAAGCTACAACTTCCATCATCGACTTCGTATAACCTGTTGTTGAGCCAATTTTCATCCCCTTCTGCCGCAGCTTCTCTACAAGCTCAACTACGCCAGGTATTGGATTTGTGAATTTCTGCAAGGATTCCATGAGCAGTTCTTCAAAATAGATGTATAGCTCGTCAATATCAGCATCATCCGGTTCATGGCCATAGCGTTCCAGCCATAGCTGATTAATGCGTGCATAGCCTAGCATCGTCTTGATATGATCCCTTTTCAAAAGTCCCATAGGCCTGCGTACTTCCTCTAGCTCAACCGTAATTCCCTTTTTCTCAAAAGCCTTCAAAAATGCCTGCACCGGAGCAAAGCATCCATAGTCAACAACCGTTCCAGCCCAATCAAATATAACAGCCTCAATTTTTCTACCCACCATTTCACCTCTGCGATTTATTTCTTCTACAAACGGAGTATAAGCAATGAAATGCGATTTATCAATTCATTTTGCTTGTTTTTACATAACCTTTAAAATATTTTGCTGTATTTTGCTTTTTTATAATAAAAAAGCACAAATAAAAAGCATTCTATGCGAATGCTTCGTGTTTTGTAAACGATGTGTATGAATACGAGCTGCGGCTATATCTGCTGTACGATGCGTATATTTTGGGCAGAGTAACGCTCTAATAAGCTTTGATCAAGCGCTGTATCCGTCACAATAGCATCAATCTGATCCAATCCACAAATATTTATGTAAGATACCGTCTCAAATTTGCTTGAATCCGCAACAACAATCTTATAGCTGGCATTGTTAATCATCGCATTAATAATCTCAATTTCCCCTTGTCGGAAGTCCGTTAAGCCTTTATCCAGAGATATTGCATTAATTGCTATAAAGGCTGCATCGATATTGAATTTCGCAATTTCCAACTCGAAGGAGTTTCCATATAATGAAAACTCATCATGATTTAATACGCCGCCAGGCATAATAACCGTAAAGTTTCGCTTAGAGGCAAGTGCCTCTGCAACCTTTATCGAGTTGGTAATGATGGTTAATCTCTCAAATTGCTGCGCAAGCTGCTTAGCAACCTCAATATTCGTCGTCCCTGCATTTAGAGACAACGCCATATTTTCTCGAACAAAGCTCATTGCACAGCTCGCCAGCTCCTGCTTGCGTTCAAGAAAAGTGACCTTTCGTCTCATAAAGGTCTGATTCGTTGCAGTATCCTCGATAGCAACAGCTCCTCCATGCACCCTCCTTATCTTATCAATCTTCTCCAAATATTCTAAATCGCGCCGAACCGTGTCCAACGACACCTCTAATTTCGCTTTCAATTCCTTAACAGAGATATTCCCTCTCTCTTCAAGCTCCAAAAGAATAAGCTTATGCCGTTCTGATGCTAACATAAACACGCCCCATTTACTGTTTTTTGCGATAATTTGCTGTTACTATTGCAAATATCATATCAAAACAAGATTAACAGGTAAAGTATAGGCCTTCTCCAATCGTCAATAAATACAGAACAAACAAAAAAAGCACCTAGCAAGGTGCTTCTTCTGATCATATTGGAGGAAGCGTGGAGATTTGAGCATCTGCCTGAAGATCACAATACATCTAAGATGAGCGCAAGGCTTGTCTTCTCATCCACATGGTTGCAACCCACTTCTCGCCTTTAATTACTGGTGTACCTGCATGCAAGGTGAAATCGTTTAATTCATGATTACTATAAAAATATTCGAAGTAGACAGCCGTACCTTTATTAGGAATAACAGAAAAATTAAGCATAGGGAACGCCGTTTCTCCGCCTTCCTCAACATCATTCAAATACATCACAAGCGTACTAATTCGATTGTTTGCACTTGCTCGACTCGTTTCTGCAAAGAAATCATAATGGGGTTGATACTCTTGGCCGGGGGTATACAGCAGAACTTGCAAGCCATCACCATGCTCGATAGGAATATTCATAATTTGAGAGAAGCGCTTCTCGATTCTTGTAATCGTCTCATTCTCCTCACAGAACACCCCGCTGCTCGTTCTAATTTGATTGATCGCATGATCTCCGCCTATTTTTGAACGTTGCAATTGTTCCCTTGAATGTGTAATCAGCTCATCACATTCCTCATCGCTAAGCACATTCCCTAATACGACAACCAAAGGTTCCTCATACTTGGCAAGAATTCGAATCTCTCGATCTTCTGTCTTGATCGTATTCCCAGCATGATCAAATATCGTCTGTTCCTTCTCATTCGTATCCCCTGGCATTCCTATCCAGCCCCTATAGTATGTCATACATCATAAAACTACCATACCATAAAATGGAATTATTTACTCTATCAAATTCAGGGAAAAGCGATGCCAAATATTCCTAAATGAAAGTCAGGGTTCGGGATATAGGAAAGCTTGCTTACACAGTCTACTTAAGCACCGTATTGTGCTTGATGCAACCGACTATATGCTCCGCCAATGCTCAATAGTTCCTCATGATTGCCTTGCTCGGCGACACCTTGGTCCGCCACAACGATGATTCGATCAGCGTTTTTAATCGTTGCAAGACGATGTGCAATGATGAGTGTAGTGCGACCTTGAGAGAGCTCGGAAAGTGCTAGCTGAATGGCTGCTTCCGTCTCCGTATCCAGTGCTGAGGTCGCTTCATCCAGGATCAGAATAGATGGATTTTTCAAGAACATTCTAGCAATAGAAAGCCGCTGCTTCTGTCCGCCTGATAGCTTGACGCCTCTCTCCCCAATCCATGCATCCAACCCTTCTCTTTGCTGCAAAATCAGTTCCTCCAGTTGTGCTCGCCGAGCCGCTTCCCAGATTTCATCCTCTGATGCGTCCAATCTGCCGTAAGCGATATTTTCACGAATGGTACCATCAAACAGAAATACATCCTGCTGGACAATTCCAATATGTGACCGCAATGACGCAAGCGTCATATTACGAATATCGTGGCCATCGATTGTAATGGAACCTTCTTCCACATCATAAAAACGCGGCAATAGACTGCATAACGTCGTTTTTCCCGCACCGGAAGGCCCGACCAAAGCTACTGTTTCCTCAGCATGTATTTGCAGATCTATTTTTTGCAAAACCCGCTCCTTATTCTCATAGCCGAAGCTTACTCCATTAAAGCGAATATCTCCCTTTATTTCATGAAAAGGTTTCGCATCCTGTGCATCCTGTACATCCGGTTCTTCTTCAAGAAGCTCAATAAATCGCTTAAATCCCGCGACACCTTTCGGATAGGTTTCGATAATCGAGCTTATTTGCTGCATGGGACCAAGAAACACACCTGATAGCATGATGAACGCGAAAAATTCTCCTGCTGTCATTTGCTTCTGTAGAACAAACCATGTTCCGCATGCCAAAATAAATAGTAAAACAAACTTCATCATAATAAAGCTTAAAGAGGAATTCCACGCCATAATGCGGTAAGTACGCAGCTTTGTAAGACGGAAGCGTTCATTGTTTTGCGAGAACCGATTGATTTCAAATTTTTCGTTAGAGAAAGCTTGAACAACTCGAATTCCGCTTACATTATTCTCAACACGCGCACTGTAATCTGCAATATCCTTGAACATAGTGTCGAATGCACGCGACATTTTCCTGCTGAAATACAAGGATAAATATACAATTAACGGTACAATTATGAAGGTTAGAACAGCCAGCTTCCAGTTAATACTGAGCATAATACCGAAAGCCCCTGCAAGCGTCATGACTGCAATAAACATATCCTCCGGCCCATGGTGGGCTATTTCTCCAATATCCATTAAATCATTCGTCATACGCGATACCAAATGACCTGTTTTATTGTTATCGAAAAAACGAAAGGATAGCTTTTGCACTCGCTCGAACAGCTGCTTGCGCATATCGGATTCAATACTTATACCCAGCTTATGTCCCCAATAAGTGACGATATAATGAAACACGGAGCTAATTGCATATATACCGAGCAGCCCTAGACAAGCATATAAAATTCGACTCCAGTTTCCGCTAGGCAATAAGTCGTCAACTACCCAATTGATTGCGAGTGGGAAGATCAATTCAAATAAAGCCGCTAATATTGCACTAGTAAAAGTAACAATAAACAACCTTTTATAGGGGCGGTAATAGGCATAAAAACGCCTCAGCAAGTCCAATGTTCCCCCTCCTTCTTCCCTACTTTCTAGATAATTAAAGCTTAGTTTTTATTTAATTGCCAGCAGCTTTTCAACCACTTCATCCAGTTGCTTATCCAACGCATACGCATCGGAGAAATAGTAGCTCCGCACATCATAGCTAAAGACATTGCCGGCTTTAACCGCAGAAACGCTATTCCACACTGGACTTTCCAGCACATCCTTCTTATCCTGTTCCTCGCCTCGGCTGAAGCCCTGGAATATATAATCGGCTTCTCCAAGATATTGAGGAATTGCTTCAAGCGATATTTGTGACCATCCCTCCTTGGCAACTGCTTCTTCTACGATCGCCGGCGCATGCAATCCAAGGGCATTGTAAATAATTTCTCCGCCACGTCCATATGACGTACCATACAGATATAAATCTTTACCTGCTATTTCAAAAATCACGACTTTTTTATCTGCAGCAATAACATCCGCCAGAAGCTTTTTCTTCTCTTCGATCTTCGCATCAAAGTCAGTTATCCATTTCTCAGCTTCTTGCTCCTTATTCAGTATTTTCCCAAACTCTACCAGTCGCTCTCTATAATTGTATTTACCCCAAGGAATAAATACGGTCGGGGCTATTTTGGATAGTTGACTATAAACCTCTTCTTGATAAGTAAGAATCAGATCAGGCTTTAAGCTCGCAATCTTCTCAAAATTCACCGTCGTATTATCGCCCACAATCTCCGAATTAACAAGCGATTCCTTAAAATATGGATGTTCCTTGATATCGTTGCCTGCAACTGCGAGCGGAGTCACCCCCAAGGTCAACAAGTCACCAATAAAATCGTCTACCGCTACAACGACCCGCTGAGGATTAACTGGAATCTGAATGGTTCCTTTATCGCTCACGTAATCTCTAGTTTCTTTCTCGTTGGATTCAACAGTGCTATTGATCGGTTCGGTTATTTCAGAACTTATGTCGTTCTGATTTACGTTAGCCCCACATGCACTCACGATAAAAATAATGAATACCAATAATGTATAACGCAATGCTTTCCAACCCTCATGCTTTAACAAATGAAACACCCCTATAAAATATATTGCTCATCAATCGAATTGTTGATATTGATAATCATAATCAATTGTATGGCTTTTTTAATATACTCTTTATTAGATTTTGTGTGAATTCACAGAAGGACATCCATTTAGGTATGGACACTTGTCAGATTGTATCGTTTCCAATGAGCATTTTTGTCTGGACCTCTAATTGTCTCTCCAGAGACAGCCCTTCGCTATGCCAAAACGCTTCAAGCTTTAGGAAATAAATCTTTTTATTCATAAAGGCAGGCAAATTACTCCAAATCGGACTATTTTCCACCCAATTCTTCGTATGCTCCATTAATTCGTCTGCAGCTACAACAAACATATGATCCGCTGCATATTCAACCAAAAACGATTCGTGTACGTACAAATGCTCATCCCGCTCCAGTACATCCTTTTTCACCCGTTCCGGCGGGCACATATCAAGCATATCGTACAAATTATATACGCCCCTTGTCGTCCGGTTCCAAATGTAAAGATAGTCATTACCACGCATTTCATAGACGGCAATCGTTTCATTATTTCGAATTAGCGGCATTAACTGCAGTTTGGCTAAAACCGCTTTTTTATGGTAGCTCTCAATCCATTCTTCGACACGCTCTTCTTCGTCAAATAGCCGACCAAACAACCGCATCTCCTCCAAACGATCCATTTGGTCGCATTGAATCGTAACGACCGGAGCAACCTTTTCTAATACTTTCATCAGCTTCGGATCGGGATAAGTAGCGGCGATGACCATGTCCGCTTCAAGCATTGCCAGCCCCTCCAAAGAAGCATGATCTTCAATATCTAGCGAGTATACGTCTTCAAGCTCTTGAGACAACAACATCGAATGATGCAGTAAATTCGTTTCTACGGCTATTGGTTTTATTCCAAGCACCAGCAAATTCCCTGCAAATTGTAGTGCTATGATGCGCTTCGGCTTTGGTCTAGAGCGAAATTCACTTGGCGTCATTCCAGACACTTGTTTGAACTTTCTGCTGAGATACAATCCGTCTGAATAACCGACCTTATTTGCGATTTCATCTAACGTTCCTCCACTAGAAAGCAGAAGTTGTTTAGCTTCATTCACACGAATCCGAGTCACATATTTAGTGAAGGTCCAGCCCGTCTGATTTCGAAACCATTCCGAAAAATAGCGCGGATTAAAGCCTTTTAAATGTGCTATCGTTGAACGATCAAGACTTTCGGCATAATGTTTATGAATATAGGAAAGCAGCTGTTCACAGGAACCATCAAGTATACCTCTTCCGGATAGGATGCCATTCTTGAATACGAGATGAAGCAATTGAGTTAGCAAATCATGAGCACGTCCCGTCTCCTTCATTCTCTCCCAGCAGTCGGCAAGTTCTCTAATGAGATCCACTGTTTTTTTGATTAATTGGCCTTCGGTAATGCCAGTATTACCTAATGGATCACGAGACAACGTATAAATGATGTCCTGCTCCGTTCGCTGCCGCATTTCATAAGTCTCGTACGAAATCAGATAGATCTGCAATGATTTAGCACTGTGATTATGAAATTCGAAGGTCGTGTCCGGACATATAAACACAATATTCCCTTGTTGAAGGTCTATTGATTTGTCATTAATTAAGAGTTCAGCCCTTCCGTTACCAATTGAAAGCAAGGTTGGTGAATTCACATGCTTAATGAACGGGCCCTGTCCCATCTCATTTCGAAATATCGATGCTTCTTTCAATACATTAATTCTTTGTACATATATATCTTTATAGTTGCTAGAATCGCCAATGCTCCCCATATGATCTCCAACTTCTTTACTATATTTTTTTATAAGAAAATCAAATAAATTCATTATAGTGATAATCGTTCTCAATAATTCATTATAACCAAAGAATATAATTAAATATAGGGGTGAAGAGTCGTTCCTCATAAATACACGTTTATATAGAAAACAGCAATGTGTACATTATGTAGGCATGACAAAAGCCCGACCACTTAAGGTCGGGCTTTTCATGGTGGAGGCGAACCATTTATGAAATGAATTCCGCTTTTTGAAGAAATCGCTGAATGATCGCTGCGGTTTCTGCTCTCGTAATATTTTGCAGAGGACGCAGTTCGCTATTGTAACCACCTATAACGCCGATTTCAATGGTTAACGCTGCAGCTTGACGAGCCCAAGAAGCCAATTGTTCGCTATCTGCGAAATTGTTGACTATACCTTGCTGCTTCGTATTATCTATCTCCATATTCAGCTCCACAAGCATCATTGCCCTAGATAGAATAACCATCGCTTCCTGTCGAGTAATCTTCTCATTAGGTTTGAAGAAACCATCGCTATATCCATCAACCAGCCCATAAGAATATCCGATCTGAACTGCTTGATAATACCATGCTTTCTCCGCTATATCCTTGAATTGAAACGTCTTGTTAGCTGAGCTTAAGCCTAATGCTCTGGTAATAATAGCCATAAACTCTGCGCGCGTAATTTCGCTATCCGGTAAAAACCGCTGCTCGTCTGCTCCCTTAATGATGAGTCTTGATGCTAAGCTATTGATACTTTCTTGAGCCCAATGTGTGGATACATCATTAAAGGTTTTATTATGATAAATAAGTCCATAAATGCTATTGGTCATACTATTAAGGATAGCGTAATCGTGTCCTTCTTCACGTACTACCTTCGTCGGGATATGAATAATCGTACCATCCGACATAAGCTTTACTCCCGTCGTAATACGTTTAGGATCTATCCCTACGGGTATTGCAATGCGCCTTTCTACAAAAGTATCGAATTGATTTAATTCTATTTCCTTGTTCCCATGCGACCCTTTTATAGAAAAACTTACCGGCGGGACGACAAGTGAAACCTGCCCATCGCCCGAATTGTTAAACACAAAAGCCGAATTCGGAAGTTTACTCATCTCTGCCTTGATCTTTATATCCTCCAGAGGGATATTGTCTCCTAATTGATTACGCCATTCATCAACATGAACTTGATCTAATGGGAAATTATATGCTGCGTTTTCTGTAAGCATTTGAATGATAACGTTGCTTTTTCCTAAGATATCTAGGAGCGCCGCGTTCATCTCCCAGATAACGATATCGGACTGATTGCGAATCGTAACCGTAATGACAGAGTTATCGCTTGCTCCCTTCAACATCTCTAGGAGCTGTTTTTCGTCCAAACTAACGGTAGTTACTTTTTTCCCATCTGTATCGAAATGCACATCCAAATTAGGTGCTTTTACTGATTTTCCACCTAAGCTAATCAATACTTCTGATTGAGAGGGGGTTTCCGTGTTCCCTGTGCTTCCACTATATTCAATTACGCGGAACTGAACGGTCGTTACATTGCCCGCTGCATCCGTTACGACAAGTGTGTAAGCTCCAACCCTATCAATTTCTGTGTCGCTGACAAATGCTGCACCATTTAATGTTGCTGTTCCTTCATTGAAACTGACTGTTACCTTATTAGTGTATTCACCAGTGTTGACTACTCCTGTAACAATCGGTGCCGTCTTGTCAATCGTGAAGCTTACCGTCGTAACATTCCCTGCTGCATCCGTCACGATAAGTGTGTAATTCCCATCAAGCTCGATCTTCGTACCACTGACAAAAGCCGCCCCATTCAGCTTTGCCGTTCCTTCATTAAACGTAGCTGTCACGGGTTCTTTGTATGTTCCTCCAGCGTCTACTCCAGTAACCGTGGGTGCCGTCTTGTCAATCGTAAAGCTTACCGTCGTTACATTCCCTGCTGCATCCGTCACGATAAGCGTGTAATTCCCATCAAGTTCGATCTCCGTACCACTAACAAAAGCCGCTCCATTCAGCTTTGCCGTTCCTTCGTTGAATGTAGCAGTCACGGCTTCTTTGTACATTCTACCAGTGTTTACTCCAGTAACGGTAGGTGCCGTCTTGTCGATCGTGAAGCTTACCGTCGTTACATTGCCTGCCGCATCCGTTACGACAAGTGTGTAAGCTCCATCTAGTTCGATCTCCGTACCACCTGTAAAAGCCACCCCATTCAACGTCGCCGTTCCTTCGTTGAATGTAACCGTCACGGCTTTTTTGTACGTTCCACCAGCGGTTACTCCAGTAACGGTAGGTGCCGTCTTGTCAATCGTGAAGCTTACCGTCGTTACATTGCCTGCTGCATCCGTCACGATAAGCGTGTAAGCACCATCTAGAGTAACCTGTAAACCACTAACAAAAGCTGCTCCGTTTAAGGTCGCTGTCCCCTCGTTAAAGGTAATCGTTTTGTTTGTGTTGTATATTCCACCGCTCGCTACTCCCGCCACGATAGGTGCGACTCTATCAATCGTGAAACTTACCGTCGTTACATTGCCTGCCGCATCCGTCACGACAAGTGTGTAAGCTCCATCTAGAGTAACCTGTAAACCACTAACAAAAGCTGCTCCATTTAAGGTCGCTGTCCCTTCGTTAAAGGTAATCGTTTTGTTTGTGTTGTATATTCCACCGCTTGCTACTCCCGCCACGATAGGTGTGACTCTATCAATCGTGAAGCTTACCGTCGTTACATTGCCTGCCGCATCCATCACGATAAGCGTGTAAGCTCCATCAAGCTCGATCTCCGTACCACTGACAAAAGCCGCCCCATTCAACGTCGCCGTTCCTTCGTTAAACGTAGCTGTCACGGGTTCTTTGTATGTTCCTCCAGCGTTTACTCCAGTAACGGTAGGTGCCGTCTTGTCAATCGTGAAGCTTACCGCCGTAACATTCCCTGCCGCATCCGTTACGACAAGTGTGTAAGCTCCATCTAGAGTAATCTGTAAACCACTAACAAAAGCTGCTCCGTTTAAGGTCGCTGTCCCTTCGTTAAAGGTAATCGTTTTGTTTGTGTTGTATATTCCACCGCTCGCTACTCCCGCCACGATAGGTGCGACTCTATCAATCGTGAAACTTACCGTCGTTACATTGCCTGCTGGATCAGTAACGGACAGCGTATACGCTCCATCCTGCGTAATCGTTGTACCACTGGAATAGGGGTTCCCATTGAGCAATCCGCTGCCTTCGTTAAATAGAGGCGTAACTGTGCTATTATATACTTTGCCATTCTCTACATTCGTAATAACAGGAGCGATCGTATCTACTGTAATCGTACTGCTAATAACAGAACTGTTCGAATTTCCGACTTTATCTCTATATTGTACATATACGGTCTTATCTCCCTCGCCAGCCGAAAGGACCCATGACCTCCCGCTAAGGTCAGCGATATTGAACCAGCTGGTCTGCCAACTGCCGTTAATATTGGAGAGACGTGCCTGCTCAACTCCTAAGCCGCTTCCATCCGTATAGGTTCCCTTCAAAGTGACCGTGTTTGATTTCGTCCATGTAGCACCTTCATTAATAATCAGCGTACCTGTTGGAGCAGTCTGATCCAATAGAATGGATTGAAAAGAATTGGCTGAGATCCCATTGTTGGAATCTCTAAGCTGCATATAGATGGTCTTCACCCCATCTCCTCCAGTTAGGCTGAATGTTGCTGTATTGCTGAATGGTAGCCAGGATGCCGCTGATAAATTCGCAGTGCTATTCGCAAACCTCATATGGGTAACGCTATCCCCCGCATCAGGATCTGATCCTGCTATGGATAGATTGACAGTGCTTGTGCTTGTCATTACTCCCTCCATAATCGTAAAAAAAACCGAAGGAGGAGTATTAACCGGTCCAGTCTCATAAGTAATGACCAGTTTCGGGCGGTATGCAGCATTCCCGTAAGTCTCCAAGGAATGAATGGAGAACCAGCCGCTATCTGCATCTGTCTCATTTCCATTGAGCATAAAGGTAATTTTACGATCCGAGATATCTGTGAAAGCATCTACAGCACTTTTCACATTAAATGTAATGGATTGATTTTGAAGATACGTACCTATAGGCACTTCCGCAATGCTTTTCGCAGTGAATTTATCTGCATAAGGACTATTCGTATCTAACGAGGGGAAGGCTGCATAATTCAAATTATTCGCCGCAGATCCCCTGGCTTCCATATACAAAGTATGGTTAGAATTTCTGATAACAGCAGCAACAGTCAAGACCAACTCTGCTGATATAATACTCCCTTCTGGCACACCCAAATCAAACGTTATGCCAGCCCTCTGCCGAACATTCCCGTACTCGTCGTTACTCCTGCCAATACTAAGATAACCATCCCCATCATTATCATGAATGCCGTCATACTGAATATGACCATTTAATTCCATGGTATCCATCGTGGCTGTATAGGACTTTGTAACTGTGCCCCCTGCCGCTTCAGCTCCTGGTACCAACCCGGGTGTGATTATCGTGAATACAATAACAATAGTCATTAATAGAATTAGAATTCTTTCTTTCATTATTACTCCCCATTTCATCAAAAAATATCAATATACTATTCTCGGAATCAGAATACTACCTATTGTTAAAAGAATAATCAAAACCATAATTGCTAATTTTCTACTTAAGCTTGTCCCATTCTTCCTTCCTTTCGTATAGAGAATCATTCGTTGTTGAAACCCGTAAACATTTCGATCCGGGCATAATGCGCTGACATTCGCCGGAGATCCTCACGTTGACTGCTACGTTCTCGATGGCAATGTTCCTGATGATGAACCGATGCCACTTCCCATCCATAACACGTCAAAGTATACGAGCGGCACCATCTTATCTATGCTATAGATTCCCAGGTGAGAATAAAGGCTCCAATGCACAGCTATCTTTGCAGTATCCTTACCTGCGTACGACCCGAAATTCCGCTATATCCTACACTAAAGTCTCCACTAGATGAAGGAGAAGCACCTACACTGCACTAAATACAATGAAAACCTCACATGAGAGCTGTTCCAGACGGCTACAGTGTACTATTGCAGTAGAATGAGCGCCAAACCAACGAATATCGTCCTAAAATAGGCATTCTATTGCACAAACTACAGTGTACGCGCCTTCGTTAGGCGAGTAACGTCGATTACGTTGTACAAAATGCAACGCAGCCTCTTCCTTTAGCACTGAACCCATCGAGCTAACACGAGCAATCCAAGAGTTGCAGAAAGATAGCTAAAGTATCCCAACGAGATAAGTTGAACTAGGGATTTACGTTTTGAGCGCTGCGCGAGTAGATCATTTTTGAGTGTCGCGAGTACAGCAAACTGCTTTGATTTTCTTAGACGGTTAAAGACCAAGAATAAGGGCTGCAAAAACGAATAGTCCGTTTCTCCACAACGATCATCTCACTTCGTCTCAACTTCATTTTTTCATTTCAACTTATATAGATCAAATCGTTGTCCTATACCGTCATAGAAAGTAATCCTCTACTATTGTAAATTCATTTAAGGTAATCGATCTGTAATCGTGATTACATTTTGCAAATAATTAAACTCATATTGCCTTAAATATATTTCTAAGTGTGTCCATGCTACACACTGATGCGTCAGCTTTAAATCAATTAATGTACCATCGGCATAAAACATTCGTGGAGATGTGTTAGAGGTCGAGAAAATGTAAAAATCCACAACCTCTTGTGGTTGTGGATTTACATGGTGGAGGTGCAGGGATGCAATACCTCTTATATACAGAATATTTTCTCCATCATTTTCAAGCACCAATAAGCTCTAGTTAACCGCTAAATTTATAAAAAAGGGCAAGCTACCGCAGTACCTGCTCATCGTTTTAAGCTATTCAACTAACGTTATCCGTTACTTTAATAGATTAATTTAACGATTTTATTTCTTAGTTGAATCAATTTCATAATGCTTAGTTATAGAATCGTAGACTAACCGAATTTGAGCATTTTCGTTTTTTAAAATTATGCTGTTAGTTCTTGTAATTGGCGACTTAGACGATCGCATACTAACTTTGTGCAATTATAAACCAGCGTTACCAAGTTAAAATGTGCTTTCGCTTTTTGACCTGTTCGATGTCTCACATTGTTCAACTGGAAGAATTCCTTTAGGTAAGCATTCACTCTTTCGACTGCGGATCGTTTTTTAGCGATTTCTTTCCAAAGTTTCGAGCCTCGAGCCGGAGCTGTATACTTTCTAAGATCAATCGTGATCTTCATCTTGTAAACCTTCTGACAAAGTGAATCTTGCGCTAATGGACAGCTCTCACATTCTTTAGGTCGAACGTATTTGAGCGTTTCATATTTCGAGTCGTAGCTTTCATAACGATAAGAATGCTCTCTAACACAGGTTGGGGCGAAGTGTTCATCAAACCCGACAAGTTCGGGTTCCCGCCGACGGTTATAAGCAATAACGGCATGAGCCTTCGCTTCTCGAACTTGCTTATATATGGGCTCATAATCATAACCCGCATCCATGGCTGCATATTTGAAATGGGAATTTGGATACTGCAAAGCAACCCCTTTTAGGAGCGGAATCGCGGCTTTACCATCATTCAAGTTCCCAGAAGAGAGCATGGCTCCAAGGATATATTGACTCTTAGTTCCTACTGCAAGATGACCTTTATAGCCATACCAGAAGATATTTTTCCCATCACTATTCTTCTTGACTCCCCATTTCGGGTCAAGAGGCATTTGATCCCGAAGAAGATGGAATGGTTCATCCAGTTGTGCAGCGATTTCTTTTTCGAAGATTGACTTTTGTTCCTCTTCTTGTTGTTTTTGTTCCAGCCAAGCTTCACGATCAACTTTTGATTTTCGTCCACGCTTTTTCGGCTCTGTTTTTCTCTTTTCTTGCTTTGCAGGTGCTTGATCCCGAGCTTCGATATGGGTCGCATCTATGGCGACCGTATCATCTGTAATAAAACCTTCTACTGTGGCTTGCTTTAGCAACTGTTCTTGCATGTCTTCCAGCGCATGACCTTGGCTCATCTTGCGTACCAACCGAGAGTAGGAAGAGGCAGATGGAATGGGCTCAGAGAGCATGAACCCACAATCAAGACGGAATAAGATGTCATGTTGAAGTCGCTTGATTAAGTCTTTAATCGTAGGGATACGTTCCATGATCCTGACTATCAAGGAATAGACCATCGCCCTATAATTCACTTCGATGGGGGCCCCATAAAGAGATGTTTTCCTGACCAAACGCAAAATAGGCGTAATCTCAATGGTAGAAAAAATCTCCCTAAAACGATCTTTTTGTTCCATCTGATAAAGCTCTTGCAGGGTAAATAAGCTCTCATGTCGAATATACGGCATAGGGAGTTCCTCCTTTTCTCTTTGGTATGGTGTGGTAACTTTACCTATTCGAGATTTGGGGAGGTACTCCTTTTTCTATGCCTTAAGAAGCTAGTCGTAGCAAGGCTTTATATTTATGAAATTGATTCAGTTAAGATAAAATTTTTATCAATAATAATATAACTCCTACAACAGTACAGATTATTCCTCCAATTCTTTTATTAAAAATATAAAGATCTGAAGGTTCTGTTCCATCTTTAGACTTCCATTGATCATTTAGTTCCCAAAAAAATTTTGGATTTAGCATCATTGAAATGCCAATAAAAATAAATAATATACCGCCGAAAACAAACATTTTTCAATCACCATTTACCAGCAAAATATGAAAGAGTAAAATAGACGCCTTAGCATTGATGGGATCACCTGAATCATCCATAAAAACAATACCACAGATTGGACCGCTAGCTCAACGAGGCTACCGTGTCATGCTGGCAGCCTCGTCCTGGTGATTGTGACGCCATAGTATCCCCTTAGCTGAATGGAAGATTGTATTTTGGGTACGGATAACACGGAAATTACTCGCTTTATATCCGTCTGTACTAGCTTTGAAAGTAATTTGAACAATATCACAGATAGAATCGTGTGTCATAACTTCCCCTTCAAGTATGAACTCTTGTTGAGAATAAGAATCCGATTTCCTGATTGGTATGATAATACTTACGGAATAGCTCTTGCTTTTGGCGTTTTCTTTGTAACAGCCTTCTCTGAGCAAACCATTCTTGCATCGCTCCACGTCAAAGTAATAGGTGTCCACTTGGTTATTACCGACGCCTTATTTTCCTTGTCGAGCCTTTCGGATGGCCATGTGACCAGCAGGGCATACATACATGCCAGCATCCTTGTTGAATAGAAATTCGTCTCCTTTCTTGCGTGCACCTTGTGCAATGAGGGGATTGAGCTTTGCAACAAGTTTAATCCCGTTCATTTTCGTATACGTAATGTTATCCTTTTCGGAGTAAGCCGCACTCACTTCTTGTTATATAATTGCTTATTCAGCTCCCTGAACCGCTCATTGTGAGAAGAAACATAAGCCATTCCGGGCGCTTCCGGGTCGAGATAACGTTTCGCGCTATTGATTGCCAGAGCCGCATCGTTGAATGCACCGGCAATCAGCCTCACCTTGCTCTTATGAGTGACACAGTCACCTGCGCCAAAGATGCCAGCCACATTCGTTTCTGCCTGCTCATTTACAAGTAGCCCATTTTCACCAATATTAAGCCCCCAATTTAGGAGCGATCCATAGTTCCCGCTATAGCCATGACTAATAATGACAGCATCAACGTCAAACCGCTCGGTTTCATTGTTCGTCATATGAGCAATTGTAACCTGTCGAATTTGCTCTCCTTGTCCATGCAATTGAATGATCTGATAGGGTGTTCGGATATTCGTCAATTCATGTACGCTGGCTACATTCCGCTCCATAGCGCGAAATTCCCTGCTACGATGAACAACCGTTACTCGCTCCGCAACTTCAGCAAGCTCAAGCGCCCAATCCACTGCTGAGTTGCCACCACCAGAAATGAGTACATGTTTATTACGAAAGCTATTCAAATCCTGAACAGTATAGTAAAGGTTGGTGAGCTCATACCGATTCGCACCTTCAATGTCCAGCTTCTGCAGCTCTGTAATCCCACGTCCAGCAGCTATAATAACCGTTCTAGTGTAATGTCGTTGCCCTGTTTTCGTTCTTAATGCGAATGTTCCATCTGCCTGACGCTGCAATTCGTCTACTCGCTGTTTAAACACTAGTGTCGGTTTAAAAGTTAAAGCTTGGCTCGTGAGCCACGAAATAAGCTTATCGCAGCGAATGGGGGGAATGCCCCCTACATCCCAAATCGTTTTTTCCGAGTAGGTATGTAGAAATCCACCCAATTCACCTGTTCCCTCTATCAGCTTAATCTTCATATTACGCATGCCGCCGTAGAATGCTGCATACATGCCAGCCGGTCCACCACCAATGATCGTGACATCGTAAAGCTCATCTTTGTTCATGATCAGTAATCTCCTTTTTGCTGGCCGTTTCCGACTATTGTTGTTTGCTTTCAAATATGGCAACAACCTCATCTATGGCATAACTATCGGCAAGCGGAGCCATACCCAGATTAAACCATTCCTTGCCTCCGACCATGTAAACATGATTTGCTTTGACAGCTTTCATGTTTTTCCACAAAGAGCTGTTCAGTATTTGCTCATATCTATCCTTTAGCTCAGCGTTCGTCTCATCATCAAGCTGTACAATTATATGGTCAGCATCATACTCCGGGAGCACTTCCAACGAAATGGACAGAGCAGACTCATTCTGCGGGAAATTTTCGACCGGCTTCAGACCCAACTGATTATGGATAAAGCTACCTCGGTCAATATTCGGTCCATTAATAACGATACTTTTAGCCATTATTCGCAGATACAGCACTGTCTCATCCTTGACAAGCTCGTCAAGCCGCTCCTTGGCTTTCGCTTCTTTAATTTTCAAGTCTTCAATGACCTTCTCAGCTGCATCCTGCTTACCCAGAACCTCGCCAATATCTCGCAGTTCATCTCTCCAATCGTCACGTTGCGGCAAAAGCACTGTTGGTGCAATTAATGATAGCTGATCATAATCCTTATCAGACCACCATGCAGGGGCAATAATCAAATCAGGCTCACTATCCAAAATAGATTCAAAATTTGGGATTTTTGCAATTCCCATTTTTTTCGTATCTTTAAAAGGTTGTTCCAGATAACTCTGAAACTCTTCATGATAATTTTGCACAGCAATCGGAGTTACGCCCAGCGCGTACAAAAACTCTGGATATACAACAGAAAGTCCGATCACTCGTTTAGGCTCGGCCGGAATACTAATATCCCCCTTTTCGCTCTTCACAATCTTCGACGGACTGGATGGATTTGCTGCGGAATCCGTGGCGTTTGACGACGTCGCAGGAGCTTCCGATACAGGAGTAGTACTTTCCCCCTTATTGTTGACAGCACCACATGCCGTTCCTACCAACAATAACAACATAATAAATAAACCAATCTTCCACTTACTTTTCATTCATTAATCCCCCTACAACTATTTGTAATGAAAACAACTATTGAATGTATCAATAGATTTTGATTATCATTATCATTAGTTAGTAGTATAGTTCATTTTCTTATGATGTAATACTGATGAAAATGACTTTATTTCATGTACGATCCCGCCACAACTTCAGTACTTCATCCAACATAAGTTCATTGGTAAATGCAGTATACTCAGTCCATGGATAGACTGGAAGCACATCCACACGACCATTTCGAACTGCTGGAATAACACACCATTTCTCCGATCGCATAAGCGTTTGCTTGCTTATTTTTGGATGGGCGTTCTCATCTATAAACAGCAATAACCGATCGGCAGTATATTCAGCAACCTGAGCGATTGTAATCTGCCGATTCTTGTTCATATATTCGATACCGACTGCTGGCTGCAAGCGTAAATCATCGTAAAATACAGTTCGTATGCTTCTGTTCCCCATCATTTCCAGCCCTGCTCCGTTAATTCTCAGTATAAGGAGGCGATCTCCATGTATGTCCGGTGTGATCTGCTCGGCTACAAAACGAGCCTTACGTTCGTAATGTTCGAGCCAAGCTTCCGCTGCACCTTTTTTATTCAGAAACTGGGCGATAAGAGTCAATTGGCTGCGCCAATCAATTTCCTCCCAGGGCAGCAATAAAACAGGCGCAATATCCCGAAGACTTGCTTGCTCCTCCCCAGTTAGCAAATTATCCAAGCCAACAATGAAGTCAGGAGCCGCAAGCCTAAGCTCTGCTAGTTTTAGCGAGGTATCCGTGCTTAAGGGCAGAACGTTATTCGTTTCAAACTTTCTATGATAATAATCAGTCCATGGATGGTCGGAAGGTGCAGCGCAAGGTATAACCTTTAGCGCGAGCAATTGCCCGATAATCGCTGGATGGTATGCGACGATTTTAAGCTTACAATTTCTCATAAACGCTGCTGGAGGAATGCCTGACACCCGTTTGAATTTCCGTCTGAAGTACGCATCATCATTGTAACCAACATGCCTTGCAATATCCTTGAGTCGATATTGCCCGCCTGAGCGCATTAGCTGCTGTGCCTGACTAATTCGATAAATGGTCAAATATTCAATCGCACTGCAACCATATCTTTTTTTGAACAACCTCATAAAATGTCTTTCGCTCATTCCCGCAACTTTGGCCAAGTGCTCAATCTTTAAATCCAACTGATAGTACTCTTCAATGTAGCACTTTGCATTCTCAAGCGCGGTTTCCGAATCACGTTCCTTTAGCAGCAGAGCGTCTGCCAAAATAGTGTGCAACAGCTCTTGAAAATAAATTTGTCCACGGAATCTTTTCAGCAAGTCCTCATCTCTTTGCAGATGATCACCAATCCGTTCACATAATACGATTATGGATACTGGGGATGATGCAATGACCTCTCCCTTTACAGGAAAAAGTTCCTCTTGTCTCACAATGTCTGTGTAGTCGACAGTTACTCCATCATCAACAATTACATCAAAACGCAATTCATAAAAACCTCGCTCATCAAAAGACTGGAGGAAACCTTCTACAAGCTGTCCAGGTGAACAAAAATAGGTCCTACCTTCACGCAACTCGAAAAAACGTCCATCAATCGTTAGCCAGCCCTGACCGCTCGCGATGACTATCATCATATGTGATTCAAGAAACTGTACTCTTAGCTCCCATTCATTTGAACTGTTATTTCTATTTATATGCTGCAGCTCTCTAACCTTAAAGCACATGCCTTCAAGGGAAGCATAGATATGGTTTCTAGCATTCTGTTTCTTGTTAAACAAGGAAGCTCACCACCCTAGTTTATCTATCTCATGCTACCTAAATCCTGTATTAATTGTAGCACGAACTCGTTTTAAGCGTCGAATCATAATGCTATCCTTCGGACTGAGGCGACTTCCCTGTGGCCCCTCAAGCGAAACACGACTACTTCACATCGTTTTTTTGTATCGCGCATACCATAACCCTTAACTGTGTTTTCAGAATTTCCCTCGGGCGCAAGAGGATGCAGATATCGAGATATCAAGACCTGGATTTTCATACGTAATCACTCCTGCGGCGTTATTGTACGACAAGTTATAAAAGGCATAGTACGACGAGTTAACAGCATATATCGCCTAGAGTTTTATTCCCTATGAACAGACTCGTCACATAATGGTTATTGTGTGACGAGTTGTAGGATCAACTATTTCATCCGAAAGTGAGTAGTTAATACCCCAATAGGCAGTGGAACAAGACTTGCACTTAATGGTTCAAATTAGGAGAAGCATAACGTACAAGCCATACGTATAGACCAGAAATTTAACACAATGCTAGATGTTGTGATAATAAGATTCTATTAAATACTCAAATTGGGTTGACACGCATGTACATAAATGAAATAATTCACTTACTCAAATTACCAAAAAAGGTTTTTGTGTTAATAATTTACCATTTAGAAGGAAAACTTCAATGCTAAAGTTATCACCACAGAGATTACTAAAAAGCTAGAGTCTATCCATATAGCTGGTTCTAACTTTAGATAGCAAAAGATAGGTGTTCATCATTAAGTGGCACCTATCTTTCTCACTAAATGATGGTGGGGTGATAAGTATGAATTCAAAAAAGCGTACTTTCTTAAGTTTTATTTTACTGTCTTCTCTTGTAATAGTGACAGGTATATATCTTGCTTTAAACAACAGACATGAATCACCCTTGTTGCAATATCATATAGATCTGCCTGAATTAAGAATGGATAATACGGACAGTGATATTGGGAAATGGATCTTACCCGCAATTATGACCACTGAAAGTCTTGATAAAGATTTTATTGAGGAAAATGTATTTTTATCGAGATTTCAATTATCTGTTTCGGAGTCTGTTATCAGTATCTCCTTTTCAATATTTTATTACATCGAAGACCGATTAGTTTTAAAAAACTACCAAATAAGAGATAATGGTCTTATAACATTGACAACTCAAACAACTAATAAAAGAGGTTATGAGAAACTTTTATCCATTTCACATTTTAATGAAATCTTAAAAAAAGTAGACAAAGATGCAATTAAAGACTTATCTGGTATGGAAAATAAAATATTATTTATTAATATAAATGCAATTTCAAGAGTGGAAAATGTTAAAATCGAGAAAGAGACGATTATAGTGTTAAATAATCAATTTGTTGAATTTGGAAATATATCACTAGATGGTAATTATGCAGTATGCTTCATATCCTTCGCCGGAACAGGTGGTGGTTCAAACCTTCCATTTCTTATTCAGATTGATTAATCAGGCTCCAAACCGAAATCAGTGCTTGACCTGGGGAAGCTGAACTACCGCTGCGAGCAAGAGGGGGCTTCCGATCGCTGTTGTTCCCAGATATTCTGTATTCACCCACCTAAGGGGTGATATCTGGGAACAAAGGCAAACGCTCCGCTTCTTCAGCCCCCTCTTACTCTCCTCTCAATCTACTTTAGGCTGTCAAGCACTGATTATTAGGTTGACCCATTAATCAGGGGCTAAATTCGCAGAGTGAAATCAGCTTATATTCTTAGAGAATGAGATGCTGCGGGTGATGTTAATCTTTGGTTCCATTGTCACAGTACCTCTCATTTTTTAGTTAGACCCTACTTGCGTCATCGATTACGGGTTCTTCCAAACTCCGCTTTCCAAAAATTACAACAACTGCTTTCAAAAGTTAAATTAATCTTTGTAAATAAACATAATCGACCTCCCGATCAACTTAACAATTCCCCCTAACAGACGCAGCGACATCATGATATAGGGCTAGAATGACCCCTTTAATAGCCAGATAATGACTCATTGCCAGATCAATGGCTTTCATATCTGTACTAGAAAAATGAGCAATCACTACATATATACCAACTGTAGCAATCGCACTTATGTGAGCGTCAAATAGGCCCCACCTAGTAGTCAGATGGAAGCCCGTGTATGATGGTTGTGTTGCACTGAACCTCCCAGGGGAAGGTGTCGTTGGACGCTGCGGTTGCTTGCGGATCGAGCAATCGAACTGCAGTATATCGATAGCCTGTCGTAAGACACAGTAGATAGTATTCTAAAAAAGGCGAACTTAAGCCTCACCTCAAGAAATACTACCTCTGACGCTCGGATCAAATTAAAGCGCCTTTATCCACAATTTAAAGACTGATGATGTACTAGTTGGCTTACCCTTTAGCCTTCTTTCTCCGGTTCTTAGATTGGTCGTGCTAGCCCGCTTCGTTCAGTGCTATAGGAAGAGGCTACGTTGCAGTTTGTACAACGTAATCGACGTTACTCGCCTATCTCGGGCACGTACACTGTAGTTTGTGCAATAGAATGCCCATTCTAGGGCGATATTCGTTCGTTTGGCGCTCATTCTACTGCAATAGTACATTGTAGCCGTCTGAAACAGCTCTCATGTGAGGTTTTCATTGTATTAAGTGCAGTGTAGGCGCATCTCCTTACTCTAGTGGAGACTTTAGTGCATGATATAGAAATTTCGGGTCGTACGCAGCTAAGGACACTGCAAGAATAGCCTCTAAAAATAAGAGACTATACCATTAACCAGGAAATCTGGCTTTGGAATAGTCTCTTCTATTTAGATCCTTAATACGAGTCCTATATTCTCTAGCCACATTTCTGCGACTCAACCTTTTGAAACTCTATACCAACGGCCTACTATCTAAAAACATCCATTAGCCTTGCGGTGGTGCCTCGACTGTCTCCGCCAGCTTCTCCTCCAGCTCCGCTGCGTATGCAGCGCGCTGCTCCGGCGTCCAATTAAGAAGCTCTGTCATCGCGGCAATGACCGGTACTTTCCATTGCTGTACGTAGCCGATTCGGAAGAATAGATCACCTGTGCGACGAATGAAGAAATCAACGGGCTTCACCGTCATCTCCGCTTCTATTGAATAACGCAGCTGCACCGCCAATACAAGTGGAAGCTGCAAAGCTGCTGCCTGCGATGACATGTTTTTTGCTAATGCAAACAGCTGGTCTACATTCGATCCGTAGCGCTGTGCAAGAAAAGCTGCTTCTTCCTTACTGAAGTTGAACCCAGCGCCTTCCTTCGTTTTCTTCTGAACAAAGGACTCAAAGTTTTGAGAGCCGCCAAGGTCTCCGCCTGACATCGTGATCGTTGTCGTATCGCTTTTAGGAAAGCTGCCGCCTCCATCCTCCCCAATAAGTTGAGCGACTTTGTCCACAACCGTCTCCGCCATCTTGCGGTAGCCGGTCAGCTTGCCGCCTGCAATCGAAACCAATCCAGAGTCCGATACAAATATCTCATCTCGGCGTGAGATTTCAGAAGGCGACTTGCCTTCCTGCTGAATCAGCGGGCGAAGGCCTGCCCAGCTTGATTCGACATCTGCAACAACAAGCTTCAGGTCCGGGAACATAAAGTTAACAGCCTTCAATAAATAAGTACGATCCTCAAGCGTCATCACAGGATTTACCGTATCGCCTTTATAATTCGTATCGGTTGTACCGAAGTAGGTTTTGCCAGCACGAGGAATGGCGAACACCATCCGGCCATCTGGCGTATCAAAGTAAACTGCCTGTTGCAATGGAAATCTGCTCTTATCGAATACAATATGGACACCCTTCGTCAAACGAAGCGTTTTTCCTTTCTTCGAGCCGTCCATCTGGCGAATATCATCGACCCAAGGACCGGTCGCATTAATAATTTTAGTCGCCTTAATCTCATATTCTGCACCACTAATTGTATCCTTAACCAATGCGCCTGTTACTTTGTTATCTTTGCCATAAAGCAGCGTCTCCACCTTCGCATAATTGACCGACATAGCGCCTGTTTCTACTGCTTTCTTCATCACTTCAATCGTCAGACGCGCATCATCTGTCCGGTACTCCACATAATAGCCGCCGCCCTTTAGTCCGTCACGTTTCAGAAGCGGCTCCTTCGACAACGTATCGGCTACGCTCAGCATCTTGCGGCGCTCTTTTCTTTTCACTCCTGCCAAGAAGTCATACAGCCGCAAGCCAATCGATGTCGAGAACTTGCCGAAAGTACCGCCCTTATACAACGGCAGCAGCATCCATTCCGGTGTTGTCACATGCGGGCCGTTCTCGTATACGATAGCCCGCTCTTTGCCAACCTCTGCAACGACAGCAATTTCAAGCTGCTTCAAATAACGCAAGCCTCCGTGAACAAGCTTCGTCGAACGACTCGAAGTGCCTGCCGCAAAATCCTGCATTTCCACTAGAGCTACCTTCATACCGCGTGAAGCAGCATCGAGCGCGATGCCGGCACCTGTAATGCCCCCGCCTATTACTAATACATCTAATTGGGAATGCTGCATCTGAGCCAGTACTTTCTCCCGATTTTGTGCTGCAAATATTTCTTGTTCAGCATGGATTGTCATGATGGATTCCTCCCGATCTTCTTATTTATTATTGTTCTGCCATAAGCGCATAGTTACTCGTACATATTGAATATAAACAAAAAAACCACTCAAACCGCTTCCTAGCCCCTAAATAGGGTTTGGAAGCGGTCTTCGTGGTTTCTCCTGATCTCCAACCGATTATTAACTTATGTCCATCATAGCATATTTATTGTGAAAAAGCCATGGCCGCTTTAACCGCGCGATGCCAGCCCTCGTATAAAGAAGCGCGCTTTTCCTCGTCCATAACGGGCGAGAACACTTTATCGACCTTTCGAAGCTTAGCAAGCTCCTCGCGGCTTTCCCAGAATCCGACAGCAAGACCTGCCAAATAGGCAGCGCCAAGCGCCGTTGATTCATTAACAAGCGGACGCTCCACAGGCACGCCGAGCAAATCGCTTTGGAACTGCATAAGCAAATTATTCGACACTGCACCTCCATCTACAGACAACGACTGCAGCGTATAGCCTGACTCCTCCTCCATAACAGCGAGAACATCCTTCGTCTGATAAGCCAATGATTCTAATACCGCCCGAATAAAATGAGACTTTGACGTTCCTCTTGTCAGCCCAAATACAGCACCTCTCACATCACTGTTCCAATAAGGCGTTCCGAGTCCTACGAACGCCGGTACAACATATACGCCGTCCGACGATTCTACTTGCTTCGCAAGTGCTTCCGTCTCAGAGGCCGACGATATAAGCTCCATGCCATCACGAAGCCATTGAATAGCTGCACCGGCAACGAACACACTGCCCTCCAGCGCATATTCCAGCTTGCCGTTGATTTCCCAGGCAATAGTAGTGAGCAGCCCTTTCTCAGATACAATCGCCTTCGCGCCTGTATTCATTAACATAAAGCAGCCTGTGCCATACGTATTTTTGGTACTGCCCTCTTCATAAGCATTTTGGCCAAACAAAGCTGCCTGCTGATCACCGGCCGCACCTGCTACCGGTATACTATGCCCTAACAGGCTGGCATCAAGGTGACCATACACCTCAGAAGAGGAACGCACCTCCGGGAGCATCGCCTCCGGAATGTTGAGGATTTTCAGCAGCTCCTCATCCCAGCATCGTTCATGAATGTTGAACATCAAGGTTCGCGATGCATTGGATACATCCGTCACATGGACATGGCCGCCCGTCAAATTCCAGATCAACCAAGTATCAATGGTGCCAAATAGCAGTTCGCCATTTTCTGCCCGTTCCCGTGCGCCCTCGACATTTTCCAACAGCCAATTAACCTTCGTTCCCGAAAAATAAGCATCTACTAAAAGTCCGGTCTTCTCATGAAATAATTGTCCATAGCCAGCTTGCTTCAGCCCGTCGCTGATCTCTGCTGTTTGGCGGGACTGCCACACAATAGCGTGATAAATCGGCTTTCCTGTCGCTTTGTCCCAGACGACAGTCGTTTCCCGTTGATTCGTTATGCCAACTCCGGCAATTTGCTCAGCCTTTGCTCCTGTTTTAACCAGCAGCGATTGAATAACCCGCTTCGTTGATTCCCAAATAAACAAAGCATCTGCCTCCACCCACCCTGAATGCGGGTAATGGAGCGGCAGCTCCTCTATAACTATATCTAAAATAGTTCCACTCCGATCAATGAGCAACGCGCGCGTGCTCGTCGTGCCTTGATCGATGGATAACATATAGGTTTCCAATTTTATTCCTCCTTTACGATACAGCACCCGTCCTATAACTCGTTCTTCCACAGCTCTTTTCTAGATGTCGTAATGGCCGAAGCCCCTGCTTCCAGCGCCAGCCTCACATGCTCCCGCGTTCGAATAAGCCCGCCTGCAATGATGGGAATTCCGCTGCGCTGCTTCACTTCACTAATGATATCCGGAATAACGCCCGGCAGCACCTCAATAAAATCTGGACGAACCTTGTCCAGCACCGTATAGCTTCTCTCTAAAGCATCCGAATCGATAAGAAACAGCCTTTGAATCGCGATCAGCCCGTTCTGCTTCGTGCGGCCGATCACGCTGGAGCGCGTCGATATAATGCCAGCTGGACGAATGGACTGACAAAGAAACTCCGCAGCATATTCATCATTTTTTAAGCCATCAATCAGATCGGCATGCAGCAGCACCTTTTTTCCATGCTGACTTGCCAAATCAACAATGTGTTTTAATTGACCCAAATGTCCTCCGAGCAGCACCATATACGAAAAAGGAGAAGCAAGCACCGCTTCCACATCCTTCAGCTTATGCACAGCTGGCAATACGTTCTGACCGTTCAACAGCAATGACATGCTCGCCACCTCACATTTTTCCTCATCCACATTATTGCTTCTCCGCTGGCTTTCCGCTGCTCTCACGCACTAGAAGACGGGTAGGCAGCACTATCTTCTTCGCGATGTCCCGCTTGGCAGCCATTCGATCTGCGAGCAGCTCAACCGCAGTCTCCCCCATATGCTCCATATGCACCTTAACCGTCGTTAACGGCGGCTGCAAAAATTCAGAAATAGCGATATCATTGCAGCCAACGATGGAGACGTCCTGCGGAACACGAAGCTTTGCTTCATGAAGGGCGCGAAGCGCGCCAACTGCCATTGAATCATTTTCAATAAAAAATGCGGTCGGAAGCTGTTTGCCGTTAATCGCCTTCTTCATCAGCTTATAGCCATCCTCGGAATATAAGTTTTCGCCCGTAAAGATCAGCCCCGCATCAAACAGCCTGCCCGCGTTAAGCCGCTCCATAAACGCAAGCTCACGCTCGTCACGAACATGTTTGTTATTGACGATATTATGCCCGCCGATATAGCCAATCGACGTATGTCCGAGCTCGATCAAATAATCAAGCACCTCTGATACCGACTTCCGCAAATCGATTACAACAGAATCGAAGCGGTTATCATCTGGCGATGAATCTACAAACACAATATTTTCGAAGCCCTCTGGAAAACGAGCAAGGTCCTCCTTCTCGAAGCGGCCAATCGCAATCATGCCGTCGAATGAATCGCCAGTGCTTTCTTTCCCATCCGATTCACCGGGCAGAAACAGCTTAACCAGATCTATTTGCCGCTGGAAGCATTCGCGCTCAATACCGAGCCGTATCGCCAAATAATAAGGATCGAGCATTTCCTCCTGATCAGAATACCAGTTAACTAGACCTATCCGATAACGGTCCTTGGCTACTACGCCATTGCGCTGACGCAGCGTCTTATAATTCAATTGCTGCGCAATTTCAAAGATGCGTTTACGCGTATCGTCCGCTACCGATATGCCCGGGTCATAGTTAAGCACCCGCGACACCGTTGCGATCGAAACATTTGCTTTCTGTGCAATATCTTTAATCGTTGCCATGCTCCGTTCCTTTCTGAACACATTTTTCATACTTTCAAGATTGGAAGCATATGCAGTCATGTAAGCGATTCCCCTATTTATTAAGTAAAATTATAACGTATTTTTACTTAAAATCAAGAAATTTTATTTTGAAAGGTCCTATAGATAGAAAAGGCTGCACAACAGGTCAACGTCCTGTCGTACAGCCTTTTCCCAGCTATTATTCATGCTTTAGATGCTGAAGCGTAAGTAAAAAGATTTGCTCCACATGATCGTCATCAAGCGAATAGAACACCGTCTTGCCGACCTTTCTGCGTTTTACGATACGCATGTTCCGCAGCAGCCGCAGCTGATGAGACACAGCTGATTGCCCCATGCCGAGCACCTGCGTCAGATCATGAACACAAAGCTCCGATTGGACGAGCGCGTGAATCATTTTCACCCGCGTTGGATCGCCAAGCGCCTTGAACAGATCCGCCAGCTGGGCAGCGGTTGTCTCCGGTATCAATTTGCTTTTTACATTTTCTATATTTGCCTCCGAGCCTGCACACGAATCGTCGCATGCTGCGGCAATTGGATTATCCATTATCATCCCACCAGCCCTATTTGTCCTAAAGCACATTATAACATGTTTAGGATTTAAGGGTGAGTCTGATCGGCTAGATTAACTGCGCAGCCACTCCCTGCCATGCAAAGGAGTAGCTGCCTGATCCTGCCTTAACAGCGATGCTCGCAGCCTCATCAGTCACCACCTCAATGCCCGCTGCTTCATTAAGAGCCGCGCCGCTCTCGGTAACCACGGTACCCGCAGCTGCATCTGGAAAAATAATATGTGCACTCGTATTCGGTGGAATGCTCACGTCCAGCGTGAAGGCTCCGTCTTCTGAGCAGCTCCATTTTGAACTAACCTTCCCGTATAAGGTTTCTAGGCTGCCCTCTGCCCAACGAATTCCCTCGCCAGGCTGCGGCGCAATCACGATTTGCTTATAGCCTGGCGCTTCCTCCACGGTTTGAATGCCCGCCGCAACCCGGTACATCCAATCGCCAATTGCACCATACGCATAATGATTGAACGAGTTCATATCCTTGCTCCAGAAGCTGCCGTCCTCCTTGATGCCATCCCAATGCTCCCAAATCGTAGTAGCACCCTTGGTCACCGGGTAAAGCCAGGATGGATACGTTTGCTGCAGCAGCAGCTTATAGGCCAGATCGTTACGGCCATGAAGACTAAGCACATGATTTAAATACGGTGTACCGACAAAGCCCGTCGTCAGGTGAAAATCACTTTGCTCCAGCAGCTCTGACAGCTTATCAATAGCCCGCTTCTCGGCCTTCTCATCGAGCAAACCAAACATTAGCGCAAGGACATGAGCGGTTTGTGTCGGAATCGCAAGCTTTCCTGCAGCAGTCACAAACTCTTCTCGCAGCGCAGCTACAATCTTGTCATACAGCTCCTGATATTTGGCGGCATCCTCCGCTTCATTCAGCACGTCTGCGGTCTTCTTAACGAGCGATACCGAATACGCATAAAAAGCCGTTGCGATAAAGTCCCGATCGGTCGCCCCTACATAATCGCCTGATTTCGCATCAAGCCCCAGCCAATCACCGAAATGGAAGCCCGTATTCCACAAAAATTCGTTTTCTCCTTGACGCTGGATATAAGATACCCAAGCCTTCATGCTGTCATATTGCTCTTCCAAAATCCGTTTATCCCCATAACAAACATATATCGTCCAAGGACAGATCACCGCTGCGTCTCCCCAAGCAGCAGAGGATGAATCTTTTTCAGCCAATACTTGCGGAATGACGAACGGGACACCTCCGTCCTCCCCTTGATCGGACGCCAGATCCCGCACCCATTTCGTGAAAAAGGGAGCTACGTTCGATAAATAGGACGCGGTTTGGATGAACATTTGCGCGTCACCCGTCCAGCCAAGCCGTTCATCCCGCTGTGGACAATCGGTTGGTACGTCGAGGAAATTGCCCTTCAGGCCCCATTTGATATTATGCTGAAGCTGGTTGACAAGCGGCTCCGAGCACTCAAATTGCCCCGTTTCCTTCATATCCGAATGCAGCACGACACCTGTAAAATCATCAAGCGCTAACGTCTCTGGAAATCCGATCAGCTGCACATAACGGAAGCCTTGGAAGGTGAAGCGCGGCTCATAGGCTTCCTGCTCTGAACCCTTCAACACATAGCGAATGCATTGCTTGGCGTTACGCAAATTATCGGTGTAGAAATTGCCCTCATGATCCAGCACCTCGGCATGAAGCAGCTTTACCTCAGCACCTGGCTCTCCCTGCACCGTAAATTGCACCCAACCGACCATATTTTGGCCAAAATCAAGCACACGCTCTCCCTTTGCTGTCACCAAAAGAGCGATCGGCTTCAGATGCTCCTGCTTGCGAACGGGCTCATTGATTTGAGGCTTCAGCATCTCTTTCCCGTGCTGCAATATTTCTACGGCGTGCCACTCACTCGCAGGCTCATGATAAGCAGCGGTGCTCCAGTCCGCTCGTTCAAGCCTTGCATCATACGTTTCACCGTGATAGAGCTCAGATAGCTGAATTTGGCTTATAGCCGCCTTCCAGCTCTCGTCTGTAACGATCAGCTCCGTCCTGCCATCCTCATATTCAATTCGCAATTGCACAAGCAGCGCCAAACGATCACCGTACAAGCACTTCTGTTCGTGCCACGCCAAATTCCCTTTATACCAGCCATTTCCAAGATAAGCGCCCAGCGCATTGCCGCTTGCAGCAAGCAGCTCCGTCACATCATACGTCTGCGTTTGGATGGTATGGCTATAGCTAGTCCAGCCCGGCGTAAAATAGCTGTCTCCTATCCGCTTCCCATTCAGCTCCAGCTCATATAATCCAAGTGCGGTTGCATAGAGCCGAGCCTTCTTCACCTTGCCTGTCAGCTCGAACGTTTTTCTGAGCATTGGGGAAGGCTCAGACTCCACAGGCAATAACGCGAGCGGAGCAGTAATCCAGTTCCCCGTCCACTCCTTCGGCTGAAGCAGTCCCATCTCCCAGAAGGCCGTCTCCGACCATGCGGATTCTTCCCTCTCTTGATTCCACGCCCGGACATGATAGTAGTAACGCTTGCTGGATTCCGATTGGAAGGCTGCCAGCTCGATATGAACAGATTGCTCTGATTCTATTCGCCTCGATTGCCAAATGATTGACGCAAAGCCTTCATCTTCTGCAATCTCAATCTCATAGGCAGACTGAGCTGCAGCTCTCTCATCCGACTCCATTCTCCAGCTTAAACGTGGATTTGTCACTCCGATTCCGATCGGGTTTTGCTGATATTCACAAAGCAATCCTACAATTTTGAACATTGAATACGCCTCCTTAGAATGTAAAACTAACTTGCTGCCTACGCTTGTTTATGATATTTGCTTCATTTTTTGTGTGTTCGCCTTCCTTGCCACTGCTCTTTCCTCTATAATTATAAAAAAGCGCAGCGGAATAATTGCTGGGAAAACAGACAATATCATACGGCATTACGGACATCTTTGCTTAAATTAGACAATGACCATAGGGAGCATACGCCATGAGCCATCCCGCTGAAACGTATCGTGGAGAGCATTTTTTCCAAAAAAATCAGCTGCTTTACGTCAATCGCGCAAGCGAAAGCATGATGAGTCCTTATCATGATCATGATTTTCTCGAATGTGTATATATTGCAGAAGGCGCAGGCTATCACCATATTGGCGATCAGGTGCATAAAGTGCTTAAGGGGCAAGTTTTTTTCATTCCTATCGGCGCCTCGCATGTATTTCGGCCCATCTCCTCAAGCAAGGATAAGAACCCCTTATCTGTATTTAATTGCGTCTTTTCTCCGCTGCTGCTGCATAAGCTTAGTGCATTTGCATCCGACTACAGCATTGTGCAGTTCATGAGTGACATGGAGCGCGGCCATTTTCCCTACTACTCTTGCATAGATACGAATGATCAATTCGAAAAGCTGTTTTTGACGATGCACAGAGAGTTTGTGCTGCCGCAAAGCGGCTCATCTGATTACCTGCATACTCTGCTGCTGCAGCTTATGATTGCCTTGCAGCGCTCTATGGAACGCAGCAGCCCATCGTCCGCCCCTTCGCAAACCGCTTTTGTACAGCTGTTAAACGAATTGGATCTGCACTACAATCAGGAGCTAACGCTCGCCAAGCTCGCTCAGGCAAGCGGCTGGAGCGAGCGCCATCTTCAGCGTCTTTTCCAGCAGCATACAAAGCAAAGCTTTCATCGCTACCTGCAAAATTTGCGTATTCAAAAAAGCCAAGAGCTTCTTCGCAGCTCTTCGCTCAAAATCAGCACTATTGCTGAGATGGTCGGGTACAAGGATATTCATTCCTTTAACCAATTGTTCAAAAGATGCACAGGTATGACGCCAAGCGCCTATCGGAAAGAAACAGCGACGGCTGATGTGCCTAATCGTTAGGAGGTTCTGTGCCAACATGCTCACGTTAAAAGAAAAGCTTTATCTGCTTCAATTGCTAAAAAAGCAAAATCGTAAAAGACTGTTTCGTTTTGGCAAAAAAGATCCCTCTCATGACCGCCTAGTAGAAAAGCTAGAACAAATGGTTCGCAACGAACAGATTAATCGAGAACAACTATAGCAGACTGCCATAATTCATGCATACGCATAATCAGTCACAGGAGGAACTATGACAGGAAAGAGCCATCTTATCATTGGAGCAGCAGTTGGTGCGGCCGCTTCAATTTATTACCCTTTCACTTTGGAGCATGCCGCTTTGTATATTGCGGTAGCCGGTTTTTCAGCATTATGTGCCGACCTCGACGGTCCGAGCATGCTCAGCAGCAAGCTTACGAAGCTCTCCAAGCTGATCCGTGAGTTCACACTTTGGTCCGGGGTTTTGCTCGCCGGCATCATTTGCCTTTATTTTTTCACTGAGCAATCACCCTCCCCTCTGTACATAGGCGTTGCTGCTGCCTTCTTCCTGCTCGGTCTCGTTGCTAAGCAGGGCGTCATCCGCAATGTGCTCGCGAGCGCAGTCGGCGGCATCGTCATGTATGCTGGTTATTATTACCACATGAACTGGCTTATTGGCTTTGGTTTGTTCTCCGTGTGGGCACCTTGGTTGAAGCATCGCGGCATGACGCATACGATATGGGTTGTCCCAATCTGGGGAGCCATTGGCTTGGGACTCGAAAATCAGCTGCAAATTGAAGGCATATCGATTGTGTCGATGCTCGGCTATTTATCTCATCTCATTGCTGATACGCTCACGCCCAGCGGTGTGAAATGGCTCTATCCGTTAACGAAAAAGTCATTTAAAATCCGGCTGTAAGCATAAACAAAATAGGCGCAGTGCAGCGGGGCGGAATGCCCTTTGCTGCCTGCGCCTATGATCATTTCATGTATATCAGTTTGTCTTGGATGGTTTGCGTTTAAGAATATAATATACAACTGCAACAACTAGACTTGCTAATAGAATACTTATACCAATGGTAACTATCCAGCTGCCCTTAGGCTGATCTAGATTAGTTAAAGCTCCTGATCCATCTTTATCGCTATTCTCTAATTGAATCTCTTTCAGAGATTTAATCAACTGGGCTGCCTCTAGCTCTTTTACTTCAACGGCTAATTCTGCTGGAGAGTCATTTATTTCCTCACTACCATTACTTAGATTTATCAACTCGGGGACAAATATCGTTTCTTTATTATTTGTTTTTGTTGCAACAACAAACTCTCCTTTTAATCTGATCAGTCGACTTTCCGAATTTACTGCAGTCTGCTTTGAAATAAGTTCAAATGCAGCAGCTAATGTATCCGGTCTTCCTCCAAATTCGAAAACTTCAAGTTTCTTCTCGGGAGTCCTGCTAATTACCATGATGGATTTTGGCTTACCTTCATACAAAATCACATAGGCAAAGTGTTCTTTTGCTTCTGTAATCTCAATTAGGCTATTATCAGCTTTTTTCAGCAATTCTGGATTCACATAATATAGTTGTCTTCCTTCTCCTAATACAAGCTCATTAATACCAGCTTCAATAGAATAGCCGTAGCCAGCGGGGTCTGCTAAAAACCCTTTCTTGATAATATTCAAACCCTCTGATCCTGCAAACGAATGAACATCCTCAGGAATCCTATTTTCAGCATATGCTGGTATAACGAATACAAAGACAACCATAACCGAAAGAAATAGCGACTGTAGTAATTTCATTTTTTACACTCCCTAGCAATTTATTTTCTAATACAACTCACTATTGACTCCCTCTCTAACATAAACGATCCAATTATGGATATGTTTCACTTTTTATTGTTTCATACATCGCCTCTTGTAAATAAAAAAATAAGCACAGTACAGCGAGGGAATGCCTTCTGCTGCCTGCGCCTATTTGTTTTGAAATGTAGAACCTCCTAACCTTTCCCAACCACAGGAGAAAACCGATGCTTGGTCGTCTGCTCATAGCCATACGCTAGTTTAATTAAAGTCGGCTCGCTGAATGCAGTTCCTATAAACGTGATACCCTGCGGTCCTTTGGTTGTATAGCCCCCAGGAGCTATGACACCCTTATGCGCGACTCCTCCAGGCACGGTGATCACAGGATAACCTGCCCGAGCGGCAATATCGTCGCCTTCCTCGTCGCCAAGAAACAGCAGCGCATCTAAACGGTACTTCTTGATTGCATAATCAATGCCTTGCTTGCCAGCCATCTCTTTGTTTTGCTCTAGACTATCGAGATACTCCTGTTCAGTAAGCGTGCCGCTTGTTTCCTCGGCCGAAAGCAGCGTATCCTGTCCGTATTTCAAAGCGATCTCCGCATTCGCTTCATTGAAGGCAATTAGCTCTGAAAGAGAATGAACCGGAACAGATTCATCGAGCCCTCCCAAGTAATCATTAATATATTTTTTGAACTCATAGCGTAGAACATGCCACTGCCAATCGGTCTGCTCGCATGCTAGCTCAACCGGATCAATAATGGTCGCCCCAACTTCCTTTAAATCCGTTATCGCCGCTTCAATAACCGCAAGCCTATCCTCGTCCAAATGCTCATAATAAAAGCGCGGCACTCCGATTCGTGCCTGCTTAATATAATCAGCATCTAAGAACGGCGTATAGTCCCGGTAGGCGTGCTTCGCTCCCGTCAATGTGACCGCGTCCCTCTCATCCGCCCCGGTCAACGCTCCCAGCAGAATAGCTGCATCCGTCACCGTTCTCGTCATTGGGCCAGCAGTGTCTTGACTATTCGTAATGGGGATAATTCCCGTTCGGCTGACTAGCCCAATCGTTGGTTTAAGCCCAACAAGGCAGGTTTGGCTGGCAGGACTAATAATCGAGCCGGAGGTTTCCGTTCCGATCGCAGCAGCTGCCAAATTCGCAGCAACCGCAGCGGCTGATCCAGAGCTGGAGCCGCCAATGAACAGCTCGCCGGGTCCATAGGGATTAAGGACAAGCCCGCCTCTTGAGCTGTATCCCGCCCACATGGAGCCTGACATAAAGTTTGCCCACTCCGTCATATTTGCTTTGCCGAGCAGCACAGCTCCCGCCGCACGCAATTGCGAAGCGACAAAGGAATCCTTAGCAGCAAATGAATTTGCTAAAGCCACCGAGCCCGCGCTTGTATGCATGTTATCATGCGTATCAATATTATCCTTCAGCAATATTGGAATTCCGTGCAGCTGTCCTCTGCTCCCCTTCTCGGTTCGTTCCTTATCTAAAACCCTAGCAATTTCTAACGCATCGGGGTTAACTTCCAATATCGAGCGAAGCTCCGTATCATATTTTCCGATTCGATCCAAATATACGTTCACTAAATCCTCTGAGCATAGCAAGCCCGCTTCCATAGCCGTCTGCATACTTATAATATCCGCTTCTATGATCCATTTCTCCAAATCCAGCTTCATATAACCAGCTCCCCTACTCCCAATCTCCGCTGTGAACCGTTACTCCGCTTGCAGGTTGCACGCAGCCTCTTCATCATATCCCATTTAAAGGAAGATGGCTTCGTAAAAAATAACTATAGTCAAACTTACTCATCGCCCTTAACCTCTCACCCGTCACCCGGAAAAGCTCGCGCGGTTCTGAATATTTACGGCAACCTCCTGCTTTTCCGCACGTATTCTACACTATCCTGTACAATGGCATCCGAATCGTTTAGAAAACACCACACTTATATCATGCGCGGCTCAGCTCTGCTTCGAGTAGAATAATTCTTTTAGAATAGGATGAACTATTTCAAACGTTGGTTGGTTGGTTGGTTGGTTCCAGCCCACCCGCCGCTCCTACATTGCACTTTTTACAATGAAACTGGCGTCTGAGGAGCTCAACTGAGCCTAGAGTGTACTTTTTACAATAGAATCGGTCTCATAGGGCACAATTTTACCCATAATGCGCGATTCTATTGTATTTTCTACAACGTAGACTCGCAAGTCGCACTTTTCTACGTATTCTGTTGCACAAAGTACACTACTTTTCATCGTCATAACGCTGCATACTATCTCTCAGCCTACATCTGCACACATAAATCGCACAAAAAAAGTATATTGGGGGCTCTGCGGTTAGGTATAATGGAATTGGTCGCCAAATAGTAGAATAAAAGGTTGTGAGAATGAATGCGCGGATTAGCGACTGCTCTGAAATATGTGCTTCGAGGTATTGTATTTATCATTTATATGCCCATCCACTTAGCTCTACGAATACTAGAATTCATCTGGCTGCGCCTCATCGTTCCACCGCTTGGCTGGGTGTGGGAGCGAATCCTTGCTCCTGTATTTGAATTTTTATATTGTTATCTGTTTAGGCCGCTATGGCGGTACCTATTGTACTATCCGCTCAGATGGGCAGCAAAGCATTTGCTTCTTCCACTCTGTCGATTCCTTTGGAAATTCATACTCTATCCTATTCTTTATTACGGGATCTACTATCCGCTCTACTTTCTGTGGAAGTATGTATTTCGCTGGCTCTACTATGAGGTATTTATACCCGTCCTCCGATATTGTGCAATTGCAACTAAATGGCTGTTACACTTGCTTGGCTTATTGTGGCGAAACGCCGTATATTATCCGTTCCGCTTCTTATGGATGAAGCTGATCTATCCTCCGATTCGCTGGGTAAACAAAGAAATGATCACCCCAGTGCTGCATTGGATAAAAGATATATTCAGATAACTAACTGTCGATCCAAATTAAGGATCTCGAGAGAAGGATAGAGCGGATTGGCTTCATACTTGCCAAATCCGCCCGCAATAACAGTTAGAACCTTTCGGATATCACCTTAGCCTGCGTAAAGAGCAGCAAATAATCACGCCCGCCTGCCTTGGAGTCTGTGCCTGACATATTAAAGCCCCCAAAGGGATGAGCACCGACCAGTGCTCCTGTACATTTTCGATTAATATACAGATTGCCTACATGAAATTGCTCACGGGCTTGCTCCAGCCGGCTGCGGTTTCGCGAGATGACCGCACCCGTTAAGCCATACTCGGTGTTGTTGGCAATAGTAAGCGCCTCATCAAAGCTCTCGGCTTTGATAAACGCTAATACGGGACCGAATATTTCCTCCTGCGCAATTCGATCATCCGGAGCAATGTCCTTAATAATAGTCGGCTCAATAAAATAACCGCTGCTGTCTCCAATTTTACCGCCATGCACGATAATGCCTTCACTGCGTCCAACCTCGATATATTTTAAAATACTTAGGTAAGCTCTCTCATCAATAACTGGCCCTACATAGGTGCTTTGCTCGTTTGCTTTGCCAAGCTTAAGCTGCTTCGTTCTTGCGACAACCTTCTCAATGACCTCGTCATAGACAAGCTCATGCACGACGGCTCGCGAGCACGCCGAGCATTTCTGTCCTGCGTAGCCGAAGGCAGAAGCCGTAATCGCATCGGCAGCGAGATCAAGATCCGCGTCCTGATCCACGATAATCGTATCCTTGCCGCCCATTTCCGCAACTACACGCTTCAGCCATTTCTGATCCTGTTGAATAAGCGATGCTTTCTCGTTAATACGGATCCCGATCTCCCGCGAGCCTGTAAAGCATACAAAACGGGTTAACGGGTGTTCTACCAGAAAATCACCCACCTCGCTGCCCGCGCCTGGCAGGAAATTCACAACACCATCAGGCAGGCCCGCAGCCTCTAGCAGCTCAACAAACTTGGCTGCAATGACGGCTGTTGCGCTGGCTGGCTTTAATACAACTGTATTGCCAGCGACGACTGCAGCCATTGTCATGCCTGCCATTATGGCAAGCGGAAAGTTCCATGGAGGAATAATAATACCCACGCCAAGCGGGATATAGACAAGCTCATTATCCTCGCCGCCAAGCGCGACAACCGGCTGTCGATCAGCCAGACGCTCCATCTCTCTTCCATAAAACTCAAGAAAATCAATCGCTTCTGCTGTATCCGCATCCGCCTCGGCCCAGCTTTTTCCTGCTTCGTATACGAGCCATGCAGAAAATTCATGCTTGCGGCGCCGCAGCATAGCCGCAGCCTTATAAAGCACTCTCGCTCTTGCGAGCGGGGCTACCTGCTTCCAGCTGTCAAAGGCAGAGACTGCTGCAAGAATCGCCTTATGAGCAAGCACTGTATCTGCCTGCGATACGATACCGACAAGCTGACCTACGTCGGAAGGATTTATCGATTTCCGCTTTTGTATCGTCTCAATTCGATTCGGGCCAATCTTCAGCGTATATTCCTGCCCCAGCTCCGCTTCAACCTTGCGCAGCGCCTCCTGAAAATCAACAACATGATCCACTACCGAAAAATCGGTAAAGGGCTCATTTTGAAATGGCTCCCGCATGAGTATATCCCTCCTATCCATTCGCATCCATTTAAGCTAATCGCCGCTGCCCATCACAATATTTGATCGCCAAGCAGTGAGGCTATAAGCTCGACAGCTAGCTTAGACGTCTGATCGTTGTGGTCGAGGCTGGGGTTTACCTCTACAAGCTCTGCTGATGTGACGAGTGCTGATTGATAAAGAAACTCAAGTGCCAGATGCGCTTCACGGTAGCTTAAGCCGCCTTTCACCGGTGTACCAGTGCCAGGCGCCTCGAGAGGATCAATACTGTCGATGTCAAAGCTGATATGCACGCCATCAGTCATTTGCTTCATTTGATGAATGATCTTCTCCATGACCCTTGCGATACCAAGCCGGTCAATATCATGCATCGTATAGCAGGCAATACCCAGCTCCCGAATAGATTCCTTCTCTCCTGCATCCAGAGATCTGGCTCCGACAATAGCGACATGCTCTGGTTTTATTTTCGGAAAAATGCCCCTAAGACCTGTCAACAGCGGAATACCTCTCCCCAGACTTATGCCAAGCGACATGCCATGGATATTGCCTGACGGACTCGTATCCTCCGTATTCAAATCAGAATGGGCATCGAACCAAATAACGCCAAGATTCGTATAATGCTCTGCAAGTCCCGCAATCGTCCCTATGGCAATGCTATGATCTCCGCCCAGCACGAGCGGAAACTGTCCTGCTGCAACGATTTCCGACACTTGATCCGCCAGCAGATTGCTCATCTCGTATACCTCAGATAGATGCTTCGCATTATTCGTCTTCAGCGGCTTCGCCTTGGATGGTTCGCGCACCTCGCCCGCCAGCCGGTAGCTGATATTCAGATCCGTCAGCTTATCCGTAAGTCCCGCAAATTGTATAATATGCTCTGGACCTCGTTCTGCTCCTGTCGTACCCGCCCCTCTCCCAAATGGGACCGTCACAATCGCTACCTGTTGTTTGCTCATAGCCGTCACGCTCCTGCTAGGTTGCTATTCGTGAAGACAGCTTCAATTTTATCAAAGGCCCAATCGATCTCATTTTCCGTAATAATAAGCGGTGGCGCCAGTCGGATAACATAGTCATGGGTTTCTTTGCACAGCAGCCCAAGCTGCATCAATTGCTCACAATAGGCTCTCGCAGGGGTAGATAGCACGATTCCGATAAATAGACCGCGTCCTCTAATTTCTATAATGTCAGGATGCCGCAGCGCAGCAAGCTTGCTCATGAAATAATTCCCTAACCTAAGCGATCGATCTGCCAGCTGCTCCTCTTGAATGACATCCAGTGCAGCAATGGCAACAGCACAGCTTAAAGGATTGCCGCCAAAGGTCGAGCCGTGAGAGCCCGGCTCAAATACATCCATAATGAATCCATCAGCTGCAATTGCCGAAACCGGCAGTACTCCTCCGCCAAGCGCCTTGCCCATAATATAGATGTCCGGCACAACACTCTCCCAATCACATGCGAAGCGGCGACCTGTACGTCCAAAGCCCGTTTGAATCTCATCGGCAATAAGCAGCACCTTATTCTGCTTGCAAAGCTCAGCCACAGCACTAAGAAATCCATTAGGCGGAATACATATGCCCGCTTCGCCTTGAATCGGCTCAATCAGCACTGCGGCGGTATTTGGCGAAATAGCGGCTCTTAATGCTGCGATATCGCCGTACGGAATGATTCGAAAGCCTGGTGTGAAGGGACCGAAGCCTTCGCGATAAGCCTCTGTCGAGGAGCATGAGGTTACCGTCAGCGTTCGTCCGTGAAAATTGCCTTCGAATACAATAATTTCTGCTTGCCCATCCGGTATAAGCTTGGTGCGGTAACCCCAGCGCCTTGCAGCCTTTATCGCTGTTTCAACCGCCTCCGCTCCTGTATTCATGGGAAGAATTCGCTCTTTGCCGGTATATTTCGCAAGCCGCTCACTGAACACACCGAACATTTCGTTATGAAAAGCACGCGACGTAAGGGTAACCTTATCCGCCTGCTCCTTTAACGCAGCAATAATCCGCGGATGGCAATGCCCCTGATTTAAAGCCGAATAAGCACTAAGCATATCCATATAGCGTGTGCCCTCTAAGTTCTGTACCCACACACCCTCAGCACGGCTAATTACGATCGGCAGGGGATGATAATTATGGGCGCCGTACTGTTCTGCCAGCTCTATATCCTTCTGTCCCGTGTTCATCACCTGCTCCCTTCCTCATGCACTGCATAAATCGTTGTTTTCAAATTTTATGCGATGGAGCGTCGACAAATAACAAAGCTTTTCTAATGCTGCTTAGCTGCTCAAGGCTGAAGCCTTGCTGAATAACTAAAAACAGCGGCTGCCATTTCAATGGCAACCGCTGTTTTTTAGAATGAATATATTCGTTTTTTGCTTATGCTGTTCGCCCTGCTTCATTCTCCATCGTTAAATCTCTCCCGCATATGGGTTTTCACGGCGCTTTTGGGACGTTGTATAGAATAGAGCTGCAGCTCTATTCTATACAACAGTTTAATCTCCTTATGTAATACCATTATCCCTTAGAGCTGTCAAAATGCTCCTGACAAAATGCAAACACCATTTTCTCCTCATCCTCTTCCAACTCAAAATCGATATACTTATTCGAAGAGGTTGTCAAAAACTCATATTTTGCGATTCTAGCGCTGTCTTCTTCAACAACATAAACGACGCGAAGCGTCACGCCTTCATCGTGGAACAGCTCGTCATCCTCTTCTACAGCAAGATCGAGACTAAATTCATATCGCTTCCCCGTCAAAATACCAAAGGGATCCTTCATCAATTCAGCGCTATATTCAGTTACAGTAAACATCTCATCCACTCCTTCTTTTCTAGTATAACAAAACAAAAGCAGTCTGAAACTTGAATTACAAGCTTCAAACTGCTTTTTTTCTTTTTTACAAACGCCAATAACCGATCTGCTGATTACAGGCTGCTAAGCGTTTCAGTAAGGACTGGAACGATTTGCGATTTGCGGGATACAACGCCCTTCAATAGAGCTTTGTTATCAGTCAAAGTCACGTTATAAGCTTTCTCTACTGCATGAGCTTGAGTACCAAGTGCAAGCGCTACGGAATCGTTGTTCAAAATATCCGTTACGACAAGCACGAACAGATCAAGACCCTTAGTTGCGATAATGTCATTTAGCGCAGCTTCCAGCTCTGCTTGACGGGAAATAACATCGTTTGTATCCACCGCATTAACTTGTGCGATTTCTACTTTGTAGCTGCCCATTGCGAATTCTTTCGCATCAAGGGAAATCAGCTGAGCAATGGTTTTGTCGCTTAGGTCTGCACCTGCTTTAAGCATGTCCAGTCCGTAGCTATCCGCGTTAACGCCAGCAATTTCAGCAAGCTCGCGTGCTGCTGCAACATCTTGCTCTGTGCAAGTTGGTGATTTGAACAGCAAGGAATCCGAAATAATTGCTGAAAGCATTAGGCCAGCAATTTCTTTACGAATGGCTACGCCGTTCTCTTTGTACAATTTATTCAAAATTGTAGCTGTACAGCCAACAGGCTCCGCGCGGAAATAAACGGGGTGGCTTGTCTCGAAATTAGCGATACGGTGGTGGTCAATAACCTCAAGCACACGTACTCTATCGATATCATTAGCGCTTTGTTGGCGCTCGTTATGGTCAACCAAAATGACCGTATCGGTCTCGTCAGCAACGTTCTCAATCAAACGAGGCGCTGCAATGCCAAAATAGTCAAGCGCGTATTGCGTTTCGCCATTCACGTCGCCAAGACGAATCGCCTCAACGTCAGCACCTAGCTTAGTTTTCAGCTCAGCGTAAGCGATAGCTGATGTAATCGTGTCTGTATCCGGGTTTTTGTGCCCGAAAATAAGTGTTTTAGTCATTTCGAATACTCCTTAAGGGTTATTTGTCGGCAGAGCCTAAACCTTGATCAACAAGCCCAAGTCCCCTGGTTGATTATACCACCAAGCGCTGCCAGCTGTCGTCAATGCTCGTTTCTTCTTACTTAAAATCATTATAGCTTTAAGCCCTCTTTGTTCCTATACCTTTACACCGAATTAAAATATAAAAAATGTGAATAATGAGTGGCTATACAATAAAGCGCTTATTCAGAGAGGTAAGCTCGTCAGACATCGAGCGAATATTCTCTGCTGAGGTGCTTACTTCATCCATCGAAACGATCTGTGCACCGGAATTCACCGCAATCCCTTCAAAATGCTGGGCCGCCTGTCGTGAGATCCGCTCCATTTCGTCAACAGAAGCCGCTACCTCCTCCGATTCCGCAGAAACCTCCTCTGAAGCGGAGGATACCTCCTGCAGCTGCATATTCACCTGCTCTAGTCCCGTTACAATCAATTGAAAAGCATGGCCTGCATCCTTCACAAGATGAAGCCCTGACTCGACCTTCCGCGCATTCGACTCCATGTCCGAGGACAATTGTGAGGTTTGCTCCAGGATAGCGTTAATTAATTCACCAATTAACGTAGCTGAATTTTGTGATTGTGTCGCAAGCTTGCGCACCTCCTCCGCCACAACAGCAAACCCTTTGCCGTTAACTCCCGCATGTGCAGCTTCGATAGCCGCATTTAGCGCTAGCAAATTCGTCTGCTTCGCGATACCTGCCATCACCGTTGTAATTTCTCCAATTTCACCTGAGCGGCTCTCCAGCCTTCTTGTTGCTTCCAGCATTTGTGCAGCCGTATCATGGATCGATTCCATCTCGGTCATCGCCTGCACAATAAGCTCATTGCCGTGCTCGGTATGCTCCATCGTCCCTTGCGCCACATCCGAAACAATGGAAGCTGATTCTGTAATGCGCAGCATATTGTGCGTCATGCCTACTACAGCTTTGGACATATCCGCCGCTCGGATTACCTGAATGCTGGCGCCGCCTGACGCATCCTGAATACTCGCCGCGATCAAGCGACTCGCTTCTGTCGTAGATTTAGCATGCGCGGATACCCCCTTCGAGGACGTAAGCAGTTTCTCCGAATTGTCCCGCATTTTGCTGATAACCGTTCTAGTATTCGTAACCAGCTGATCAAATGTGTTTGCCAGATGCCCAATTTCATCCTTGCGGCTTGTGTTAATGACGACCGTCATATCTCCCTCTCTCACTTTGGCAACCTGTGACGTAAGCTTAATTAAAGGCCGAGTCAAATATGTCGCCATTAGAAAGACGAGAACGATTCCTGCTGCGATAATACTTAAAGTTATAAATAACGTCGCCTTCTTGTTATCATCCATAAGTGTGAACACATTTGTAGCGTCAAAATCAGCACCGACAAGACCGATCAGCTCACCAGCCCCGTTCTTAATGGGAACGTAAGCGGTTATGGTCGCTCCATATTGCGGATCATTCGACAATTCTCCGATTTCCGTTTTTCCTTCAGCAAATGCTTTCACCATATGCGGATATTCGTTCTCCTCCGTATCGCCTAAAGCTGAGAAGTCTTCAGGGTCTACATCCAGCGGCGCTCCATCCACAACGTAATAATAGACAGGTTTGCCATCCTGCTCTGTTTTTGCAAGCGTGTACAGATATTTCAAGCCATTCATTTCTCGAAGCTCATTCAGCTCGGAACGCAGCTTCGTATAATACGCGGTTTCCCCCGCCTCGACGCTGAGCTCTTCATAAGACTCCGAATCAATCAACCTAGCTGCATTCTCTGCTACAAGCTGCGCTTGCGCTCCCAAAGAGTTTTCAACAAGCCCCGTCGATGAACGATAAATAGTAAACCCCAGCACGGCACCTGCAAGTAAAATGAGACTAGAAAAAAACAGAACCATTCTCGTTAATAAGCGATTCAAACGTATTCCCCTTCCCATACTTCCATAACGATATATTACACTATTTTACAGCATTCGACTATTTTCTTCTATTCTATTTCGGTATATTATTGTGTCGACATTCGACTATTAAAAATCGCTCCTGCTGCTTGGAAATTATAAACCAGCTCTATTAGATGTTGTGCTATACTACTAAAAATAGAAGGAGGGATTCATTATTTACTCGCCAGTTCGAATTGTATTCGTCTATCTCCTCATCTTTATCGTAACCGTAATTTTGACAATGCTGGATCTACCTATTATTTATATTTTTATTGCCGCACTCCTTATTGTGACCGTGTTTATCATATGGCCTCACAATCATTTGATTTTTCGAGAAACTAATATTAAGCGGCTGGAGAAGTTTTTGATTAAACAGCGAAAGAAGCCTGCTTTGTATCTTTTTTATGCCGCTGCGAACCAGCAGGATGAAGAGGTTGAGCAGTTGATTGGCAAGCTGCTGATCAAGTATAAGCAGCCTAACAGACAAGCGCTGTACAAGGCGATTCATGGCATGTACCGAAAAAATTCTGCTGCTGTTAAAAGTGAAATCGCACGTATTCAACCAGTAGAATACCGTTTTTATTATGAAACGTATTTTCAAATAGAGGAAGGCGATTTGGAGACAGCCCGAGCAAATGCAGCTAAAATATCCAAGCTGTGGATGAGAGCTGCCCTGCTCTCCGAGATCGAAATAAAAGCTGGGAACCGCAGCGAGGCTATCTCACTAGCAAGACAAGCACTGCAGAGCTGCCGAGGAGTTCAACGATATCTTTTACATAAAAACTATGAGCGCGAGCTTCCGGAGGCTCTTATTGGTGCCTAAGTGGAGCCTCATCTCCGCGGTGGATTAAGTCTATTTTTTAGATCTAAATCCGCCAATTTAGCTCAAGTCGATGGATTAGGTCTAATAAATAGACCTATTCTTGCGCATTCCCGCCAAATGGGCACCTTCTGCCTGCTTCGGGGAGAAATAAGTCTACTTTTTAGGTCTAAGCCTGCCAAATGGGTCCAAATCGCAGGAATAGGTCTAATAAATAGACCTATCCTTGCGCATTTCCGCCAAATGGGCACCTTCTGCCTGCTTCGGGGAGAAATAAGTCTACTTTTTAGATCTAAGCTTGCCAAATGGGTCCAAATCGTAGGAATAGATCTAATAAATAGACCTATCCTTGCGCATTCCCGTCAAATGGGCACCTTCTGCCTGCTTCGGGGAGAAATAAGTCTACTTTTTAGATCTAAATCCGCCAATTTAGCTCAAGTCGATGGAATAGATCTAATAAATAGACCTATCCTTGCGCATTCCCGCCAAGTGGGCATCTAGGATGCCGCACTAAAATAAAAGGTGCTGTCCCAAAAGGTCATAGACCTAAAGGGGCAGCACCTTTTTTCAAAATATAGGAAAGCCATTTCGCCATACGATCTCTATATTTCTCCGGAATGAAACACGCAGCGCCGCCAAAGGACGGCGACAGCCGTTTCACCTTGGATGAATTCAAACTATTTCTAAACTATTTACGAATATAGATATGAGCGGCAAGCTGATTACATCGCAAGGAAAGAGAGGAACTATGGATACAGAAGCAGCATGGATTAGAAAAATTCAGCGGAAAGCCTGTGAAACGTCAGCAAATGCGCTCGTTTCTCGGTACTACAAGGAAATGTACAGCTACACTTACCGACAAACGACAAACAAGCAGCTATCCATGGATCTGACACAAGACATTTTCATCCATATGCTGCAATCGATTGGACGCTATGACGGAAGCCGCGGCATGTTCCGCACTTGGCTGTACAAGCTTGCTACCAATCGCATCGTCGACTATTACCGTTCCAAATACTACAGCTACGCTCGCCATACGGCTCCAATGGAAGAGGATATTCAAAGCAATGAAGATTTCACGCTGGAAATTGAGAAAAAAGAACAAATCGAGGCTGTTATGCAGCTGGTGAACCAAATGGACGCCGTCTCGCAGCATATATTCCGGCTTAAGTTTTTTGCTGAATACACCTTTGCTGACATTGCCCCACTGCTGAATATGCCAGAATCAACGGTTAAAACCAAATATTATGCCATGATCAGAAAGCTAAAGCATAATCTGCTATAGCCCGTTCTTTATAGTGCCATCCTAATAAAAAAGACTCGGAGGCGATCGTATTGAATAAAAAAAACCTCCCCTCGGTTGAACTGCCCGATGAGGAGGAAGTAACGCAGCATATTCGCAGCATCGTTGCTGCTGGTCTCGTTCCGAGGCAAAGCTTCTATCGTTATTTACGAGTAATGCATGCCCGCCTTGGCTTTCGTCATCTGTTCCATGACTGGACCGAAATCGTCTATGCGCTGGCAACTGGTGTGCTTCTCCTGTTCGGGCTGGCGCTTGGAATCAGCGGTGATTCAAGATTGCAAAACGAAGATATCTATTCATCCATCTTTATAGGCTCTCCGATACTTTATCTCGTTATTTCTATTCTATTTTTTGTCAGGCGAAGGCATAGCGATACCTATGAAACAGAAATGGCATGCAAGTACAATGTATACCAGCTCGCCTCTTTTCGGATGCTGGCCTTCAGCTTGATCTGTATGATGATCAATGCCGCTCTAATCACAGCAGCCTCATTTGTTTTCCAGTCTATCAACGTTTTATTCGGGCTTACATTATCAGCTGCGTCCTTGTTTTTATTCTCGACAGTTTTCCTATATGTTTTGCTGCGTGTACATTCAGACACGATAAAGGTCGTGCTTCTTGCCGGCTGGTTCATCGCTAATCTATCCTTTACCTTTTTAAGCAAGGCTCTGTATATGCAAATTCTCTTCGCTGTTCCGACATCGGCTTATGTAATAGCCGCTTTCTTGTTCTGTGCTTTGTATATAAAAAATCTTAAGAAGCTAACAACATTCCAAGGCTCGGAAGGAGCTGTCTGACATGCTGACCGTACAACAGGTATCCAAACGCTTCGGAAGCTTCAGCGCGCTGGAGCAGATTAATCTTGAATTTGAAAATGGCGTATACGGCCTGCTTGCCCCTAATGGCGCTGGCAAAACAACGCTGATCAAAATGCTAGCCACTCTTCTTCATCCAAGTGAAGGCGAAATTTTGTACAACGGTGAAAACATTATCAAGCTGGATGAGCGCTACCGCGAGCAGCTCGGATATCTCCCACAGCAGTTCGGCTACTACAAAAATTACAGCCCTCGCAAATACCTGCTCTATCTCGCTGCCCTCAAGGGCATCAAAGCCGCAATCGCCAAGCCGAAAATCGTGGAGCTGCTGAAGCTTGTTGCCTTGGAAGAGGTTATGGATAAGAAAATGAAAAAGTTTTCTGGCGGCATGATTCAACGTGTCGGTATTGCACAGGCGATGCTGAATGATCCGCGAGTGCTTATTCTTGATGAGCCTACCGCCGGGCTTGATCCGAAGGAGCGCGTCCGCTTCCGCAATATGCTGACGGCGCTGGCACGCAATCGAATCGTAATTTTGTCCACGCATATCGTATCCGATGTCGAATCAATTGCCAATGAAATTATAATGATCAAGGATCGGCGGGTGCTGCACAAGGATTCCATCGAGAAGCTGTGCGGTCTTATCGAGGGTATGGTATTTGAGACTACCATAGACTACGAGGCTGTGGAAGCTTTCCGTCGCTCGTATCTCTCGCTTTCCGAGAAGCAGGAGTCCGGACGATTACTGATTCGATTCATTAGCTCAGGACTGCCCCAGCCTGATTGGAAAGCGGCAGCGCCAAATCTAGAGGACGTATTTATTTACATTTATCAGGATGAGGCACAGACGGGTGAGCCAGTATGAGCTGGAAGGTTCGGGCTTATGAGCTTAGAAAGGCGCTGCTGTCACCGGTTATTCTATCACTGCTGACACTGTTTGCCGCCTATAACTTGTTTCTCATTGCCGAGCAAGCCCCTTTGAGGGATGAAATGCGCATACTGAACAGGCTCGTCGACCAATTTGGTTGGAAGATTAGCGACGAGATGCAAGGAGACTATGAAAAATACTATTTGACCCGACTGGACGAAATGAACAAGCTGACAGACAAGCGTTCAGCCCGTACCTATGAGATGCCTGGCGATTTCTTTCAGTATGACAATTATAAAATGTACGTGATCGATCAGCCAGATCTATACAGCAGCAAAGAACTTGCCATGTTCAATGAGCTGCGTGTCATTCAAAATTATGATTATCTGATGCAAAATATTGATGAAACCTATGCTGGGCTTAATATGAAGCAGCTTGCGGAGAGTGAGATAGCAAAGTATGGCCTAAGCGGACAGGCGGCCGATACGGTCAAGCAGCAGTATGTCCTAATTGACGAGCGGCTTCAACAGCTTATTGCTAATGAAGAGCACAAAAGTCTTTTTTTCATCGGTAAGGAGTACAATACACATGCCATGCTCTTCAAGACGCTCATTCGAACCCTCGTGCTCCAGCTTATGATTCTAATCGTGCTGATGAGCAGCAGTATAAGCAATTACGAGTTTGAGAAAGGCACCCACCTGCTGCATTACAGCACGAAGCGAGGACGAAGGCTGCAAACAGACAAGCTGCTTGCAGCCCTTGCGGCAGGAACGAGCGTTACGATCGTTTTATCCGGTATTACGCTGTCCGCTTATTTCCTGCTATTTAGCTACGATGGACTTTGGCTGGTGCCGATAAGCAGCTTCTTTAATTGGGGATTTGGCATGCCTCAGCCTTACATATCATGGCACAGCATGTCGTTTGTCGGCTATCTAACCTGTGCTATAGCGCTCGTCTATATACTGCAGCTTATTTATACCGCTATTTCCTTTGCGATATCCGCTTATGTACGCAACAGCTATTTCGTATTTGGATGCTTCGCCATCCTATTTGGCACTATTCTTCTTATGACTAACCTCGTGCCAAAAGATTGGAAGCTCATATTATTTACAGGCTTTACGCCATTTCATCTCGCACTGAACCCAAATATGTGGTTTATGGCTAACAGCGCTTTCTCAAGCTTTCCTAATTATGAATGGATAACGGCTGGTTCTTGGTCCGTGCTGCTCTTGCTCCTTTGCGTCCATGGCCTGCGGAAATTCAAACGTCAAAATATAAATTAGAAGGAGGCGATGATATGAGCATTGTGCTGCATGAAATAAAGAAGCTGTTTGGACTGAGAATGGTTGTGCTGCTGCTTGCCTTCAACGTCGTTTTTTACTTTTTATTTATCCAGTTTTACTTTCAATATTTCCCTAACGGCAGGCCAGACCTTGATCTCCACAATATTAGCATCGAGATGAAAAATAATTACGGCACTCATATGGATGATACTGAATATGATCATTTTCTCCAGAACTATGCCAATACAATTGAAGAAACCGAACAATTCATGCAGTCAAACCCACAGTTCATCGCTGCTAGAATTTCAACCTATGATGCCTTTCGCAGTGCGGACTATGAACAGTTGAAGAAGCTTAAAAGCTACGTCATGTTTGAGCTCAGCAATGGCCTCTTTTGGAAGGCACAAGCGTACAGCTATTTAATAGAACGCAAAGAAAATAGTGAGACGAGATGGATTTATGGGGCAAATGGACATACTCCGAAGCAGCAGCACAGAATTGATGAGCTTCTAGCCAGCGGCGAGAGCGACTCTGTTTTTACGTTTGTCGTCTTTAATAATTACAAAACCTTAATCAACTATATGACCGTTCTTATCGGGCTGAGCATCTTATTTATCATTTCGCCGCTCTTCTTAAAGGACAAGCACAGCAGAGTCATTCATCTGCAATATACGACACGTATCGGACGAGCCTTATTCCGTAAAAAGCTGATCGCTGCCCTCCTATCCTCACTCATCATCATTACGGTTCAGCTCGGCACCTTCTTTCTGCTATACAGCCGACTAGGAACAGGGATATTTCTAGATTCCGGCATCAGCTCGATATTTAATGACAGCTACTTTTGGTATAACCTCACCTTTGGTCAATTTATCGCCTTGTCTATCGCTGCTATGTACTTGTTCGGTCTGATCACGGCTTTGGCTGCTGCATGGATTTCAAGCTTGGCTGGCAGCTTCATAACGATCATCGGACTTCAGATTCCGTATGCCTTCCTTGTGCTTGGCATGCTGCCCGTTGCACTCGTCAGCAGACTTGCTGATCTCTATTATGCTCAGTATGTGCAGCCGCTCGCTTATTTGCTGCTTATCTCGGGCGTAGTTCTGCTGCTTGCCCTTCGCTGGCGAAGAGAGCGACGAGCGGACCTGCTGGTATAGCGATGGAATGTATCAAAAAAGAAGCACGCTGGGCAATAGCCTAACTCCGGTTCAAAATAGCAAAAAAACTCATCTGCAATTCATTATTGCAAATGAGTTATCTTCACTGTCTGACATGTATATTAGTTGAACTATATAACTTGAACTTAAAAAAATGAAGATTTAGCGAAGCGAGAAGATCGTTTCTCTAGAAACGAAGTGTTCGCCTTTGCAGCCATATTCTTACCTTTAAATGTCTTAGGAAATCAAAGAATCTGGCTGCAACAGCGATCGTAAGAATGATCTTCTCGCGCAGCGACCAAAACGCAAATGTTTAAATTCAATTATTTAGCACAAGGAATTGGTAAATCGCCATCATTTCTTGTTTGTTCAACTCACGGATCCGATTGAAAATTGGAATATCTGCTACAGCCTCAATAGTTAAGCTTTCAGCAACAACATCACTTACTTTGCCAGTTAGCCATCTTTGCACATCTATGCCTTCGACGATTTCCTTACGCCCTTCATCGTTGATGCCACTTGCATAACATCTAACACATGGTACCGATAATTTGTATACACCATCATGGAGTCCATCTTCTGAAATTACTTTCTTTCCTTTACAGAACGGACATGGATGGCTTGCTTTAACCTTATTAATTAAGGTGACGATTTTTTTGTAACCAAACGCTTCATAGACATAGGTCAGTTTTTTGTATTTTCCATTCGTAAAATACTTATCAATGATCGTTTCTCTCGTCTCGTTGATATTGCCAAAATCACAGATAGAGATCCGATTATTAATGCTGATCGATTCGATACTGCTGCTAATGCTGCCCCAGAATGGCAGGGCATTTTGCAATACCATTTCATAGTGCGCAAAGCTTGCCAGCTCTAGTTCCAGCATTTTCAGCGCGACTTGTGTTTCCCGAGGCAATAAAGAGACATCTTCGGTCAAAACCATGTCGCCGCCGACAATGGCTTTCAATTTTTCTAGTTCCTGCAGCTTCCCTACCGTTTTCATGACTTCATCAATTGGCTGCTGAATAATCTCACGAATATCCGTATCGCCAAATTTCAGCTTTTTATGATGCTTTAGTACGGTTCCTTGACAGATTGGACAGATAATCATTTCTTTGGATTCTTTTATCTGCTCTTTAATCATCGATTTCGATACAAACATATACATCCCAATGATGTGATTAAAGCCTTCCCAAATCCTCGTTGCTTTGGCTGCTTTATCATAAAATGACTTTTCCCAATAGCCGTATAAAAAAGTATGCTTTTCTGCCTCTGTCATCTCGTTATAGCTTTTGCTTAAATCCTGACCAAGCTCATTCTTAATCTCATCAAAGATGAATTGTATTCTTGAGAATTGATAGAATTTTAGAACCTCCATTACATCAGGATGCAGTTGGCCATCCCAGAATGGTACGGTTTTGTCCTGAACAACAATATCAAAATCAAATTTCCCAATCACTCGTCGGCCCGAGCAGCATGGACAATGATTGTCTTGTCTATAAAAATCGAAGCTATTTGTATCTTTATTCGTTGGATGTGCCGTCACAATATGATTGATCAAGCCGCCAATTTCATAGAGAAAAGTATATTGACTATACAAGTGCCGTTCCAGATCAATCGCGATGACGGGTGCAATTTTGTCCGATTCGTATTCGCCATAAATCAGACGGGCCATTGATGACAAGCTTTTTAATATGCCGCCCTTATAGATGTTTTCTGCATTTTTAAAATAGTCGATCTGATTTTCTTTTAAATAGGTGATCCCATTTTGCTGCTGGAGCGTTGAAGAAATTTGCAATGGAGCAGTGCTATCCGAACCGTTTTGCTCGCGATAATAATCATCATGACTGACAACCTCAAGATGCTCCACAGGTGCAGACTGTCTTTCACCAAAATCAACGATAAAATCAGAGCTTTCCAGCATATACGAATGATGTTCAATCGTTATGATGGAGACAGATTCATCCTGCAAAATGCCCCTAATACTATCAATAAATTGATTTAATATGTTTTGTGATAAACCTTTTGAAGGCTCGTCAAAAATAAAAAGCGTATGTGGGCTTCTTGAGCCCGCAAACAGCTCAGAAACTAAATGAACACATTGAAATTCACCCGTTGATAGGGATTGCGTTTTTCTTTCCAACGTCAAATAACCAAGTCCGAGCTTGATCAATAAGCTTAAGCGTCTATGAGCGATGTCTTCATTGGGCAGTTCATCAATAATATCTTCAATCGAGCGCTGAAAAATATCATCAATATCTTCGCTGTATTTTGTGAGCTTCTTTTTAATATCAAGAAAAGTCGCAACGGTTGACCGACTGGTAATCGATTGGTTTCGATCTTGCCCAACCACTACCAGTTTATCTTTGGGATATCGCTTCAGAAAGTCTTTCGCTATACACTCATTAACAAGTGTAGATTTACCACAGCCAGATTCACCCGTAAAAGTTACAACTCTATTTTTAGGAATCTGAATTTCAGCCATTTGAATATTACGACAATAAAGATCATGAAATTGATAGAATTGTGTTGCTGCTGCCTGGTTTCGTTCCCCATAGATTGGTTTTGGACGAGGTGATTCTTCAACAATTTTCCCGCCGTATTTACCACTGCCAGGACCAAAGAACAAGTGCTTGCCTGCTGTGTCGAGCACCGTGTCGGAATGGTCAATGAGCCAAATTTGATTCTTATACCCCAATTGTTTAATCTCTGCTAAAATTTTCAATAGTGTTTGGTGATCAAGGCCCACGGAGATTTCATCAATAATAATAACCGTATTCTCACTTGTTGCCATAAATTCTGCCAAGTAGAGCCTTGTTACTTCTCCGCCTGACAATGTACCCATAATGCGATTTAATGTTAAATAACCAATATTCATATTCATTATATTTTTCAGAATTTTTTGTTTACCTTCACTGATCTTTAAAACCTCTGCTAGTGAAAAAATAGTTTCAACGCTTAAATCGTTGATATCGGAAATATGATGTGGTTGATCAAATAATTCGATTTTATATTGTTCAACCTCTTGGTTATAGCGCTTCCCCTTACACTTTTTACATTCGATATTTTTAGTCGTTCCACGACCTTTACAGTCTGGACACCAGCCTAATTCATTATTAAATGAAAAAACTTCTGGAGAAAGATTATATTTTTCAGCAAGAGCAACACGAATCTCTGTAAACACGCCAGTGTGTGTGCCAATGGTTGAACGTGGATTTGAAGAAATAGACGATCTGCCTAGAAAAAGCACAAGCGGCATTTCTTTCATCTTGATCGCACTGAAATTGGTTTCCATAATATTAGGAAATAAATACTGATATTCAGCCTTCGGCAATAAGGAAACGAGACGTTTCTTGGATTCTTCTCCAATAGTTTGACTAAAGGTTGTTTTTCCAGAACCAGACAAACCCGCAATGCCTAACGATTGATCTGCCGGCAGTACAGCATCTAATTTGTTAATATTGTTCGCAATTAATTGATCTATTTTCAAGGTGAAAACCTCTCATTCTAGAAGAAATCATTTTCACAATTATGCTAATACCTTTTCGAGCTGATCGCCCATATGCTTCCAAGCAGATTTAGCTCCCTCAATGGCTCCCTGACGGGCTTTTGTTTCTTCGCTAAATCCAGTTTGATCGAGATGTAGATGGGTCGTTCCATCTGAACCTTTTTTCAAAGTCCATGTAATCGTAGTGCTTTCTCCGGCACTTAACCAAGTGTAAGATAATGTATGAGGCTCGTCCACTTTGAGCACCTCGCAATCTACAATTCCATTCCACCATTCGGAGGGCTCTGCTCGAAACTGAAATTTATGTCCAACGACTGGTTTAAAATCATTATCCCAGATCCATTTCGCAAGAGTATCCGAATCAGTTAACGCGTTCCATACCTGCTCGATTGAGCTTGTGAATTGATAATCTAATGATACATCTGGTTTCATTTTTTTTCCTCCAATAATTGATTTAATTTAATCATTCTTTGTTTCCAGAAGACTTCGTAAAAAGATACCCAATCTTGAATTTCTTGGAGCGGAGCGGCATTTAACCGATATCTCGTTTCTCTGCCAGCTTTTCGAGCAATTACGAGGCCAGATTCTTTAAGGATAGCCAAATGCTTAGAAACTGCTGTACGACCCATTTGAAAATGAACCGTTATCTCATATAAGGGTAGTTCTTCAACATCTGCCAGCATTTGAAGTATTTTTCGCCTTGTTGGATCGGCAACAGCGTCATAAACATCCCTGATTTGACTATTTTCGTTCAAAACCACCCCCACCTTTTCATCATTATTTCCTGTAATGTCACCCATTAAACTTCATATTAACATAATAGGACACCTTTTGTTGTCTCAATAATTATAAGACACCAAAAGGTGTCATGTCAAATTGCGGCAAATAGTCCTTGTGTGCGGTGAGCAATTCATTAAGCACTCGCTTCGCAATTGCTGCGGAGCCTACCAATGGATGAATGCACAACGCCTGTAGGGCCAAATTATAATCGCCATGAACAGCTGCTTCAACTGTGAGCTCCTCATAAGCCTTCACTACTTGCAGCAAACCACGTATTTGTGGTCCTGGCTGCGCAGTTAGCGCAATAGGATGTGCCCCCTGCGCATCAATGATCGCGTTAACCTCCACGCTAGCATCATCCGGCAAGCAGGCGATAATACCATTATTGCGTACATTTACCGTTTGAATATCACCTTTATTATTATAAATAGCCGTCATGAGATTAACCGCTACCTCGGAGTAAAAAGCTCCACCGCGCTGCTCCAGCTGCGGCGGCTTAATAGCGAGCTGAGGATCTTTGTAAAGCTCGAATAGCTCCGTCTCTAATTGCATAACGGTTTCCGCTCGCGTTCCATTGGATTGCATAGCCGTAAACTGCTCATTCAGCATCTCATCACGCAAATAATAGTAACGATGATAAGCACAAGGCAAAGCCCCTAACGATTGCAAAAACTGTTTATCCCAATCCAAATCCGGGATGTTCTTCATCGTCATCCCGCCAGCACCTGCTGTTTCCTCAAGAAACTGTTCCGTAATATCGTTACCACTAACGATGATACGTGTTGTCCAATTCAGATGATTAATGCCGGTCCATTCCAAATGAACCTCCGAAGCAGCAACCTGACACAGTTCTGCAATCTGATTGCGCAGTCCGATTGGCAAGTTGCATAAACCTATCGTTTTCACTCCTCCATATTTAAGCACCGCTTCGGTTACGATACCTGCTGGATTCGTAAAGTTAATAAGGAATGCATTGGGTGCAAGCTCACGAATATCTCGGCAAATATCCAGAATGACGGGTATCGTACGCAGTGCTTTGGCAAATCCGCCTGCGCCGGTTGTTTCTTGTCCAATTAGACCAAGCATCGCAGGTATACGCTCATCGAGTGATCTTGCCGCAAGCTGCCCGACACGAATTTGTGTGCTGATAAAATCAGCATCCTTAATCGCTTCTCGCCGATCCAGCGTCACTTGAATATCTACCGTTAGCCCCGCCTTGTCGAACATTCGACGAGCAAGATCACCGATAATTCTCAGCTTTTCTACGCCTGCTTCCACATCAACTAGATAAAGCTGCTTAATCGGAAATTGATCATAATTTTTAATAAAGCCTTCCATTAGCTCAGGTGTATAAGATGAGCCGCCGCCGATTACAGCAACCTTTAAATCTTTATGTTTCATTCTTGGTAGCCTCCATATTGTACAAAAATAGATTCCAGTGACTCCGTACTCAAAACCTTCTCATGATCCAGCGCTAGCAGAACAGCGCCATATACAGGTGCCATTTCTGGAATGATGAGCACGTGATTGATATTTTCTGATTCTAGTGTTTTTTGCAGCCCATTCAGTAAATGAGGACTGCGTCCTTTTTGAATAACGCTGCCGATCAACACAATTGGGATACGCTCAGCACCAAAATCCCCCAGCCTGCGAATAACTGAATTAGCCGATAAGCCAAGCTCTTGCCCGGCTTCTCTTAATAGCTGAATGGCCAGCTCATCCCCCTCAGCAGCCGTTTCATGTAGAACTACGGTCAGTTCCTCAGGAACTGACGCAATATCTTCGTCAAGCAGACTCTCTATTACTATGTCCAAGGTGTCGTGCCCGAAAAAGGCAGCTACCGTATCCGTCAGCCTGCTTGCTCGTTCCCTTCCTTCAATGGAACGAACGGCTGCCTTAAACGTTGCAGCCGATAAATACTCACCGCCAGCACGATCACCAAACAGCTCGCCAAACCCGCCTACTTGAACCATTTGTCCATCTCTGCTTCGCCCAGCCGCATTCGTTCCACTGCCGCATATCAAAACGACGCCGGTATTTTTCATGCTCCCTGTTCGCAAGCCAATCATTGTGTCGCAGACAAGATCCCATTTGGAGAAAGGAATGGTGGCTAGCGCCGGCAATAAGATGGAAAAGTCCTTGGCACGATCCGCTCCTGCAAGCCCATATTGCACAAAATCAATTTGTTCTCTCGTCAGCATTGCACTTTCCAATGCACTGTCTATCGCCAATCTAATATTTGTTATTGCCGACTCGATTCCAATTCGCTGATAATTGCCACTGCCTGCAACAGCAGCACCAAGCTTAACGCCTTGTTCATTTACGATGACGGCATACGTCTTGCTTCCGCCGCCATCAACTCCCATTACGATTGCCATCTGGATCACCTCTATCTTCCGTCAATAAAAAGCCTGGGCGGTTGAACGATCATTTCGATCGATAGCGCCCAGGCCAGCTGTTATCGCAGCGTTATTCGCCTTCGATCATTCCGTAATAGCGCCCCATCCAATAAGGGAGCGTAAACGCGGTCGAATTCCCCATGTAACCATCATTGTAATTAACATTTGGATATGCACCGTTGCTTACATTTTCATCAGCTACAAATGGATTCTTGTTGTATTTGTAAATTTTGTTCTCGTCTGGCGGAAGAACACGATTGAGCAGCAGCTCTTCCTCGTCTCTTGCGCTGTAATCATCCAAATGTAGGACATCTTTGCGCACCGAGTTCATCACCGGCAGCTCGATACGAACTTGCGGAGTACGGTACATCATCCATACCGCTGATTCTAGATCTACATCCGTTTTATCCTGATTAGTAAGCTGGTAGACAAACGTATAAAGTGGATTTAGCTCACGGCTCATATTCACCCACCATTGCTCCATAATTTCTCTCAAATCCTTCACTCGACTAGAGCTCTGGTTCTCTTCCAGCTCCAATTCAATTAAAGGCATGAACGAAATCGTGAACAAATGCTCATCGGAATAATTGACCGACAGCGTTACGTCCTTACGGGCAACGATATCGTCGATTCGCTCTGGATTTTGACTGTAGTCATCAAACTCCATATAATCCCGCGGCACGATATCCATTCTGCGCTCCAAATGCTCTTTGGCCATATGGATGTAGCCTTTTCCGTCTTCTTTGCCATCATAGCTATAATCCCAAAGGTCATTGTAGGCTTTCTCATACTGTGCATAATGCTCACTGTAAGCCCCATTGCCTTTCGTTAAGTACATCGTCGTTTTTAAGAAGCTCATAATTTCAATCGCATTAAGCGGACCGTCTTCATAGCCATAAGCAAATTCACCCGGGTTTTTAGGATCATCCTTCAGAAAATAAGACGCGAACCACTTTGACCAGGTGGTTGAGTTGCCATGTGCGTCAACAATTCTAAAGTCATTCGTTATGATATGGTTCATCATCCGGTCTGCAAATTCAACCGTAAGTTCCTTCAAGTGCGCGTCCTCTGCTCCGCTTCCGTCAAATAAATAGCGTGCAGCGTAATAGAATAAGCTGAAATGAGCAAGAACTTCGTCCGAGGATGTATCTGCCTTATAAATAATATCCATGTCGGATATGCCCATGTCACGATATAAAGCAGCAAGCATCGGGTCAAGATCTTCATTAATATCGGATTTCAAGCGCCATGCTACCCCTGGCTCCAAATAACCAACGTTCCTCGGTCCAGATACGCTCGTATCGAATACAACTGGATAAATCCAATCCGGTCCATAATAGGTTTTAGTCCCCCAATCAGCGTCATACGTCCTTCCTGTCATCGTTGCATAAGCCGCTTTCGCCTCAGCGATTAGATCAGGATCCGTGATTTGGAAGTTCTCTGCCCCTTTATCACCCACAGCCTCACGTGATTTAACCGCAAGCGCAAATCCGCCGGCTCCTGCTTCCTTCACTTCAAACCATAAACCGCTGCGCTGCTCCTCACCCTTCACAATATAGGAGCGCGACGGAAAACCATCGGCGCGGCCGGCAATTTGATTAAGCAGCAAAACTGCCTTAGTCGCTCTTGTAGCAGCTGCTTTGGACTCTATACGTTCTTGCTCGTTCCCTTCACGCAGCGCAGTCTGGTAACGGAAGATCTCGCCAATAGCATAGGCTGCCGTCCACAAGCCATCATTGTCATTCGTTCTTGGCTTGCCAACATATTGACCATTTACGATAGAATAGTATTGATCTGGAATCATGCCGTTGCGGTCATTGACTGTGCGCATAATGCTCTCTTGAAGATCCGCTTTTTGCTTGAGCGTCTTGTCTTCCATTTTCAGTTGAACGACGCCCTTGGCGTTTTGAATCCAAACGCCATGATTACCGTCGCTGTAAAGTCCAGTCACCACATCATCACCATTATAAATATATCGAGGCCCAGACAAATACTGTACATAATCGCGTGTATCTGCCTCGCTGAAATTAATTCGTGTAACGCCGCTATTTGTTCCAATCCAGAGCGTATCTCCATCTTGCGCGAATGCCGTCACCTTGTCTTCGCCAATAAATTTAAGCACCTGCAAATCACTAGGTACCGCTAAGGATGCAGCAAATCCAGCTGAAATGGTCTCCTTCGCAGCGAGTGCTGCAAACTCTGAATTGCTATAATATTTCATATCCTTCTGAGCCCGCTCCTCAAGCACAACAGGAGCAAAGCTGGAACTCGGCAATGCCGCTGTTCCAGCAAAAACGTTAAACGGAACTGAAGCGAATACTGCGGTGCCGACGACAGCCGAAATAATTGACTTTCTCCATTTTTTCATCGTAACCCTCCTCATTAATTTGCTAATTATTTGTATTTAATTTGAGATACCGATTCATTCGTCAGAACCCAAATCACGTTGCCTTCCACTAGAAGCGCCTGAATTTCTCCCTTGAACTTCTCATCCTGCAAGAAGACCTCTACCTTGCTTGCATCCGTTTCATAGACGTTGAATCTAGTAAGCTCATTAGCTGTAGCAACCCAGACCTTCCCGTCCTTATCCAAAGCAGATGCAACGACGTTATCGTCGCTGACTGGGAATATCGACGGCTGTAGCGTTAGTGTATAATCAAGCGTCTTATCGCCAAGCAGTACGAGATGATAATTTCTAAGCTGGACAGGTACTTTCTGATCTGAGAAATCAAAGAATTTCACGGTTCCTACAGGATCAGGTGTTGGTGTTGGATCCGGTGTTGGTGTCGGCGTTGGATCTGGCGTCGGTGTTGGCGTTGTCCCCGTATTTCCGCCGTTCGTGCTGCCTCCGCCCGTATTGGCTGTAGTTCCCCGAATCTCTTTTCCATTGACAATAGCCATTTTGCCATCTTGAACGGTTACTTTCGGAACGTTTTGCTCAATCGTAACACCGCTTGCATTGATTTCAGCTTCGTTCACTTTTCCTGTGCCTATCAGAGAAGCTGCTCCATTAATTACAACCTTACCAATAGAAGAGGAAGTACCTACTGTTACAACAGTTCCAGCCCCAGAGCCTTTGATTTCTAACACTTCAATTTCTGCATGGCTAAGATCCACCGATAATGCATCGCTAATCACAAGATGCTTGATTTTACCTGTAACAACTATCGTTTCACCGGTTTTGGAAGCCGACAATGTGACCAAATCAATCGTTCCTGTTGCTTCGTTTATCAGCGTACCTGAGCTTTGAAAATTAATAGTTCTTATCGTACTTTCACCGCTAATAACTGCTCTAACTGGTGCTTGCTTGCGATTAATATGGAGTCGACCTGCAATTGATGTATTATCAAGCCTTACGCTGTTCACGCCGCCGCCTTCAACATACACATCACCTTTGACTGTAACGCCTTGAAGATCTGCATCGCCGTCACCAATACCTGAGGTTAAGTAGAGGTTGCCATCGACATTAGAGTTGTTCAACTTGATATCACGTACATTAAGGATCGCATTTCCACTTGCATTATCGCTGTAGGTGCCAGGGAGACGCATCAGATAACCCATAACATTATCAATCATGACTACTGCTTCCGCTCGTGTAATTTGCGCAGTAGGTGCAAATTTGTTGCCGGTTCTTCCTTGCACGTATTTTTTCTCAACTAATACGCTGACCGCATCCTGTGCCCATGCTGCAACGGACTGTCCATCGGCAAAGCTGCTGTAGGCGCTCGTATTTTGTGCTGTCAGCTTGAATGCATTAGCCAGCACGACAGCAACCTCAGCTCTCGTAATGCTGGCTGTCGGTTTCATCAAGCCATTAGCATCACCCTGTATAATGCCAGCAGCAAAAGCTTTGGAAAATTCCTCAGCATACCATTTATTAGCTGCAACATCCGTAAATACACGGGATGAGGTATCACTGTAATTGAATACACGATTGACAAGCGCTACGAATTCAGCTCTAGTAATCGATTGATTAGCATGCAATTCACCATTGGCATCACCCTTCAATAGACCTTCTGCTACCCAAGTCTGCATCGTATCTGATGCCCAGTGCTTAGGACTGCTATCCGTTGCGGCGAACGCAACGACGGACATTAATAGTGTGCAGGTTGCCGTAAACACGACTGCCGGTTTTCTGATTTTTTTCAACATCTACGATCCCTCCCATTTCTGATTTCAAAATGCTTAAAGACATTTCTTGCTCTCTTGCAAACGATATTCACTTGGTGTCATGCACACTGCTTTTCGAAAAACCTGTGTAAAGTGGCGCATATCCTGGTAGCCTACTTGCTCTGCAACATCTGTTATTTTACAGGTTGAATTTCTGAGCATGTCTTTGGCCTTCTCGATCCGCAGCTGAATGACATATTCCTTATAGCCAATGCCATTGCTTTGCTTGAACAGATGGCTGAAATAAACGGGATTCAAGTATACGGCAGCCGCTACCTTCTCCAGCGTCAAGCTATCCTGATAATGCTCTTGGATGTACTTTATTGCCGTTTGGACAATGACATTGCTGTTTGCCTCGGGCAAGCTCAGATTCTCAACAGTCTCATCAGCCTTCGCTTGCATGAGCGTAACTTGCTGATGGATACGATCAAATGAGGCAACGGGCTCGGAAACCTGCAGCCTGAATGAGCCATTTAAAGCGTTATCCAAAATCGAATGCAGCTCATTTTTTATTTTTTCATCCTTTAGTGGCTTAGAAGAAAGAAACACGCCGAGCAGTGATCTTTGTCCGAAGCTGACACAAAGCCCTTTCCCGCTGCTCGCCATCCATTCCGTAAGCGCTTTCTCAACTAGTAGATGCCGTCCACTCTTACTTTCGTTTTGAGCAAGGCTGACCATAATTAGTCGACAGCCCGCATATTCCTGCGCTATCGGGGTCATATCATAATGCCCTGTATCCAGGCCTGACGCCCAGCGCTGGAATACGGCTTCCCGAATAAAGTGAGTATGGTGCTCTAGCTGCTCCAGCTCGGATTTTAACGACCGCTGCGCATGAATAGCTTCATCCGCCTCCTGAAGCAGCTCAATAACCTTTTGCTTGCCAATCGGTTTTAATAAATAGTCCTTAGCTCCATAGCGGAGCGCCTGCTGAGCAAAGGAAAAATCAGAATAGGCGGAGATAACGACCCATCGTATATTCTCACGGCTTTTCTTCCCAATCCGCAGCAGCTCAAGACCTCCCATACCCGGCATCATGACATCAAGGAAAACGATGTCAACGTCAGGCAAATAAGGCAATGCCGCTTCACCAGAATCAGCAGTCTGTACAACAGCAGAAGGAAAAGCAGCTTCAATCGTTCGCTTCACACCGTTGCGGATCGTTGGTTCATCATCAACAATTAATACCCTCATAGCGGCACCTCCCTGTGTACAGATTGAGCTCCTTGAAATGGCAGAGAAATGATAATCTGCGTGCCTTGTCCATAAGCGGATTGAATGGATAGTCCATAAGCTGTTCCAAAACGATAGGCGAGCCTGCGGTGAACATTAGCCAGCCCAACACCCGAGCTCCCGCTTGAAGGTACCGCCCTCTCGAACGTTTCGTTCATAATCGCAGCCTTATCTGGTGAAATGCCGATACCGTTATCCCCAATAGTTATCGTAAGAAGCTGTTCTGTACGTACTACCGTTATACTGACAACGCCTGCGCCTCCCGCTTTGCCTATACCATGAATAACAGCATTTTCGACGATTGGCTGAAGCGTCATCTTGGGCAGAGTCAAATCCAGACCATATTCTTCTCCAATAAACTCGAATTTCAGTTTATCGCCAAATCGAGCTTGCGAAATGAGAGCATACCGTTTAATCTGCTCCATCTCCTCGCCAAGCGTTGCGGAGGAGCCATTTGTCCAGTCACAGCTATAACGGAATATGCTTGAAAGCGCCAGTACAACATTCCCCAAATATTCATTTTCCTTCTCGTCTAGCATCCAATACACCATATCCAGCGTATTGTAGAGAAAATGAGGGTTCACCTGGGATTGAAGCGCATTCAACTGTGCGATCTTCTCACTCTCCGATACTTGATTGTTCCGTTCAATCAGCTCATTGATTCGCCTTACCATCTGATTGAAGCCCTCGGTCAGAAGCTCTGTTTCCTTAAATGACTTCCTAAGCGGCGCCTCCTCGAATTTCCCTTGGCCAACAAGTCTCATATGGCGCATTAATTGCTTGAGCGGTGCTGTAAAGGTAACAGAAACGAACAGTGCAAAGATAAGCGAAACGATGAGCAACCCGATGGTCAAGCCTGTCATTAGACGTTGAATCGTGTTTACTTCCACCGTCAAATCCGAGATTGGCGTTACGCTTACTGCAAACCAGCTATTTGCACTTAGCTTGGACACCACAATTTGCTCATCAGCAGCAATGAATCGATTAGATGTTTCATTCTCTATCAGCGGCAGCGTGATGCCTGGCTCGGTTTGCAGAAGGGCTACATCCAAGTGCGCCATGATCTGCTTGGCGTCCGCGAGGAATGATGTCGTATGATCCGTTACGTTCATATTGCTGAGTATCCTCTGCAGCGCTGCCGGCTTAATCTCAATCAATACCATGCCTATAGAGTGAGATTTATGCAGATCAGTCAGCTTTCTTCCGAATACGAAAACAGGACCTTTCTCATTTCGATCAATAACCGAATTTTGCCTCATCCCAATCCAGATCGTTTCTCCATTGGATTTCTTAATCTGCTCGAACCATGACTGGCTAGCGTAATCAGGATCAATAACTTGTGTGCTGCTGCCATAGCTGTACAAGCGACTATCCAAGCTGAATAAATGAATGCCGAGCACATCATCCCAGGAATAATAGATGGAGCCGATCGCATTCGTTATCGTGCGGTCATTAATCGCTCTGACGGCCGAGTTGGACTCTTTCTTATCGAGCAAGCGCTGAATGTCCGTATTCGTAACAATCGATCTGCTTAAGCTGTCATAACCCTTCAGGAGAAGCTCGACGTGCTCACGGGCTTGGGATACGTTTTTGAACGCTGCATCGCCAAGCATGCTGTTCGTTTGCTCTGTTAATCGCTTAGAGTACGTTAACGAAAAAACGATAAGCAGGCATAAGGAGCAAGCCGAGAACAAAAGAAATAATCGTGTCCCGAATGAACGGAAATTGAACATTGTCATCATTTTTTAACACCTTTTTCATAGTATTATCATGATTAATGCTCGCATTATAACACGATAAATCAACCTTTTATCGCTCCAGCAACCATCCCTTTCGTTATTTTTTCGGATAGTATGAAGTAAATGGTTATAACTGGGATTGCTCCCATAATCAAATAGGCTCCGATCGCACCATGATTCGTTGAGTACTGGCTAAAAAAGCTGTAAATTCCGAAAGGCAGTGTTTTTAAGCTTATTTTAGAAATGAAGGTCGATGCTAAAATGTACTCGTTCCACACATCAATAAACGTTAGAATCGTCACGGTCATCATCGGTGGAGCAATGATCGGAAGCATGATACTGAAGAAGATCCGATAAACCGACGCTCCGTCCATACTCGCCGATTCCTCTATTTCACGAGGCACCGTCTTGAAGAAGCCTGATAAAATAAATACCGCGATCGGAATCGCAAAAGCGATGTACGGCAGAATAAGCGAGAGATGCGTATTCAGAATACCGATGTTTTTGAAAATAACGACGAGCGGAAGCAATGTCGATTGAATGGGAATCATAATTCCGATCAGGAACAAGAGCATAATAGCCTTGCCCCACTTCCAATTAAACCTTGTGATGGCATACGACACCATCGAGCTTAAAACTAAGGTGCACAGCAGTGTAATGCTTACGACGATCAGACTGTTCATCAAATATTGAAAATAATGACCAGCGGTATAAGCCGATGTGTAGTTCTCCCACTGCAAAGATGCTGGCAATGATAAAAAATTGCCTGACATAATCTCTTTATTTGTCTTGAATGAATAAAGCAGCAGCCACACTAAGGGGTATACCTGTGATACAAAAAGAACTGAAAACAAAATCCATACCGCTATTTTTTTCATTCGGTCCACCTCATTGCCTGTTAGTCCTTCCCTTTCTTTCTAGCCATGCCGCTTACTCCATGCTGTCCTCGGAGCTTTTAAATAACTTGTTGAGCAGCACTGTCGCCAGTAAGCATTCAATGACAAGGAAGATTGAGATCGCGCTGCCATACCCATACTCAAGCGCCGCGAATGTTTTATTATACATAAGAGTAGAAATAACCTCAGTCGCGTGTGCTGGACCTCCAGCTGTCATCACCATCACCATATCAAATACCTTTAGAGAGCCAATTACTGCTAATACCATCGAGATTTTGAATACGGGGACGACAAGCGGAAAAGTGATGTAGCGATCTGCCTTCCAGCCGTCAGCGCCGTCAATTTTGGCCGCTTCATATACCTCCTGTGAAATGTTCTGGATTCCTGTAAATTGAATGAGAATATGGTAGCCCAGATACTGCCACAGCGATACGAAGAACAAAGCGAATATGGATACCTTAGGATCAGCGAGCCATGTCCTTGTCCAGGATTCCAAGCCTACAAAATCTAGCGCATTATTCAATAATCCACCTAGTGAAGCCGGATTATAGATGGACTTCCAAAGCTGCCCGATAACGACAACGGATAAGATAACTGGCAAGAAATAGCTTGAAACAAGAAAATTCGGCTTACGAACATAACGGGTGAGAAGTACTGCAATGAGTAAGGCAATCGGTATTTCAGCCATAGAGAAGAACGCGAACATGATCGTTCTCCCTACCGAGGGCCAAAATACAGGATCATTGGTCAGCATCTTTGAATAATTGGAGAACCCAACAAATAGCTGCTCACCGATGCCATTCCATTGAAACAATGAATAATAACCCGCTACAGAAATCGGTACAAACACAAGCACTACGTATAAGATTAGACAAGGGAGAACGAAAACCGAAAGAGTGAGTTTTGAAATTTTGGCGGCGTGCATCGAATTATCCTCTCCCCTGTAAATGCTGGTATCGTCTACTGATTATTAGCTGCAAATGCATTTTGATGCTCTCTCGCGGTATCTTCCGGTGGAATGGAGGATACGAATAGATTTTGAATACTATTAAGATGCGTCTGAGTCGTACTCGGATCCATCGTGTTATCGAAAGCAATATCTCCGCCTTTTACCTGCTTAAAAATATCGAGTACATCAATCGCCAATTGCGAATACCCTGCTTGCACGAAATCACCTTGTACAACTTGCGCTACACCTACCGCGTTTTTGAAGTCAAAGGATACCTTCGGGTAGTTAGTCATAAAATAATGCAGGAAATCCTTTGCTTCCTCTAAGTGCTCGCTATTCGCCGCCAGAGCGAAACCGGTACCAGGACCCAGCATATATTCATTAGGGTCGCCCTTGCCATCTACTGTAGGAAAAGGAAACACGCCAACCTTCCCCTTTACATCTGCTTCATCCATCGCGCCTGTCGCCCATGTTCCCATGAAGTACATGGCTGCTTGGCCGGATGTGAATAGGCTCTCAGCAGAATCATAATCGTAGGAGGTTGCTCCTTCTTGAAAGCCCTTAGCTTCAATGAATTGACGGAACTTCGCTACCGACTCGATAAAGGCCGGATCCATGAAATCCTTTGTTTTGTTTTGAACATCGTTTAGATAGCCCGGACCTGCCAGACGCAGAAGGATATTCATGAAAAAGTACGATCCCGTCCATGTTTCCTTCTCGCCAACAACCATAGGAATGATCTTCTTGCTATTAAATGTTTCCGCAGCCTTAATTAAATCATCGTAGGTAGCAGGAATCGCTACTCCGGCTTGCTCAAACAATTCCTTGTTGTAATAAATGACCGCAATATTATTGCCGTCTGGCAGCGCGTACACGTTATCGTCGAAAGTGTAGTAATCTAAAATCCCGCTATGAAAGCTTTCTCCCAGACCGTCACGCTCCAAAATATCATTTAGCGATGCAAGCTTCCCTCCTTCTACGAATGGCGCCATTTGTGCGGCAGCATTGACTACCGTAATATCAGGCATATCATTTGAAGCGGCTTGCGTTTTTAGTTTTATCTTTTGTTGATCGATATTAAGGGAATCCACTTCGACTTTAATATGCGGGTTGGCCGCCATGTAATCATCTGTAATTTGCTGCATAACCTTGTGCTGCACATCTGTAGCATCCGGATAATGATTTTGAAAGGTTAATGTAATTTGCTTCTTCGATGGCTCAACTTCCTTTTTAGTCGTATCCGGCTGTTCCGTAGTTCCATTATTTCCAGAGCAAGCGGTTAGCACTAAAATGAGACAGAACATAAATAGTAACACTGACTTTCGTTTTGCTTGTTTCAAGTCTTTCGTCCCCCTTATCAAATGTATCATTCCTGTTTTTAATTATGGGCTGATGTTTGATCTGTGACTATGTGTAAACTATAGAGAGGTTGTTCAATTATTATAGAAATGTAAAGAATCGTCCTCTTAAATTGCAAAACACAAAAAAAGCATTCAAAATCATTATGATTTTGAATGCTTTTCGGTTTACAGCCTATTCATTAATAATAAATGGAATAAAAAGACATTTAAATATTTTTAAAACGATTTAAAAACTGAACCGCCTTGCTTATATCCGCCTCCGGGCTCGTACCGACCTCACGTTCAATCGTTAGATACCCTTTGTAGCCGATCTCATTTAAAGCATGCAGGTAAGCTGCCCATTCGACACTTCCCTCGCCAAGCGGAACCTCGCGAAATCCATCGCCTGATTCCGCCATTGCCGCAACCTGCTCATGATTAAGCGTCTTTTCATAGCCATAATAACCATACACATCGCGCGGATCGACGTTGCCAAGCTTCACGCCATCCTTCGCATGAGTATGAACGATATACTCCTTAAGAAGATGTACACCCTGAACCGGATCATCCCCCGTAACCATGACCATATTCGCCGGGTCAAAGTTAACAGCTACCCCTTTTGTTCCCAGACTATCGAGAAAAGTTTTCAAATGGGCAGACGTCTCCGGTCCCGTTTCAATCGCAAAATAAGCATTCATGCTGCTTGCAAAGCTCGCGAGCTCCTCGCAGGCCGCATGCATCGACGCATAGATCTGACTGTTTTTGTCATCCGGTACAATGCCAATATGTGTCGTAATAATGTTCGTGCCAAGCTCCATGCCGAGCTCCATAATCCGCTTCGATTTCTCAATTTTCTGATGATTGGCCGCAGCGTCCTGAAAGCCGTGTCCGCCTAAGTCGCCCACTAAAGCAGAAATTTCAAGCCCTAGTGATTGAATATATGATTTCCATTCTTTCCTTGCTGCCGCCGATAGATTAGCAGGGTCCAGCTCACCGCTCACCGCATACATTTGAACCCCATCGGCACCCACCTGCTTAGCCTTAAGCAAGCCTTCCTTTACGCCTACCTGAAAACTGTCTACGATAACACCAATTTTGTTCGTTATTATCGGCAATGTCATGTACGCCACACTCCTTTTAGTTATGCTTCGTTCCATGCCCGTTTCACAAAATCAAAGCCCAGTCTCGTTCCAAGTCGGCAGTCCTCTAAGCCTTCAAACTCGATTGAAATATAATCATCATAGCCGCTTTCCTTCACAATACGCAGCACCTGCGGTATCGCGATATCCCCGTGACCCACAATCGCACCGCGTAGATAGTTCCCGCTTGTCGATTTAAACCAGCCTTCACCATGGCTTTCGGTAGACGAGCGGAAATAGAAATCCTTCACATGGACCATCGAAGCGAGTTTAATGTTATTCCTCACTGCTGCTGCCGGATTCTCGTCCACACATAGGAAATTGCCGATATCCAGCGTTGTTCTGAAGTTTGGACGATCGACCAGCTCCACCAGTGCTTGTACGCGATCACTATGCTGAATATAATAGCCATGGTTTTCTACACTCGTGGTAATGCCGAACGGTGCCGCATAATCAGCGATAGCTTGGCATGCCCTTGCCAGCCTTGGCAGCTCTTGCAGAAACTTAGTTACAGATAGGTCGGAGGAGGAAGCCACATCGTGACGCATTTTTTTTACGCCGAGTGCTGCAGCAATATCTACCTCCTGCTTCAAACGAGTAATCTCCTGCTCATACTGCTCATCATTCAAGCCGGAAAAATTTGCTCCTACCGCATAATTTGACAGCTCAATGCCACTTTCCTGCGCCTGCTTCTTAATCGCTTCAATTAATTGCGGGTTTTCAGTCAAGCTAAAGCCATGCGGCACGATTTCCGCATGCTCCGCGCCAAGCGATGCTATGAACACAATCACATCCTGAATCGTCATTTCTCCCGCATGCAGCGCTTGAGATAAGCTGTAAGTACTGATTCCTAGTTTCATAGCCGTACTTCCGCTCCCTTCGCAGCCGATTCGTATAAACTCACTAAAATTTTCATCATTTCCACACCATCCGCAACAGGACTAAGCGGCTGCTCACCACTGATTATGCATTCGATAAAATGATTAATTTCATTCTGAAACGCTCCAGCGAAATGAAAGCCTTTGTTGTCGGTCTGCGGATATACGTTTAGAATCGTATTATTCTGCTCCGTTACGATGACCGTCTCCGGGTCAATCTCGAAGCCGCCTTTCTCGCCATAAAGCTTAATTGCTGCTTCATCGGACTTGGCATGCAGCGTGAAGCTAACGTCAACCAGCAGCGAGGCGCCATTCTCGAAGCGAATCAATGCATTCGCCATATCCTCGACTGTATTTTTAGCCGCATCATAATCAGCAGCCTGATAGAAGCTCAAATGCTCGATATTCGATCGATTGCCCAGCTTATGATAGGTGTTCGCACTTACAGAGACCGGCTTCGGCCGTCCCATCATATACCAGCAAAGATCGATAGCATGAACACCAATATCAATAAGCGGTCCGCCGCCCGAACGCTCTATATCTGAAAACCATCCGCCGGGGTTGCCCAGTCTTCTGATCGACGAAGCTTTGGCAAAATAAATTTCGCCGAATTCACCTCTATCCGCCATCGCACGCAGGAGCTGCGCATTCGTATCATAACGTCGAACGAAGCCTACTTGAAGCAGCTTTCCGGATTTCTCCACGGCCTCCTGCACACGAAGCGCTTCTTCTACCGTGCGGCATAACGGCTTCTCCACAAGAACATGCTTGCCTGCCTCTAAAGCAGCAATGCTGATTTCCGCATGCATGTTGTTCCACGTACATATGCTTACTGCTTCAATGGATGCATCGGCAAGCAGCTCGCGGTAGTCCGTGTACACCTTCTCCGCACCGTATTTATCTGCTGCCGCCTGTGCCCGTTCCGCATTTAAGTCGCAAACGGCATAAATATTTACTTTCGGATTGTTCTTATAAGAGTCTAGATGAGATGCTGAAATAGAGCCAGTTCCAATGACAGCAATTTGTACCGGTTTCATTACTAATCTCTCCTTCATAGTAGCTTATGTTTTGCACATCTATACTTACGTATTATAATGATTCCATAACGCAACTCCATGCAAAGCTGTGCGGTTTGTTTGTACGATTGTGCTATTCCGATTAGGAGGTGAAGGAAGTTGGAGAAATTCGAAGAGCTGCGAGAACCGATGGACATGCCTGATCCTCATTTTCCAATTAAAGTACATCATAGTGCGTGCAAAGAGCAGGGCGTCGTCATTTTCCCTCATCACTTTCATGAGCATCTTGAATTTCTATACATCGTTGCTGGCAAAGCTTTAATTGAATGTGGATCAACGACCATAACGGCCTCAGCCGGCGATTTCATCGTAGTTAACAGCAACGAGCTCCATTATGGTGTCAGTCTGTCGGAAGATTTGTATTACTATGCGCTTATTGCTGACATATCACTGCTGCACAGCCAATCGGTGGATGCGGCTGAAACCAAATTTATTACCCCGATCACTCAAAATCGTCTACTGCTGCAAAACGACATCGGTAATGACAGCAAAGTAACTGCCAGCATGCTCGCTATCGTCCATGAACTCGAGCAGCGCGAGTTTGGATACGAGCTTGCCATTAAGTCCGAGCTTTACCGGCTGCTGACGCTGCTGCTCAGAAGCCATGTAGCCACTATCCTCACAAAGGATGAATATGCAGAGCGAATGAAAAATATCGAGCGCTTTGCCCCCGTCTTTCAATATATTGAGCGATGCTTTCAAGGCGAACTATCTGTTGATTTGCTCGCGAGTATGGCAAATTTAAGCCGCTTCCACTTTAGCCGCTTGTTCAAGGAGCTCAGCGGTCATACCGTGACGGAGTACATCACGATGACTAGGCTTGGCAAAGCCGATTATTTGCTGCGCCACAGCAGCCTCACCGTATCCGAGATCGCTGCTGCCACAGGCTTTAACGACATCTACTATTTTAGCCGGACGTTTAAGAAACACAAAAAAGTTTCCCCGTCCACACTTCGGGGAAACTAGATTCAAACATGCACGAGCCTCTAAGCAGGCTATTTGCGTCCGAAGTCGGCTTTAATTTCGCCCCACTCTTCGGTATTCCATTTCAGCACCTTATTGGAATAGGTATTCATTTGAATCCATTTGATCGCTTGATCAGTCAGCTCCCATATTTTCGCGGTGGACGCATCCCTCTTTAACGTCGAGGCTACCTTCTTATTGCGAAGCCAGCTAAGCGCGGTTTTGGAATCGGTATAAACGGTTCTCGCGCTGCCCTTCTCCTTCAAATAACGAAGTGCATGCACGATGGCAATAAACTCGCCCAAATTATTCGTACCATTCGCAATAGGGCCTACATAGAACAAAATGTCACCCGTCTGCGTATCTACACCCTTATATTCAACAGGACCCGGGTTGCCTCTAGTGCCTACATCAACGGATATACTGTCATAATCAATAGAGGGTTCCTCTCCGAACAGCACAGTCTGCTGTACACTTGGACCGGATTTTGTGCCTGTCTTCGTACTTGTCGCAGCTTTCCCCTGTCCCCAGTGCTTTTTCCACCCATCCTTGAACGCCGCCTCGGCGAGCGGCTTGCTCTCAAACGATTTGAACTTTGCATCCTGCATGCCGTTTACCTGCGCTTGGCATTCCGGCCATGTTGAGAATACCCCTGTTTTCTTGCCTACCCAGACCACATAATATTTCCCTTTAGCCATTGCTGCTAACTACCACCTTTATTGAAGTTGATGCTCGGATTCATAAATTCCAGCAGTGCGATTTCATAGCTCTAGAATACCATAAATGATCAAGCTTAGAGTCGCTAATCTTACCCATCACTGACCTTTTATAAAAAATAACGGATGCCGTTGTCCCTTCCTCGGGATCAACGGCATCCGTTATTTTTCACGTGCATGGTCTAACAATTGTTTAGGAATTCAGTACGACACCTTCTAACATACGTCCCCTAAAACGCTCGCCAAGCAGCTTGTATCCTTGCGCATCTGGATGGAGGCCGTCAGATAGATGAACCGCGTCAGCTTCAGAGAACCATTCCCTGCCGTCTCGGTAATACAAGTTCTGATCCCCTCGATTCCTCAGCAAGGCAGCAACCTCTGCGATTTCCTCCCGAATAAAGCTTACCGTCAAATCAAGCTTATTCGGCGTTGCTTCACGCTCTGAGGCGAAAATGGGAGAGATCAGCAGCAGCGGCGTATTTCGGTGCTTCTCGCGTATAATTTCCAGCATCCCGATAACGGAAGACTTTAGAGCTCTAGCACTAAGAGATTCCGCTCCGTAGATATTAATGCCAAGGCAGAGGGAAATAATATCTGCTGGAAGATCGCGAATAAGACGTGCGACCATTGGCTCCATCTGGCAATTTCCAGAATACCCTAAGCATGTTAAGTTAAGACCACCGATACTAGATGCAATAGAAGGCCAGGTCTGTGCCGGACTATCAGCAGCGACACACTGCGTAATGGAGCTGCCGTACGTGATCCACTTTGGACGAGTATCTGGAGCTGGCTCTGCATAGGCATCTGCATCAAGCAAGAGAACTGTCAGTGTCATACCGATATTTTGCGGAAGCCAGATCTCCACAACTTTGCGGCCGCTTGGCAAATCCGTCCAAGCTGCCTCCATCTCACCTGCCGCAAGATCCGCCGTACCAACGAAATTTCCGTCTGCCATGCAATCGATGCGCGCTCCTTCGGTTAATGGCTCAAACTTTAGCGTAATGAATAAGGAATCCGTCTGAAATCGCAGTCGAATTCCTGCGCAAATTTCCGCCTTGCCACCAATGCCGTCTGGCGGGTACAGTTCATAATCGGCATAAGGAATGCGCCATGGCTTCAGACCGCTCCCCCGTCGTTCCAGAGAAACCGCTCCATGAATCCACTCTTCTGAAAGCTGAACATGCTTCATAAGTCAACGCCTCCTCATGCTGTTCAAGCTTGCAATATGCCCCTTATGCTAGTTTACCTTCTCAGTCATTAGCCGACAGAGCCTTCCGCGAAGCTCTCTCCAAGCCATGCACCTTGCTCTACCAATTTCGCTTGAAGCTCAGCAATCAATACATCGCGGGAACCACCGTCGATACGGAGCGCCAACGCTGCCGCCGTGCCTGACGCTTGGCCCATAGCGAAGCAGTTCGGCATCACTCGCAGGGAGCCTTGAACGGCTCGGTCTGATGAAGCGGCCCTGCCCGGCACCCAAATATTATCTAGGCCAAGCGGCAGCAATACACGGTAGGGAACGCCATGGGACTGTCCCGGCGGCAAATGCGTGAACGTCATGTTTCCTTTGCTAGTGGCCATATGGATATCGATATAATAAGCATTCCGCGCGATATCATCCGGAAAGGATCGAGCTTCCATAAAGTCTTCCGCCTTAAGCACATAGTCGCCTTCGATGCGGCGAGTCTCGCGTATGCCAAGTTGCTCTCCGCTTGCTACCATATGCGCCCCCTCGAACCCTGGCACGTAGTCGCGGAAGAACCGAAGCTGGCGTTCTGCCAGGCGGCGCCCTTCAATTGCACCCCGCGTCAAGTCCTCTGCCTTCGTACCGTCGATGCCGAATACATGGCCAAAATTGACACCGACAAGATAGTCGCTAACCCATGCCAGACCGGAGATCGACTTGCGGCCTTCCGGAAGCGCTCCTTCCTCAATTGCACGTTCCACCGTTTGATGAAGCTGACCCGAATCTCCGGACTCCTCCAAAAACGTTGCAAAGCTCTTCCGGTCAACGTTCGCCAGCAAATAACACATGCTGCCGGGCTGCAGTTCTCCCTGCTCTCCACCCTTCTGAAACGGAGCCCCAGCCATCGCAGCAATATCCGCGTCTCCTGTCGCATCGATAATATAGCTGCACCGGACAAGTGAACGACCGCTCTTATTCACGACCACAACACCGTCTACGCGGCGATTATTGGCTGACATTAGCACTTCACTAACGAATGTATGATAGAGCAGCTCCACGCCTTGCTCTAGCAGCGCATCGTCGTATACTCGCTTCAAAACCTCAGGATCGATCGGCACCCAGTCCAATGTATCCTCATATTCACGCTGGAAATCCTCCTTGCAAGCACGTTTCATTCGCTCCATTAAAGCCATTCCGACGCCGCGAATAATCGGCTTTTCTTTATCCGTAAAAGGACAGAAGGCAGGAACGAGAGAAACGGTTCCCATGCCTCCGAGAAATCCTCTCTGCTCAATTAATAGTGTTCTCGCGCCATTTGCTGCGGCGCTAATTGCCGCTCCGATACCCGAGGCTCCGCCGCCGATAACGACCACATCCACCTCTCGGGATACAGGAATTGGCTTCACCGGCAGTGTAACGTATGAACCGCTGTTCATATACGATTCCCTCCTTCTTGCTCTTCGGCTCCCTCTAAACAAAGCTTCAGCAAATCATCCACATCAGCCGTTGCCAAACACTCTACGGTGTCCGCCGACCCGTAATAAATTTTCACCTCGCCCGTTTCCTCTAGTATCATTCCTCCAGGGAAAATGACATCGTTTCGGAAACCGCCCTCCGTTTCATAAGATGCTTCTGGCGCAATGAGAGGTGACTTCGACATGCCGATGATTCGGCTTGGGTCTTCCTTATCCAGCAGCATAATTCCCGCTGTATATCGCTTCTGCCAGCGATCCTCCCAGCCGTTCTTGCCGCGGCTGCGGTCAATGTCCACCGCGTGGAAGGTAGTGAGGTAGCCCTTATCCGTCTTAATCGGCGGCGCGCCTGGTCCAACCTTATCGTTAGCAAACGGAACCTGCTCCACCGACAGCAGCAGCTTGGAATTCCCCCAATATGCAAGATCCGGCGACTCACTCATCCAAGTATCAAAGCGATCCATACCTCCGCGGCTATACACCGGCATAGGTCTTTCCAAGCGGACATATCGGCCGCCAATTCGATCGGGAAACAGCACCATATTGCGGTTATCAGGTACGCTCAAGCTGAGTACATCGAATTTCGCGAAGTCGTCCGTCACAGCGATCCCCCCGCGCAGACCATGCTTCGTATCTACCGCGAAACACATATAGCAGCGTCCTTCAATCACGGTCAGTCGAGGGTCATATACACGAATGACCTCTTCATCATTCCAAATCCAGCATGGGGCCGGCTGAGGCTTCCAGTTCACGCCATCATCGCTGTACGCAAGCCCCAGATTTGTCGTGCTATGCGGCTCAATCGTCCCCTTCTGCGCGTCTCCGTAATCATTTCGGAAAACCATGACGTACTGGCCTTGAAACTTCGTTACGCCCGCGTTGAATACCATCGCTGGATGATATGGCACATCCTTTGGCGACAGCACCGGATTCAGCGGGTGCCTGTGAAGAATAGAACTAGATGTCAATTCGCCTATCGTCTTGTCAGTCATGGAATATGTCCTCCTTAAGTTTGCCCCTATGCTGTTCTTTCTGATTGATCTATAATCTTCAGCCTTTCAAAGAACCGGCTGTCATTTGCATAAATGATTTGTTCGCAATGATATAGACGAGCAGCATCGGCAGTACCGATAAGCAAGCCCCTGCTAGCATGAGATGTGTCTGCATTGCTGCGGATGAGCCATAACGCAAATTGGCAAGGCCTACAGTTAACGTTTGCAGTTCGGGACTCGTCATTGTGAATACGAGCGGCAAAATATACTCATTCCAGCCATGCCGGAAAGCGAACAGTCCTGCAACGCCAAGCCCCGGTGCAAGCAGTGGAAGCATAACCTTAAAGAACGTCCTAATAAAACCAGAGCCGTCAATCATCGCTGCTTCGTCCAGCTCGCGCGGGATAGATTTAAAGAAGCTCGAAAGAATAAAATAAGTGCTCGCATGCGCGCTGATCAAAATTAAGATTACTCCCCACAATGAAGTGTTCAGATGCAGTATAACCATTAGATCATACTGAGGGCGAAGCACAACCGCACCTACGGAAACAAACAAGGTTGAAGCTTGTACTGCAACGTATAATTTCTTGCCGGGGAAGTCTCTGCGGTCCGTTACATAGGCAGCCATCGCTGCAACAAGCAGTGTTCCCACTGTAGACACCGTGCTAAGAAAGGTGCTGTTCCAGGTAAACCTTGCAAAGTTCGTTTGCTTCCATGCCTCGGCGTAATTTGCAAACTGCCATTTAACGGGCAGTATGCCGGTACCGCTCATCAGCTCGGAGCTGCTCTTCAGCGAGCCCGCAATCATCATGACGAGAGGAAATAAGGTCAATATCGTTACGGCTAGCAGGAACAGTCCGATCAGCACACGGGAGATCCATTTCGCGTAAGACTTTCCCGCCCCTATCGCTTGTTGGTTCATTTTGCTCAGCCTCCTAGAATACCCGGTTCATTTTTCTGCTGAAATAATAATAAAGTGCTGTTATAGCTCCTACAATAAGAGCCGTTGCGAAACCTACGGCACTGCCGTAACCGATCTGCTGCTCTACCGGCGAGCCTGTGGATACTGGGAAGAGTAGCTTATACAGATACAAGTACATCACTTCTGTCTTGCCGATAGGCCCGCCTTCGGTCATGACCATAATACTCTCGTATCCTTTCAGAGACGCGATAACTGCAAGCATAATAATAACCTGCATAATCGGCCCCAGCATTGGAACGGTGATACGGGTAAAGCGCTGTACAGCGTTCGCACCGTCAATGGAGGCACTCTCGTACAGATCGCGCGGAATGCTCTGAAGGCCCGCCAAAAATAACAGCATATAATTGCCGACAGCCCCCCATGCAGCGACCAGAATGACCGTGAGCATCGCATGGTCTGGTCCTAGCCAATTGATTGGATCAGAAATAATTCCGTACTTCATCAATTGTTGATTCACCATTCCGTTATAAGCGTTAAACAAAATATAGAAGACGACAGAGATAACCGCTGTGCTAATTACGGTGGGCATAAAATATACGGCTCTCAAAAAATTACGGCCTCGAAAGCTTGCGTTCAATATTACGGCAAGCAGCAGCGAGAGCGGGATGGTCAGCACCAGCTTTCCTCCTGCAAAAACAAGCGTATTAACGACCGATTGCCAAAATAAATCGTCCCGAAACAGTCTTCGGAAGTTATCGAGCCCAACGAACAATTCCTGTCCATAACCTGCATAATCATAGAACATATACCGAAGCACCCATACTAGCGGGTATATGCCCAGCGCCAGCGTCAAGATGACGCTCGGGAGCAGAAATAGAGAATTCTCCTGAAGTTTTCGTAATTTCAGCACCTTTCTCTCCTCCTTTATGATATCCTGGCGACCGCCGGCAAACGACAGAAGCCAGAAAGCCTCCGCGAAGTCTTCGCGAAGGCTCCCAATTTTCGCTTCTTACAGCTTGCTAGGGTCAAAATCTGCAAGAGGCGTTATCGCTGCTTCGCCCTTCTCTACCGCTTTGTCCAATGCATCATTGTAACGTTGGTTCAAGTCCTTAACGAGTCCATTCAGGTCGCCGCCGCTAAGCATGTATTTGAAGAATACGTCGCCATAGTTCGCTCCCTCTGGCGTTATGCTAGGTGTTGCTGGCCACATAGCGTCATGCTGACCGACCAAGAAACCTTCCATTCCTTTGATATCCGGCTGCTTCGCTTTCTCTGAAATGCTAGGAACAACCGCTATGCCGAAACCTTTCTCATGGTACGTTGTCATAACATCGTCCGCATACATATACTCCATGAACTTCCATGCTGCTTCTTTATGCTTGGAGCTTGCGCTGATGCCAAACCATGTGCCGGCGGAGACGATCTCAGACTTGCCTTTGATTTCTCCGTTTATAGTCGGCGCCAGTGTACCGCCCCAGTTAATATCTGTCGGGAATTGATCTTGGTATACGCCTGGTTCTGTCGAGAACGACATGTACATGCCGATCTTGCCAGCTGCGAATTGAGCGCGAAGCGGATCGATATCCAATGATTCTGCGCCAGGGAGAATACTGCCGTCTGCCCACATTTGCTTGAAGTACTCAACAACCTCAGCGTATGGAGCGAAGTCGAACTTGCCCGTCTTGAGGTCATAGCCAAGTCCTTGATACCCGCTCAGCGACAAAATTTCGCGGATCGAACGATCAAAGGCGCCCTTAGGGTTTTTGTAATTCAACGCAAAGCCGTATATGCCCTCTGACTTGCCGACTTCCGTAATCTTCTTCGCTGCGTCTACCAGCTCTTGCATTGTAGCAGGAGGAGCAGTTATGCCAGCCTTGTCGAACAGCTCTTGGTTGTATACTAGACGAAGGGTCAAGCCTGTATTCGGAAGGGAATATAGCTTGCCTCCGAAACGGTTCACTTCATCAATGATCAAACTGTCGAATTTCGTCTTCATCTCATCCGTTAAGTAATTGTCAATCGGTTCCAAATACCCTTTCTTCACAAAAACGCCCGTGTTGGCACTTTTAATACGAAGCAAATCAGGTGCTTGATTTCCTGAAAACGCAATGTCTACACTCTGGTTGAAATTCTCGGAGAGCACCGTCAGCTCCACCTCGATATTGTCAGAGTTGCTTGCATTAAACTCCGTAATAAGCTCTTTTAGATACTCCTGATCATGCCGATCGTCGGTCCAGTACGTAATCGTCGTTTTCTGAGCCGGCTTCTCCTTCTGAGTATTTTCCGTCTGGGCTGGTTTCTCTGTTGCTTGATTATTGTTCTGAACTGCATTGTTTCCGCCGCATGCCGCGAGGACGAGCATAATCGTTAGCGCCATAATGAGAGCTGAAGATTTTTTCAACATGTGCAATACCCCTTTTCGGTTATATTATTGTGTGTCTACGATTTCATTATAGGAGCGAAGCGATAAAAAAGGAGGGTGGCACAGCCACTCTCCAGGTGCGGTAAGTTCATTCTGTTATAATGTCCACCTCATCTGAATGGTAGCTCTCACGAAACTCAGACGGTGTCATCCCTGTCGATCGTTTAAACATGTCGCTGAAATAACGCCGTTCCTCATAGCCGACCGCAAATGCAATCTCTTGTACGGGCACACCGTCAATCAGCATTGCTTTCGCCTTGCGGATGCGCTCAGAAGTCATGTATTGCGTAAGTGTCATGCCTGTTACTTTCTTAAATAAAATGGAGAAATAGCTCGCGCTGAGGTGAACCTGCGCTGCGCATTCCGTAACCGTTACCTCACGTCCAAGCTGCCCGCTTAGATACTCCATCGACTTATAAATAATCGTCTGTCCCTCAGATAGTGTTCCCCTTCGAACTAAATCAGCACCATCCCTGCAGAGCGACTCCATCTGCTGCTGAAGCGCGGCCAATGTGACTCCACTGGAACGCTGCATCGCTTTAAATCGGTCTGCTGCGACCTTAATATCGGAATAGAAGCCAAGCTCATGAAACGTTCGCATCGCGGAAGCAGCCAGTTCCTCATATAAACTAAGCAAATAATCAGGACTCGGCCTACGTGCCAAACCTTTAAGCGCCTCCGCCATTTCTTTAAGCAGCGATACCGCTTTCTCCCCATTGCCCGAACGCAGCGCGAGCAGCAGCTCATCCTTATACTCTAGTGAAACCGCTTCAGGCTGATCCGTGTGAACGACATCCCCATAGCTGATCACGCTGTTTCCAGATGTGTAGAGATGATGAGCGAGTGCCCACTCTGCCTGACGGCGCGACTCAGGCAAGCCGCTAACGCTTTCCGCTACACCGCCTATGCCAACAGAAATTGTAAATTTCGAATATTTCCCGATATGATCACAGCAGCGTTCAGCCAAGGCTGCCGCCTCCGCCGCATCGCGGACATTCACTACTGCGACGAATCGATTCTCCTTGGAGCGATACACAATGCAGCTTGCGTACTCGCGCATCGTTTCCTCTACGATGTTCTGTAAAGTAAAACGAGCCAGCTCTATTTGATGAACAGAAAGCTCCTCCATCCGCTCTTGAAATCCGTCAATTTCCATCAGCAGCACCGCCATCGCTTCCGGTCTTACGCTCAGCCCAAGGAACTCCCAGCGATTTGAAGCCTTATCCCATGATGTGGGATAGCTCAGTAGAAGCTCCATATATTCCTGCTGAAGCAAGGGAATACTCTCTCGCAGCTTGCGCTCCATCTCTTTCTCATTCAGCAGCCTGGCCCGCTCCTGCAGTCCAGCCTCTCTCGCCTTTAATACGGCGGTCATAATATCCTCCTCCGTGAACGGTTTCACGACAAAGTCGAACGCGCCAAGCTTCACCGCTTGTCTAGCATAATCAAAGTCCGTGTAGCTGCTGATCAATATAATTTTACAGGCATGATTCAGCTCAAGCACCGCGCGCAGCATAGACAGGCCGTCCATTTTTGGCATGCGGATATCCGTTATGATAATGTCAGGCTTCATCTCTTTAATAAGCATTAGCCCATCTTCCCCGTTATAGGCTTTGCCTGCAAGGATAACGCCCTTCTCTTCCCATTCCAGAGATGAAAGACCTTCCACTACGCTCTTAATATCATCGATGATGCATAAACTAACTTGTTCCGTCTTATCCAAAGTTATTTTCCCCTTTCAATGGAATGGTTATTTTTATGGTCATGCCATTGCCTGGCTCACTGTCAATAACGAGCATGCCTGCCTGCTCGCCGTAATAGAGATGCAAGCGGCTAAGAAGATTGCCAATCGCATAACCCTTCTCTGAGGTTTGCCTGAGAAGAGAGCTTGCGGTCGCCTTATCTATGCCAGCCCCATTGTCACTGACCGTAATGATGCAATGACCCGCCTGAGCATCTGAATCCAATGAAATACGAATTCGACCTCCACTTTCTATGTCGCCGAATCCATGCAAAATACTGTTTTCCACCAGCGGCTGCAGCATAATTCTTGGCACATACAGCGCCTCCACCGCAGTGTCATTTATCTCAATTTCGTACTCAAACAATTCCTCGTAGCAATATTTTTGCAGCTCCAAATATTGCCTGACATGCAGAATTTCCTTCTCCAGCGTCGTAAACTCCTGCCCCTTGTTCAGCCCAAGCTGGAACAAACGGGATAAAGACATGACCATATGCTGGGACTCCTCGGTTTTTTTCAGTTTCATTTTCCAATAAATCGTATTTAATGTGTTATAGAGAAAATGAGGATCCATTTGCGCAGACAGCGCTTTAATCTCCGTCGTCCGCTTATTCGTCTCCGCTTGCTTCACGTCGTCAATCAAGCTGACGATCTGCTCCAGCATCCGATTAAAACGAATGCCGATTTGTGCAAGCTCATCACCGTTCTGTATCTCGAAGCGTGCCGTAAGATCATTGCTCTCCACCCTCTTCATAACGACCAGCAGACTCTTGAGAGGCTTCAGCAAATAACGGATCAGGCCGCTGGACACAATCGTGACCACTACAAAACAGCCCAGCACGATAAAAACGATCATCCACTTAACGAAAATCAAGTCCTGCAGGACGTTGTTTTTGGATTGAATCGAAACAATTTTCCAGTCATTTAACCCTAAGGAGGCGTAGTTAATAAAATAATCCTCATCATGAAGCGCATGCGTCGCTTGGCCCGCTTCGCCACTGCTGACAATGTCGCCAATCATGCCGCTATCCACCGCTTGCTGGACAAGTGAATTGCTCTCGCGAACGACTAGCCCTCCCTTGTTGTTCACTAAAAAACGCATTGAGCCGCTCGCTGAATCCGTCCCGATCAGTCTGCTCAGCCCGCTTTCGCGAATGTTAACGACCACGTATACATCTCTTAACGAGAACAGGGTTGAGTCGGTAATCGGCTCCAGCACAAGCGAGACCACTCGCTGTTTACCCGTGAACAGCTGGTCCTCGTGACTTTCCACCCAAATATTCCGCTTCTCTTGCAAAATTCGCTCGTACATCGGCGTATCCTGAAAAGTTACAGAGCGATTGCGATTAATGGACAGCGGATAAAAGTCTCCCATCGGAGTGGATACGTAGATGGAATGGATGAGCGACTCCGCCACTCTTGCCTGCGAGAACACATTGTCCATATTATTTAGATGCTTATAATAATTGTCGTAATCACCAGCCGACACGCTCTCCAGCAAATCTTTGAATGGCTCACTGATCATGAACGTCATCATAACCAACATTAATTTACTCAGCTTCTCATCTACGACTTGGGCGGAGGTGGCGACCGAATCCTGCGTTAAGGTGAGCGATTTCTCTTCCAATATTCCAGCCGATATATAGTAGGATAATCCTCCGGTCACTAGAACAGCCATAATCGTGACGATGAGAAAGGCATATTTCAGTTTATTGCGAAACGACAGCGTATTCACTCGCAGCATGGAGATCACTTCCTGCACTTATAATTTGGGAACCCTTTCATTATGTCACGCACAGTCTTGCCACACAATGCAATGACAGGAGCCCGCCAGACACGGGTAAGCCATGTCTGGCGGGCGGTTAGGAAATTAGATCATTGCTAATCGTTAATCGTGAAGCCTACATTTACATCTCGCGATTCATTGTTGTATGGCCGTCGTTACTGCTGCTATTATACTGCTCTATTTCGCTGAAGACGGAGAGGTAACCCTACTGTTGACAGGCGGTAAAATAACTCCATTAATAAATTCCTGCTAATCTTCCCCCGGCAGCTGTTTTGAAATTCGCGAGAAATTAGCGTTAGACGAAACACAAATAGGGATATCGAAGCTAAAGATCACTTCGGTATCCCTTAAGCCTTTTCAACTCATAGACCATTGCCCTCATCATCCCTGTGTACTCTTACCTATCTATTCTCTCTTTAATCATCCATAAAGCCAGATCATGCCCAACATGCACATAGCTGCCTAACTGCACTTGCTCATTTCCGTCCATGATTCCTCTTCCATCAGGAATATAGCCCCGCTTAGCATAAAGGCGCTGTGCATTCCCATAGGTATGGAACAGCCCAACACCAATTCCGACCATGCTGTGCTTCTCAAACGCTATTTGTTCGATAGCATCCATTAAAGCATTGCCGATGCCTAGTCGGCGACAGGTAGGAACAACGTCAAAGTTATTAATCTCTGGAATTCCTTTCTCAGCGAAATAGGAATAGGTTGATGCTGACAACAGATGAAGCCACCCAGCAAAGCTCCCCTCATATAAAGCGACAAGAGTAACTCTTTCCCCCGACTTGTTCTCTTCCCAGCACCTTTGAATATAATCCAGTGGTTTCCCAATATGGTGCTTAGCTAGTCCTTGGAATACGGCATCAACATCTTCACTGTTCATTTGCCTTATTTGAATAGAAGTACTCATATCGCAATCCCCTCTCAAGTGTTTCCCAAAATGATAGCTTTCCCTCATCTTACCACGGCTTATATGGTACAGTACGGCTATAAATAAACTATCCCTACTGTTGAGGCGCTCAAAAGGCTGATCGTTCCTCGCACTTGTGCTGCCTCAAACCTTCTATTCGTTAGCCAACCTATTGCTTCCATCTCTACACTGCACTTTGTACAATCAAGCCGGCTTCCGAGCAGGTTCAATGAACCTACAATGTACTTATTACAATAGAATGGCACCATTCTATGCAAAATAGGCCCATTAGACTGAAATCTACTGTATTTTGTACAACGTAGCTCCTCGATTCGCTCTTTATGATGGTTTCTGCTGCACAAACTACATTACTTTTCATACTCTCCTCTATCGGGTATGGCTTTGCTTAAATTTATATAAAAACAAAAAATACTTCGGATGAAATGTCTGACGAAGCGTATTCATCAATGAATTTTAGCGTTAGATTCAGACGCCGTGCTCCTCCGCATTCGCTCCGTCCGCTCGGACTGCCCCTGACCTCTTGCATGCCTTGCGAGCGCTCTCCCAGCGCAAAAGCTATCCTGCACTTTTGCAGTAACTTCATGCGATTAAGACGCTCTAGCAAACCGCAGCATCATTATCAACAGGTTCCGAGAATGCATAATTTCCTATACAATAAAAAAGACAACCATAAAAAACTGGTTGCCAGATCAATCACCTATACGAGAACTTTGCTGAATACACCATCAAAATACGCCTGCAAATCTACTTTAATCGGCATAAAATAAATATTGCTGTTCGTTTGCTTTGTATACGCCAAAGCTTGCTTCGAGAACTCAATATTCCACTCCAGAGTAGGCTGAAAATCTTTTGGAAAAACGACGTGGTTTCTAGTTTCCCAATACCGTCTGGACGATTCGGATACAACAGGTGAAACGCCCCAAAAAATATCTGCTCCTTCCATCATTTCCGAATAAAGCGTCATCAAGCGAAGGTCGAAGAAAGGCTGGGTAAAGAAGCCATCCACGCCTGCATTAAGCTTTTGCTGCACATATTCATATTCTTTGCGTACGCTGTTCCGATAAGGATCAAGCGCTGAATATATTTTCAAATGAGGATGCTCACGCTTCAGCTTCGCAATTAAATCGAGGCATGTTGTCGAATATAGCGGCTTGCTGCTATTTTTCGGTACATCTCCCGTAATGACAAGAATCTCCGAAATTTGATGCGTGTCCAAGTATTCAGCTAAAACAAAGGGCTCGTCGGCGTCAAAGTCCATCGCACGAATATGCGGAATACTATCCTTATAAAATGATTTGGATAGACGCGTCGCTTCCCAGCTTCTCAGTTCAAACCTTGTCAAATCAGGAATATTAATCGTATTGATAGACGGAAACTGAGCTTGCACAAGTTCAAGCTCAGCTCTTAATCCTTCTGAATCTCTAGGTACAAGCTCTAACGAAATTCTCACCACATAGTCTCCTTACTTCCATAATAATCAGTACGCTATTCTATTAATGTATAATAATTCATGATACCGAATTTTAATGCGTTTCTCCAATAAGTTTAACCACTAGTATCTATCAATTTTTCTTATAAAGGAGAATCGTATATATAATGCTTCTTTAGCTGAGCCGCTTTTCCCAATCCTCTGCACTCAAGCCTTCACCGCTATACGACAGCAAAGGCGATATTTCAATATCCCGTCCCTGCAGCTCAGCCTTCGGAACACCAGCGGCTGCTAGCCATTTTTTATGCAGCTCTAGGACGAGGCTCCGCGCACTAGCAGGACTATCCTCGCCTGATTTATTTTTCACTGGAGCGAATTCCGCATCACGTCTGACCTTTAGTACGGTAATTTCATCGGCATATGGCAAAAAGTCAAAAATAAAGCGCTCCAGCTTATACGCATTAGGCTCGGTTGGTACAATGGCTTGACCCTCCGTATCCAGATACTCCAGCCTTTTCGAGGCGACATGGTAAGGGATGTCCGCATCCGCATACTCTTCAATGAACTCAACCTTGAATAGGTGGATCGAAATATGCCCTAGGCCATAAAACAAACGTCCATCCTTCGTTCTTTCATTACTCACTGACTCTGGAATTTCATTATATTCGAGCACTGCTGGACGACCATGCTGCCGACAAACAATGCCGATTTTCTCATCCGCATTCGTCTTCTCGATCACCTTAGTAGCAATTCTGTTGTTATAATGAGCCGCCACGCCAATAAAAGCAGGGTCAGCTACCTTAATAAGCGCATTATCTACGTTATAATAAAATAACCATTCGACGCCTCGCTGCTTCATGTCTGCCAGCGCGCCAGAACGCCTCAGCGAAGCGAAGCATTCTCCATTGCCGCTTGGTGCAAGCTTGATCGCCCCTTCTGCCGATAGCAGCAGCTTCCCATCGTGATCAACGGCGGGCATCATATTTTGCTGAAAGATAAAGCAGTCCTCTGCAGGGTAACCAAAGAAATCGGCGGCTTGAAAAAACGCTACCGTTGCATCATGGTTATCCGGACTTGTCATGATGTACCAAGCAATCGTTCGTCCCGCTCGCTTCGATAAGTGAAGCAGCCTTTCCGCTTGCAGCTGAAATAACGACTTGCCGGAGGGAAGTCCTATGTCGCATGTCCCCTTTGGCCCATCATGTCCTAATCGGCTGCCGTTTCCTCCCGCTACAACGACCACTCCAACAGCCCCAGCTCGCAGCAGCTCCCAGCCCCGTTCGGTGAACGCCTGCTTCTCCTGCTCCTCATAACGCTCCCAATCCACGTAAGCAATCGGGGTTATATGGGCTCCACTACTGCTGCTCGCCGCCTGCTTGTATTTTTCAATAGCTGCGAACAGCTGATCCAGCTCCATATGCTCGATCTGAGCCGACAGTTTCATTCTTGCAGCCTCTGGCAGTCCATCAAGCCTCTCTAGCAGATGCTCCTGATGATATGCGCGAAGCTTGTTCTTCACATGACTGATATGCTGCTCCATCCGCTTTCCTCCTTATACATATCCTCGCGAAAGCTCTCAATGAATTGCTGTGCGCGTTTCGGCAAATAATGATCCTTAAGCCAAAGAATACCGACATCGGACTGAAAATCCGCATCCTCTATATCAAGCATTTTGACGACGCTGCCTGGGAAAGAAGACATGACCGACTTCGGGAACACCGTTGCGCCAATCCCTCCAGCAATTAGCGACATAATGATAGCAACGCTTGAGCATTCACATATAATATTAGGCTCAAACCCGTGACGCTTGCATTCATTCACAACTTGCTCGTGCATACGGGTCGTCTTGTCCGTCTTTAAAGTAAGAAACGGGAAATGAGCAAGCTCCTTCATGCATATCGATTCTTTGCTCGAGTACGCCGTCCAGGTGCTTGGAATAACGGCCACGAACGGATCTGAGGGCAGCGGCAGTACGGAATATTGCTGTGGATGCTTCTGAGCCTCAAAAGGAAGCCTCGCGACTACCAAATCAATGGCCCGCCGTTCAAGCTTCTCACCAAGATAAAAGTGATCGCCCTCCGATATTTTGAACGTAACCTGGGGATACTTTTCCCTAAATAATTGAATTCGCTTGGGCAATAGAGAAATGCAGGACACTACTGAGCCTATAGACAGGACGCCGTGAATGCCCTCCTCCATCCCCTTCACCTCTCTGAGCGAATCATCAAATTGCTGTACTAACGATTCTGCCTTAACCTTGAGCAGCTCGCCTGCATCAGTTAGCAGCAAGCCCTTGCCATTACGCTCAAACAGCTTAACGCCCAGCTCCTCCTCCATCAGCTTCAGCTGTCTGCTGAGTGGCGGCTGTTCCATATTAAGCAGCTTCGCTGCGCGCGTAACCTGTCCTTCTTGTGCTATAGTTAAGAAGTATTTGAGTTGACGCATATCCATATCGTTCACTCCACTCGTGCATACCTTTAAGGTATACACATTCAATAAAATAGATATTTTAAATATATCGCATGAAGTGTTAGCATTCAATTATCGATCACTTAAGGGAGATGGGCATATTGCTTCAATCATTGGAAATCGAGTTAACCAAAAACAAGAAACAACAGCCAGCAGCAGACCAGCTTGGATTCGGAAATTACTTCACGGATCATATGTTTATTATGGATTATTCGACAGACAACGGCTGGCATAAGCCACGCATCATTCCTTACCAACCGATTGTACTCGATCCTGCAGCTAAAGTATTTCATTATGGACAAACGATATTTGAAGGGCTGAAAGCGTATAAAACCGAAGATGGCCGCGTACTGCTGTTCAGACCTCAAAAAAACATACAAAGAATGAATCGCTCGAACGAGCGGCTCAGCGTTCCTGAGCTGGATGTTGATAACGTTATTGAAGCGTTGAAGCAGCTTATTGCCGTAGATAAGGATTGGATTCCAGCAGCGCCAAGTACATCGCTGTACGTTCGCCCCTTCATTATTGCAACTCAGCCGCAGCTTGGTGTAGCGCCTTCCACTGAATACCAATTTATCATAATCATGTCGCCAGTGGGCGCTTATTATACAGAAGGCGTAAATCCGGTCAAAATATTCGTCGAATCACACTATGTGCGTTCCGTTAAAGGCGGCGTAGGCGAAGCAAAAACTGCGGGAAATTACGCGGCAGGGCTAAAAGCGCAAGAGCTTGCTACTGCGAAGGGTTATTCGCAAGTGCTCTGGCTTGATGGTGTTCACCGTCAATATATTGAGGAAGTCGGCAGCATGAATGTCTTCTTTAAAATCAACGGCGTCGTTCACACACCAGAATTGAGTGGCAGTATTTTGGACGGCGTCACTCGGAATTCGATTATTCAGCTGCTTCAGCATTGGAATATCGAGGTCGTTGAGCGTCCGATTACGATTCAGGAGCTATACGAGGCTGGTCGCAATGGTCAGCTAGAGGAAGCATTCGGTACGGGAACAGCAGCGGTTATTTCTCCAATCGGCGAGCTGAACTGGCAGGATGATGTGCTGGTCATTAACGAAGGACAAACCGGCGAGCTCTCCAAGAAGCTTTATGATACGCTAACCGGTATTCAAGTAGGCAAGCTCGAAGATCCGCTAGGCTGGACGGTAGAGGCTAGCCCTGTAAATGTCTAAGTAGTATATGAAAAAAAGGCTGTCGACCCCAATCGACAGCCTTTTTTTGCTGCGTCTGGCTCGTCTTCGCCCGGTAAAAAATGTTTATAGCTATTGTTTCCATCTCCAATTGATCGGATTTGGGATAGCCGGTTTTCGTTGCGATCAGACAGCTTTGGCTCATCGGACTGCATACAGGACGCAGCGACGTATGGGGAGCTTGGCAGGATGATTCTTATTTTGACGGTAAGCTGAAGTTTCTAACGAACTGGGTAGATGCACATCAGCTATAAACTCGAAATCGCCGCTTACTTTAGTTACTGCACTCTATCTGTAGACGAGGCAACGCGGCGACTTTTATTTTTTCTCCAAATAAATAGATTACACAAAATTAAACATATCCCTACTACCGCATCGGTAAAGGGAACGAGTATAACGTCAAACGGATAGCCGCCCATCTTTGAAATATAATATAACGTAAAGCTGAAGCTCGCTATTGCGCCTATAGTGAACATATAGCTTTTTCGAAAACCAAGCGCTAACGCAGCCATAATAGCGGTGAATACCGCGACCGAGCCAAGTACCATAAGATTATGATCCTTTTCAATATTTGTGGGAAATAGTAGTCTCTTCGGATACGTATACGAAAAATACCATTCCTCACTAGGCAAACCGTTCAAGGTGGCTCTATACGTGGTCGGGCTGAGCTGCTCCATAGGCAAGTTCGAATGCAGCTTGCTACCACGCGCATCCAAATTGACTTCAAGCTCAACCTGCGGCTCTCCTTCCCAGAACTTCGCCGGTGTTAGATAGTATAAGTGGGAATAAATCATATTAATGACGCCCTTATCATAGATCCCTCCGTTTTCCACATAGCGAATGACAATAGCTTTTGTTTCATTTTCTTCAAACGATAGCGAAAACCGGGCTCCTAACGCCTGAATAGGCATTCCTCCATGCAAATTTAAACTTAGCTCCTTGACGCTTACAGGTTCGATCACAGCCGTTTTCACTTCGGGACGCCAATTGACAGGCCTTAATTCGGCAGCTACACTCGCGGCAATTGTGCTGTCGCCTTCTGTAACGGTCAGGGCTTCTTTGGACGGAGTTAGAAACAGCACATCAACCGCTTTCTTAACATCGCTTTTATTGTGCAGCTCATATTGAACCGTTACTTCCGCACGGCTTGTATAATAATTAGAATCTTGACTAACCGAATACATAATTTTCTCGTGCACCAAACTAATATTTGAATGCTCATCCAGCTGTAATAATCCATAGCCTGCAGCCGGATCATACAGTGGTCCTCCATTTGCGCTGACTTCCGCCGGTACAAGCATAAGGATAAGGACAAGCAGCAATGATCGGAGCTTCAACGATGACATACGAACTCCCTCATTTCTTGTAGCCTTCTTTTATAGGCTAAGCCCGAGCTAAAGCTGCAATCGCTTCCTTATACTGCTCGTACTTTATTTTCCAAACGTCCGTGCGTGACTCGATCGTCTTGCCATCCAGCAACACTTCGATGACATCCAAGCATACATCCCAGCCGGCAATATCTCTAGGCGTATGGTCTGTCAATTTGGTCAGCTTCTCCAGCAGAACTAGCCGGCACCCTTCCGACTCCGGATACAGCTCAAAACGAACCAAATCTTCATCCCAAGTGAATTCCAATACCGAACCTATTTCGAGTGCGACAATTTTTAATTCCTCAAAATCCCCATTCTGCATATCGAATTTAATTACGCCGCCTTCTCGCAGCTCGTCAATACTAAGCTCGGAGAACCATTTCTTTAACTTATCGTTAACCGTCAGCCATGACCAAACCTCATCCACCGCATGCTTTAGATGGCGCTCAAACCGAGCTTCATAACCCGCGTTTACTCCATAAATATGAGCCAGCTTACTCATCTTCTATCTCCACCCTTCATTTCGTTAATTTGGCAACACGCTTCGCCATAAAAATATCCGGTTTTCCAAAGCCGTTAGCGTCCGGCAAAACACCTACGATAGAGAAGCCTGCTTTTTCATAAAATCCAAACGGATGATGGTTTCGATTTTTAATTTGCTGCAAGCGGCCTAATACGTCCGGATAAAGCTCTTGTCCAAAAAGAGTCGTGCCGTTGTCCTCATCATCTGTTCCAAGAAAAATAGTCACCCCGCCCTTTTCTCTCACGCAGCTCTCAAAATCTGCAACCAAAGCTTTCCCGATGCCCTGCCCTTGGTAATCCTTATGTACGACTAAGGGATGCAGATCCCACACGTTTCCTCTATAATTGCTTGCGCCTGCGATCCAGCCAACTACCTTCCCATTCTCATGTATCGCAACTCTGCTTATCCGATCATTTTGCAAAGACTCCTCTACTTCTTCCACGCATTCCGTCCAGTCATTCCAAGATGCAGTGAAGCCATCGAGCAATAGACGCGCTGCCTCCTCAAGCCTGCTCTTGTCAACTTTGGATAATGATATAATTTCCATTGGCTTCACCTCTTATGATTGTTCTCAAACACAGACCATCTAATAATAGAAACAGCAATCCCTAAAACGATTGAAATCAATAGCATAGCGAGAATGCTCAGGAAACCAACTGTTTTATCGCTAACCATCAGCAGAACTACTTGCATAAATCCGAAAAACAACGCAAGATAAATGATCCACCGAATCGCGTACAGCACCCGGCCTCTCGCTCGAATCTTACTCCATTTGCTGCTCTCATAGCTGTCTATTTCGTTCATTTGCTCCCCCTATATAGAAGCTGACATCTAGCTATTCAAACCATACCATATATTTACACCGCTAGAAACCTACGTTGTACTTAATACAATAGAAACCTCACATGAGTCCTATTTCAATAAGCTACACTGCAATTTTGCAGCAGAATCTGCTTCCTGCGGATGATTTCCCCCCTAAAACCCGAATTCCATTGCACAAAGTACAATGTACGGGAGAAGCTAGTCAAATAGCATGGAATCTGTTGTATTTAGTACAACGTAGCCAAGTATCAATCATGCTGCATTCGTACTTCGAGTGTATGGCCTAGCCTTAAACTAAACTATATAACTTGAACTTAAAAAAATGAAGATTAAGCGAAGCGAGAAGATCGTTCTGGAGAAACGTAGTGTTCGCCTTTGCAGCCGGATTCTTACCTTTAAATGTCTTAGAAAACCAAAGAATCTGGCTGCAACAGCGATCGTAAGAATGATCTACTCGCGCAGCGACCAAAGCGTAAATGTTTAGTTCAAATTATTTAGTCAAACCAACTAGACAACAAAGCACAAAAAAACTGCAGAAAAAGGAATGCTCTTCCTCTAGCTGCAGTTTTCCGTATTGCTTAACTATTATTTTGCGTTATAAAATGCTTCCAATTGGCTGACGATCGCTTCAAGCGACCCGTCAACACGAGTCTGGCGCTGTTCTTTGTTGAACAACGAGGAAATTTGTTCAGGAAATTGCTGCTCAATGCCGCAAAGCTCAATCGCTTCATTGAATTTAGCTGGGTGCGCTGTCGCAAGCGAAACGGTAATCGCTTTGCCATCGCTGTATTTGTCAGCAGCTGCTACACCGCAGGCCGAATGCGGATCAAGCAGGTAGCTGTTTGCCGCTTCGTATTTTTTAATTGTGCTCAAGCACTCTTGCCCTTGTACGCCATGTGCGCCAAATTCCGCCTGCACCTTGCTCAGCGCTTCGCCGGAAATGACAATTTGTCCTTCAGCCTTAAACTGATCCATGATCGTGCGAATTTGAGAAGCATCCTCGCCTAGTACGTAATACAAGTAACGCTCAAAGTTGCTTGCCACTTGAATATCCATTGAAGGACTATAAGTGCTGCGGAAGTCTCCCGGCTTATAAACGCCTTCAAGAATAAAGCGCTCCAAAATATTATTTTCATTCGTAGCTAGAATCAGCTTGCCAATTGGAAGCCCCATACGCTTCGCCAGATAACCTGCGAAAATATCGCCGAAATTGCCCGTTGGAACGCTGAAGTTCAGCTCCTTCGCATCCGCCTGCTTTGCAACCTGGAAGTAAGCATAGAAATAATAGACGGTCTGTGCCAAAATACGGACAAAATTAATGGAGTTGATCGCCGCCAAGTGATTGGTCGCCTTAAAGTCGAGGTCTGCGAACAGATCCTTGATCATACGCTGACAATCATCAAAGTTGCCGTCTACCGATAGATTCAGTACATTGTTTTCCTGAACCGTCGTCATTTGCAGCTCCTGCACCTTACTTACTTTTCCGTGTGGATGCAGAATGCAAATTTTGATGCCTTCCTTGCCCTTAACTCCCTCAATCGCAGATGCTCCCGTATCGCCTGAGGTTGCCCCAAGAATATGAATCTTCTTGTTTTGCTTCGCTGCAACGTACGTATACAGCTGCCCCATAAACTGAAGAGCAATATCTTTAAAGGCGAAGGTTGGTCCGTGGAAGAGCTCCAGCAAATAAAGATCATCCTTTAATTTGCGAACCGGCGTTACTTCTGGATCACGGAAGGTCGAATAGCTCGCATACACCATATCCTTCAAATCCTGCTCTGGAATTTCGCCATTCGTATAATACGAGAATATCGCAAGAACAAGCTCTTGATAGCTAAGCTCCTGCCACTCCTTTAACGTTTCTGCCGAAATGACCGGAATTTCGCTTGGAACGAGCAGGCCGCCATCATTGCCCAGCCCCATCATGAATGCGTCGATAAATCCTATTTTTCCAACATTGCCTCTTGTACTGATGTACTCCATTTGTAAAATGCCTCCTATATACAAACCATTATCGTCAATATTATTATCTAAATCATATCATCGTTTTCCATAATAATCGATTCTTTTCACAACAGTATAGCATTTTTATTGGGCAAGGTGAAACTTATACTTCCCTATATTTGAAGGCAAAACGAAAGACAGCCTATACTGCCGGCTGCCTTTCATTATTTGCATTATTTTACGAAGCTCGCTGCAATCGCTGCAATTTCCGCACGTGTAATTTTATCCTTTGGCCGCAAGGTTCCGTCCTCGTAGCCTTTAATAATACCTGCCTCTGTTAGAGCAGCAACCGCATCTTTAGCCCAGCTGGATATGTCCGTCTCATCCGTAAAGATTCGCGGACTAGCTTCAGCAGAAGCAGCTAACTGATCTTTCAGCCCTCTGTACAAAATAATAAATGCTTCTTCTCTCGTCATCTCTTGATTTGGCCTGAAATTGCCATCAGGGAAGCCTGTAACAATGCCTGCTTCAAACAGACTATTCACATAAATGCTGTACCAGGCTGTTGCTCCCACATCCTCGAAGCTGGACGCACCCGGTGCAGCCTCCATTCCAAGCAATCTGTACATAACAGCCATAAATTCCGCTCGACTCATCTGCTTATTCGGCTTAAAGCTTCCATCAGGGAAACCTCCGAAAATATTTTTAGCGGCCAGCTTGTTTATAGCTTCGCTTGCCCAGTGTCCCGCTGTATCCAGAAAGCTAATCTGCGGCTCTGTAGTCGGGCTTGGCGAAGGACTAACTGTCGGTGATGGACTCGTCGGGTCCGTTGTTGGACTTGTGGTCGGGCTTGGTGATGGACTTGGTGAAGGGCTTGGCGAAGGACTAGGTTCAACACCCGTATCAGCCTTCTTCTCCACAGTCACGGTCACTGCAGCCATAAAACCGCCATCAGCTGTCGTTGCTGTAATGACAGCCGTTCCTTCCTTCAGTGCTGTAATACGTCCATTCGTGTCTACCTTCGCAACAGCTTCCTCCGTACTCGTCCAAAGAACGGTTTGGTTTGCGGCAGTCTGCGGCGCTATAAGCGCAGTAAGCTGTGCCTGCTCCTCTTCCTTCAGCGTAATTTCCGACTTGTCTAAAGAAATGCCTGCGACGCGGACCTCTGTATTCGGCTGTTCAACAGTCGGTATATTCGCTAGGAGCTGCGTATATTCAGACTCCGTGACAGGGATGACCGTTCCATGACGCGGACTAGCTGGCAGACTGTAGCCTGTTGAAAGCGTCCATTCACCGGAGCTCAGATCTGTCGTTTCAAACGGCACATAACCTCTGCCTCCGAACTCATCAATGAACAAATACCATTTCTCCTCCGTATTCGATTTGAATACGGTTGGTCCTTCTCCTTGGCTAATGATCCCTTTGCCTACGCCTTCTTTAATAACGGTAAATGCAGGATCAAAGATCGAAGAGCCAGATTCCTGCAATACAAACTTCCCATTTGGCGTCTGTACAGAGTTGTTCCGCTCATCCTTCGTAAATCGGTAAACCTTGCCGTCATGCTGAATCATCGTCGTATCAATAATGGAATAACCATAATCCATATACACTTCTGGCTCTGTAAAGCTGTAAAAATCTCTCGTCTTCGCATACATGATGCGCTGATAGCTGCTGCCCGTATGATCCTCGTTCTCATACAATTTGGAGGCCCAGAACACGATATATTCACCTGTCGCATCATCATAAATCACTTCCGGCGCCCACGTATTCCCCGCTTCCTTCGGAGATACCTGCGCCATCCGCTGCTCTGACCAATTCACCAGATCATTCGATTCCCATACCATGATCGAACGACTGCCTGCGGTTTGTGCTGCATTCCAGTCGTTGTTCCCATTAATCTTCAAATCGGTTGCAATTAAATAAAACTTATCGCCCTCTGGCGCTCTAATGATGAATGGATCACGAACGCCCTTGTCCCCCAAGCTAGACAGAATCGCAGGCTTTCCAGCATTTAGTTCATTCCAGTGCAGAGGATCATTTCCTTCGCTTAATGCGAAATAAATCTGCTCGCCATTTGCTGTTCCTTCTCCTGTGAAGTAACTGAACACATAGCCTGCGTAAGCCTCAGCCTTCGGAAGCTCCTTCACATTTGCTGCAAAAGCCTTTGTAAGCGCAGCTCCGTTTTTCTCAACAGTCGCCGTAAGTATAACCGTAACGTCCCCACTGCCGTGAGCTGGTCTATGCACCTCACCCGTAGCAGTAACAACTGCTGGAAGTGCAGATGACCATGCAATAGTGCTGCCATTGTCGCCTGCTGTCTTCAAAGTCAGGTTGCCGCGAACATCTTGAATGTTATGAACGGTTAATGACGCTGCATCCTTCGCAACCGCTTCATCGTTATTCAGCTGTTTTTTTACCGTTAGTGTAAAGGTTTTTATAACTGTCGACAGCCCATCCGTTAAGGTTGCTGTCAAAACCACCGTCGCATCTCCCAAAGCGTAGGCCGGTCTTGCCACCGCGCCGCTAGCACTAATAACAGCTTCATTCGCCGATTGCCAAGTAATCGCCGTTCCGTGTGCGCCAGCCGCTGGCAAATTCAAATCGGTTATAATGGCATCCTTGCTGATGTTCACGCCAAGCAAATCCGACTCACCCAGCAGCTCCGACGCGTGCTGAACGAGCAGCCCCTCCATGCTTGCAACCTTCAAATCAGCCTTTGCCTTCAGTTCACTGATTTCAGAAGCAAGCAAGGCGCCATCATAGATTTGGAAATCCGCAAGCATACCGCCAAAGTAAGGGTCTCCCGAGTAAAAGGATTTCCCAATAAAGCCGCTGATTCCGTCTGTTTTCTTAATTTGATCAAGCGTAAAGCCGCCCGTCGTGCTGGATGACACTAACACACCGTCGATGTACAGCGAAAGCTTGCCATCTGTTCCGGACATGACCGCTGTAACCAGCTTCCATTCGCCTGATTGCAGCGCAGTCGTTTTAGTCGAAGCTTCATTGCGCCAGCCGTTCGTCGCGATTCCTAGACGTGCCGTGCTGTCCGCATTGTATTTTGGCGTCATGTACAAATAATGGGTGTCGTTCTGTCCGAGTGCAAACAGCCATTCCGCGCTGCTCTTGCCGTTCCAGTTCACGAGCGCTGAGACAGTAATATCCGTCAGCCCATCCAAAACGCCCTGCGGCATTTCAATATAGGAGCTCGTGCTGCCTCCAGTAAAGCTGATCGCTCCCGCAGCAGCCGTATTGATCCATTCCGCGTTAGCCGGATTGATCCACTTGCCGTTATGCTGACCCGCCTGATCCTTAACTGTCTCACCATCCACATCGCTCATATCATAATGAACGATCAGCTCGGATTCGGAAGAAGCTGGCGGCTCAACGACATCACCTGTTTTTTCCGCAACTATAATCCAGCTAATTTGCGGGTCCGAGCTGGAGGTTCCTGCCGTTGAAGAACGGTGTACCGTCAGCTCCAGCTTCCCATCCGCAACTGATACGTCGCCATAGCTGAGCACATCACTTGCTGCTGTAAAGACGTAACCGCTCGTCTTGACCGAACCATTCAACATAATATCTGCAATTCGCTGGCCATTCGAATATTGCGACCACGGATCGTATAGGCCTACATAAACATCGTAGCTTCCATTATCCAGGTCGAAGCGATACGTCAGATCATCGCCTGCATTGCTTTTCAAATAACGCAGCGATGTGAAAATATTGCCGCTGTTAGTGCCGGACGTAGCTGTATTATCGCCGACATACCCCCAGCTTTGGCCATCGGTAGCGTTATATTGCTGATCAATTACTGCTCCGTTAAGTACGTTCTCCTCGCCCATTAAAGCGATCATATCCATATAATCAGCAGTTTCCGCTCCTCCTGCATTGACGAAATAAGCGTTTTTCTCAGGAATGACATATAGCTGATGCTCAATGCTTTTATTCGAGAGCTGAGTCAGCGTACCATTAATTCGAACTGTGCCTGGCTTCGAGAAGGTAGTGGCATTCACACTCCATTCAACAGGCGTATCCTTAATCGTTCCGTCTGATAAGGTAACATTGACCGTCGACGGAAGCGCTGGAGCTTTGCCTATGGTCGTACTTGAAGGGAGCACGGTATTAATCGATACTCTACCCATGCCGTCTAATAGATCAAGCGTCCATTCATCATGCCAGCGAAGAGTAATCTCATCATTTTGACCAAATTGAATAGGCAGCCAAACATAACGAGAGTTCGTTAAATCATTTTTATTCCAGCGATCTCCCATGTAAATAAATTTACCAGCTGCAGCATCCACCGGTATGACATGCGTGCTTTGCGAGCCATAGGTCGTTGAGCTCTCTGGAGCAACATCGCGCATCGTCTTCCACGGCCCCATAATGTTGTCAGCAACGGTATACTTACCTACGTTCGGATCCCAGCCGGTTGCCCCAGACGTAATCATGTAGTATTTCCCTTGGTACTTGAATAGAGCCGGAGCTTCACGCTGCGCAAGCGGGAATACACGCACATAATCGACTCCATATTCCGCTTTATACTGCGTATCGCGCTCTACATTGCCATCCTTATGCCAGCCCACAATATCTGTATACGAATCATTCAGCTTGGAAATGTATATCGTTAAGTTTTCTTCGCTTGAATATACCAAATAGCCTGTGCCATCATCATCCTTGAATAACGTCATATCCCGCGCCATTCCTGGTGAATTCGGCTGTCCATCGTCTGTAGCTCCTGCCGGAGCGCGGTCCATACGATGACTTTCCTGATAGACAAACGGCCCAATCGGAGAATCGCTCAGCGCATAACCTGCCTCCGCCTTCGCATAGTTCGCCGTCGAAGTGGTGCTTGGACCATCGGTGTGCATCCACATCACATATTTTTCCGTCAAATCATTATAAATGACCTTTGGACGTTCAATGATACGATCTATACCAATATCATTCAAAATATCAGCCTTATCCGTTCGTCCTTCATACAAAGCTGAAATGAGCGGATCATTCTCAAAATCATCCGCAGACTCGATCGCGGTTAGCGCAAGGCCTTTATCCTCCCAATTGTACAGATCCTTCGATGTATATACCCGAACGCCTCTAGCCGGCAAATAACCGTGTGTTTTATCCTCTCCGTACCAGTAATATGCCTCAGTCTGATCATCATAGATGATGCCTGCACCATGTGCCTGAATGAGCGCTCCGTTTGTATCCCGCCAGACAGCGCCTGGCTGGAAGGAATTATACGGCTCATTTACTGCCAGCTCCGATATCCCGCTCGTCAAGGCAGCGATTGCAGTGATGATCTGCTCTTGGATTGCCGGCTCCGTAATATCCGCATTGCTGCCGACTAGCGACTGTACCAGCGTTTCGCTAGTCTGAATAATCATATTCAGCGAAGCAATGCTATACGGCGTATACATGTCATTTGCCGCTTCTGCTTTTGCCGCTGCAATCTTATTCTCTAAATCAGAGAGCGGAATCGTGACGTTCAGTCTAATCATAAGATAATTGATGAGCGGATCATTATAATTGCTGAGCGCAGCTGTTGCCGGCCCTTTAATACGAACGTTCAGCTGTCCGTCAGTTACACTGACCTTCCGATAAGTAACGACCGTCTCGGTTCCCTCTCCCCCAATGGCAAAGTCGCCATTAGACACATTGTTATCTTCCAAAAGCAAATGAACGCTTCGGCCGCTCCAAGGATTTTTGAAGCCAAAGGTGACATCGTATTCACCTATCGGCAGCTCGAAGCTATAAGCAATTTCCTTATCTCTCACCTGAGTACCGTTATAATATCTTAACGAGCCTGATTTTGTCGCTGCATCATTAACGCTTGTATTTGTCGTTGTTGTCACAAGCCCCCATGATTTTGACGTTTCTGGATCAACTCCGTACAGCTGCTCCGTCAATGAGCTGTACAGACCAAGCTTGTCGCTTCCTTCCAGCGTAGCTGGCGTTGGATCTCCTGCATTCACAAAATAAAGAATGTAGTCGTTATCCTTCAACTCTTGGTCAGTAAATTGGTCTGTGACGGCAGTCACAGCTTGCGGTTCTTCACTCGCTGCATAGGCAGGCGTTAGTGAGGTTAACATCGACGCAAGCAGCGCGCAGCATAACGTCACAGACAACCATTTCTTTTTTCTCAACAATGTCATTCCTCCCAAAACCCATTGATCGCTCACACTGAATGCGCTTACAACCTTTTGCTTTTAGAACGTCACCACGAATGATATCGAAGATCAAAAAACGATTCAACTGAACAATCTAAACGACAGTATACTTCAGTCAGCAGCTCTTATTATCGTACGATTAGTGCTGAATTGTTCACCTAGGTTTGTTTTTTTCACTGCCTGGAGCGCTCGTTCAGCCGCCATCGCAATGCTCGTTGCGCAATATTATGCTTCACTACAAAACTTCTGCTGCTGCTTAGCTTTGAACGTGTATGCTGCCTCTAATGCTCCGGCCGGCTATCCTGCACCAGTGCAGTAACTTTACACTTTCAAGCCTCTGTGAAGTACCTATCTTGTACATCTGCACTAGAATGGCTTACTTTTGAGCTTCTATGCTTATATCAGGGCGTCTATCCTGCACCATGTACATGATAGACACCCTCCTGCTTAAAAATATAGCCGCTATGTTGCGAATATGCAGGATAGCGGCTGCTGCGCCAAACTTATTTACTTTTGTCTCGCTTCTCCGCCAGTCTTCGATTGGTCATGACTATACGAGAAATGCCCTAGGGCTAGCAACAAAAAAACGAGCCGCTAGAATTGCTTCTTGGGCTCGTTTTGCGTATTGCTTTTCCTCATTGCTGCTCTTACCGTGATCTCGCCTACGATGACATCCCGTCATTCACCACAAGCCCAAAAATCGTCGCAAACGTAATCGCCTGCGCAGGCGATATGATGCAGCGCCGCAATTCCTCAAGCGAAACGCCCAAGCCGTTAAACTCACAGCTGCTAATATCTATGCCGCCAAGCTTGGTCAGCGACAGCTGCGCTTGATCAATATTTACTTCATGTAAAGAAAAGCTGGCTAGTGTCATATTGGACATATCTGCCTTGGCTAGCGAGCTTTTCTGAAACTTAACATTCTTGGCATTTGAAAAACGCATCACGGCATAATCTCCGACGCATTGCTCGAAGAGTACATTCCGAAGCGTTGAGCCTGTAATATCCATACCGAGCATTTTGCAGTTGTGGAAGGAAACGCGATGCAAAACAACCTCGCTCAGCTCGATATTCGATAAATCACAATTTTCGAACCGCACATCAGTAAACTCTGCCTTACGCAGGCTTGTCGCGCGGAATACGACGTTATTAAACACGACTCTATCGAAGCAAGCTTTATAGGCAGATTGATTTTGAATGCTGCAATCCTTAATGATGCTGTCGCTAATTTCATGCTCATCCGCCCACTCGTAATCTGGAACGTCTAATGTTTCAAGAGTGCTCGGTAGTTTGGGAGCTTCGATTTTCACTTTTTTACTGGACATATGCTTGATGACCTGCCTTTATTTAGTTGTGATTGCAAACGCAAACAAAAATTGCTGAATTTCTTAGGGAATATTCTTCAAAGCGTAGTCAGCATGGTTATCCTATTCTAGAACAACCAGCAGCAACTGATTATCTCTATATTATACACATACAAATTACGATTGGGTGATATCGAGCAAACTCCTTTCTCAGATTTATATCTTAATTGATCCCTAGACTGCTAGTAGACTTTAAACGATCTGCTTGTTTGGCCAAGTACTCCTTCAGCATTGTTAACGTTATCTCTGATATTTCGAGATCGACAAGCTCCAGCATCAACGCTTTGTGCTAAGGACATAAGCTTTTATTGTTTTCGGACTACATCCTTGAATACGATTGTCAGCCTCGTACAACTGCCACAATTCACTCAAGTTCAAAACAAAACCTCCCCTTAGAAGCTATTAATTCTAGTTTACTTCGAAGGAGAGGTTTTAATCTTCTTGCCTTTTGAACTATTCTATCTCGTTAGTTAAACAATCGTCTGATTGACTATGGAATTTGAATATATTTTGACTGAATATAATAAATGCGTTCAATTTCAGTTTCATAATAACCAACATTGTATTGAGATAAATCAATGAGATCACTGAACGTATTTGGAGGTTTACAATTCCACTTTATAAAATCGAATTTCACAGGAAAATTTTCATCATTAGAATTGGGAGTATGGACGTATACTGCGTCAGCACCACTATCTTCCTCATGAATACACACCCATGTTTGATACGGTTTACTAAAATCTTTAAGTTGTTGTAAAAATTTTGAATAAAGATGTATATGTGCTTTAATGTGTTCTCTTCTTACTTTTAGACTGTTGTTGCCCAGTCCATAAAAATCGAGATGTCTATGCCAAAAGTCATACCAAGAATCATCCTCAACATTTAACTCATATCCCTCGATCAAAGACCATAGTTTTTTGAAATGTCTCCTCTTCCCACGAAACTTTTTCAATATCAGATCTCCATTCAAATAATCTTTCTTTCTAAACAGCCCTTTAGCATAATGAAAAAGTTAGAGTGGCTAATATGTAAAAATATTCCTAATGTTAAACTAAAGTGTACCGTTAGCTGAACAAGCTCATCTTATCTCCATGCATCTGCGGTTTCATACTAATAATGACCTTTCCTATCACGAGACCTTCTCCGAAATACTCAAGTGCCTGGGTCGCGTCCTTTAAAGAATACCGCCGATCGATGATGGGCATGACTTGACCCTCTTCAACTAAAGACTTCCAGACCAACTGATCAATATGGTTCGGCTTATGTAGCAGCACCCCCACTTTCTTCTTTTCAAGCCAAGCGGTCAGCGGTGCCATCAACAGTACCTGGAAGATGCGATGAAGAGGACCGCCAACCATGACATATGTGCCTCCTGATTTGAGTGCGCGCTTGATCGCAAAAATAGAACGGTTTCCGACAACATCGAGGATCAGATCGTATCGCCTACTACTTGCGGTGAAGTCTTCATTCGTATAATCAAGAACATGATCTGCCCCCACGGAACGCAGTGCTTCCAACTTCTCGGCTCTATCCACTCCAGTCACTTCTGCCCCAAGCAACTTTGCATATTGAATTCCAAATGTACCTACACCGCCGCCCGCCCCATTAATCAGTACCTGATAGCCCTTCAATAGCTTTCCTTTATCACGTAATCCTTGTAAGGCGAGAACTGCCGCTTGTGGAATGGCTGCCGCTTGCTCGAAGCTCAAACCTTCTGGCTTCTGTGTCAGTGCTTCTTCGTTAGCACATACATATTCCGCAAACCCTCCCCATCCGCAACCAGAAATGTCTCCGAAAACTTCATCCCCCTGTCGAAAACGTTTGACGGCGGAACCCACAGCGACTACCCGCCCCGCAATGTCCGCGCCTAGGGTGCGGTAACGGGGCTTTCGTAGTCCGCCAAGACGGTTAATATACGGTCTTCCGCGCAGGAGATCCCAGTCCCAGGAATTTACCGATGCTGCATGGACTTCGATTAACACTTCATGGTCCATAGGCTTGGGAATGTCCACCTCTTCAATGCGAAGGACATCAGGCGTTCCGTAGCTCTCATAGACCAGTGCCCTCATTGTACTTGCTCCTAAGTTCACTTGATCGTCTTTATTTATTGTCTCGGTCTTCATTGTGAGTTCCCATCCTTTCTTAAATTAGGACTAAACGTTGATTGGATCCGAATAACACAATTATATGCAACCACCCAAAATATGTAATGTTCCATTCAATACGCCAAGCAAAGATTCTTGGTTTCACTTAGCTATTTTGTTCGTTAGTTGAGCGAAGGTCTGGCTTGCTTAAACGTCAGTATAAACAACTCATCTACTGCCAGGGCCACAGGAGAGTGAAAACCTCAATCTGATTCTATTTTCCCTATTTGTGATACGGTTCACCGCAAATGATCTTAACTATCCTGCCCATAGTTGAGAAAACGGCAGCCATGAATCTGGCTGCCGTTTCTTCGTGTTTATGAAGCAATCGTTCCTCGATAGCTTAATGAGTATTCTTCATTTTAGAAGTCTAGAATTCGTTGGTCAACGTAATAACTTTTCTAATCCGATTTATTCGAATATCTCAATGATACAAGGTAATTGATCCCGATTTTCTTTGCCCGTTTAATTGGTATTTGCCTACGTTTGTATTCTTCAAAACCTAATTTATAATAGAGCTTCATGGCTGGAATATTGGTATCGGCAACTTCTTCAATCAAGTAAGCCTCATATGGTGTATTCTCAAGGGTATGACGAATCATTTGCGAAGCAACACCTTGCCCCCTGAATTCGGCAGCTGTTCCTACAAATTCGATTGAGCCTACACCAGGTAAAGGATTAACAAAGGGAGATTCAAATTCTTTTTTAAGGAAAATACCAGCCATACTTCCTTTTAAAAAGCCTAAATCAAGCCACTGTGTGAATCCCTCGGCGAATATTTCAGATATCCCTTGCCTCGCGTCAAACTCAGCTTGATCAGCTCTAACCACCTTAAGCATGGTATGGTCACTCCCTTTCCTTAAATAGAAATGCGGTGAGGATAGAAGGTGAGGGCATGGTGAATTTGCTCTTTAGTAATACTTTCATCTGAGCCAAACCCTGAATCGATGCATAAAAAAGGGCAGCCATTTCCTGCGCATCACCCGAGTGAAATTCCCCATGCTGCTGACCCTTGCGAATGAGCTGTGTCGTAGAATCAAGCAACCTGGCATTTACCTGGAGGATCTCTTCATAATGTTCTGCAGCTGTGGTAGCTCCCGCTAATAGCGATTGATTAATAAGGATCAGTAGATGAGCTAGTTCCTCCCCATTGATCATGTCAGTGTAGACTTCGTCGACAAACTGTGCCATTAACTTTTTAGGGGAGTGATCGGATTCAAAGATAGTAATATTACGTTTCAATCCTTCAACCGCGTAGGCAACCAATTCGTTAAATAACTGATCCTTCGTTTTGTAATGACGATACAGCAGCCCAATACTAATGCCAGCTGCATCCGCGATATCCTGAACATTCGCGCCGTTCTCATGTTAAGCTATAGTTACCCGATAGTTGAATGACCAACACTATCATCCCTAAGTTTATTGCTGTGCAATCTCCCAGGCATGCCCTGCCGGGTCCGTAAAAGCAGCACTGCGTATTCCCCATGGCCGGTCCATTGGACCGTTAAGTAGAGTAACACCACGTATATTCAATTCGTTACATACTGCATCAACATCATCTACTCGGATGGTAAACTGAAAACGAGATCCTGTTTCTGGGCTTGCGACTGTTCTAGGATGGATCAAACCGTATGCTTCGGAAATACTCAGGAGGTTAATACTCATATTACCGAAGTTGAATACTGCAGAGACATCGTCTTCATATACGGCGGAAATGTCTACTGGCCAAATCTATCCACTCCCGTGCGTTGAGCCACCCAAAGCCGTCATGTCTGACTTTATAATTTGGATTCATCGTATCAACTTTCTCTTCCCACTCTGACATTCTCATTAATACTAAGTTGAGAGTATTATGTGGTTATACATTTGCCCTAAAGACCAAACTCCTTGCTCAGATTTATATCTTAATTGATCTAAGGAATAACACTGCAATTCGCTTTTATATTACTAATGACTTCTTCCTAGTCCCCATCTATAATGTGAATTAATAGCGGACGATTGCATGGATACCATAAAATAAGCAGCTGTGTACCACCCTACATTAAATAATGCATCCTTTTCCTATATAATAAGGATGTAACTCATATTTATAGAAATTGACGAAGAAGAGGCTCATAAAGTATGCAAATATGGTTTAATTACCTTTTTTATAGAGAATAGAGGTGCGAGATGAAGTATGAGATGACATTGGAGCAGCGCGATTATATTATGGGGACACTATCGGAGGAGCAACGTCATTTCCTGCATCATGAGCTGGTTAGAGGCCGGAGAACGTTGTTCGCACGGCAGCTTGCGAGGAAGAAATGCCAGTTCATCCCTGAGGATGCTCAGTTTGAGGATATTGCATCATTTATAGAGGAATGGGACTACATTGGCTTTACAGACAGCGGCGAGGTATCGCCGCATACGAAGTGCGAATGCGGCCGCTCGCTCCGCTACCAGCATCAGGTGCTGCATCTGCCGACGAATACGATCCGTTACTTCGGCATCGAGCATTTGCAGCTGCACACAGGCATTGATGCTAAGGCGATATCAGATATTATGAAGGGCTTTGATGTGCTTGATGGAGAAATGAACGAGATGCTCAGCAAGCATCGCGATGGCTGGCAGCTCGGTCAGCATTTATTTTTGCCGCTGCCCCCTGAGCTGGAGATACCTGTTGATATACAAGCGCATATGGATGCCAAGCTTCCACTGCTCGATAGACAGCTTGCTCGCATTCGCAGCAGACTGCATGAGCTTGATGTTGCCAGCAGAAAAAAGCGGCTCGCAGCCGCTTTAACCTATTTTGATGAGCCTACACCCGCAGCTGCGGAGCAATCTGATGCTGCGCCAATCGGCGAGATTGCTGCACAAGGCTCCTTCGATTTTGACGAATCAGGCGCAAGCCAAAGTTCCTTTAGCTTCGAAGAAACGGTCAGCGGCCAAGGCGCGTTTGTGTTTGAGGATGAGAACAGTCAAGGAGCCTTCGTATTCGACGACGCACCCGAGAGCCAAGGGGCCTTCCTATTCGACGAGCCCGCTCCGCTTCCGTCTCCTTCTGAACCATATTCGCCTTCACAGGATGCATTCGCTTATGAAGAAGCTGGCAAGAAGCTCGGTGCCGCGGCAATAAGAGAATCGGAGCTGAGCAGCTCCAGCTCGAAGAGCTCAAGTCCGTTCTACTTACCGCAATCTGCTCAGTACGTTGTGGATGACGCCCTCAAATATGGTCGCATCAGCACGCTCGCACTGTCCAACTTCATCATTGAACAGAAGCTCGTTTCCGACATCCGTATGTCCACCGGCAAGCCCGCTGTTTACATTGCCGTCGCTGCTTACTTGGACAAGCTTGCAGCTGCGGGACAATGCGAGCTTGTCACTGGCGACTCTCAGGATCGCGTCTATACGAATAACAAGGAGCAGCATTAGCCCTTAACAGCCGAGCCTACGGTAAGCGCGTTTTCAACCTGTTCACTAAAGAGCATGTAAATGAGTACCGTCGGCAGGCTCGCAATGGTCATCGCTGCTCCCATCGCACCCCAATCCGTCGTAAATTGTCCTTGGAAGAACAGCAGGCCAAGTGGCAGTGTCTTTAAGTTCTCCTTCGTAATTAGGATAACGGCCATCGTAAATTCATTCCATGAATTAAGAAAAATAAAAATGACCATCGTAGCGAGTGCAGGCTTAATAATCGGCAGCATAATGCTGAAAAACGTCCGGTAAATGCTCGCTCCATCGATACAAGCCGATTCCTCCATCTCAATCGGAATACTACGGAAGAAGCCATAAAACACCATAGAAGCAAATGATATATTGAATGCAATATAAGGAATAATTAAAGCGCCGTACGTGTTCGCCAAATGCAAGTCCCTCACGATAATCGCCAGCGGAATCATGATCACTTGAATCGGAATAAACATCCCGACGAGAATATACGTATGAGCGATCTTGCTAAAACGCCAGCGCAGCCTTGCCGCCGCATAGGAGAACATGACTGCAAGCAGAATGGCTCCGGCCACTGTAGCAACTGCAACGAGCAGACTATTCATAAAATAGACCGGAACATTATATTTTGACCATGCTTCTACATAGTTTTCAAAACGGAAATGTGTCGGCGGGCCAAATGGGTTAGTTACAAAGATCTCATCGTTGTTTTTCAGAGAGTAAAAAATCATCCATAATAGCGGGTACACAGACACTATCGCATACAGCCACAAAAAGATCGTCATGCTTGGGTTGTTTTTTCTCAGCTTCATCATCCAGGCCATTTCTGTCCACCTCCTCTAGTAAGAAATCCGTTCTCTAGCAATCAGTCGATTAATAATTAGCGTCGCAATCAAACATTCGATAACGAGAATCGCTGCTGCGGCACTGCCATAACCGAACTCTCCAACTCGGAAAGCAGAACGATACATGAGATAAGTGAGCGTATACGTAGAGGTTCCTGGACCGCCGCTGGTCATAATGTACATGTTGGCAAAAGCGTTCAAGCCCCCTGTAATCGCAAACACAAGACAAAATTTGTACGTCTCCGCCATCATCGGGATATTGATTTTCATAATGGCCTGCAGCTTCGTTGCGCCATCGATGCGCGCAGCCTCCATATATTGTTCAGGTACAGACTTCACTCCTGCAAGCAGCAGGGCAAAGTGGTATCCCATATACTGCCAAGCGTTAACAAATGCGATTGCAATAATCGCCGACTTGCTGCTGGAGAGCCAATCCTGCTTGTATTCAAGTCCAAGTAATTCAAATACCTTATTGATTAGACCGTATTCACCGTTATAAATCGACAGCCATAGCTGGCAGACAACCGTAATCGAGAGCACTACGGGGATGAAAAAGCTAATTCGCAATATTTTACGACCCTTAAACTTCGCATCCGCTACCGCAAAAGCAAGAATCGAGCCAATTCCAATTTGTGTAACGGTTATAATAACCGCGAAGATTAGGCCATTTTTAACGGAAGTGAAAAACAGGCTGTCCTGAAACAATCTCGTATAATTATCGAACCAAATGAAGGTGCCCTCCGAGAGTCCATCCCATTCATATAAGCTGCGAAAGAACGTTTGTATAATTGGATAAAATACCATGACCGTGTATAGAAGAAGCGCAGGCAGTATAAACAGAAGTATGGCCGTCTTATTCCCTAGAAATTTGTTCATTTCATCACATCCTCTGCTAGTCTGACTTAGGCTATAGCGCACGCAGTGAGCTGGCTAGAGAGAGCTAGAACCCACCCCATTGCCGCGTCGGAGTGGGCTCTAGCTCATTTAACCGCTATTGTATTGTTTGCAGCCGCTGCTACTTCGCAGCCGGAATGGCCTTGTTCACATCCTCAATGAACTGCTCCGCCGTGTAGGAGCCTGTCATCAGGCTTTGCGAGGCATCCTCAATTGCTGCTTTAAACTTTGCATCCGAAAGCCCCCATGCGAAAGCAGTTGTGCTCGTGATCTTCGCAATATCCTCGGACAGCTGCTGCATCATCGGCGGATACTCGGTAACAATCGCTTTATCTACCTTTGTAGCTACAATCGGATTGCCCCGCTCCGTATATTTGTACTCCGCATATTTAAGGGATAGGAAAGCGGCTACCTTAGCTGCCAAATCCTTATCCTTCGTATCCGGGTTTACAGCATAGCCGCCAGGTCCGCCGCCGCCGCTGAATGCATATTTGCTTGCTTCATAGTTCGCTGCGTCTGTGCCAGGGAAGTACATCCAGCCTGCTTTGTCGCCAAGCTGCTTCGTTGATTCTGCAATTTCCCAATTTCCGTTCAGAAACATTGCTGCTTTTCCCTGATGGAACAAGGCTGCTGCTTGGTCATAGTTCAGGTTCGTTGCGCCCTTCGGCAGCATTCCTGCTTTCACAAGCTCAATAATTTTGTCAGCAGCATCCTTGAATGCAGGATCACTCGCGCTAGCTTGACCTTTATCCAGCTTCGACACGCCCTGCGGCTCGTTCCGAGTCACGAACATATCGTACAAAGCAACCGTTGGCCATTTTTCTTTGGCGAATAAGGACAACGGCGTAATTCCTGCCGCATTGAACGCTTTAACAGCAGCCATCAGCTCATCATAAGTCGTTGGCACCGTTACGCCATTTTGCTCAAACAGCTCTTTGTTGTAATAGAGCAGCATGAATTCATTGCCAGCATATGGGAAGGCATAAGAGTGGCCATCCTCTGTTACGAGTGTGTTCATGGTGCTTGGGTACATTTTGTCCCGGAAACCAAGTGAATCTACATAAGAGTCAAGCTCTAGAATATTGCCGGATTTTTTGAACGTCGTAATAATATCCAGTCCCGCTTGAAAAATATCAGGAAGGTTGCCCGTTGCCGCATAGGTTTTAAGCTTTTGCCCATCATCCTGCGCCTGTACCTCAAGCTCCAGCTCGACATTCGGCATTTCCTTCTTCAATTCTGCTACAGCATAGTCATAAGGAAGTTTCGTGTCATCATCCGCATACTGTGCATAGATGCGAAGCTTAACCGCCTTAGGTTCCTCGGGCTTCGTTTCTTCCTGCACCGTTTCTTTGTTGCCTTCATTTGCCGCTTTATTGCTTGCAGGTTCATTGTTGCCCGCAGAGCCGCAGGCTGCTACGAAAATTAAACAAAGACTCATTATTGCCACTGCCAGCTTGTTCATTGTTTGACCCCCTAGAGTTTGTTCTGAAAAAATAAATCACGACCTCGTTCTCTTTACAATTCTGAGTATAAACAATGTGACTCGTTAAGATAATGAAGAAACTGCGTGCTTTTGGTAATATCCGCAGATTTGTATGAAATCGAGTAGGAGGGGGTGACTAGCCCCCGTCCTCTCACACCACCGTACGTACCGTTCGGTATACGGCGGTTCATGTCATATTCCGCAATTGGTTGTATCTGTCCGTTAGACTCTTTAGACCAAGAGATGACCAGTATTGGTTATTTAATGATCGGTCGAGAATTGGACTACTTGCGATTCGCCAGTGTTTCTTCCTTGAATTCCCCCACTCGTACGCCTTCTGTTTCGGAACTCCCAGAGACTGTAGTTTTCTAACCTTTGTCTTAGGTTGTTTCCATTGTTTCCAGACACACATTCGAAGTCTTCTTCTCGTCCATGCATCCAACTCTCGAAATACACTCTTCGTGTCGGTTAGTGCGTAATAACCGCACCAACCTGTTAGATACGGATTGAGTTCTTTAATCCGCATTTCGATTGGGATCGGTTTGCTGCGGGAGGTGATCGCCTTGATCTTGGCTTTCACTCGTTGCAGGGATGTCTTTGCCATCTTGATTCGCGGGTTCTGCTTATCCCAGCTGAACGTGAACCCCAGAAATTTGCGTTTCCACGGACGGTCTACCGCACTTTTCCTTCGGTTAACTTTCAGTTTCAGTTTATCCTCAATGAATGTGGTTATGGATCTCATCACCCGATCTCCTGCCTTCCACGTTTTCACGTAAATGTTACAGTCATCGGCGTATCTCACGAAGCGAAGGTTCCTCTTCTCCAGTTCTTTATCTAGTTCGTCTAATACGATATTCGATAATAACGGACTGAGTGGACCCCCTTGCGGTGCTCCTTCTGTTGTTGCTTGGACGAGACCACCTTCCATGACTCCCGCCTTTAGGTAAGAGCGGATCAGCCTCAGTACCGCCTTATCTGGTACTCGCTGCGCCACTTTTGCCATTAAGCGGTCATGATGGATGCGGTCGAAAAATTTCTCCATGTCAATGTCCACCACAAGGCGATGTCCTTCTTGCATGTACGTACGTGCTTTCCTTACCGCATCATGTCCTCGCCTTTTCGGGCGAAATCCATAGCTGTGTTCGGAGAACGTCGGGTCGAATACAGGGGTCAATACTTGCGTGATCGCCTGTTGTATGAGGCGGTCTGTCACGGTCGGTATGCCTAAGAGCCGAGTTCCACCGTTCGGTTTCGGGATTTCGACCCGCCTCGCTGGACTCGGTTCATAGGTTCCGTTCTCGATGCTTTCGCGAATGGTTTGCCAGTTTTGTACGATGTGTCTGCGTAAATCTTTTACCGACATACCATCTACGCCATGGCTTCCTTTATTCGCCTCAACCCTTGCTAGCGCCGACAGCATATTTTCTCGTGACAGCACTTTCTCAATCATCCTTCGATACACTCCCTTGCGTGAACGATTCTTTCTCTTTGTGCCGCTGATGGACTCCGCCCTTCTGGGTACCCTCACGTATTCACCGCTATTTTCCCCAGATAAGTCCTTTCGGATTGTCTGCTTTCATCATCCATCCTCGAACGCCAAGTTTCCTCATTCCTATTCCATGTTCAGCCCTTCCGCAGACGGTTGCAACCATCTGCGTACTATGGCGTCTGCTGACTTCTGTACGTTCAGCTTGCCCTCATGAGCAAGGTTACGGAGTTTGCTCCGCCTTCCGTACAGATCTCCCCAGGTAAGAACGCTATCTTCCTCTCCATCTATCTGCTTCATTTACTCTCGTACGCCTTCGGCAGTAAGGACTTTGACTTGTTATGCAGTCTCATCCAACGTACGCTAGCCTTGTATGAAGTTCGTGTTCCTCAGACCGGAGATTTGCCGTCGGCTTCCTTCAGATTCCATCTCGCGATGGACACCCTTGCCTTAAGCTATGGCTACTACTGCCTTCACCATTCGGGACTTGAACCCTAGAGATAGCGCCCATGCTGGGCGCACATAAAGAGCCGCTATTGGCGGCTCTTCTCATATTCGCTCGGGGAATATCCGTAGAATTTTTTGAAGCTTTTGCTAAAATAGCCCGGATCATTATAGCCGACCTTCTCCGCTATATCGGTTAGCCGCACCGTGTTGCGCGCGAGCAGCTCCTTCGCCTGCTGCATCCGATATTGTGTCAAATGATCGCTGACCGTGATTCCAATTTCCTTCTTAAAGACCGCTCGCAGATAACTCGGATTAATAAAGACATGCTGCGCAATCTGCTCCAATTGCAAGCCTGGATCAGCATAATTCTGCTCAATGTATTCCTTCGCCGCCTTGGCTATTTTGGAGGAACGGGTGTTGCGATGCTTGCTATTGTACACGACTGCTTTATGAAACAGCTCCTTGATCCATTCAAAGGTTTGCTCTGCGGACTCGAATTTGCGAATCTCATTGTACGGATAAAATTGCTCGCCGAAGCAATCTGCTATTGGATGCCCTGACTCCTCGAAATAAGAGAGGTTCACCGATACAAGGCCCATGCAAATGACATAAATATAATCAATCGACAGCCGCCGCTCCCGTATCGTTTGAAATACATCGTCAAGCTTGCGCTCAAGCTGCTCCCAGCTGTTCAACCGCAGCAAAACTAGCAGCTCCTCATTCGCCTCTGTAGGATAGAATGGCTGATTGCCGCTGCTCGGCAATTGCTCGCCGTAAGCGATGACGCGGTCATGCCCAAGTACAAATTTGTTTTGCAGTGCTTCAAGCGCCTCGCCGTAGGAGGCATAGACACCTTTAAAGCCCTCCTTGCTGCGGCCGACACCTACGGTAATCGTAAATTTTAAATATTTTTTAATGAGAAAACAAAGCTTCTTGTATCCCTCTAAGGAAGGAATTTCATCGTTATGCCCGCCTTGATGTCTAACCAAGCAAATAATACGCCCTTCGGGCCCGTTAAAAATAAGATGATTCCCGCTCTCCTCCATCGCTTCATTAAGCACATTCGTCACCGCATATTTCATGAGCAGCCGATCGCTCGCCTTGCCCCACTTCCGATCCATATGATCAATTTCAACACAGGCGATCACATAGCAGCCCGTTTCAGCCTGGATGCCCAGCTGCTGAAGCCGCCTAATTGTCTCCTCCTCGGTTAGCGCATATTCTCGGCTAATCAGCTGGCCCAGAAAGCTTTCCTTCATCAGCTCCGTATTTTCCCGCAGCGTGAGCTTCTCCTCCTGCGCCTTCTGATATTGCTGCCGCAGTTTAACGAGCGTCAGCAGCAGCTCGTCCTTGGAGAAGGGCTTCAAAATATAATCCTCGACGCCAAGCTTGAGCGCCTTCCGTGCATAATCAAACTCATTATGACCGGTAATGAGTACAATGCTGACCTCTGGATACAGCTCCTTCAGCTTCTCCGACAGCTCCAGCCCGTCCATAAAGGGCATGGTAATATCAATTAACGCAATGTCCGGACGCTCCGCCTCAACAAGCTCCAGCGCCTCAATTCCATTTCTCGCTTCCATGCTTATGGAGAAGCCCAGCGTCTCCCAATCCAGCACCGATTTCAAATAATCACGAAAAATAACCTCATCATCTACGATCATTACTTTTTGCATCTGATTTCCCCGCCCCTAGCTCGCTTGATACGGAAGCTCTACCGTTACGCTGGTGCCCTGTCCGCTCTTGCTCTCAATTTGCAACCCATACAGCTCACCAAAATACAGCTTTATTCGCTCCTGCACGCTGCTTAGGCCGAATCCTACCTGCTGCTGCGAGTCATGCATGCTCCTCTTTATCGCAAGCAGCCGATCCTCCGCAATGCCTGCGCCATCATCTCTCACGACCACGATAACCTTCTGATCCTCGCGCCTTGCGGTTATTGTAAGCTGACCAAAGCTCGCTTTATTTTTCAAGCCATGATAAATCGCATTTTCCACCAGCGGCTGAATCGTCAGCTTCGGAATCGTACATGCCATAATGTCGGGAGCAATATCCATCTCATAATTAAACACGTCCGAATAACGAATACGCTGAATCGATAAATAATCGCTGACGCTTCTAATTTCATCCTCCAGCCTAATCTGGTCCTTGCCCTGACTAAGTGCCACCCGATAAAAGTCGGCAAGCGCCTTCGTCGTTCGCTGCACATCTCTTGTCCTGCCCATCTCCGACAGCGTATAAATAACGTCCAGCGTGTTGTACAAAAAATGAGGCTTGATCTGCGCCTGCATGAGCGCGAGCTCGTACTCCCGTTTCTTCCTCTGCTCCGCGCTAATGTTGACCAGCAGCTCCTGGACTCGGCCCATCATCGTATTGAAGCCCGAGGCGAGCAGCCCGATTTCATCACCCGAGGTCACTTCAATCTGCTGGTCCAAATTCCCTTCCTTCACCTTCTTCATATGTCTGGACAAATGAACGATGGGCTTAGAAATGACATTGGACAGCAGCCTTGCGCTAAATAGCGCAATTACAAAGCAGACAAGACCGATCAAGAGGATTAAGCTCGTAATTTTGCTCGTATCCTCAGTCAGCAGATTATAAGGCATCATTGATATTAAGTGCCAGTCTAGATTCGAAATATCCGTGCTGATCAACAGCATCTTTCCTTGATTGGTCACTTGAATATTAGTTTTGGCTTTCCCCTCCATGACCCAGCTCCGCAAGGCGGGCTCAGCTACTTGCTCCAGAACGTCTGCCTCGTTTTGCGAGGATACAATAAGCCCATTGCTATTAGCGATAAAATAAGAGCCTTCCTTGATTGAACCTATATTTTTATACACTTCCGATACATCGCTTTCACGAATGTTCAAAATAACATAACCAAGCGGAACACCCGTATTGATGTTGACGATTCGCTTGCCTAGCGTAAGGACAGGCTTCGTCGAGTCCGTAACCAAATAATCTCGTCTTTGCATCGGAAACCATAGATTTGCGCCATTCGATTGCTTCAGCCGCTCCAGCATCTCGCTTGCAGCAGCAAGCTCGGGCTCGCTCTCCATTCTCAAGCTGGAGCCATAAATTCGATTGTTCTGATCTACGAAAGCAGCCGACTCTACATCAGGAAATACGACCATGGCAAAGCTAAGCTGATTGGTGATCTTCGTATAAAGCTGCAGATCAGAAACCTGTCCTCTTGCTTGCTCCTCCACCAGCACCTTATTCAAATTCAAAGTCAGCATATTCGCTGAACTGGTCGCATTCGTCATGATTCCATTAATTTGAGTAATAATGAGCGAGGAATTATCGGATACGTTTTTCACTGTTTTTTCTACAATCGCCTTCGTATAAATATGGTGGGACGCAAAGCCCAGCACGAACAGGGGGACAATGATAAGCGGAACATATACGAGCATAATCTTGTTGCGAATTAATAAATTGCGGAACCATTCGAAGCGTTTTGGCCGCTTATCCATGTTCTCGTTACGCCCCCTAGCCGAAAAATATATTTTTCACCAACTTTACTACATAATATAAAGCGGAAGTAAGCGGTTAATCAACTTAAAAATAGATAAGAGGGGCTGCTCATACACAAATATGCTTAGTTATAATCATTTTTAAACATAAACAGGCAACTTTTCGTTTATGATAAACGAAAAGTTGCCTGTTTTTTTGCTTATTCAATCTAATGCTTATTGAAGAGCTGCTGCATTGTCGTCAGCATTCACGATCACAATTTCAGCATTAGTTATACCTGGTAACGATCTCGTCATGATTGGGGAGTGGTATGCAGTAATTTTCATACCTTCTCGTAAATCAGCACCATTCAAGGACATTGAGATCACTTTAGTGTCATCTGAAATATTTAGAATTATATCGTTAGCCGTAGATTTGTCTGAATTGATATCGACATATACTTGACCTTCCGTTGCAGCGTCCGAGGCTATAATTGTGCCTTCAACTTTGTAAGTATCCATTGCTTTTACAACAATTTTGTCCGCATGAGTCTGACCTGGATAACTCATTGTCATTACTCCATTATAGTAAGCATCGACGCGAACATCACTTTTCAAAGCTGCTTCCGTTAATAAATTTCCATCTTCGTCCACGATTTGAGTATTTTCATCTACGGATAGGATAACATAATCCGACCCGCCCTTTTTCATTGGATTTCCAATTACCGTAAAACGATTATCTGTTGCATTCGTGATAATACCATTTGTACCGATTTCATCTTCCTGAGCGTCTTCTTCCATAATCGTATTCACCAAAATATAGTTGGATGTCGATTGAGGAGGAATACTCATCGTAGCCGCAGGGCCGTAGAATGCTTTGACGCTCATCCCTGGCTGAATCACGCTTGCTTCAATAACTATGCCATTTTGATCTAAAATTTGAGCTTTGTTAGCAAATCGTAGAATAACCGTCTCTTCATTTGATGAATAGATGTCTGTCCCTTTTACTACAATACTGTCTTCCTTCACTTCGGATACTATACCATTAATCCCAAGAAAGCTTTGATCTTGAACAACGAGCGTTAGTGCAGTTCCTTGTGCGGGAAGGCTGCGCGTAATATTCCCTCCGTAAAATGCTTTAACGACTTTTTTCTCATCAATAATCGTTTTTAATGCCACTTTCTTTCCTTTAGAATCAATAATTTTAGTATCTTTAGTAATAGATAAAATGATCTCGCTTTGATCAGTTACAGCAAGACCTCGACCTAATACGGTAATGAATTTACCCGATTTATCATTAACAAAATTAGTAATAAGCCCCATTGTAGCTGGGACAATTTTAGCTTGGTTTTGAATTATCCCTTGTCCATTATGAATCGTAGAGGGTGGAACATTTTGTGCGTATGCGGTAAGCGGAATAATTGCCATGGCTAGAATAGATGTTGTTGCTAACATTTTGTTCATTTTGTTCATCTGTGTTTCCTCCAATGAAGTACCTAAGTTTTTTGTAGTAGGCGTGCTTGCTTACACATTTCTAAACGGAGAAATTTGCTGAATGTTGCTTAAATTGAAAATAAGTTTTTGGTACCTTTTTAAAAGTGACCATTCTGCAAATACAATATTGCAGAGTTACTTGCGTTATTTTTTCCCAATACTAATACAACTGCAACATAATTGGACTGATTCCCGTTTCTACCTTTTGAAACACAAAAAATAGACACCAAGGAGATTGATTACTATGAAAAAAAAATATTTTGCTTTTATGCTCGTTATTGCACTAGGTTTGGTTCTGACTGCATGCTCAGGCTCGAACACAAACTCTGGTACGAATAACAATACTTCCACAAACCAGGAAGCTGAAGTTTCTACGACAAAAACGACCAAAGAAATGGTTGATGAAATGCTTGCCAAAATTGAGCAGCCTTCCTTGGTTGAAATGACTGGGGATATGGTCAACCAAATGTACTATTTCGACGCATCTTTACTCGATCAATATACAATTATGTCCCCAATGATGAATATCAAAACGAATGAAGTTGCCGTGTTCAAAGTGAAAGATGCTAAGGATCTAACAGCCGTCCAAGATGGCATTAAGAAGCGTGCAGCAGATATCCAAAAAACGTTTGAAACCTATCTTCCGGACCAATACGAGAACGCGAAAAACTATAAGCTTGTAACCAAAGGAAACTATGTGTTTTTTGTAATTGCGGATGCTGCCGATGTCGATAAATTCATTAACGCATTTGACTCCTTCTTCGAACAGAAATAACGAGTATGGTATTCAGCAGTCTACTTTTTCTCTTTCTCTTTCTGCCTGCTGTGCTGCTGCTTTATTTCGTATCGCCGTGGAGATTGAAAAACCTCGTATTATTCGCGACAAGCCTCATTTTCTATGCATGGGGCGAGCCCGTGTATATTGCGATCATGCTTCTTTCCACGATTACAGACTACGGCTTCGGACTGCTCCTAAGCAATCCGAAGCGCAGCAGCCTGCAGCGGAAATGGATCGTTGTCGCCTCCATCATCGTTAATTTGACTTTGCTCGGTTATTTTAAATACGCTGATTTTTTGATCCAAAATGTGAATGCACTGCTTGGTACGCAAATCCCGTTAACTGAGCTGGCGCTGCCAATTGGCATATCGTTTTATACGTTCCAGTCCATGTCCTACATTATTGATATCTACCGAGGCACTGCAAAAGCGCAGCGCAACTGGCTCGACTTCGCTACCTTCGTCGCCTTGTTTCCGCAGCTCGTCGCTGGGCCTATCGTTCAGTACTCGACGATCGCAGAGCAATTGCGCCATCGGACCGTCAGCACAGAGCTATTCGCGGAGGGCGTGCGGAGATTCATCATTGGATTAGCGAAAAAAGTGCTGCTTGCCAACAATATCGGCCTCTTATGGAATACGATATCCAGCACAAGCGTAGAATCGATGCCGGCTTTGACTGCTTGGCTAGGGATCATTGCCTTCGCTTTTCAAATTTACTTCGATTTCAGCGGTTATTCCGATATGGCCATTGGGCTTGGCCTCATGTTTGGCTTCCGCTTTAATGAAAACTTCAATCGCCCGTACACGGCGCAAAGCATTACTGACTTTTGGCGTCGGTGGCATATTTCACTCAGCACATGGTTTCGTGACTATGTGTATATACCGCTTGGCGGTAATCGGAAAGGGCCTTGGAAGCAGCTAAGAAACATTATGATCGTTTGGCTGCTGACTGGCATTTGGCATGGGGCAAGCTGGAATTTTCTGCTTTGGGGCTTATATTTCGGAGTTGTTCTCGTTTTTGAAAAATGGCTCGGCCTAAGGCTGCTGCAGCGAATGCCCGTCTGGGTTCGACATATGTACGCATTGCTGCTTATTTTAATCGGCTGGGTATTTTTCGCCTTTGATGAGCTTTCGGCAATGAGCGCTTATTTCGCTGCTATGCTTGGATTTAACGATCAGCCGCTATGGAATGATGAATCGTTGTATCTGTTGTATACGAACGCTATTTTGATTCTGCTATTAGTGCTGGCATCCTTGCCCAAGCGCAAGAAAGAGCTTCGCTTAGCACCGGTCATTCAGCTCGGCTGGCATGCTGTGCTGTTTCTCATGTCAATCGCTTATTTGGTTGACGCCACGTTTAACCCGTTTTTGTATTTCCGTTTTTAATGGTGAAGGAGGCTGGCAAATATGAACAAGAAGACGGATCGCGCTTTTGTATGGGGCTTCGTCAGTATTCTGTTTGCCCTGTCGTTATTATTTTTTGTGCTGCCTGTGCAAGTATTCTCCGACGTAGAAAATCGCACACTGCAGCAAGCACCCAAGCTTACTTGGGAGAACCTTTGGTCCAAGAAGTTTTCGGATGAATCCGAAAGCTATGTGACCGATCATTTCCCTTTCCGGACGGGCTGGGTTTGGTCAAAATCATTACTGGAGCAGCTTCGGCTGCAGCAGGAAAATAACGGCATTTACAAGGGCTCGGATGGCTATTTATTCGAAAAGTTCAATGAGCCGAGTTCCGCAGAGCTCTTGGAATATACAGCGGCGGTAAAGAAATATGCGCTAAATCATCCCGATGCAAATGTAACCTTTATGCTGGCGCCTACCTCTATCGGCCTTTATCCCGAGCGTTTGCCTTGGCTCGCCGAAGCTTATCCGCAAACGAACGTAAACAGCCTTATTGCTGATCAGGTCCAGGGCAGCTTATCGTTTATCAACGGCTTTGACTTTCTGCGTCCGGCTGCCAGCGGCTCCAAGCCGATCTACTACAAAACAGATCACCACTGGACAACCTATGGCGCTTATCTGGCTTATGCTGCTTACGCAAAGAACATGGGCTGGACGCCCGCTGTTGAAACGGATTTTGATATTAAAACCGTTACCGATTCGTTTCTTGGCAGCTATCATACGCGCAGTCAATTCAGCGGATTGGACGCGGATGCCATACAAGCCTATTTACCGAAAAATAGTTTCGCTACTGAAATGTACGTTGCGGATACCGATCAAACGCTCAGCAGCATGTATGATCCGAGCTACTTAGCGAAAAAGGATAAATACTCTTATTTTCTCGGCGGCGTGCATGCGTTATTAACGCTTAAAACCGAGCTTACACCTGGCACAGCTGACCTAGATAAGCTGCTGGTCATCAAGGATTCTTATGCGCACAGCTTCCTGCCATTCCTTACGCAGCATGTGGAACAAATTCATGTCATCGATATTCGCTACTATAATGGCAGCATCAGCGACTACATGGCGGAAAACGGGATTAAGGATGTGCTTCTGCTCTTTAATACAACAACGTTTATAACCGAACGGAATTTGTTGAAGCTGAAATATTAAGAGGATGGCAGCTGGGGCGGTTAATCCTATATTTGTCTGGTGGCGGCAAGAATAGCTGGAAAATCTCCAGTTAAACTAGGCAATACCGAGTCTTTTTCAGATATACAGGGAAAAACACCCGCTAATTTTGTCTGCTTGATCTATTTTGACCCTATTTGTCCAAATTAACGGTAGTTTTTCCATGTATCAAGCTCCAACACGTACAAATCGAAAGATTAGAAGGAGAATTTCCTGTTACTCAAACAGCCTCCTGAGCCTTCACCCACATATCAGCACTGAGCCAATAAACGTGGAGTCTCAATAGTAGTATTATCTACTAGGGGGTTAGTTTTCCTTCTGCTTCTGCGCTTCATAACGCTCTATTGCTTCCTTCGCTAAATCACGCTTTGGCAGCTTGGAGTTAATTACTAGCAGCAATCCAATGACGATAAGCAACAGAATAACAATTAAAATTTCCAGCTTACTCCCTCCGCCCCAACTGTACTCTAGAAAAGCTCAGCTTCTCAAAAAACAGTCTTTTCTATTGGTACGCTGATTCAATCAATCATAACCGCCCTCTGATTCAGGTAAGTTGATGTATTCCTGCTTAGCCTCGACAATGCTTTGAATGTACTCTCGCAATTCCAATACACGCTCTGCATCTTCAGATAACTCACAATATTTGTCCGTCCAAGTAAAAGTTTTCGTTTCTCCATTTATATTGATTTCCCATGTGTCCTCGCTGTAAGGAACACGTTCACAGCCTTTAACCGCTGGTTCCAGCTCCTTCATAGCCATGATGTTTATTTCTCTCATTTTCTCATAAATACTGATCATTTCTTCTTTTGTAAACGCAATTTTTGCAGAAGCTGTCCCATTCATGATCAAATCCTTTGTTGCTGTTCCTTGAAAAGTATTAATTTCGTTTTTGTTAACGGTTCCATATCCGTAGCGGACCATGAAATTAAAAGCATTCGGCATGGTCTTCGGCATCGTATTTTGCTCAGCAGCTTTACTAGGTTTCTGTATCCTTGTTGATTCTATTTTAATATTTTTTTCCGTACTGCAGCCTGCAGTGATTAGCAGCAATACGAATATAAATGAGTATAATCGTTTCATTTGGGTGCCCTCCCATTATTTCTACCTAGCATTTAGACGGGAATAAGAGCTAATAGTTGCGGAATTCGAGCATATCGATTATTTTTTTGCATTACGGAACCGATATATTCCAAAATCTCCAAAGCTTGAAGCTAATATAGCATCGCGAAGCGGATAGAGATTAGGGGTAAATCTTAATTCGATGCCTTTTTCCAAAAGTCGATCCATTAAACGATCTATCGGCTCTACCTGTAATGGTATAACCGTTTGATGTGATACATAATAACCCGCTGTTTTATCCATAAGTTCAAAGCTATCCTCATGAAAGTGATATCTATACAACATTTGCTCGGCGATTTTTGTATACCAACCACTTTCCACTGTAACGATTGTATGCGCAGACGTATGATTGAAAAATAACTGTACATGCTCCTCAGTCGTCTCTTCCGTTCTCCTGCAAACAATGCGGGGACAGTCCCTTGGAACATAATATGAATATTCATTCTCTTCGTCAATCGCCCATACGACGGGCTGACTGCCTGGTATATTTTGATTTTCTCGTGGCACAAATAATTTAATGCTGCTATCCTCGCTAAAATGATATAACATTCCGCACCCTCTTTACTATTGATTGGTATGCTGCAAGGACAAACTTAACTTATCTTAATAATCTTACTGTAATTAGGTTTTCAATTTCCATAGATAAAATACGATTTCCTACCTAAGTATGGAGAATAATAATATTCATTATAAAGCCTACGGCCGAGTTCGTGTGTAGTCAAATCAAAGTAATGCACTTTCTGCAATAGAAAGCAAAAAAATGAGCGATTTTCAGAGCTACATTGCACAAAATACAGGCCTGTTGATTATCCAAGTATTAGGATAAGGGGAAGGTGTGGAAATAGATCTATTTATTAGATCTATTTCAGCATTTTAAGCTAAGTTGGCGAATTTAGATCTAAAAAATAGACCTATTTCATCGCAAAGCGGGCATGATGTGCCCATTTGTTGGGAAGGTGTAAGAATAGATCTATTTATTAGATCTATTTCAGCGTTTTAAGCTCATTTGGTGGATTTAGATCTAAAAATTAGACCTATTTCACCGTAGAGCGGGCATGATGTGCCCATTGGTTGGGAACGTGTGTGAATAGGTCTCTGTAGTCGTCCTATTTCTGCTGGGAATGGATAAGCTCTTTTCAAATCACATTCCCTTTTACTGGGTAATCAACAGGCCTGTATAAAGCGCAATGTAGAGGCGGCAGATGGGCTCAACTAACCCAACTATCCAGCTTATATCAACTGACGACTTACACCTTACCATCTTGTATGCTATCTCGCTAACTAACTTCTGCTTGAGTTATTACTTCCAAAAAAAATCCGCTAATCAACTTAGGATAAGTTAACTAGCGGAAATGTTTATGATTTATCTACAACGCTTAACACAGTAAGCTTATATTCTTCTTCACCGATACGGATAATGCTGTCCGCCGGGATATCGACCTGCTTGCCGAGATTAACTTCAACCCGGCTTCCATAACCATTGAGCTCATTCGCCTCATTGCTGCCGATGTCTGGCAGAGGGCTAGTTTCTGCTTGACTCCCCGAATCAGAATCAGATTCAGGCGCATTAGGATTGGTTGTCGCAGAACTGCTCCCTGAAGCACCCGAATCACTCGAAGCAGCCGTTCCGTATTCCGCATCTGATACAGGCGTTGCAGCAGGCAAAGATGCAGACGGTTCCGTTGACTCCGAAGGCTGCTGCGACCATTCTCCGGAAGGTGCGTCTGTAACACTGCCATTTGCCGTATCCGTGCTGCAGTTAGAGGCTAGCATCAGCTTAGTATATTCAACCTTTTCAATGCCCGCCGACTCTATAGTTAACGAGCTCGGTGCAAACTGTTCACAAGCGGCTGCGTCCTTGAACAAGAACACTAGGGAGGTTGTTGCCTCCTGCCCCTCGATTTCCGGCTGCAGCTCCGCATAAACGAGCGTATCTGGACCCGTCATATTCGCTTCAGCAGTAGGCTGAACCCCAGGCAAAATGGCCCCTTCCTTCCCCTCATCGCCTTTGTTCGCATTAGAGTAAATGAACCCGGCAACGATCAATACAACTCCGAGGCCCGCAATCGTTGTTATCATCTTCGCTTTCGAATTCCGAAAAAATAATAAGGGATTGCCCGAGGAAAGCTCTCGTTCAGCCTGCTTATATACAGCCTTAAGGAAGGCCCCTCCCTTGTCGAAATGCTGTTTCCGATTCGCACGTTTCTTGAAAGCATCGCGGTCATATTTCACAAAATAGCTGACAATCGCTGAGGAATATGCAGGTACGAACCCTCTTGGCCTCATGAATTCAGACTGCTGCTCAGACCATTGAAAAAACTGATAAATCATTTCCTTATTCGGAGCATGACGATGCAAATAGTCCAGCAATCCCACATAATCTACTGTCTCTGTATCGGTACTGCGCAGAAACGCCAGCATAAGCTGCGGAAAATCAGCTCGATCCAGCTGTCCCTCCAGCAGCCCGCGTCCTGCCAACTGTACAAGATCAATCTCCGGCGGCGACAGTCTGTCGAACAATGAAGCTGACGGCTTAGGCTGCACAAACCATTCATACAAGGCAAGCAGCATAACGGCTGCCGAGCTCTGACGCGGATCCTGCAGCTTTCCGTTCCAGCGCTGCAGCCGATCCTTATGGCTTAGGAAATCTGCTGACGCAAGCTGATCCTTGGTGATCCTGCTCAGCTCAAGCTCAGCAAGCGTCGTCCGATAGACAGCAAGCTCCAGCTCCCGATATAAATCCCCAGCTTCATCCGAGGATCGCTGTTTTTCTATTCCATCCAGCCTGCGCAGCTGCTCGAAGGCTCTGCTAACCGCTGGGAGCGAATAGCGCTCACGCTCAAGCTTGCCTTGCAGCTGCTGACGGGCTAGTGTATGGAAAGGCGCATAACCAAGCAGCTTAGGATGCACGCTGCCCCACTCCTCAATGAGCTGAAGCACGCTTTTGGCACCTGATACCGCTTGAAGCTTCTTCTCCAGAAAGGGCAGCAGTAATGTGTCGGCCAGCCGCGAACCAGCAAGCAGCGACTTAAAAAAGGCTTTGCTTAAATTCGGACTGCTTTCAATTGCCGCATAAAGCGCAGCCGCTGCTTCCTGATCGTTCTGCTTGTTCGCATTATTGAGCGCTGAGATGAAGAAAGAGATCATCTTGCCCTCAAGATTTTTGCCATCGATTCGGTAATACTCCTTGAAGACATCCACAATGAACGCCTCGGGAACTGCCCCTTGCCGTACACGATCAAATTCATAATCGAAGCGTGACAGAAGAATATCATTCAGCCGAATTTTTGAATCTATTGAGCCTGATGGCTCCAAATAATCGAGCAGGCCTCGCAGCACCGCGCTTTTATGCGCTTCATAGAGCGATTCATTGCCCTCCTCAATTTGATAAATAATGCATAGCTCATGATAGCTGGATGCAGCTGTTTGACGCTCTGCCCCCATATCTGCCAGCATTAACTGAGCAAATTGAAAGAAGCTCTCCGCGCGATCCGGTCGCTCTAGCATGTCCCAAGCGAAATCCAAATACGGCTGCTCCGCTCCATCCAAATCCACATTCATGATCCGGCCGCTCACGAAATCAAACGTAAAATCCTTCTCGATGCTTCGATCTCCCGGGCGTAGGCTCCCCTGCTCAACGAACGTTAAATGCACTGATTTTCTACTTTGCGGCTCCTTGGCATAGGTGATAAAGCCAAGCTGCTTGCGATAGGCATAAGGCAGGCTCGCATAAAGCACCATCAGAAGCTGCTTGGCTTTGTCCGGCAGTTGAGCAATAGGCACATCAAGCGAAACATATATTTTCTTCTTGCCGCCAACGGCTGCCATCACCGCATAAAGCAGCTGCTTGAAAGCCTTCTCTCCAATATTCAGCAGTGCTAATATGGAACGATACGAGGGTCTAACTACAGCCGCCCTCTCAAGCGGCAAATGCGCAAGCTCTGCGATCTCTGTCCCCTTGTCAATATCATAGCTGTCCGTAAAGGATGCTCGCAGCCAGCTCTCATAAGGACTGACTGACTCATCTTCATGACCGCTTGGAATAACATAGTTATGTGTAAAGAACGCGCTGCGAAGCCCCGTGAAATCTGCTGCCTGATACACGCTGCGTCCCAGCAGGATATCGCCATTATCCAAATGGAGCAAATGCATCGTCTCTGGATATGCCGCTCCGTCCTTCTCACCGCGTGTGGAAAGCTCCGCAGGTGCGTCGTATACACAGAAGGGATGCAGCACTTTTTTGATAAAAGCAGGCTCTAAACCGTTTGATTTGGCGATCGTGTCGTAGCCTTCCGTGGATCTGAAAATACCGCGTCTCTCCCGTGCGTACAGCTGCTGCTGGATCATCCTGCGGGGCTTGGAATCGCGCACTATTCTCTTCTCCCCTCAATGTAGTTCAGCTTATAAAGCAGCCAAATGAAAGGCTCATCCACTCGGATTGGGCTAACGACGGTTTGCAGCTTCTGATCCACGGGGTTGCTGCCAAGCGCGGATACGGCGTAATACGCGGTATCTCTGAAATAAACGTCCATCGTACCTTTGAAGGGCCGATCGACCTTCTCAATAAAGCGGCGGATTTCTCCATCGATATTTTCGAATTCTGTCAGGTTAAAATAATTGCGGTGCACCATATTGTTGAAAACATTGCTGTTCGATTTAATGTATTCCCCATCCTCATCCTTAAGCGAATGAAGCATGTCGCTCTTCGTCAGCACGACGGCGGTCGGAATATCCGTTTTGTTGTTCTCCTGATAAGCGATGAAATCGCCGAACATCGTTAGCACGACATCGCGCGGCTCATCGTATTGGGAGACCCATTCTCCCGGCTTGTCGCCGAGGTTCATTCTTATTTTCTCGCGAATGGAACGAATTTGCAGCGGATCAACCATCAGCAGAATGCCTGCCGAGTTTTTGATATGCTGGCCGTGAAGGCCAAGGTAATCCTGCTCCACCATACCCTCGCCCGCCACATCAAAAAATACGAGCGTAAGCGGCGGCTTCGATTCATCCTTAAACACAAATTGGAAAATGAAAGGCTCCTGCATTTTCTCCTTTTGGGTGGAAGCAAGCAGATCGCCGCGCTCGAATAACGGCTCCTCGTAATAGGTACGGAACTTGCGGCTAATCTCGGCATTAAGCGGCATGCAGGCTGCATCAAAATGGTCTGCTGTCGTATTTTGAAGCGTATGAATTAATGCCGTCATATACACCGATTTACCAACCTGAGATGCGCCGATAATTGAAATGATGTTGCTTGGCGCCTTGCCCGCCGTTACTGGAAGCTCGTTATGGCATTTCGGACATAGCCTTCTGCGTGTCAGCTCTCCGTACCGATCATTAATGCCAATGAGCACATGGTCGGAATAGACGCGGTATTCCTCCGGCACATCTACCGGATGCAGCACCGCCTCCATATCGTGAACGGAATCAAGGCCAAAGCGCTCCCGATATTTATTGAGCTCCTCATCCTCTCCAAGCGCATAATCCTCATCGTCCTCACGGGAATGGGTAGCGCGGAAAACGACCTCATCCGGCGTAAACTTGCTAAAGCAGTAGGGGCACACAATATCATAAAATAACGGCCGCTGCTTTGGCTCTGGTTTCTTCTTAAAAAGATCAAAAATACCCATCCGATCTGCCTCCTTTATACTGAAATCAGCTCGTACATTTGCCCATAGGCTCGGCCATCTGTGAAAAACAATCGAATATAGTCCTGTTTGCCAACCTCAATGGCTGGCAGAACATTTTTTCCCGCCGCGAACGGCGCAACGAAGGGATACTGCAAGCCGTCCTCTTTATTCGCAGGGTAACCGCCTTGCTTCTTCACATAGCAGAGTACATCCTTGGCGATCGGCACTTCTGGCGTAACCTGAATTTGAATCGTTTTGAGCTTTCGAAAAAAACCGCTCTTGTCAGAAATTGAATAATATATTTTAGCCTTGCCGGCACTGATTTCTATTCTGTTCTCACGATTCTGCTGAAGGATAAGCTGCGGGCCGCCGCTCCCTTCCAAGCAAGCATATACGGTGAAAATATATCGCCCGAAGCCCTCGATTCGGATATGATAGCCGTTGTTCGCTTTATATTCCGCCTTCGTGTACAGCTTCATATTTGCAGCGTTCTCACCGCTAATCTCCGCCTGCTCAGCAGATACCTTCCCAATATAGACCGCGTCTAAATCACGCGGCCAAATCCAGCGCAGCGTACAGCGGTCCTCCTCCATAGTACGGGTCAAGCCGCTGATCATAGGAGAAGCCGCCTCCGCATCCATAAAACGCATTTACATCCGCCTCCCGCATCGTTTAAAATCCATGGCTGCGGCTGTCCTTTGCCCGCCCGCTGAAGCCTGTAGAGGAAGGCTCAGCCTTCTTGCCACCGCTTCTTCCGCCACTGCGCGGCTTAAGGCTGCTGCTCTCTCTAACCGGTACAATAAGCGTAAATGCACCAATAATTGCCGCCAGTACAAGGATCGCTATAAAGCGAATGAAGCCATCTGAGAACGCATGCCCGGATAATCCATATTCCAAAATAAATCCAGCCAGCAAGCCTGAGACGATGCCTCCAGCGCCAAAGCTTAGCGCAAGGAAACGATTGTCGAACATTAACCCCAGCGATACTCCAATAGCTGCACCGATAATGGCTAATGATAAAATCCGCAGCAGCGTGTAGAACGTACTATGCTCCATCACACCTGTACGGTCCGTTATGAGGGTCCGATTATCAAGCTTGTTGTATATATTTTGGAAGACGAGCGCTATTCCACCTGCTTCTGATACATCGTAATAGCTTCCTCCGGTAGAATCCGCGATTTGCTGAAGCAAAGCTGTGCCTCTAGCATCTACGACACTAAGGCCAACCGTATTGACGACTACCTGCTGTGCTTGATAGGCTTCAAGCTGCCGACTGATATTAGATTCACTGAACCCATCGGACAGCAAAATAACCATCGTGCCGCGCTCTGCATATTTTTTGCTCTCAATCGTCTTCATCGTCTCCGCCAGCGCTAGGCTAAAATTGGTTCCGCCATCCGTCGGCTCAAGCGCATCAATCGCCGCATTCACTTCATCCTTCTCAGCCTGCGACTTCACAGAAACGAAGGGCTGCAGCAATTCGGCTGTATTGCTGAAGACGACTACAGCCACTCGTTTATCGTCCTTCATGTTTTCAATCAGCTGCTTAGCAGCCGTATAGCGCTCGTTTTCCGGGTCTGTCTCCAGCATGCTCCCCGAGTTGTCTATGACGAGCACGATATCCTTTACCTGCTTGCTGCCGCCGAAATGCAGCCCGTAAAGAAGCTGCAGCAGCGCTCCAACCGCAAACAGCAGCACCAGTGTAGCTGGTACGAGCAGCTGCCACGATAAGCCTGTATAACGCGCTCGCCAGGAAGAACCGTTCAAACGAGGCGCAATCATCTCGGCAATCAAGCAGGACAGCCCGATGCAGAGCGCAAGAACGCCAAAGTAGAGACCTGCGACGACAAAGCGCGGCCAGCTCTCGAGCAGCGCGCCTAGTATAATCTCGCCGATTGCGAACCCCACTGTACCGCCAATTAAGCTGAACAGCAGAAGCAGCCAATTTATTTTTCGTTGCATATTGAAAGCATCCTTTCCGCACTTGCTAGTGGACCGCAGCTATTACCTAGTCATACCGGTCAGCGAAGCTTAGGCAGAAGGGAGGGATCAAGCGCGTGAAACTCGTACCCGTTCTGCATATAGGTTTCGTAATAGACTTTGCCGTTCCGATAGTACATTAAATCATCTAAATGAAAGCCGCCCATAAGGTTCAGCTTCTCAACCCCGCTGCTGCGCTTCTCATGCACACAGCCGAGCTTATAGATGCGCGACGTTTCGTCCACGCCAAGAGCATAGCGAATAAACTCGCTTTCCCGATCTCCAAACAAATATTTCTCCTCATAACGATGCTCATGTGTATAATCGAGCAGCCTTGTATGAATAACAGCATTTTCCTCCAGCATGCGGTAAAGCTTGTGGAACAGCTCGTCCCTCGATAATGCTTTGCGATTGCTGTAAGCAATCGATACGTTCGCCCGCAGCAGCAGCTCTTCCTCAAAGGTCTGAGCAAAGGGCTCAGCGGTCAAAATATGCTTGCGGCAAATACTAATCAATCGCTCTACGAATGGGATATCTCCCTGCTCCAACAGCTGCCTAACGCTGCTCGCCAATGCGTTCTCAAAAAACGCCGCTGTGCCGCGCTTCTCCTCAAACTCCTTCATCACATTCTCGGTTACACGCTCATAATAATCGAAAATGTTCTGCCCGATATATTCATCTGCGACACGGATGCTTTGCAGCGCCGTCTCCTTAAGCTCATGCTCTAAACCAGCCATTTGCTCCACGCTAGCCTGATACGTCTCGTGCAGTCGATTCAGCTCACCAGCAAATCGTCGATACATCGCAAGCTCTGTCTCCAAACGCAGCAGATGCCACTTCAGTTGATAAACGGTGTCAAGAAATACTCGTATAAAGGAACGCAGGTTTTGCTTGTCCAGCAGCGGAAGCCGCTTGAATTTCAAATCCTCGACTCGCATTTCACGGGTTCGCTCAAGCTCCTCGCCCGCCAAATCAATTTCTCTAACCAAATCGCGCATACGAGCGCGAACAGCCTCCACCGTACTTCCAGACTCCTGCTGCTCGCCGCTCCATTCAGCTACCTGATAGAAGCTAATTTCCGGATGCTCCTTCAGCCTTTGACTAACGGTGCGCTGCAGCTCCTCGGCCGCTTTCACAGCCCCCATGCGCTCTTCCGCTGCGCTAGTGAAATGCTTATGAAAGAAGGTGGCGCAGCTATCGCTGAACAGTGCTTCCTCAGCCTCGCGCAGCGACATGCGCCGAATCTGTTCGAACTTGATCCCGCTTGTTAAGAGCCCCTGCATATCGACGAGCTGCTCCTCGCTTGGTACGATACCAGCCAATCTCGCCTCCATCGCCGGCGCATCAAGTCCGAAAAATGCCAGCTTCTCCTTGCTGCCGAGCTCAGGGCTGCTTTGCAGCCTCAGCTTCAATTGCTTGAAGAAGTGATAAAGCACCGTCAAAGCAATTGAATAGTTAGGACGCTTCACCTTGGCTAGTCCAGCAGAGACGAAGCCCTGCCTTCCAGATTCGGCCATCAAGCTGTTCTTGAAGGAGGAATTGTTGTAGCTTACCTCATTAGACTGCAGCTGCGCATCCTTCCTCTTCCTGTTTTTGAGCAGCAAAATGTGGCAAATGATTTCATAATTATCCAGCATCCCGTTCTGAGTCGTCATTCCACGCTCGTTGCGGTCAGATAATACATAGACAAGATCAAACAACGGAGACGAGTTGTGAATAACGGGGATCGCTAAACCGTCTCCTGTCACTTGCAGCTGCGCGGAGTACGAATAATCAGGCCGCTGCATGCCGTCCAGCTCACGCAAGAAGCTAATTCCAGCCGCGCTGCCATACCCGAACGTCTCCGCTTGCTCCCGTTCCTGAATTAATGCGTACATATCCATTTGCACCGATTTGAACAGCAGCAGAAAAATCGATTTGGCAAGCAGCGATATTTCAGGCACGAGCACGTTTAAAGGATCATCTACCCTCGTAATGACAGCTAGCTGAAGGCGATCGAAGGAGGCGTACAGACGTCCATAATCCGCTATTCTATCGCTAACCTGCCGCAATGCTCGGTTAAGCTGCACCAGATGGCTTCCTTCTTCATGGAAGGCTGCTCCGATATCCTTGCGCTTTGTTCGGCTGTCGCCTTGACCCGCAGTAACGCCAGCCAGTGAAACCCGCATAACCTTTTGAGAGGATTTAATACGCTTGCCTTCATCCTCCTTGGCGAGTGCTGCCGCTGTTTCTCCTGTGCATACATGAAAGTATACAACTCCGGCATTGTTATCCCATCTCTGCTCATTCGAGCGAATCATCGGGGCAATAGCTTCTTCTGCCTCATCGCCAATAAATAAAAAGACAGTTGGATAATAAATACTGCTCTGATCATCCTCAAGGCCGCTTAGCTTCTGTTCTGCGGCCGAATAATCGGCCGCGTATTGATCCAGCACTATTCTCATAGCTATTTCAACTTTCTGCGAATTTCATTAAGCTTTGTCGTCATTTCCTTGTAGAAGCGATGCATCTCCTCGCCATTTGCCAGCTCGACCTTCTCATATTCGAGACGCTCGCGCGCATCCAAGAAAATGCCGAACAGCTCCTCCAGCTTAGCCAGCAGCTGCGAGGTATCTTCCGTTGCTGTCATTTCCGTAACTCTGCGGCCAGCTTTGCGCATAAGCACGCTGCGGCTCTTCTCATCGAGCTGTCGGAAGCTCTCATAGACCTCTTGCTCCACATAGTTGCTGCTCTTCATTAAATTAGCGAATGGCGGCCATGCTTCCTCTTCCGGGTCACGGTCATACACATAAAGAGCGCCCTTCTTGCAGATCGTATCGGTATATAGAGCCTCGATAAACTGATCGAAGCCTTTTCCCTCATCCTCATGCTGGTGCAGCAGCTGCTCAAGCTCGCTCGACTTAGCCGCTATGGCGTCGTATTTCGCTAATTCCTCACGAACAAGCCTTAGTTGCTCCGGTGAACGAATTAGATTTTCCTGCGCCAGCTCCTCATTGAAGCTTCCGAATATATCCTTCGTCGATTCGAGCTCCAGACCTTCCGAGAGCAGACGCTTCAATTCATTCAACGCTCGTTTAACCTCACCCAAATTCGGCTTTGCAGCATCCAGCTGCATATTATATGGCTTTAATTCAGCCGCCAGCGAAAAAGGTTTCGTGAAACGAAGCTCATATCGGCTGCTCAAGTTATTGTTAATGTCCTTCTCCGCAATAATGCGATAGCCTTCGGCTTTAACAAACTCAGCACGTACTCTTGCGTTGTAGCTTTTCACTCGCGGATTAACGTACGTGTCGCCCCATGATTTCTCTGGAATTGGCGATGGCAGGAAGGTCCAATTGACTCGCTCGGTTTGTACCAAATGGCGTCCAATCCCTTCCTTATCCATGATCGTCCGCTCATAGCTTTCCTCATATACCTTCAGCGGCGTATAGACGAACAGAGGCACACCGTTTCTCGTATTCAGCCAGAAAATCCGATTTTTGACCTCACTTTCCTTAATGGTAAAGTGAGATTTGCCAATCGAGTTGTTTTGGTAGTTTCGAATACCGCGCAAAATGCTAGGCGCTTGAACCGGTACGGACACGAAGCCCCATGACGGCACATGCAAATTGCCCGAGCTATTGCTCAGATGGAATACAGGTACAGCCTCCTCGTCCAATTTGCTGGCGATATGGCGCTCGACAAACTTCTCGATCGATTCCTCGTTCCCGTATTTCATAACGAGAAACTCTTCCATCGACTTCGTAATCAGATCACCAAATTTATCGGTCAAAAATTCCGAGATGGAGCTGACAATATCGACCTCCTGCTCCTTCACCCACAGATTGGAATGGTCCAGCAGCTCCTGCGTAAAGTCGCGAATCAGGTCATCCCCGTCCTTCTTGTCCATCAAGCGGCTGATCACATCGGAAATATCCGGTACGCCGACAATATTCCAATAGTAGGTTTTGTTTCCTTTGTGATCCGCTTGCTCATCGCCTTTGGTGAGAAGCTCGCCATTTTTGGCAAAAATCGAATTAAGCACATTTAGAATTTCCGTAAATACGTTGTAAATCCGATTATTTTCATTATTCAGCAGCGTATGCAAATCCTCATAAAACTCAATCAATTGCTCCATGCGCTCGACATCGGCAAGCAGCCAGTACTCATTTATTTTTGCTTCAATATAGTTGTTTTTCTTCTTATCCTTGGACACGAACGCACTCTTCGCATCGCCCATCCGCTCCTCCGCTTGCTCTCTAGCCGCTTCAATCTCTCGTGGAAGACGTGTCAGATTCTCGCGAAGCGTCTCAATATAAGAGAGCAGCATCTTGAGCAGGCAGAAGCCCTTTTCCGTATAAAGGAGACGCGACACATAGAATGGTCCCTGCTCCGGATGAAGGAAGGTACGCCGAATTTGATCAGTAAATTGCCCAACGATTTCACCAGGAAGCTGTTTTTTGGCTTTGATGTATTCCTCTCGCGCACGTGCCAAGAAGTTTTGCTCCAGCTCGGTGTCCATGTTCACTGCCTGCATCTTCACCACATTATTGTAGCTTAGGCGCTCACTGTTCTCGAAGCCTGGGAGCGGCTCCGGCACACGCGAATCGAACGTCTTCATCATCGTTTCGAGATCGATGCCCAGCTTGTGCGCGAACTTCTCCACGTCATCCTGACTCGGTGCCCTGTCGAACATTTTGTCCATTTTGTTGAAGAGACGGTACGCTAAGTAGGTTGTCATTTCCTCAATCGGCAGCACCGCCGAGGAAGCACCAATAATGTTATAGTCGTAGTTAGCCGGGTACATTTTGTTCATTTGAGCGATATTCGTCCGAATATTGCTAATATAGTCATGAATGGCGAATTCCTCGCCCGACTGCTTCTCTTCACTCGAAATAAAGTTCGTAATGTTCTCCGCTGTTACGTTCATGCAGTAATCATAGGCATTTTCAAGCAGCTTGCCTTCCGCATTAGTAGCAGAAATAAGATGGCATAGGTTAAATGGCGGAAGCGGCGAATTAACGGATAAAATATTGCCGTACTGCTGCTTGAAGCGCTCTCCCCTACCGTCCACATTCATCCAATAGTCCAGCTCCTTCAGAGCTGCATAGCCGTTTTTCTTAATGTACTCGCGCGTATGATCACTCAAGCTTTTGTTCGCAAGATTAATGTCCGGCGTAAACAAATAACCAAGCGTATTTACGCGGTCGATACCCGCAGCGCCATGATCGCGCTCGATTATCCCTCTAACGATATAGGAAATATCAAGGAAGCAGCCGCTTCCTGTTCCGCCCGATAAACCCGTAAGCAGAAATACCATCAGCTTCTTATTCGTGCCGACAGACAGCGTCTTGATCTTCTTGTCAATGCTTTGCACGACCTGATTAATCTTCGTAAACAGCAGCAGCCGTCCTGCTTGACGCACGCCTGCCGCTCCGTTCATCCCATCGGTAATGCTAAGCTCCGGCGAGAGCCAGTCGGTAATGTACGGCTCCAAAATACTGCGGTTTTGCAGCAAGCCCCCAACCTCGGCATTGGATAGCAGCACGAATTCATTAATCGGATCAAGACCGATGCCCTTATACTTTTTATTGCGATCCTGCTCGTTCGTTTCGAAGGCAAGAAACTCCACGTTGCTTGGCTTCTCCATCTTCCTTTTGGAAACAGGATCCTCAGGCAGCTTAAAGCGCCGATTAATCTGATATTTCAAGCGCAGCAGCGCATCAATCCCTGTACCGCCAAGTCCAATAATCAAAATCGGATTGTCAATGGTGTCTACCCGTATTTTCTCACTGACAATACCTCCGCCAAGCGATACATCAAGCTGCTGTATATGTTCTCTTACGATTGGTTTCATAAATTACTGCCTCCTGTGCTCTAATTTATACGAGATATTCGATGAATATCGTTTTGTCCACTTGCTTCAGCGAAACCGTAATCCGGTCCCCGCTCTTCATTTCCAACTCACGAGCTGCATCGATGGCCCGTCCCGACTTCTCAACCGTGGCGGTAGACGCATTTTGCAGCACGATACGGTCATTGCTGCCTGGTTTAAAGATGACCTTCTCGGTTTCCTTCATTTCCGGCGCGAGCTGCAGCAGCTGGTGAAGCTGAAGCTTTCCCTTGAAGGCTGAGAGCTTCTTGTACTGCGGCGACGTTTTGTCGCCTGTATTTTCATCGCGAATTTCGATGATCAGCTGTCCGACAAAACCTCGATTCGCCTGCTTCATAATCCGCAGCACATAATAAGCTGCCGCCAGCAATACAATTAGCCCTACAGCACCTAAAATAACAGGAACGATTGGGAATGGCTTTGCCTCTTCGAGAGCTGGCTCAGCCGGTGTCGCCGCACCCGATTTGGCACTAATGGTTATGGCATCTGTTTCACGGAAGAAGCTTTTCTCCTCCGCCTTTACTCTTATCTCATAGTCATGCTTCTCAGCAATTTTATATGTTCCTTCAAAATGGTCTCCCGCGTTTTCCATCGGGATCTCCTCTGTCGCGCCCGTATCCATATCTTTAACGAGTAAAACAGCATTCATGTTGCTGTACTGCGTGTTGTCCTCCAGCTTTTTGCCGCCGCTGACGAGGTATGAGGTGAATGACACCTTATCCCCCTTTGAATAGGTCGATGAAGCGAGCGGGTCCATCACGAGGCCCAAATCATAGTTGAAAACGAGATTAATATCGATTTTATCCCGATTCACGCCTTTCACCTGAAGCGTCCAATCTCCTTGTGACGGAGCAAGCAGCTTAAGCAAAGAATAGCTCTTTGACTTCGACAGCAGCACTTCATCGGAAGGGATCGGAATCTCGTTGCCCGACGGGTCAAGCAGCTTGGTCTCCACAGGCTGATCCGACATAATAGAAATATTCGCTTCGAGTACGTTCGAGTTGGGAACCGATATTTTCACATTCTGGTAGCTGCCGTCCGCTGTAAAGGAATCGACTGGCACAACGTTGAGCTCCAGATGGCTGGCAAAAATTTCACTCAGAATTTGCGGCAGATCATCTGCCGAATCGGTCGCAAACGACTTGCCGCCAGTCAAGCGCGATAACTCATCCAAAGCTGTTTCATTTAATTTCCCATTAGCGTTCAGCCCAATCGTATAGAGCGGAATGCCGCTGTCATTCGCTTCTTTAAGCGCCAGCTCCATATCTGCATCAGATTCGGCTTGTGTTCTACCGGAGCGTTTGTCAAAATCGTTATTGCCGTCTGCCAGCAAAATAATCATCGGCTCATGATCAGGATCAGCGCCGTCATTAAGAATTTGCACAGCCTCCTTGACGCCAACGGATATGTCCGTATAGGCACCGCGGTTTAACTGGTCGATAAAGCTCTTTAGATTATCTTTATCTGCTGTCGACTGAATTTCAAGCAGCGCCTTCTCACGCTGAATCTGATCCGTATACGCAACGATGCCCACCCGATCTCCCTTTGTCGGCAGCATGTCAATGAACATCTTCATCGCTTCATTCCCGATTTTTCCCGGATCACTGGTACTCATGGAGTTGCTTACATCCAGTACGAGCACTGCGTCGATTTGGGAAGCGCCTTGCGCCGCATGCACGGTAGAAAGGCCGCTGAGCGGGAGAAGCAATAAAGAGATCGAAAGCACGATGAGATGACGCCTAAAGCGTTGAAATGGATTCATATTTGTACTCCTCTACATTGGGACAGCCTATATTGCCAAGCTAGTCCAATAGTCACGGTTAGTTTCTGTTGCTTTGAAAATGATATAATATAAAATGAGTATACCTGATAGATTTCCATAAATCACTATTACTGTAAGAGGGGAACAGCCTATGGTTACTTACGTATGTCTTGCGCTAATGTTTCTTTTTGTCTTAATCACAGCCCTTAGCTACCGTTCGAGAGTAAAACGCGCACCCTCTCCCGAACAATTGAACAAGCTTGTCTTCTCCATTCTCAAAAGCGGCGGGCAGCGTGATCGCGAATGATGAAGAAGCTGCCTGTTATTATTAGTCCTTATATTAAAACACGTTATCCTTATAATAAGCTTAAAATATGCCGCCGCTGCAATCACTTTACAGTACTTGGCGACGAGGATTGTCCAGTATGCGGAAAATCTTCATTGCTTGGTGTGGAGCAAAGGGCTGCCTCCATACTGAAGCGATCCATGTGGGGCGCACGGGTAATCGTTATGCTCATTTGGGCCATAAGCCTTGTCGTGAGCCAGTCGATTTTGCAGACCAGCTTGTCCATTATAGGAGGAGCCGTGCTACTCGCTCTATTATGGACGTTGCAGAGACGCCTGACCCCTGCACTTTTACGTGTAGAGCTTGAAAATTTATTTCACAAAGAAGCCTATACCCTCGTAGCTGGGCTTGCTAATGACCGCGAAGAAGCTATAAAAGTATTTCATAGCGGCAATAAACCGCTCGCCTATGAAATGCTGCGCGAGATCGGAGCGCTTGTACATACCGATCAGCTCCGAATAGAGCAAATATTGCTGCTCCAATCGTTTATGCTGCGCAAGGACATGGATCTTATGATAGACCCGCTGCTGATGGACCATTTTAATACAGATCTTGTAGAGTATATCGGTGAGCTCGCAAAAATCAGACGGGATCTGCTCAAGGAAAATACGTTTCGGTACGTGCTGCTGCACGAAATCCAGATTTTGAAAATGGAGCAGGGCGACAATATTCTCGCCTCGGTTGCCGGCGCCGCAGTTAGAATGCAGCGCTATATTTCACTTTATCCGTATTTGATCATGCGTTATGCAGGCAAGCTTCCGAAGGATCGTTTTCTGCGGCTCTACCGAATGCTTCAGAGCAATCCTGAAATCGGAACAGGCCCATTGTATGAAGAAGTTATGCGCGTCTATAACGAGAAATACAAGTGGGATGAGGATTTTCGGTCAACTGGCAACGAAACGGAATTGAAATAATATGAAGAAAAACCGGCTGACAGACACTTTAACTAAGTGTTTGTCAGCCGGTTTTTTTAAGCTTTGAAGATCATGACTCTTCTTTCCATTGATTCAGCTTTTGCATGACTAAATCATAGGTTTTCTTCGAAATGTCAGGAAGCTCCCCGCCTAACGCAGAGGCTGCCTGCTTGAACCCTTCTTCAATTGCTGACTTTAATACTTCAAACTTAGAAGCATCTCCGCCTGAAACTGCTTTGGCGAAATCAACGATTCGATCACTTACCTTTTCCGGGCTTAGCTCTCCCTCTCCTTCAATACGAGCTTGAGCTTCCAGCCTTGTAGCCTCATCCACCTCGAGTATCGTATCAGCCGTTACATCACTGAATGTCATTCCTTGTTTCTTTAATAGCTCCTCTACGATTTTTCTTAAATCATTATAAATTCGATCACTCTCACCCTTTAGCTTATCAATCGTAGCCTGATCCGCTTTAGGCTTTTCATAAGTCGTTTTCTGTTCCACACTGCTATTTGGAATGTATTGTTCCTTCTGTTCTGCTGCAGTTTTTTCTGTTTTCGATTCGTTCTCTGCTGCTCGTTCTTTGCTTATGCCCTTTTTGTAAGGCAGCGTAGTCGAATCATTCAATCGGTTTGCGTTTATTTCCATTTTAGCGCCTCCGTCCTCATTTTGATTGTGAATTACACTCAGTTAAGTTATTTATCGGAACATTCCAATAAATAACTTAACTCACGATACAAACAAAAAAGCTAGCCCATCTGTAATCGCTACAGATAAGCTAACTCCTTCATGTATGATCTAGTGGTATTATAGAACGCGCAGCATAGCAATAACCTTTGCTGCCTCAGCACGTGTTACAGAGCGCTCGGGATTAAATTCACCATTTCCATCCCCTTGAATGATTCCTAGCTTCTCTACATTCGCAATCGCTTCGATCGCCCAAGCCTGCGCTTTGTTCAAATCATTAAAGCTTGCAGATTGATTATGATTTGTAGACTTTCCAAACACGTACTCATAGGCGCGATTTATAATTACAGCCATCTCTTGACGACTAATCTGCGCCTGAGGATTAAATCGTTGGTTGCCTTGACCGTTCACGATACCCGCTTCCGCTGCAGCAGCAACTGCTTCCGCATACCAAGCATCATCTTTCACATCTGTGAAATTACCATTATCATTTCCTGTTGCAGTAAGCTGTAAACCACGAGCAATGATTGTTGAGAACTCTGCACGAGTAATGGATGCATTCAACCCAAACTGCTGCGTATTTATTCCATTGACTAGATTAGCGGCAGATAACATCTGAATGTACTCGTAAGACCAGTGAGCACTCGACACATCCGAATAATTCGTCACAACCTCAATTGCCACATAGGTATGGCCAGTCAATAGATTAAGGTTTTTGGAGAGCGGCGCTACATTCGCCTGCACTAGTGATAGCTTTCCATCCGCATTCAATTCATACAAATTCGTGTAAGTAGATAATTCTCCTGCACCAATTTCAAGCCTATAATTAACATCAACCGCTTTATCACCTATCGCTGCTCTAACTGTAAATGCCTTGCTTGCTGCACTCGCAGTCTTCTGTGAGGTTTGAATTTGATCCGCATAGGTTTGCTGCTCAGCGTTTGATGCATATTTAACTGAGATTCCAACCGTTTCCTTGCCGTTATTTTGCTGTAACAGCTCATTAATCTTTTGCCCCTGAATAACAATGTCCGGCTGATTAGGTACAGTGATGATAACAGCACCATCAGCCAACTGTTTGATTAGTTCAGTCAATCCAGCTGGAATTTGAATAGAACCACCATCACTGCTTAATTCAATGACCAAACGCTTGGATTGAAGCGCTGCTGTTACCTCTTGTTCAGTAAGCATATGATCTTTTGTTGTCGTTGGTGGTTTTTCCGTCGGAACATTGTTGGTTGGATTCTCGACAGGAGGTTCACTTTTCGTTGGTTTCACGACAGAAAACTCATCGATCAAATCACCTGCACTCGTACGTGCTTCCACATGAATCTTATCCTCAGTAATTTCAATCGCAGAATATACCGGAATATCCTCATCAAACATAAAATTCAAATAATTATATTGAATACCATCATAAAATTTCCAGCCTGAAGCACCGCCATCGAGATATACAGTACCCTCATTTGTAGCTTTATTTGGCTTTCCATCTTGCATGGGATAAGTGCGCGAATACACGTGATCATGGCCAACTAGAACTAAATCAACTGCCTTCTTTTCTAATATCGGCGCAAAATACGTTTGTGTATACTCTACAAGGGTGTCGCGGCCTTCTTCAGTGTGGTATGCAGGACGGTGGAACATAGCGATCGTCCATTTTTTATCATTCAGATCCAAATCCTGCTGCAGCCATGCAGCTTGTTCGATCATTTGTTCTTCGGTGCCTTCTGAGTTCAATACCACAAAATGTGTATCATCGACATCATAAGAGTAAGCATATTGCAGATGAGATTCCGGCCCGTTTTCCGGGAAATTCGCGCCTTTTGTGAATACATCCTTGCCTTCACTCTTCACATCATGATTTCCCAATGTTAGAGCGGTTGGAATTGTTGTCGCATAGACCGAAGATGCTTTCCAGAACTGCTGCCACTCTCGAAATGCACCACCTGCGTCAACCATATCTCCACCATGCATAATAAACTGTGTTGATGGATATTGCGCCAATGCGCCGGACATGAGTTCTTGATAGATTTGTAATCCTTGATCTTGATTCGTATGTGAATCCGTAATATACAAAAATGAGACTGGCGTAGATTTGTTTTGATCAACAGTAGAATATTCATACCACTCCGACCATTTGTCCTCATAGCCTACACGATATTTGTAAGCCGTATCTGCTTTCAAGTCTTCAATCAGAACATTATGGAAACGAATTTCACCTTTCGTGCCGTTTTCCTCCATACTAAGCACTTGAAGCTCACTCTCGGCATGCTGTTGTTTTACATTAGCAGCATTAAGATTTTCTTCTGCCTTCCAATCACTAGCCTCGATATATTGAATATACGTATCTTCTGTATCTGAATTGGTATTCCATGCAGCGCTTAGCTGTGTAGACATATCCTCTGCCACATAGGTTTGTACAAATTGAGGTACATCCATACCATACTGCTCAACGACTTCATAATTTACAACCTTGCTGTTTTGATCACCTTTGATGGCTTGAACCTGGTATGTTCCAAGCGCCAAGGTGGTTAAGTCTGTTGTTAATTGTCCTTTAGCATCTGTTTTGCCAAGACTGCCATTCAATTGCTGACTGCTAACATCAGCCTCTGCGATATAGCCTGTCGTTTGGCCATCTGCAAAAATAATCTCGAACAACCCATCCTCAGCTTCTGCTGAAGCATAGTAACGTTCGCCAGCTTTGGCAACCATTAAAACATCAGATGATGTATCATCATCCTCATATACATTAGTCGTTGCAGCGTTAATTGTAACTGCTGAGCTTTGCTTTAATAATCCAGTGAAGTATATATCCGCACCTTCAAAAGGTTTGCCTTCACGATCTGATACCGTAAATGTAGAGGCTGTACCCAACCCAACACCCGTCATTTTCAACTGATATGGAAACCCGATTGTATAGTGAATAGGGGCAGCTATTGGTGAGCTAGTTTGAGCTCCGCCTGCTGCTAGCTTCGAATTGTTCATTGTAACCGTCTTATAATCCTCACCGCGCTCTAATACAGCATGAGAGCTAACTCTGAAGTTGACCGTAACGACAACATTTGCTGCTGCTGCCAATACATGATCAAGCGTTACCTGAACATTCCCGTTCACATTATCAATATCTGAGGTTAGAGTAACTCCACTCGCCTGAGTAATCCCTTCAACTTGAAGCGTACTTGCATCGTAATTCAAGGAAAAATTTGCCGACTCTGCATTCAAGTAATCTTTGATACTAACATGAACAGCATAGAGTTCATTGCTTACCGCTTCCTCAGCAGCAGACATGAATAGACGTTCTCCTGCATTAATCGTAAAGGCGTATGTTTTCCCTGCTGGGTTGCCATCGTTATCCTTCACTTCAACAACAAGCTCATGATAACCGCCGTCGATATTTTCGCCGGGGTATGTTATTAGATTCGTATCTGGAGAATAATGTACGTCATCCGTAATATCCGTCCCGTCCAACTGCACAGATAATGTAGCTAAATCCAGACCCGACTTGGTATCGATCAGTTCAACCTTCAATTCATCAAGTGGAGCAGTCAATACTTCGTTTTCAGCAGGCGCTATCGCTTTAATGGTTGGAACGTCATTATCCTTATCCGTTTCCTCATAGATAAAGGCAATATCATCTACCCATACGGAGCCCTTATTTTTCTTGCTCATATTCGATTGCTTCAATTGGAAAAACAATTCAAGAATAATCGGGCCTTGTTTACCTTGCGGAACCTCTGCCTCGATATATTTCCAGCCAGACCAATTAATACCTACTTCATTTTCATCATAAAATTCAGCTTGGAAAGAAGAACCGCTTCCTCCTTTTTCTCTAAATTTTGTCGTTAATAGATGTCCATCATTATTGCCATAAATCCACATGCCCACTTTAATAGGGTAACCTGTTATTGGAATATATCCGTTTGTATATCCTACTTCAATTTGAGAGGGGTTATCTACGATGCCTATCATATCGTAATCAATTCTAGCGGAATGTTGTCCATTTCTTACATACTTCTGGTTATCTTCGAGGTGTATCGACGCTTCATACATACGTTTAGGATTAAATTTAACATCCGAAATTCCATCCTCAAAATCTTCAACGATAACGGAAGCTGCAATTGCATCTGCTGCATGAACCGCATTGCTTTGCCCAAATCCGATCAGCATTTCTCCGCCTAGCAACGTCATCATTGATGCGACTACGATTGATTTGCGTAATACTTGTTGTGCTTTACCCTTCATCACTTTTCACTGCTCCTGTTATTAGATTTACTGGTTACCGAGTACTATAACAGTGCAATGTAAAATAGAATGGCATTAAATGTTAAGAAATTATATGAAAATAAATGATTATCAACCATAGGATTGGCAACGGTGAGTATTTCTGTGTAGAAAAAGAAATTCCCCCTATCTGTCTCAATAATTTTGACTATTGACTAAATAGGTCTACTGCAATAAACTCATGATAAAGGTCTATTCAAATAAACCTAAAATAATGAGGTGAAATAATGGAACAATACAAGCTATTTGATGCGGAGCATAAATTTGTCTCTCTCATTTGGGAGAATGAGCCTATGAATTCAACCGAGCTCGTAAAGCTTTGTCTCGAAAAATTAGGCTGGAAAAAGTCAACTACGTATACCGTTTTGAGAAAGCTTTGCGATCGTGGTATTTTGCAAAATCAAAACGCAATTGTCACTGCCCTTATTAAACGCGAGGATGCACAAAAGTATGAGAGTGAGGCCTTGATAGAAAAAGCTTTTGATGGGTCATTGCCGCAATTTTTAACTGCTTTTTTAGGTAAAAACAAAATTACTGAAAAAGAAGCCGAGCAGCTTAAACGTATCATTGAGGAGGCGATCAAATGATCTCGTTTTTCACCTCCATTTTGAATATGAGTATAACTGCAAGTTATGTTGCACTTGCCATTTTTGCAATAAGACTGCTCTTAAAAAAGGCACCGAAGGTTTTTTCCTATGCATTATGGCTGGCGGTGCTCATAAGACTTGTATTCCCGTTTAGCTTTAATTCTTCCTTTAGCTTTTTAGGCTTTCTACAGCCTAATCTTCAAGCTGATACAGGAACAATGAAATTTGTTCCCTCTACTATAGGCATGATGCAAAGTCCTGCGGTTGATGCTGTTAACTCATCTCTTCCACCAGCAACAGCAACAGCGATAGCAAGCGTCACATCAATGCAAAGCATTATAGAGATTTCCGGAATGATCTGGGTTATTGGCATGGTCATACTACTTAGCTACTCCGTTATTTCGTACTTAAAAGTAATCAACAATGTGAAAACCGCAACGCTTATCAAAGATAACATCTTCGAAACCGATAGGATTACCACGCCATTTTTATGCGGATTCATCAAGCCTAAAATATATGTTCCTATCGGAATAAGTGATGACGAACTATCTTATATTGTGGCGCATGAGCAGACTCATATCCACAGACTGGATTATCTTATTAAACCGTTTGCGTTTCTAGTCCTTATTGTTCACTGGTTCAATCCGCTTATGTGGGTCTCCTTTGCATTAATGAGCAAGGATATGGAAATGTCCTGCGACGAAAATGTAATTAGAAAAATGGGCAATGAGATAAAGGGCAGCTATTCAAAATCGCTTCTTTCACTTTCGGTTAAAAGCAGCGGTATAATCATTGGCAGCCCTCTCGCCTTCGGGGAGAGCAATGTCCATTCTAGAATTAGAAATGTCCTCAACTATAAAAAACCAACATTTTGGGTGGTCATAGCTGCTTCCATGGCAACACTGATTTTCATCATAGGTTTTACGGCCAATCCTGCAGGAAAACAGGATTTATCGGATCATAATTTTGGTCAGATGGCTGTGGTTTGGGCAAATGCACTGAAAACCCGTGATGGGGAGCCCCGCTATGAAATGATGTCTTTGGGGATGAAGGAAAAATTTAAGCAAGAGCAAATAAATAAAGCGGGGGAAGACTGGAATTTTAATATCGGATACTCCAGCCCATGGGTCGTAGACTTTGAAGTTAAGCTTGACGGTAGCATTGCTCTTATCACTTATTTAACTAAAACCAGCGAACCTGCATTCTACAAAACAGAGGAAGCGGTTACCTTTGGCAAAGAAGACGGAAAACTCGTAGTTACTGACTATAAAAATATTTATGAGGATAAATTAGTAGATTCTACCGATACTGCAGTAAAAGTAGAAAACTATCTTGAAATCATTATGTCTTCACCAGTAATATCCTCTAACCCTAATGATTATATCAAAGCTCATCACGTTGAATATAATCGCATATTAGAAATGGGTGATGAGGCTCTTAATTATCTGAATGAGCGGTATGAAACATTCCAGGATAATGGACTCAAGGGCCATATTGTGGCTGCTCTGCGCAAAGACCTTTTAGCCGACGATTGAAAGCCTGAAGCAGCAGAACTAAACTCTCTGAGCAGGTGCAACGGTCATGTAACTCCTGATCGCAATGGGGGGAAACAGCATCTATAAAGAACTATTGGAATCGCAGGGCTATGACGTAAACACCGCAACCACTTCTGCTTTTGTCCAGCAGAGAAATAAAATCCTGCCGTCTGCTGTGGAATTATGTCATACGGGTAAAGGATTTGGGCTCCACTGGTATTCTTTCGGGACTGCGTCTGCCCATTTGATCAAAACGTTCATCTGATACTCACCAAAAAAAACCAAAGAGGTCAAGGCTCATCCCGAGATGTACAGGTTCGTCCCTTCCACGTCTACCTTTGATTTTTTGGATCTGCATGAGAACTTGTTTTACCCGATTTCCTTTCAGGTTGCCATTCACGGTTGTAGACATTTCCTGCGCTCACGATTTCGTTTTTATATAGAAATCAAAACGATGGTGAATTTTATACAGAAAAAAAGTTGCCTGCCCCGTTAAAGAGCAAACAACTTTTTATTTTCGTATCCAGTATTTATTTTTCTCCACAATTGCCCTTAATTTAAATCTATATTTAATAGTGGTCTATACTTCTTTTTGATGTAAATAGCTTTTCTGCACGAAGTTGTTCCTCGTGTTCTAACCCTGCAAACACCTCAGAAACCGTAATTACAGAAAAATAAATCGGCATTTTATCACAGGAGGCCTGTTGAACAGAATTGATAACATTACTCTCGTTAGTAAGAATTGCAATCGCAATATTCGTGTCCAAGAGATACCCATTACTCATGCATTCCATTCCTCACGCGATTTGTTGACTTCTTCAAGAAGCTCTTTCCCTCGTTCAGGCGTTAAAGTACCGGCCGCTTCCAAAAGATCATCAATGGAATAGTCATCTTCTTGAGCTTCCACAGTTTGCTTTTCAAGGTCAATCAATACACGAGGGTTATTTATATTGAGTTTTTGAAGGATGGATTTTATCGCACTCGTGGCTTGTTGATCCATTTTTTGGGGGATCATCGTTATCCCTCCATTGTCAATTAATAACTCATTATAACATATACAGGGCTGTTTCAATAGTAACCACCGGTCTTCATGCGTGTGTATCGGCAAGCCGCAAAAAGTTTTTGGCTGGCATACGGATTACGCAACACTGAAATTGTCACTGAGCTTTCTGTAAGGGACTACTTCGGTGAGAAAAATAACACAGCGGATGAAGAACTCTAAATTCACGTAAAACAGGCAACCTTTGCACATATAGAATACGCAAAAGCTGCCTCTTTATTTTTCTAGTTATTCAGTATTTCAAACTCATTTCGGGTTTTTTAGTCATTTAAAGCTTGCGCTTTTCAATATAACATCAAGTATGATACCCGGATGAGCGTTTTTGATGTTTTCTGGCACAGACGTGTAGACGTCTTGATCAAACGTGGACAAGAAGCTCTTTTTTCCTTTTAACTAAGTAAGAGCAAACGTCGAAATCCAAACCACCATCAGATGCAAAAATTTCGCCGGATTGAATTCTTTGCTCTAGAAGCTTTAAAGGTTCATATTTACTTTCGTATCCCAAAATTTTATTGCTTATGAAACTTAGTTCATCCTCAACTTCTTCACTAGCTGCCTTCATACGCTCTTCGTAAACCTTAGCAACATCGCTAATACGTATGGTTTCATTGCTTGGATAATGAAAAACAGTATGAGCTGGAATCACTACATGCGCTCCTGGAGCTGGACGTTCTATCCCTTCGAATCGGCCCTAGGCAATCCATCTCGATATCGTTTGGTGCGATACACCAATCATTCGAGCAACATCGCTTGTAGAATAAGAGATATCTTGAGCAGGGATTACATTTTGCACGAGTCCAACATGTTGTACGTAATTATGTTCTCCTTTAATTTGGGGGATGAGAAAATATTTTTTGCATAGTCTTGCTGACGTTCTTGTACTTCTAATACGTCTGTCAAAGACATATCCATCACCTCACCTCCATTCTACCATTGATAAGGAAATAACGACCTGCATGTCGAATAAGAAAGCAAATAACTCGAACAGGCAGGGACGAACTTTATCAAGCGTTATATTTATATCTTAAGGGATAAGCAGTCAAGGACACCGCCAATTTCTTTGGTTCAACTTATATAGTTGGGTTAGTTCGTTTAGGAAATAGCACTATAGGACTAGGCTACGCTGCAGTTTGTACAACGTAATCGACGTTACTTGCCTGACTCGATACGTACACTGTAGTTTGTGCAATAGATTGCCTAGTATAGCGCGATATTCGTTGGTTTGGAGCTCATTCTCCTGCATAATTACAATGTAGCCATCTGAAACAGCACTCATGTGAGGTTTTCATTGTAATAAGTGCAGTGTAGGCGCTTCTCCTTATTCTAGCGGAGACGTTGTCATCGCTTGGCCAAGTGATAAATGTATTTTATTGAATAAAAGCAAATAGGCTGCCAGTTGTATTAACCAGCAGCCCACTTGTTATTGTTGTTCTCTAACTACCATCCATCCGTCATTACAACAGGCTTAATCTCACCAGCCTCGATAAACAATCTATCGATACATAACATCCGATTGCCCGGCTCATTATCCCCAATAATTCTACGATGATAGACTATGAACCATACGTCTTCCTCGGGCAAATGCAAATATCCGTGATGACCAGGGCCTTCCGCAATCGGCTCTTGCTTCTCCAGAATGGTCCCTTTGTTCTCGAAGGGCCCCAGCGGATGATCGCTTACGCCATAGGCAACACGATAGGTTCCATTGGTCCATCCGCCCATCGACCACATGAGATAATAGAGACCATCCTTCTTTATCATACAGGGCCCTTCCACATAGCCCTCCGGAGTAATGGACTCGAAGAGCTTCCCATTGCCAAGCGGGACAAACCCTGTCATATCGTCATTCATTTGTGCAACGTTGCAATGCCCCCATCCGCCATAATAAAGATAGATCGTGCCATCATCATCTTTGAAGAAATGTGCATCGATCGGCTGGGCATTATGGATGAACCGATCAATAAGCGGTTTCCCAAGATAACCTCTGTACGGGCCTTCCGGCCGATCCGCTATTGCAATCTCCAAGCCGCCAATTTCATCGTTCGATTGAATATCGTTTGACGCGAATACGAGATAATATTTTCCTTTGTGTTCAATATGGGTTGGCGCCCAAACGGCTCTCCACACCCAAGGGAAATCTGACATTTCAATAATAGCTTCATGTTTGTCCCAGTGGATCAGATCTTCGGAGCTGAATGCATCCAAATTCATCTGCATCGTATATTCCGTAAAGGAACGAGTTGCATAAATCCAATGCTTCCCCGCGTAAGTTCGCGCTTCAGGATCTGCATACCAGCCAGGTACAATGGGATTCGTTACACCTTTCAATCAAGAGCAGCTCCTTCCTCTTCGACAACATCATTCCATTCGCACTCACATTATTAATAGCTGTAAAGCCCAGGCTCTTCCTTCTCACGAATCCATACCTGCATAAAGCCAGGCTCCCTGTTATCCCAAGCGTAATAAGGGATGAACTGGAAAGGCTTGCCGTTCCCATCCTTGCCTCGCAGAACAGTTACGCCTCCAAGCAGCTCCGGCATATGATCCACATACAGCCTCTCCCCTGCCGAAAATGTATATTCATCATAGGACAGCTCCGCATGATCCGCCTGCTCCATACAATACACAATCGGTCCGCGTTGAATAGCAATTCGACCTCTATTCTCCTGTACCTCCTGCTTGGCACGAACAATTTCTACAGGCATATCAAGCTCGAGCACGATCGTATCGCCCTGCGACCAGTTTCGACTTAGAACAACATAGCCCTGCTCTGTCAGAGCTTCCAATCCAGATATTTTTTCTCCACCGACTTGAACGTTATATCCTCTGCACCAATCAGGCACCCGCATACGAATGCTGAAATAACTGCTTTTCTCTGCGTCCACGGTAAGCTCGATTTTACCGTTCCAAGGATATTGCGTTTTTTGATTCAGCTTAACGCTCACTCCGTCCCGGACAAGGAATTCCGCTTCACTATTTATATATTGATTCACCGCTATCCCCTTATCGGTTTGAGCATAGACATATTGGCCTATTGATGGTAGGAAACGTGCTAAATTCGTCGGGCAGCAGGAAGTATCGAACCAAGGTACACGATGGTGGTCGCCCTTCGACGCTAACGGATTAACATAAAAAAACTTGTCACCCGATAACGAAATTCCAGCTAAAGCTCCGTTGTACATTTCACGCTCCACAATATCAGCATATTTGCTGTCCCCAAACAACATGTTCATCCGATGATTCCAAAATACCATAGCAATAGCGGCACAGGTTTCGCAATAAGCAGATTCATTCGGCAAATCGTAATCATGTGTGAAACCTTCATTATGATGAGAAGGTCCAATTCCTCCGGTTAAATACATATTGCGCTCTACCGTATGTCTCCAGACACGGTGCAGGGCATCGACGTAGGTTGGATCGCCGGAAGCATGAACTACATCTGCCATCGCCGTGTATAAATACATCGCCCGAACAGCATGGCCAGTTACCTTCTCTATGCTGCGAACTGGAACGTCGTCTTGGCAGTACGCTGGTCCCCATTCCTTCTTATCCCATATGGCTCCTACGCCATGGCCATGCCCGCGTTCCTCAAGCAGCCAAAGCGCCAGCTTCCAATAGCGCTCTTCCTTCGTGATGCGATACAGCTTCACGAGAGCGAGCTCAATCTCCTCATGACCTTCTACCCAATGCCGCTTGTCTGGTCCAAAAACATGATCGTAATGATCTGCCATTTTACATGCTACATCGAGAAGGTGGCGTTTGCCAGTCGCTTCGAAATAAGCGACCGCTGCCTCGATCAAGTGGCCTCCATTGTACATTTCGTGCTTCTCCATATCTGTCCATTTGCTCTCAGGTGCTTCTAATGTATAGTAGGCACACAAATATCCGTCCGGTTCTTGCGCTGCTGCGATGAGCTCAATAATTCGATCGGCCTCCGCCTCCAGCTCTGAATCGCGATCCGTCATTAACGCATAAGCTACGCCCTCAAGCACCTTATACACATCAGAATCATTGAAATAAATGCCTTCAAACTTCCCTTCTATCAACCCGCCTGCTTTAGCGAAATTCGATATGCGGCCTGTCTCCTCGCATTTCATTAGGCAGGTCGTCAGCGTAACCTTCTTCAGCACCTCCAGCCGCGGACGCCAGAAGGCGTCATCAATGCTTACTTTCGTAAAGGGCACGCCTTGCCAATGATGCAGTCGTTCTTGTATATGTGTCATAATATAATCTCCTCGCTTTCCTTATCCCTTTAGACCTGTTAACGTAATTCCTTCTAGGAAATAACGCTGTCCAATCAAAAACACGATAACACAAGGCAGTACAACCGCCGCTGAAGCCGCCATAAGCAAATCCCATTGCGCGGTATAAGAGCCTTGGAACATCTGCAATCCTAATGCCAACGTAAAGAGCTTATCGCTCTTTAGATAAATAAGCGGTCCCATGAAATCATTCCATGATCCTAAGAAGCTAAACAGCGCAACGACAATAATTGCTGAACGGCTTAATGGGAATATAATTTTGATATAGATTTGAAAATAGTTCGCTCCATCTACGAATGCCGCTTCATCAAAATCTCGCGGAATCGTTAAGTAAAACTGTCTTAGCAGAAATATATTAAAGATCCCCCCGCCAAAATAAGCAGGAACGATTAATGGATAATACGTATCGTAGAAGCCAAGCATTTGCCAGCCAAGAAAGCTTGGAATAATCGTAACCGCTGCCGGCAGCATCATGCTGGTCATAAGAATGGCGAACAGCGTATCTCTGCCCTTCCATGAGATCCGTGAAAAACCAAATGCCGCTACGCTGCTCGTCACCACCGTTCCAATAAGAACGCTAACAACAATAATGATCGTGTTTGTAAAAAAAGTATCGAACGGCAGCACCGTGAGCGCTCTGCGGAAATTATCCCATTGAAACGGCGCTGGTATCCATTCCGGCGGCATCGTAAAAATCTGTGATAAATTCATGAGCGAGCTGCGGATTAACCAAATGAACGGGATGATAAACATGGCTGAGATCAAGATTAGAGCTCCGTAGCCTGCACTAAGCATAAGCCTCGATTGTTTCAAGAGCGCTCACCTCCTTCGTAATGCACCCAAGACTTAGAGGTTTTGAATACGATAAACGTAAAGAACATAATAATGATAAACAAAATCCAAGCAAGCGCTGATGCATACCCCATCTCAGTATCTCTAAACCCCGTTCTCCAGAGGTAAAATACATAAAACAAGCTTTTGTTATTCGGTCCGCCTTCCGTTAAGATATAGGCTTCATTAAACACCTGGAAGGAGCCGATAATCGTCATAATCGTATTGAAGAATATCGTCGGCGTGACCATCGGTATCGTAATATGGCGCAGCTTGTTGTACCAGCCACCTCCATCCACATCGATAGCTTCATAATACTGCTTGGGAATACCAGAGAGTCCCGCTAGAAAAATAATGACCGTGCTTCCGATTCCCCATAGCGTAGTCAGCACAACCGATGGAATAACACTGCCTTCCGAGTACAACCAATTGCTTGTCGGCAAATGCAGCCAATTGAGCACGGAATTAATTAGTCCTAGATCAGGATTCATCAGCCACATCCAGATCATCGCGGATGCAACGGCTGGCACAATGCTCGGAAGATAGATAATCGTCCGGAACATCGCTCTACCTTTGACATTCATGTTCAGCAGTAATGCAATAAAGAAGGAAAGAATGATGACTGCAGGAACCCGCAGAATAACAAAATAGAACGTAACACCTAACGATTTATAGAACAGATCATCTTCACCTGAGAACATCTTTACATAGTTATCAAAACCGATAAAGGAAGTTTGATCCTTGAAGACGTTATAGTCCGTTAAGCTAAGCACCAGGCTTGCAATCATTGGTCCTAATGTGAAAATGATAAAACCGAGTATAGCCGGAGCCGTAAACAATAGCCCGTAAAATAGTCCCTTGCGCATACCTGCCTCCGATCCCGAAGCTCTCTAGTTATAGAAGACGACGGTCTATAAGCCGATCGTCGTCTTCTGCATCGTAGAATTCGAAATGACGTGATTACTCTATATCTCTTCGTCCTTGCACTTGTTCTTGTGCTTTGGCAGCAATAGAATCCATCGCTTCCTGCGCGGTTTGTTGACCGAGCCATACTTTATCCAAAGCAGGGTTCACGATATCCATGATTTTAGTAAAGTTTTTCACATATCCTGTCGGTGTCTGATGACTCTTAGTCAAAATAACATCCACGATAGCGTCTTTATAACCGGAAGGCCTTGAATCTAGATTCTCTGTCCATTTGGCGAGCAAGGCTGGCTCTGTGTACCAATCTTTATATGATGGCATCCATGTTCCGGCTGTTATCATATCAATAGAGGCTTCCGGATCAAGAAGCGCTTTCAACAGCTCCCATGCTTCTTGTGGATGCTCCGTTGATTTAAATATCGAGAACATTCCACATACAACCGTAGTCACTGGCTCTTTCAGAACTGGCATTACTCCTACGTTAAAGTTAAACTTCGACTGCGCGAGTCCCGTGCTGGCCCATTGGCCATCAATGGCCATCGCTACCTTTTTCGTCTGAAGGGCAACATTTGTTGATGGGATGTTTTTGGCTTGCACCGGTGAAGGCGCGACATGGTGCACATTCATCAAATCCGACATTTTCTGTATAGCCTCGACTGCTTCCGGCTGGTTAAGCGCAAAGCTCTTACCATCCGCTGAGACGAAGTCACCGCCATTGGAATAAACAAAGTTGCTGTAGACGCCCCACCATGTCGAGATGTTAATCCCATACTGCTTAATATTTTTCGCATCAAATCCTGCTTCGTTCGCCGATTTGCCTTTTGTGTCGATCGTCAGCTTCTTCGCGACTTCAACAAACTCATCCCATGTCCAGGCTTCCGATACTTTACTAGGCGGAGGTGCAATGCCCGCTTCCTTAAAGATGTCCTCGTTATAAAATAGACCAAATGATTCTGGGCCTGGAGCAATACCGATGACATTACCCGGCTCAAGCGAATACATAATGTTTGGAACTAGGCTGTCTACACTGATCTCGGAGTCATTGTCCAGAAATTGTTGAAGGTTATAAAACTTCCCCTGCTCTGCCAACGGAAAGGCAATGGTGCCTGACTCCATCATGGCGATATCCGGTACATCATTACCCGCTACCATTGTGGTCAGCTTCGTATCATAATCAGCAGCAATATGTTGAAGATCAACTTTAATATTCGTATATTTCGCTTCAAACCTTTGAATCGCTACCTTGTATGCAGCCACTTCCTCCGGCGCACCCCACACGGTCATCCGAAGAGTAATGGGCTTCTTCGCTGGTGTTTCACTGGATGTAGAGTTTGGGCTATTATTGTTATCTGTGGTGGATTTTGAGCATGCAGATAAAACAGTAGCAAACATTAACAGTAGAGCCATTAGAACGATTATCGATTTTCTTTGTTGTTTCATATTCGAAAACCCCTCTCGATTTCAAGCGTTATTAGTTCATAGCTGCAGTCTATGATGCTTTTATTATAAGTTCTAGGGTAGCGCTTACATAACCCGAAAAGCTTTGGATAGGTGGACTAATATTCGCTTTTCAGCGGCAGCCTAATGACTACTCTCGTTCCGGTTCCCGGAAAGGAGCTGATTGAAATACCGTATTCCTCACCATACGTCAATTGAATCCGAGCGATGGTGTTCTTGATTCCGATCGATGAGGATTCCTTATACAAAATCGCATGTATAGCATCCTTGCTCATTCCCCGTCCGTTATCAGCAATCTCATAATAGCGTGTTTCGCTTTCGATCCAGCCGCTGATTTGAATAAGGCCGCCCGTTTCCGTCTGATCAAAGCCGTGTAAAATCGCATTCTCAACAAAGGGCTGGAATAATAGCCTTGGCACCTTGTACTCATAAAGTGTCGAATCAATATCGTATTTCACGATAAATTTATCTTCAAAGCGAACAGACATAATATAGAAATAATTGTTCATCCACTTCGTCTCCTCAGATAAATGAACGGCTCCCCAATCCTTCCTTGACGTATAATGGAGCATATTGGATAAACAAACAAGCATCTTGCTTAGTTCCTTCTGGTCGTTCTCAATGGCCGTCCAATTCATAATATTTAACGTGTTATATAGGAAGTGAGGATTCATCTGCATGCTTAGTGCTTGAATTTCAGCCTCTTGCTCCTTTAATTTAATCTCATAATTTTCTGTAACTAGAAGCCGTATCCGTTCATTCATCCGATTAAAGCGCTGCAGTAAAATACCGAACTCGTCATTGGTGCCAACAACAATTTGCGTTTGAAAATCCCCTACGCCTACTGACCTCATCGCACCAAGCAGCTTCTTAATCGGGTTCGTAATTCTATCTGCCATAAAATAAGCGAAAATAAGTGCCACAATTCCCATAATAACTGCCAAGAGAGTAATCGAGGTACGGATTACGGGCACCAGATTGCTCACAAGCGTAGATTCCGGCGTCCATACGATTGACATCCATCCCGTCACTTCCGAGCGATCGAAGTAGACGATCATGGCCTGCCCATCCAATGTCAATCTTCGTGTACCGCTGCTCTCCATTTGGAGCTGTTCTAGCCATGGCTCTCTGTAGGTTTGCGTAACTCTTTCCGGCTCGCTGCTTGCAGCAACTTTATGGTCTGCATCCAGAACCAAATAACGCGAGCCCTCAGGAATACTTTCCTCATATAAGGACTCCAATGCTTCTAATTTAAAGCTGATCGTCAGAACTGGCCGTTCAATATCAGCTTCCAGCTTCTCCAGTGTCGTATTGTTGACATGAGAGAAATCAAGAACACGCGTTGCAGAGAACAAATAACGAAAGTCTATCTTCCCTTCCTTCAAATAAGGCTGATCAAACATTTCAACGAAATCGTAAGTGGGATACCATACCATTTTGCCTCCAGCCTGCTGTGCTTTACGATAAACATCCGACTGCGTTGGATCGCCTTGCGGAAGCATCTGCCCAAAGGTGAAATAGGACGTCCAGAGCTGGTACGAATACGTATCCTTATTTTGAGAAAAATATTTACTTAAAATGGCCGACACCTGACGATCGGCTGCAAATATGTCCGCTTCGTTTAACGGGTCCAGGTTGTTGAATATTCGAAATAAATCCTTGTCTACGAATAAAGCTAGACTGTTCAGGTCAACGATCCCGAGCTTTGTATCCAAAATCTCATTATTTTTTTTGACAATCTCATACACGTTTTTCTGTGCCTGCTCCGTCACAACCTGTAGACTGGTGCGATAAAAAAGAAGCCCTAAAACGATGAGAGGAATGGCAATTAAAAAGATATAGCTCGCTAAAATTCGAGAGCGGAATGTCATCTTCATTCCTCATGCTTCCTTTCTGGAAGTAAAGTGTGTTTATAGGATTCAGGCGATACTCCATTTTGCTTCTTAAAAACTCTGCAAAAATATTTCGTGTCCTGATACCCGCACTCCTCGGAAATTTCATAAATTCGAAGTCTGTTCTCTGCAAGCAGCTCCTTCGCGCGTTTCATCCTTGCTGCCGTCACATGCTCGGAAAACGTCCTCCCTGTCCTGCTTTTAATTAAGGTGCTGAAATAGGACGGATTAAAGAAAAAATGCTCTGCTGCTCGTTCAAGCGTCACATCTTCTTTCGCATTTTCTTGTATCCAGCTGAGGCAATTCGCAACGATGATTTCTTTTTTGTTCTGCTGCGCTTGCATTAAAGCATCTTGCAGCTCCAAAAGCCTATCCTCTAGAAAAACCATTAGTTCGTTATAAGTTCCACAATCTTGAATAAGAGCCGTAGCTGTATTCGTGAGAAGGTTTCCAACCTTGCGATCAACGATAGGACGAATTCGGCTTATGAGCTTCATCAATAGAAGAGATGTGTTTTCCTTAAGTACCGCTGGGTTCGCATGACCGCCGTCTGAAAGCTGCTTGAAGGCTGCCCTGCACATATCTATCGCACCATTTACAGCATTTCCGATCAGAGCTTCAAATAGCTTTTCCAAGTCGAGATTTATAGCATTTGAAGAAGGAAGCAGCTCATCATGAAACAGCACTCCCTTCCAGCTCTCATAGAAGCTATAGCGGTTTGCCGTTTGGGACGCCCGATAAGCTTTCGGCGCTTCCTTCAATAGAGATGTACAATTTGGTCCTATCCCGTGGGTAAGCTGCCCAATATCTGTCCAGTTCATCGCTAGTGCTGCTGCTACGCTGCGAATTTCTTTTTTTCTATCTAAAGTAAGAGGGGAGCTGCGGATAATCGTGACGGCTTGATACCCCTCCTCTTTCAGTGCATTCAATGGGATCGTCATTGCTGTCCCAATGGTTGCCCAGCTACGCTCCAGGTCTCGCAGGAACAATGTGAAATCATAATTTTCATCGCTGCTAAGATCAATGGTTAGCTTTGAGAAAATAACAATCCCCTCCCCCTGCAGCTCATCATACTTATTTAGCTCATCGTACTCCATCGTCGTTATGCTTCCATTTAGCCAAGCTAACAGCAGCCGATTTCGATAAGCCGAGGAGGCGCTCTCCATCTGATGCTTCAGCTCCGCTGCCTTTTCGTGCTGCATCGATTCTTTCCCCAGCTGAAGCTCAATTCGACTGAGTACCTCCTCGATTTTCTCTACTTCCACAGGCTTTAACAAATAATCATAAGCACCGTGGCGAACCGCCTTCTGTGCATACTCAAACAGATCGTAGGCTGACACCATGACAACCTTCGTATGAATGTTTTCTTCCTTCAGCTTCTGCAAGAAGGTTAGTCCGTCCATGTTAGGCATCCGGATATCCGACAATACGACTTCCGGCAGCTCTGATCGGACAAGCTCCAATGCAGAAGCACCATCTTTAGCGGCAATGACCTCGGCACTCGGCCGTAATTGGCGTAATAAATTCAACATTCCTCTAAGATGTCTCGGTTCATCATCTACTACCAATATTCTCACACCGCTCAGCTCCTAGATCAAATTTACGTAGTGGTCGCTGCGCGAGTAGATCATTCTGAAGGGTCGCTCAGGCGAACACTTCGTTTCTCCAGAACGATCTTCTCGCTTCGCTAAATCTGCATGTGATAAGTTCAACTTATAGATTAGACTCCAATGCGCAGCTATCCTTGTATCCTTGCAGCATCCTTAGCTGCGTACGACCCAAAATTCGTTATATCATGCACTAAAGTTTCCGCTAAAATAAGGAGAAGCGCTTACACTGCACTTATTACAATGAAAACCTCACATGAGAGCTGTTTCAAATGGCTACATTGTATTATTGCACTAGAATGAGCTCCAAACCAACGAATATCGCCCTAGAATAGGCATTCTATTGCACAAACTACAGTGTACGTATCGAGTCAGGCAAGTAACGTCGATTACATTGTACAAACTGCAGTGTAGCCTCTCCCTATAGCGCTGAACTCATCGAGCTAGCACGACCAATCTAAGAACCGGAGAACGAAAGCTAAAGTAACTGCTCAGCTCCTTGATCAAATTTACGTAGTGGTCGCTGCGCGAGTAGATCATTCTTACGATCGCGGTTGCAGCCAGATTCTTTGATTTTCTAAGACATTTAAAGGTAAGAATCTGGCTGCAAAGGCGAACACTTCGTTTCTCCAGAACGATCTTCTCGCTTCGCTATAACTTTATTTTTCAGTCCAACTTATATAGCTTTAGTTTATTCAAGGTGAAACGGCTGTCGCCGTCCTTATGGCGGTGGCGCGTTTCATTCCGGAGAAATATAGAGATAGTATGGTGAATTGATATACTTTCCTATATTTAAAAAAAGCGCCTTCATGTGGACAAGCGCTGAATTTTTGTTGACCTCATTATAAACACATTAGCCCTATATAGACAGATTAATAATATTAGATTGGTGGACTAATATTGGTATAATTATAAAGGACAAAATCACCCTTACAAGCGATTGGAAATCGCAGACGCGTCAGCTCACACTTCTAACGGAAACCAGAGACGCTAAATCGCCTTTATTGTTCGTTTCAAGATTGTAACGGAAACACAGGCCTCTATTTGTACCCTACATGCCGTATCTCGCTTCATTTCTGCGTAATAGCGTCTCCCTCTTCCGTTAGAATGTGATGCTAACCAAAAATGGAACTTTAGCGTCTCTGATTTCCGTTAGCTTTCGTTATCAACAGGTTCGGAGAATGCATACTTTTCTATACAATAACAAAAGAAGCGCCTCATTAGGCGCTTCTTCGATTACTCTATTATTTTGCCGCTAAAAATGCGTCAATTTGGCTTTGTACCTCTGCTATAATTTTTTCGATTCCAGCTGAGCCCAGCTGCTTCTGCAAATCTGCCAGCCCTTTATCAACATCCTTGATAGCTCCGTATTCGAGTGGGATAGCGTAACGCAGCATCACATTGCTCACATTCGCTACCTCGGTCTTCACCTTACTGTTATCAAACACGAAGGTTTCAAGCGGATAGTGATAAACCGTTTCCTGCCACGATTTTTCCATAGCGGAAGCCTCTTCTGGGAAAGCGACATCGTCACGATTCAAATCAGAGTTGAAGCTCCAATTAGAGAAGCCCGTATAATTGGCGCTCTTGTCTGTGGATTGATACTTATTATCCCCAACAGCTGTGTAGTGAACCCCATCAATACCATACATCATGAGATTATGCAGCTCTGCATCATTTTGCATGAGATCAATGAACATCAAAGCGCGCTCAGCATTTTTGGAGGTTGCATGAATCGACGTACCATTCTGTGTAGCAACTGCCTGTGACTTTTTCTTATCAGGAGTAATGTCAGCCAAAGCCGCTTTGAATGGGGAATTTTCTCTTTCCATCGCAGCCTTTAATGCTCCCAGTGTCCCCATATTATGAGTAATAGATGCTGTCTTTCCTTCTTTGAAGTCCTGTTGATGATCGTTCTTATTGTTCAGTACGTTCTTGGACCAGGAATTATTGTCTGCAAGATCCTTGTAGTAGCTCAATAGTCCTTTAAATTCCTCTGTTTCATAAACGTTGAAAATTTGTCCCTTCTCATCCGTCAGCTTAAAGCCAATGGGAAGATCGAAGTCAAGCATATTCCATTCGAACTGCTGCTTCAATAATACACGGTCTAAATTATGAAGCTTCCAGTCCCCCGTTTCCGGAGTAAATGGAATGACTCCCTGCTCCTTTTCCGCAATCGTCTTCAAATAGTTTGCGTAAGCTTCAGGACTGTCGAGTGCAGGAAGATTGTATTTTTCGCGTAAATCCTCACGGTACAAAATAAGCTTTTCTACGGATTCCCCTCTATTTTGAGGTACCATATACAGTTTTCCATTTACTTTAGATTGATCCCAGCTAGACTCAGGCATTAGCTCCCAAGTTTTCGGCATATACGTCGATAGCAGCTCTTCTGTTAAATCTAGGAAACCACCTTTTAAAGCTTGGTCGTTATAGCCAGCCCAGTTAGCAGAGTAAATCAGGTCAAAATCTTCATTCGCCGCTAATTTAAGTGGATATTTTTGTGCCCAATCCGACCAGTCTAGAAATTCGCCTTCGATAGTTGCATTGATTTTTTCCTTCAGCTTCTTGTTGATTTCAGCAAAGACAGTGTCGTAGTCTACTGGCTTTGGCCCTACAAAAATCATTTTAAGCTTAACTTCTTTGGATGTATCGATTCCAGGCTCTACAGCATCCTTTTCTGGAGCAGACGCTTGTGGCTCTTTAGTAGGCTGCGGTGACTCGGCTGCCTTATTCGTATTGCCTGAGCATGCAGATAGAAGCATTACAAATGTTAATACAAGTGCGAGCAAAATGGATTTTTTCTTTGACATGCTGAATTTCCCCCTAGACTTATATTGATAAACCAGGCTTCCCTGGAATCATCCTTTTACAGCGCCAATCGTTAAGCCTTGAACAAAATATTTTTGAACAAATGGATAAGCAATGAGAATAGGGCCGCTCGCTACAATGGTCATCGCCATCTTAAGCCCCTCTGTCGGAATGATGGTCGTAACTACTGCGCCTGAGCCCATCATCGCCTTCCGCATACCATCCATATTGCCTAACATTTTGTACAAATAATATTGAAGCGGCATTAAATTCTGATCGGATATAAACAAGAGCGCGTTATACCAATCATTCCAGTAGCCAAGGGCAAGAAAAAGACCGATGGTAGCCAAGGCTGGTTTAGACAAGGGAAGAATAAGACGAATAAAGATTAGAAAATCGCCTGCGCCATCTATTTTTGCTGATTCAGTAATCGCTTCCGGTATGGCGCTCATAAAGGACTTCATGACAATAATGTAAAAAACGTTAAGCAGCAAAGGTAGAATTAATGCCAGCGGCGTATCCTTTAAGTGGAGGTAATTGACCATAAGCAGGTACCAAGGAACCAACCCTCCGTTAAACAACGTAGTGAAGAAGAAAAAGAAGGAAAAATGATTGCGCCATTTGAAATCCCTTCTAGAAATGCAGTAAGCAGTCATTGCGGTGAGAAGCAAGCCTAATGCAGTGCCAACTGCCGTAACCAATATCGTGACCGTATAAGCTTTGAGCATTTGATCAGGATACTTGAATAAAATTTGATATGCCTCCAACGAAAATTCTGAAGGGAAAAATTGAAATCCTTTCACAACAATACTGCTTTCCTCGGTTAAAGACGACGATAGTATAAGAATAAAAGGAATGATGCATAGGCATGCAAGAATCGCAAGAATGGTATAGCCAATTACAGCGAATAGCTGGCGATCCGTTTGTTTTATACCCGAGCTCTTGCTCATTTTTTTATTTAAGCCTAAGTCAGATGTATTCATAGCTTGACCCCCATTTAGAATAGCGCACGATCCTTGTCGTATTTGCGAACGGCATAGTTCACTACCATTATTGTTGTGAATCCTAAAATAGATTGATAAACCCCTGCTGCTGCCGACATTCCAATTTCATTCGTAGTAATCAGAGATCTGAATACGAAGGTATCAATAACATCCGTCGTAGAGAACAACACCCCGTTATTGCCGATTAAGTTGTAGAACATTCCGAAGTCACCTCGAAAAATATTGCCGACTGCAAGCAAGGTGAGAATAATAATGGTAGGATACAGGTTCGGAATCGTCACGCGCAGCATGCGCTGGAAAATATTCGCCCCATCGATTTCGGCCGCTTCATACATTTCTGTATCAATGCTCGTAATCGCCGCTAAATACATGACCGTTCCGTATCCGAGCATCTTCCACGCCGACACAAATACTAATATATAGGGCCAATAGGCAGGTGTGTTGTAAATATCAACTGGCTCCATCCCCAGACCCTTAAGCAGAGCATTCACCGTTCCAATGTCGGTATTTAATAGGTTGTAGGCGATAGCTCCAACGACTACCCAGGATATAAAGTATGGCAGGAACATGATCGTTTGAGTGATCTTGCGGAACCACTTGCCGCCAACCTCAAACAAAAAAATCGCTGTAAACATTTGGAGTAAATTATTCACAATGATAAATGCGATATTGTATAGTGCTGTATTTCTTGTCACTCGCCAAGCATCCCCTGATTCAAAGAAAAAGCGAATGTTAGCCAAACCGTTCCATGGACTGCCGAACACACCGCCCGCATAATCATAATGTTTAAAAGCAAGAATAATTCCCACCATCGGTACGTAAGCAAAAAGGAGAAAAAATATTACTCCTGGTGCCAGCATCAACAAAATGATTCTATATCTGACAAGATCATTCCAAAATTGATGTAGATTCATCTCTACGCTCCTCTCTACCCTCTGTACGTCTTATTATAAAAGGCAGCAAGGATCAAAAAAATTGTGAGAAACAACTAAAACCAATACTAAATCAACGATTTCATGAAAAACGGCAAATAAATAGCTCATAGTCCAACTGCGACTTGAGCTATACCTAAACATTATTAAACTTTATTCTTTTTGCGATACTCTCCCGGTGACATTCCGATCAGCTGCTTAAACTGTCTATTGAAATAAATCATGTTTTTATATCCCGCCTGCTCAGCAATTTCATAAATCTTCTTCGTAGGGTCAGCCAGTCGCTCACATACCCGCTCCATGCGCAATTTATTTACATAGTCGCTGAATAAAATATTCGTCTCCGATTTAAACAGTTGTCCTAGATAATTAGGCGTAAAGTCAAAGTGGGCGGCAACCTCATTAAGTGTAATTTTCTGATCCAATCTTTCCTCTACATACGTTGTCATTCGATCGATCAGCTTTCGTTTTTGTCTTTGTTTTTTTAAATAGAGCAGCTCGGATAATTCAAAAAACCTTCTTCTGATCCAGGAGAGAATATCATGCACCGTTTCAAATTCGAACAAAATAAACGGCTGATGGGTCTCCCACTTTAAAATTTCATATAAATGCTCGTTCATTTGCTGCAGATCTGCGTGGAGCTTAGAGGTAATCCGAATAATAAGCTCGTAAATATCATTTTTCTGAGTTAATGGTTTATCGCCGCTAAACAGCTTAATCAAACAATCATCAATCGTCATCAGATCATATTCAAGCATCGCTTGAAGCATCGTATTGACAACCTCTTCGAAATTCGGTGCCATTGCAGCCTGTGGACACCATTCTGAAGCTCCTTGAATTAACCGATTTTTGCCCATAATCCATTTAATGCTCAGCGCAGCCTGTGCCTGCCGATAGCAATCATGCAGCTTGTTTACTTCGCTAGTGTACATGCCTGTTCCGATGGTAATGGTGTGTGAAAAGGTCTGATTGAAGCTCTGCACCAGCTCTTCCAGCAAGGCTGTAAAATATTCCTCTTGAATCGTCGCCAGCAAAACATAGCGGTAGTCATAGCTTGTCATGATGCTGCCCAAATTGTTATTCAGAACAAAATCCCGGAAATATTGAGTGATGCTGTTCATAAACAAGCGGCGCTCATCCTCCGTCTTGTCTTTAAACTTCCAAGCGAGATTATCGATCTCTATAATGGCCACAGTAGATCCCCGCTGCAATAGCGGTGTGATAAAGCTATGAATATGTGCCTCGACCTGTCCCGGCGTGACGTCATTTAACCACCGCAGCAGCAGCTCCTGATTCACTAGAGTTAAGGTTTCAGATAGAGCCATAACCTCTTTTCGTTCTTCTTCAATCTTGTTGCAAATCTCAATCAGCATATCGTTAAGCTCGCTGTCATCTACCGGCTTAAGCAAGTAACCGCTTGCATTAAGCTGAATCGCTTCTTTGGCATAGCTAAAATCCTGATGGCCGCTAATAAAAATAATTTGCACATCCGGATTGATTTCCTTCGCTTTGCGCGCAAACTCCATTCCAGACATAATCGGCATTCGAATATCAGACAAAATAAGATCGATTCGCTTCTGCTCCATAATTTTCAGCGCCGAAAACCCGCTCATGGCTGTCCCAACGTCCTGTAGATTCAAATGCTCGTTGCCGACTACACGACGTCTTAACCACTCTAAATCAACAGCCTCATCATCTACTAATAAAATGCTAATGTCCAAGCTCATATTCCTCACTCCTGACGAATCTCCTCATTATCAAGCGGAAGTAAAATTTGCACCGTCGTACCTGCTCCATAAATGCTGCCAATGCGAATGCCAAAATCGCTGCCGTATCTGAGCTTGATTCGCTCCTCTACATTTTTCAATCCGTAGCCGTCTGATTCCGTCGTATTAAACAGCATTTTTTTCAACGTTTCCGGTCTCATTCCAATGCCGTTATCAATAATTTTTAATTCAATTCGGTTGTCTAAACGCCTGCCGGTAATCCGAATGGCGATCGATTCTCCAAACCAGGCATGTTTAAATATATTTTCTACGAAGGGCTGAAGAATTAGCTTAATAACAGTTTCCTGCACAATATCAGGCTCAATGTCAAAATAAACCTTAAACGAATCCGCATACTTTACTCGTTGAATATCAAGGTAAGCTTCCACCTGCTCCAGCTCTTCTTCAAGCGAAATATAAGCATTCCCTCCATTTAACGTTAATCGATAAAATTTAGAGAGCGCTTTGACCATCCTCGTAACCTTGTCGACCTCCCCTAAATTAGCCAGGCTTCCGATGGTCGATAACGTATTGTACAGAAAATGCGGGCTAATTTGAGCTTGAAGCACATCGAGCTCCGCCTGCTTTTTCTGAAGCCCCTGTACATAAACATTTTTAATGAGATCTTGAATACTAATGGCCATCTTATTAAAGGAATCAGCAATATGAACAAATTCATCATTCCCGGTAAACCCAATTCTTTTGTGAAAATTACCTTCCTGGAAGGATTGGACTAAGGTCACAATACGCTTCATTTTTTTGCCTGATACACGAGCGACAATAAATCCAATGAATGCCATCACTAGAAAGCTAATTAAACAAACGGTCCCAATTGCCCTCTGCATTCTGCTGGCATCCTTATTCAAATAGGATTGCGGAACCAATGACTCGATCACGAAGCTTGTCCCCGCAATTTGTTCTCTTACACTCAGGTATGCGCTTTCGCTTGCTTGCTCATCAATCGTTCCTCGTTCATATAATACGGAATCTAAGGCTGTATCAATTAATCGAAGGCTCATGCCTTGCTCAATTGGAAAGGCATCAAAATTGCCTAATAATTCATCAAACCGAGCAGTAACACGCACATAGCCTATCGTAGAGGAAAGACCGCTTGACGATACTAGCTTTCGAAAATGCGAAATATTATTATGCTGTTGATCCGTATCAATTTGCAGCCAAAGATTATCCTGGTTGGCGCCTGCAATAGCTTTATACCACTCACTATTCTCTATGCTATGGTGCGAGAGCACATAGTAATCACGTCTATGAATCGGAGTCGCCATATTATCACCGGGAACCTCAAGCATGCTTTCATTCACCGTGTAGAGCACGAGTCTGATATTATTTCCATACAGCTGAAGCGGAGCTTTCATTTGCGGAATAATATCATCTTTCATTTTGAGCATAACTCCTAGCTCATCCCCTTCAAACTGAAGAGCATTTTGAAAGGTGAGACTGGTAAACAGTGTATTCGACATTCGCTGAATTTCATCCATCTGGTATTCAATATTGCTCTTCGCCTGCTTCATAGCCGTTCGAATATTCGTTTCGGCCATCTCCGTTCTAGACTGAATAAGCATCGTATAGGATATGTATCCAATTAACAAGTCTGTCAGCAATACTAGAATAAGATAAGGAATCATGACCTTATACGTGAATGGAATATAGAGCTTTTTAGGTATGAGTCTCTTCATTATCCCCCGCCTTTGATCAGCAATCTTATATGGTGAAAATCATCCATTAAGGTACGTTCAATTTTAATTAATGTAAAGTTAATTATACATAATGTACAATTAACCATTTATATCATCAAGTTAAATATACAAAAATCAAGCCAAACAATGCCTAGTAGAGCAGTGTATCAACGGTAAAAGGCCTCCCTGCAAAGGGAGGCCTTCTACGAACCGTATGTTAAAGAACCATGCCACCGGAAGCTTCTATTCTCTGGGCGTTCAGCCAGCTCATCTCCGTTGTACATAAAGAAGCGATGACGCCTCCGATATCTTGGGGCTCGCCGACCCTGCCCAATGCTGTTTTCGAACTTATGAATGCGTTCACTTCCGAGTTATCCCGTACCCTGCCGCCTGAGAAGTCCGTAGCGATCGCTCCGGGAGCGATCGTATTCACCCGGATGCCTCTATGGCCCCATTCCTTCGCCATATAGCGAGTCAGTACCTCAACGGCGCCCTTCATGGCCGCATAGGCGCCATTGCCTTCGAAAGAAAATCGGGTCAACCCCGAGGAAATGTTGACGATTCCGCCATTGTCGGCAATAAGCGGCAGCAGCTTCTGCGTCAGGAAGAATACACCCTTGAAGTTTACGTTCATCAGGCTGTCGAACTGTTCTTCCGTCGTGCTCGCAATGGGAGCGTTCACGCCGAAGCCAGCGTTGTTGACGAGATAATCGATCCTATCCCGACCCCACGTCGACTGAAGCACATCAGACAGCCGAGAGACAAAATGGTCAAAGGAAGCGACCCTTCCTGCGTCAAACTGAAGTGCAGCCGCCTTACGTCCACCGCGCTCGATCTCTTGAACGACCGTATCCGCATGGTCTTTCTCCTTATAGTAGGTGACGATGACATCGATTCCTTTTCGGGACAACGCTAATGCCGCATTTCGGCCAAGTCCCCGACTCCCGCCAGTTACTAAGGCTATTTTCGTTTGCTTTTCCACGGTGATCTCTCCATTCCTGTTACATAATAGGCTTGAACTGCCACAGTAAGTAGCCTATACTCAGGATATTACTTAGAGTTCTATCGAAGTCAAGGGAAATGCTCGCTTTTTTTCGAGTGGAGGGAATGAACATGTATACGATTAATCAAGTGGCCCAATTATTCGATATTTCCGCTCATACACTACGTTTCTACGACAAGGAAGGATTGCTGCCCTTTGTTTCTAGGAATAAATCCGGCAACCGCACGTTTTCGGACAGAGATCTGGAGATGATCAAACTTATTTGCTGCTTAAAAAATACAGGAATGCCGATTAAAGAAATAAAGCGGTACGTCGACATGTTCATGCATGGAATTGAGACCGCGGCTTCACGTAAGCAAATGATGAAGGATCACCGCAGGGAAGTGCTGCGGCAGATCGACGATTTAAAGAAAAACCTGAACCTCATCGACCTGAAAATTACCTACTACGAATCCGATGGCATTCATTCTACTTAAGCGTGCTTACTTAGAGTAATCTCTAAGTATTTGTTCGACTTCTTTTGGTAGTGCCCCGGCTACACACTCCATAAAAAATAATGACTACCGGGTGTTTCCCGGCAGCCATTATTTTTTCGATGAGAGATCCTTGTCTATGCTTCAGTTGCCTTTACGAATCATCAATATTAGACACGCCACATGTATGGAGTGTCTAATATTGATGGTAAGTGTGGCCGCAACTTGTAATAAGAATTTTGCTATTCGTGTGAGATCAATAAAGCAAGCTTGCACAATCCCATCTTGCTTCACAAAAGCAACACTATCTTTCGCCCACGCTGGTATATTGCTTGATTACGTATGGGGAAGTCATTGCAGAAAGCAATGCCCCGTAGTTGAGAGAGAATCTTACCTCGTCTCCTACTTTCAAATCTGTCCTTTTCAAATCAAGAATGGTATGATCGCTGCTAGAGCCAAGTATGTCAATGTCATCTTCCGGCTGCAATCCGGTTACGAGCACATCCTGAGAACCAACGCTAACAATACCACGTCTCATTGGTCCGCTATTCTGAAATCGGTGTTGATTTCCGAAAGCATCCTGACCTAGTTCCCCATAAGGCTCAGATGGCTTTATTTTCGCTTCAATTACTTCAGCGACGAATGTAAATGCATCCGTATATAACCCAGGAATGATCTTTCTTTCAATTGGCTCGCATCCCAAATATATCGATTCGCCTAATCTTACATTATTGATGTTGCCAATGCTTTCAGCAGCTATGAACCAATCGTAATTAGCCGAATTCCCCCCCGAAACAAAAGATAAGGGCAGTGAAAACTTATTTTCAATTTCGGTTGAAAGCAACGAAAGCTGCTGCATATTTTGCTCGCTCGGTTTGACACCTCCAAAACATGCAAAACTCGCTCCAATACCAACCATCTCAATTCCCGGTAGTCTCAATACTTCCCGAATGAATTCCTCAATATCATCCGGCATAATTCCTTCCCGCAAATCTCCCAATTCAACCATCAGAATGATTTTATGTAAGGTATCGTATTTTGTCGCAGCTACTGAAAGGGCTTTGATTACAGACAACTCTGTATTCATGCTAATTTCAGCGTATTTAATGACCATGTCTATTTCGCTTAAAGCCGGTGTTCTAAGCAAAACCAACTGTGCTCTTATATTTGCTTCGCGCAAGCTCTTCAAATTTTGTATCTTAGAATCAGCTAGCGTATGGATTCCATTGTTGACTAGAACTTCTGCGATCGCATTACTACCGCAAACAGCCTTGGTTACTCCCATGATTCCGATGCCTTTTGAATTGTATAATTCTTTCAGTACAGTTGCATTATGTGCAATTTTCGCAAGATCAATCTCAATTCTAGGCGTAACCAGTTCAATCATTCTACAGTTACCTGCTTCGCTTTCTTGCTCAATTGCGGATATCTTTCCACAATGCTTGCGATTAGCTTGTCGCAACCGTGCTTAAGGACGTCCGTCGCCGGAATTTTGAATTGTTGTTCATATTCGGCAACAGCCGTATCTATCTCATTATCCGACATATTCTCATGGTTAATGGTAATGGCGATGACCTGTGACTTCGAGAACATTTCAATCAGTTCGATTTCATCTTCCAGCTTAGGCATTTTCATAAAGTCGAAGTCGCCCAGGTTTTCCCGTTTGGGGGCATGCTGAACGATGATCGCCCCAGGACGCGCTCCCCTAATGATGCCGCAGGAACTAATATACGCCGGATGGCTCATCGCGCCTTGTCCTTCAATAATGATGATGTCAGGGCGCTCATTTTCGTAAGCTTTGACAACCTCTTTTTCAATTTCACCGATCATAAACTGAAACGGGATTGCGTCAATGGCAACACCGTATTTCGCCCCTTGTATGAGTCCCGTTTGCCCTGTTGCCACGAATGCAGCATTATATCCTTGATCAATTAGTGCCTTTACCAGTAGAACCGATGTTGTTCTTTTGCCAATCGCGCCATCCGTACCGAGTACTGCAACAACAGGCGTTGGAACATTGAATATTTTTCCTGAGAATATACCCATATCTGCTTTTTCAGGCGGTTTTCTGATATCAAGCATTTGAACATTATTTTCAGCAGCAGACTTAACAAATTCTTTATCATCAGTAAAAAATTGCTGCAAAGGATTAACAATATTCATTCCTTGTTCCATTGCTTCGAAAATGATAGCCCTTTCATCTTCTTTCAGAAAGGCATCCGCGGGGGCAATCCCATAAATAAAATGGTCGGGTACTTTGGTCAAGGATTTAATTGCATGAACGAGACTTGAAAACACTAGAATTCCGTTCTTTTGTCCTTCAATATATTCACCAGCATCGATACCAGCCTTTGTGCTGTCAACCACGCCGACAATCTGATATTTCTTTGAATTTCTAACTAGCCCGTTTGCTGTCTTTCCATCCATCGTACCAAAATTTCCTTCACAATAAATAATCGCTGTTTCTCTCATAACGAATTTCCTCCCAAAATCAATTCCTCTTAAATATTCGACCACTATTATAAGTAAGTGTTATTAACTTACCACAAACTGGAGAAAATAAATACTTTTGCATAATATACGATCCGCAATAATAATGGGAAAGCACACGTTATCTCCTTTTTTTATCGCTGGGAATCCAGCTTCGAATCATCTTCACATGATAAACAAAAACGGGACCGTAAGTTTCCAAATTTAACACTTATTCCTGGACTTCGTTAAAATGCTTTTTCAAAGATACGATACTGTTATGTTGAAAAACCTTTAGCAGCTTAACCCTGCTTCCTATCATGCCATTTTATTCCCAATCATAATCGCTTCTCCATATAGTCCTCTGGGACAAGGATACCTGACTGGACAAACTAAAAAGTTCGAGAATTTGGCAGAGGATGATTACAGGCGGTATTCAATCAAAAAGGTGTATTGTTCAAAAGTTTCCACGCCCTCAGCAACGACACTCATTTCCAGCGTTTTGGCTAAACTTATGATACTTTGGATGATGCTTTTATTTACTGAATCTGTTAATCTCTCCTGAACAAATGATTTATCGATTTTCAGTGTATCTACCTTTATTCGAATTCGGAGAAGGCGGATAACAAAGTCAACATCAACTTGCCCGTTGTCGAACTAAAATCTCGCTGCTCCCACTCCGACAGCATCCATTTCGGAACAACGGAAACGGGAATAATATTGGTACGAAATCTTCATCCAGATCAGAGTGGGAGGAAGGATGGTCGCAAGACGAGCTCAACGTGCATACCTGATATCTTTATTTATAAGAACAGATAAACACATTTTCCCGACAACAAAAACCTTCCTGAAAAAAGCTTCAGGAAGACCTCCGAATATGCTTATATGGAAGTTTACATCACACTGCAAACTTAAATATCCTGCATTCCTTTTACTGTAACTACAAATGACTTAGTGGCTATTTCCGATCCCGCTTCTATGGTTGCGGTGAGTGTTACAACTGTATCCTCAATGGGCCTGATTACCTCTCCCTCATTATTCAGCACTTCCTGTTTGTTGGATAACCAGGTTATCGCTGCATCATCCTGAATGACAGGCAGAATGATATTTTCCGTTACAGCACTTAGATCGCCTAAGCTAAGATTAACTTTCGCTATGGCTACCTTGTCAGAGTCTGTGGCAGAAGCTGGCACTACAATCGTGCTCTTATTCAGGGTGACTGCCGTCTGCGACAATAATCTGCCGTTCACGGATGCACCCGTCCCTATAGCAATCTCTTTCTGACCCAGAACGACTCCTTCAAAGTGGGCAGTTGTTCCAATAGCAACCGTATCCGCTATCTGCCAGAAGATGTTCTCTGGCTTTGCTCCACCGGACAGAATAATCCGTGTAGCGCTTGCCTGTGTGAATCCACCAGCTATTTGGAAAACCCAGACATCGTTTGCCCCACCATCGAGAGTAACATCCTTACCTGAATCTATTCGAACGCTCGTACCCCATTTATAGACACCGGGGGCAAGTGTCTGCCCACTAATATTGCCGCTAAGCAGCTCGGTATAGTTGGGAGCACGTCCTGCCGCATCCGTGTATGCCGTTTCCATGTCGGATATTGCCGTCGTCAGAACACTGGGCGTTGGCAACGCATAATCTGGCGCAAATACTTGTCCAACAACCTGCTCGGACGTTGAGAATGCAGCAGCACTTCCTAGAGTCAGGCCAAATCCGGTAATTGCCGTTGAGGATGCCGGACTGACTCCTATATTACCGGTGACTGTAGATTCTGGAACGGTAGAAACACCTGTTTTAGCCAGAATCGCAAAGTTCGCGGATACCCCTAGATTTACGGGTTCTGTTGAACCTTCGACTACCGTTAATATGCCTACAGGTGCCAGCGATACATCTGTGGGATCGTCGGAGTTTACCAAGAACAAATTGTATTCTCCTAGAGCCGTCGGTGCCACGATAACAGACGCTGTTCCGTCTCCAACAAGTTTTGTCTTATCGGCTGCTGTTGCAGTGAAATTAACTGTCCCTGCAGGAGCCAACCATGCTGTAATGCCCTCTGCGGGAGCATTAATCGTGACGTTTGCTCCAGCCGCTACGGTTGAGGCCGCAATAACCGTAACCACATAAGCTTGTGCTGTTCCGTTCTCTGCTGTGACCGTATAAGTCGCAGGGCTGATAAAGTTATTTAATGTTCCTGCAGAAGGAGAAATGCTTATGCCTGAGCTTGCGATACTCGGAAGCAATGCGGTTACATCCGTACCGAATGGAACCGACAGAGAGATTGTACTGGTTACTTCATTGATTGCTCCAACTACGACAGGGTGCAGCCCACCGAAGTTAAAGACCGTTATGGCTTTAGCATTACTCGGTATATTGGGGATCGGCGCCGGTGTTGGTGTCGATGTTGGTATTGGCGTTGAAACAGCAGCAATCCCGCCGACCGTAGCAATTACTCCAGCCGCTACCACTATATTAGTTGGTATTTGTTGTACACTGGCACCTGACTGGTTCAACTGGACATTTCGAATGGTCCCTTGTCCGGTTACAGAGCCTGCGCCATTCATAATCAGTGAATCCACGCTGGACCCAGCCGGAATATCCAATATGGCGTTGTTCGCATTTACATTAACCTTATCGAATTTCCCGGTCACGATGACCTTGGATCCATCAGGCAGCAATTCTGATAAAATGACATCTCCGAATCCTTTGCCCGTCAGATTCGTTTCTTCCAGTATGCTGCTGGATTGAAGAGTAATTTCCCCAAGAAAAGTCGTTCCTGAAGCGACTATTCGTACTGAGCCTGTTGGTTTGTTGACTGTAACCGTCCCAAGAACGGAATTCTCAACATGAATGCTGTTCTCTCCGCCGCCATTCACAGTCGTGTGTCCCATGACCGTAACATTCTTGAGGAAAACGTCCCCTTCTCCTATGGTTTCCGCCAATAGAAGGTTTCCGCTGATCGTCACATTCTGAAGGGTGACATCCTGAGCGGAAATAACCACATTCCCTTTAATGGCCAAAACTCCGGATATCGGCCCGTAGGTACCGGCTGCATCATAGGTAGTTGTTGTGGCCATCTCGGATTTGACTTTAAACGCTCTTTCGAGAACGACAATAGCTTCCGCCCGTGTAATCGCCTGTCCTGGTCGGAAAGTATTATCCGTGTATCCCACCATGATTCCGTGATCGATAACAGCACCTATGGAACTTTTGCTCCATTGGGGACTGTTGATCGTATCTGCATACAAGTCGGCTGATGAAGAATTTTCCAAATTCAATATACTGAAAACCATCGCCGCTGCCTCTTGTCTGCTGATTTCATTTTTGGGCCGGAATGTACCGTCTACATACCCGCTTATATATCCCGCAGCCTTCGCTATCGATATATCCTGATAAGCCCATGAAGACGAAGCCACATCCGTGAATGACAGAGTTCCGCGCTCGCTATATCCGAATGACCGGTTTACAAAAGCAGAAAATTCCTCACGGCTTACCTTGCCATTAGGTCTGAATGTACCGTCGCTATAACCCTTCACGAAGCCCTTGCTTATCCAGCTGTTAATGGAGCCTTCTGCCCAATTGCCTTTAATATCACTGGGGGCGGCTGCCGAAGCCAGTCCGAGGGATGAGAAAATTAAAGTTAAAGCGACAATCCATATCAATGCTCTTCTGCTACTTCTTCTACCCATTGTCAGCAACTCCTCGATGAATCTATAAGAGAGATAAAATAGAGAATGATTAAAAAGACCAAGAGCCTCGGATCTCGACCTGACGTTAATACTAACCTTGGGCCCCGATCTGTATATCCTCTTCGCCATTTTTGAACATACTCTAATTACTATTTAACCTTATACTAGGAATCTGAAACATTGTATTTTTGTGAAGGCTCCGGTAGATGGATTTCCACTATTGGACTCTGACGTAAAGAGATGAATCTTGAATAGCGGTTGAAATAAGAATTATCATTAGAAGTCGCAAACGCTATAGTGTAAACTTAACGGTACGTAGGGTGTTGTAGGAGGCCGGATTAGCCTCCAACCAAATTGTCGACACGCATGGCGATTAATCGAGATAAGGCTACTGGGAAATTTTTCGTGAATTTAATCAAGGAGTGAGGTCTGTGAAAAAGTATTTAATAATGATAATACTCTTTTCTTTACTTGGGTGTGAGAACGAGCAGAAACCTATAAAAACAATGTATTCAGGTATTGGGACCAGCTGGAAAGCAACAATTGAATATGATACACAGACTGTAAAAAGTAATGAACTACTCATTAAATATTACTATTTGCACTCACCAAAATCGTTGGACACCGATATTTCATTTTCTTATGGGACATCAGCGGGCAATATTGTTGAAACTGTAAAAGGAAGTAGCAAACAGGATTTTTATGAAGTTTCATTTAAGCAAAACTTTATGGACAATCTATCGATATTAGATAAAGACGAACGGATTAAAGTAATAATAAAATGGGGAGACCAATCGGACTCTTTTGATTTATTCTCAACTGACAACATAAGCTAAGTAGATCTGGAAAATTGGCTCCTCATTATTACTCCTCACAAACAACATACAGAGCTCCACACCTGTGGAGTGACTACTTTAGTCATTTCCACCACTAACTAGCCATGTACTCTATCAAAATAAATCTAACTGCTCGACCACAGGAGGCGGCGGCTCGTTCGGATCCCCGCCATCCGGCCTCGTTAGCCCGAGCAGCTCCATCAGCCGCTTCGCATTATCTGCCGCATCTCCTCCGGAGTTGTTGTTAAAGATAACGTGGACATGCTTGCTCTGCTGCTGCAGCAGCTTAAGCATATCCGCCCATTCCAGCAGTTCCTCCTCGCTGTAACGGTACAAATAGCGCACCTCACGCCAATTTGGCGCACTCGCTTGATTCCAGCCAGACACGTTGCGACCGTGAAACCTCACAATGGTTCCAAGAGCATCCGTTGCCTTCAGCACCGTAGGTACCGAGCCAATGCCTGCCTGCGGCTCATCGCACACGCTATGCATCCACTGCTCTTGCTCCATAAAGGCCAGCGTCTTCTCTCTTAGATCCTCCGCAAACCAGCTTTGATTACGGAATTCCAAAGCACACGGAATCCCTTTCATTCTAGCCTTTGTTTCTCGAAGAATTCGCACATTGCTCTGCGTGCAATCGAACCAGGGCGGGTATTGAAACAGCGCCGCTGTCAAACGGCCCGCCTCAATCACGGGCTCCAGCATGCTTCGGAAAGCCGCAAACATCTCGTTTGTCTCTGACGCCGGCACGATTGGTCCACGCTGATGCCCGGTCATGCCCTGATAAGCCTTCACCACAAAATGAAGCGTCTCCGGCGTATCCTCCAGCCATTTCGCAAACCGCTCTCTGGATTGAATGGCATAGAACGTGCTGTCTACCTCAACAACCGGAAAATGCTTCGCATATTGCCGCAGCTTGCTGCCTGCTTTTGCCCCTGAGACATACAGCCGATCATGATCTCCCCAGCCTGCCAGTCCGATATGTATCGGCATATTAATCCTCCGTTCTTTGGTTGAGCTCTGATAGGATCATTATACCGAAACTTTATATGAGAAAAAAACAGCCCTCCCGCAGATAAGTCTACGAAAGGGCTGCTCCTGATTATGCTAGATAAACAAACGATTATAAGTACTGATATTCCGAAAATGCCGCTGCTTGTCCCAAATAACAGCCGCTCCCGTCCACCACATTCCAAACCGTTGCATTAACAATATAGAACCGTCGCCCTGTGCTGGAAATTCGGATACCTGTGTAATTGTCGACATACCCGTTCGCCGTTACCGCTTCAAAGAATCGGTCACGCTCCGCCCGCTCCATAGGCTCTGCTGTCAATCTTGAGGGGGTGCTTGTAAATCTCTCCCAAGCCATCTCCCATAAATCTAAACCTCTCTGATTGCCATAGTTTAATACCGGATCAGCCTCTGTTCCATGTGACAAAATAACGGTATCCGCGTTAAAAAGCTGTTCCTGCAAGCTCTCACCGAGCCTAAGCACCAGCAGCTCTCTGCCTGTCCATCTCCGGTAGCTGCTTAGCAGAAGTCTCACATGCTCCTCTGTCGCACCAACGCCTGTATGCGGTAATTGCATCGCCTTACCCTCCCCGTGTTGTTCACTTTCATTTTTTATATCACGGAGAGAGTTTAATGTCTACCAAGCTTTCTCAAACGAAGGAGTGCTGTCAAAATAATTAAAAATGCAGCAAGCGCCAGCATCGGAATCGTAATAAATCCAAACCAGTTCAAATAGTCGCCCTGACAGGAGACAGGACCGCAGGCCGCAAGCGGCGAATCATGCGGCAGCTTTTGCAGTACCGTATGATAAAGTGAAAACCCGCCCCCGATGACCACAAGCGGCAGCGCATACGAAACGATTCCCGTATCCCCTTTGGAATATGCGATTCCAAGCAGAATCGCCAGAGGATACATAAATATCCGCTGAAACCAGCAGAGGCTGCATGGCGCAAAATGCATAACCTCGCTCAAATATAAGCTCCCTGCCGTCGATAAGACAGCTGCTGCCCAAGCTATAAATAGCCAAAACGATCTTTTCTTATCCATTTGATCTTCCAGTTGATTCTCCTCGCCTTCCTTGAGCTCTATCTATCATTTTCGCTCAAAGGCGAGGCACTGGACATGACTCGAAAGGGCTATTGCATAGGAAATAATTGCGAACTTTTGGACCTATAGAAGAAGCTTTTCCCTTTTACTAAAAAGGATTCGATTTATATACACTCGAATATACACCGGCTTCGCCCGATAGGCTATGTGCCTTAACGCGGTAATAAGCCTCCTTCGTGTGAATACGAGTCGGATCGATCCAAGCCCCAGCATGTTGAACCGGCTGCTTGTCATATACGATATGCCACGGGCCGCTCTCACCCTCGGTAGATTTCTCGATCGTATAATAGGCGGCTCCCACCGTTCCACGAAATTTCACTACAGCAGCAGCATCCCTTATGATTGGAGCATCCGGGAGCGAAATCTCGGGCAGCGTTTGTCCACTCATCCGGAAAGCATGTTCTCTCAGCTGTTGAATACGCTGCTGCAGCTCCTCATTGATGCCGCAGCCGGGATAATGAACGGCAAACCCGTCATAATGCTGTACGTACCCGCCCTCATCATGATGGCCGAACAATGACCAGAAGGAAGTTCCGGAGACAGCCTCTTCTGCCTCTGCCGCAGCTAGGAAACCTTGCAAATCACAATCAGGCCAGCCGTATTCGCCCGCAATATACACTTTGCCAGCAGCTTGCACCGCTTTTGCATCCTTCAGCAGCTCCTCGGCATTCGCCGGATAATAGTGCACGTCAAGAATATCCAGACTTGGAATCGCTAATTTATCCGCATCAAGCTGAAATTGTTTGCCATGCGCAGTTAAGTGACGCGGAGCATTTTTTTTCAAAAAAGCACAAATCTCCTCTACCCAATCTGCCGGCGCATCGTTAAGCTCATTGCCAAGCTCCCATGCCAGGATCATCGGATCATCCTTATAGGCAATTCCGGTATATGAATTAACCCGGTTAACAATCGTATAGATATACGCTTTGAAATCCCGTATAACATCCTCATCCGTATAGAATGCATTCGGATCCTCAAGCCCTCTCCAGTTCGTAAACGTCGATCGGCCTCCATGATAGTAGCTCCAATTGCATACGAACGGAATAATGAGCCGAAGTCCGCGCTCGCCCGCTTCCTTAATGGCAAAGTCGACTCTGCGGAAAGCTTCCTCGTTGTACTCGCCAAGCTTTGGAGATATAGCTTTCGGACATCCTTGCGAAGCCGCCAGCGTATGCGAGCGTACGACCGTTGCGCCCATCTCCTTCGCCGTATCCAGCGCATCGATGACGCGGAACGGAGTCGGCCAATCGACCCCACCAACATTCTCGTCAAGACCAAGCCAATAAATATTAGGGCCGCCGAAGCGGAATGGCTTGGCGCCTTCCATCAACCTGGACCCTTTCCGCTTAATAAACTGCTGTAGTTTCATCGGTTATCATTCCTTACTTTTATATGATTAATCTTTCTTGTCGGTAAATGAATAGAAACGAATTACCCTTTAACCGCGCCGTTCGTCACGCCGGAGAATATATATTTCTGCAGGAATAAATACAGCAGCACAGTCGGAATCATGATGATTAGAATCGCTGCGCATATGTTGCCCCACTGCGCTTGGTTATTGCCTGCGAAGCGCATGATCGACGTGGAGACGACGACCAGCTCCTGCTTTGGCATATACAGAAACGGAATATAAAGCTCGTTGTAGATGTTGATTGTTTTCAAAATAATAAGCGTGGCCGTTGCTGGGCCTAACAGCGGGAATATGATGCCCGCATAAATGCGAAATAAGCTGGCTCCGTCCATCATCGCGCTCTCATCGAGCTCGTAAGGAATATTTTTAATAAATTGCAGGTAGATGTAGATCTGAATCACATCCGCGCCGATGAACAGCAGAATAGGCGCATACAGCGAGTTGTATAGACCCATAGATTGAATAAGAGAGAATACAACCACCTGTGTCGTAATGGTTGGAATAATCGTAGCGACTAGAAAGGCTCCAAGTATTTGTGTTTTCCCCTTGAACTCAATTCGTCCAATCGCATACGCCACCATCGTGCCAAGCAGCACGTTTCCGGCGAGCGATGCGATGACGATAACGAATGTATTCGAGAACGCTTGAAGGATGTTGGCGCGCTCGATTACCGTTATGAAATTGCTGAAGTTAAAAAAGCTCTCTGGAAGCGCGAATGGGCTGGAGCCTTCGTTCTCCGTCTTGAACGCATTCACAAGCACGACATAAGGCGGGAATAATACGACGAAGGTAGCGAATACGAGCAGCAAATATTTCAGTACATGGATGGGATCGAACCGTTTCACTTGCATTCGTTATTCCCCTTTCCTGTTGATGACTGCATTCTGAATGCCAAGAATAACAACGGTGAAAAACAGCAGCACGACACTCATCGCCGAAGCCAAACCATAATTGTTGAACTGGAAGGCAGTTTCGATCGTCTTGAGCAGGAATGTTTCGCTCGCGCCGGCTGGGCCGCCCTTGGTCAGCACGAAAGGCAGATCGAATACGGCAAGCGCCCCGCTTAGCGTTAAGAACATATTGAGCTGAATGATTTTGGTCAAATTCGGAATCGTTAAATACCATAACGTCTGAAAGCGATTAGACCCATCAATTTTCGCCGCCTCATACATATCGCCCGGAATGGACTGCATCGCACCTAAATAAATAACCATGTTGTAGCCCATAAACCGCCAGAAGCCGATCGACGCAAGCGAGAAATTTACAAGCGACACATCACCGAGCCAGCTTTGCTGAAGCGAAGAAAGCCCTACCATGCCCAGCAAGTTGTTCAGTGAACCGTTCGTCGTGTCGAAAACATACTGAAACATAAAAGCGACTGCTACAGCGTTCATAATAAAGGGAAGAAACAGCATAACGCGAAATACATTTCTTCCACGAAGTTTCGAGTTAAGAATAACCGCGAACACGATTGCGATTATATTTTGAATGACGCCAATGATGACGTACGGAATTTGATGAATAAATACGCCGAATAAATCGGAGTTTGTGAATATTTCCTTATAATTGCCGAGGCCCAGCCATTGGCTGTTTTTGCTGATGCCATTCCAGTCCGTGAAGCTTAAGTAAATTAATTTGACGGCCGGATAATACGTGAACAAACAGAGCAAGACAAGCGGGATCGATAGGAAACTGATCAGAATTAGCTTTCGTTGCGCTTTATATGACAGGGTGTTCATCGTTCCACTCCATTTCTCATCCAAAGAGGGCTTATAGGTGCAAAGGGATGACCTGACTTTATCGTCGATCATCCGCTTTGCTTATCTGTCTATAGTAGAATCGCTATTATTTCGCTACCGATTTTCTAGCTTTTGCCCAGTTTTCGTTGTATTTGTCTAGAATAGACCGCGGATCCTTCGACAATACGAACTCCTGTACCATCGCCTCTTTCGTAATTTGCGCTTTGTTAACGATGTCCGTTGCAGCCGCGTCGTCAGCAACCGCTTCGATGTATGTCGGATTGAAGGAGTTGAACTCGGAAAGCTGTGGTACATTCGGCTCTTTATCCTTCAATACCGGGATGAAGCCTGCGAAATCATCAAAGCCGGAATCCTCGACCATCCATTTCACGAATGCTTTGGCAGTCGCGAGGTTTTTGCTGTTTTTGTTCACGCCGTAAGCCCAGTCAGGTGCGAGCGCTACATTGGTTTTGCCGGAATTGTCATAAGGCAGCGGGAAGAAACCTACATTATCGGAAGTTGTTCCGCTGTCCGCTACCTGCGGGATAACCCAGTTGCCAAGCATGTACATCGCGAATTTGCCGCTAGCGATATCTTTCTTCGATTGCTCCCAGTTCGTCGAGTTGACGTCCGGCTCTAGATAGCCTTTCTCATACATCGTGCGGATGATGGTCATTGCTTGACCGTAAGCATTGTCCATTGCAAAAGGTGCATCTGTGTCTTTACGCTCGTTGTTCAGGTTAGCATTGCCAGCGATTGAAGTCGCAACCTCTGACGCCCAAGGGTAAAGCGTCCATTGATCCTTAAAGTTGGAGGCTAGCGGAACGATGCCCTTCGCTTTCAGCTTCTCTGCCGCTGCGTAGAATGCATCAAGTGTCGTTGGGATTTCAGTAATGCCAGCGTCCGCGAACGCTTTCTTGTTGTACACGATGCCCGTTGTGCTTGCGCCTGCGGAAATGCCGTAAACTTTGCCGTCATGTCCTTTGTAATCTTTGAAGTAAATGCGGTCGTTCAGACCGATGTCATCGAGTGGAGCAAAATATTGCGGAAGCTCGGAGTTCGGAATCGTGGGAATAAGGACAACGTCTGGGAATTCGCCTGACGCGATGCGGATCTTCGTCGTTTTGTCCAAATCGGTTACCGCTTCGAATTTCACTTCTGCATTCGGGTATTTTTCTTTAAATCGTTTCGCGTACTCTACATATTCCGTATCAATCATGTCCGTACGGTTTGTCAGGAACGTGACGGTGCCGCTGATTTCGCTCTCTGCGCTGCCTTCGTTATTAGCATTGGCTGCATCCGTTGCTGGAGCATTTGTCGCCTCTGCTGGCTTGTTGTTGTTTCCTCCACATGCTGCCAATAGAACCACGAGCATCATAAGCGTTAAAACAGACAATAATGGCTTCTTCATTGTGCTTCCCCCTAATAAATATGGTATCGTTTACATTTCGAATTTTAACATAATGAAACTTATAATTCAACATATTTAAATTAATATTAACAAAAATTATATTTTTATTATTTTCAACATGGTTTCCTTATTATCAAATTTGATAGTAAGACAGGCTTGTTTAAGCTCTACCGCAGCTCTAATTGGATTTTCGAGCTAGCTGCAATCATTAAGCACCTATAGAGATGAAGAATGCCGCCTTTTTGAGGATTTTGATTTTCTTATTGAGATAGATGCCAATACTTTATAAAAATATAAAAAAGTTTCCGTGTTTGTCTAATAAAAATCCCCTTTACCGTGTGGTAAAGGGGATTTTATCCGCTATTTATAGTAATCAGCCGCTCCACAAGGTGAGACGACTATGTCGTCCTTGTCTAAGGACGACAAGTTTCTTGCAAAAATATAGGCGAAGTATAGATGTGAGGCTCATACTTTCCTATATGTTAAAAAAGCTGCCTATCAAAGACTTCGGAGGTTTGTGACCTCCTGGTCCTTAAAGGCAGCAAATAGACATAGACGGCTAATCAGGCACTTCGGCCTTTGATTAGACATTGTCCAATATTGCAACCGAAGCGCGCTTGATAAGCTGCGTGGACAGCAACACATGCTCCGGCGTTACGTCCGGTTTCTCAATACGGCGCAAAATCATCTGGGCAGCGCGGCTGCCGATGTCGGCTTTGGGCACGCGTACCGTTGTCAGCTTCGGTGACATGATTTCTGTCAGCGTTAAATCGTCAAAGCCGATAACCGAAATATCTCCAGGACAGCTTATGCCCCAGTCGCCGAGCAGCTTGAGCGATTCGAATGCGGTGAGATCATTCGCACAGAACAGCGCGGTCACCGGCTGATCTGCTTTCACGAATCGGCTTAGCCCCTTCGCAAATTCGTCCGCTACGTACATGCCCGTGCCGCTTACCCCGACGCCTTCAATCGTAACCGCTGTGGCGCTACTTGTGCTCTTACGATTGAAATCGCGAATCGCTTCCTCAAAGCCCCGGCTCCTCTCCCGAAAGCTCCATGATGTATCCGCATCGCCGACAAAGCCTAGCTTTACATGGCCAGATTCAAGCAGATGGTTCGTCGCCTGATAGGCGCCAAGAAAGTTGTTGGCAAGTACATGGTCAATCGACGAATCAAGCAGGTTCGCGTCAACCATGACATAAGGAAAATCCGTTGCCGCTAACGCTTGTATATAGCTGTCTGGCAGATGGCCCATGACGATGGCACCGTCCACCTTCTTCTCGTAAATGCTCGAAGGCAGCCCATCCTTCGGCGACAACGAAATTTCGATGCTGGAGAGTATCATGCTGAAGCTATGGTTAGCTAGTTCCTTCTCAATACCGTGTATGACCTTGCCCCAATACTCCATGTCGTCCAAATACGCACGCGGCATCAGCACAGCAAGATTGCCCGTGCGCGAAGCCGGAATCGTCTTGCGCGACGATTTCATACGATAGCCCATTTCCTCCGCCTTCGCCCATATCGTTTCCTTGGTTACATCATTAACAGCGGGATCATTGGACAACGCTTTGGATACGAGCGCTTTGGACACGCCCAGCTCATCCGCGATTAGTTGCAGCGTAATTTTTTTCATGTCCTGCGTTTCCGTCCTTTCAACTGCCATACTCTATTTTAAACAATAGAACTTTTTTCAACATTTTTCAATAAAAATTCTTTAATCTCTCGTTAAATTTAAGTATTTTCCATTATTCAGAACAATAATCCCTCTGGCAATTTGCTGAACATCGCTGTCGTGCATAAAAATCCTCTAGGATGAAAACACGCTGGGGGCACTGAGTGAAGCATCCTTCTCCCAACATACGGTATCAGGTTTTCATTATTTCTCCTGTCAACCGTATGGGGAGCGTATCACTTTTGTGCCACCCTCTCATCAGATGGAATTAGTGGCCGATAATGGTCATTTCTTGCGAATAAGAACGCATAGGTGCTTATGGTGGTACAGTTCGAGGTATTCTTGGGTGATAAGCACATATATGCGCTTATGATGTAGAATTAGTGGCGGGTTATGGTCATTTCGTGCGGATAAGAACGCATAGGTGCTTATGGTGGTACAGTTGGAGGTATTCTTATGTGATAAGCACATATATGTAGCTAGAATAAAAAGTGGACACCTCATAAGAGTAGACAGATAATAAACAACAAAGAGGAAGAGGTGTCTAGTATGGGTGAGAGCAGACAACGGTATAGTGAGGACTTTAAAGAAAAGACCGTCCAGTACATTCAAGAGCAGACGAAAAGTGTGCCACAGATAGCAGAAGAACTAAACATCCCAGCGGGAACGTTACATCAATGGTTAGCGAAACATCGTAAGTTTGAAAACGAACCGCTCGTCGATCGCGAAGCCATCCGTCAAAAAGATTATAAAATCGAGGAGCAGGCCACCGAAATTGAGGATCTTAAAGAAGAGATCGCGATTCTAAAAAAGGCCATGCACATCTTCAGCAAAGAAAGGAACTAAGGTTCCAGTTTGTCGAAGATCATCGCTCCGAGTTTCGACTAGAGAAGATGTGCACCCTACTTGAAGTATCACGGAGTGGCTACTACAAATGGCAGCAGGAGAAGGCAAAAGAAAATAGTTACCAAAGGCGTCGAAAGACGCTACTGGCGCGCATTACTTGGCTTTTTTTGGATCATTGCAGCCGATACGGTGCTCCAAAAATCACAAATTTGCTTAGACGAGAGGGATGGCGTGTGTCCGAACGCCTTGTTGGCAGCCTCATGAATGAGAGCGGACTACGGTCATGCGTGTCAAAGAAATTTAGAGTAACAACGACAGACTCTAACCATAACGAACCCATTGCGCCAAACGTGCTTAACCAGAATTTTAAGACAACAGCTCCAAACAAAATATGGGTAACGGACATCACATACGTACCGTGCCGCGAAGGCCGCTTGTATCTCGCTAGCGTTATGGATCTCTACACGCGCAAGATTGTAGGTTGGAAGCTCGGTGACCGCATGACCACAGATTTGGTACTGGCTGCATTAGACCAGGCTTATGAAGCTAAGAAACCGAGCAAAGGACTGATCCACCACTCTGATCGGGGTTCCCAGTATGCCTCGGAAGAATACCGCAAGCGTTTAAAAAAGTATCGTATGCGGGCAAGTATGAGCCGGAAAGGCAATTGTTACGATAACGCCTGCATTGAGTCGTTCCACAGTGTACTGAAGAAAGAGTTTATTTACTGTACGCGTTTTAGAACAAAGGCCCAAGCACAACAAGAGATGTTTGAGTACATTGAGCTCTTTTACAACCGAAAGATAATCCATGGTTCTTTAGGCTACGAATCGCCGGACCGTTTTGAGGAAATGTACTACAAAAAGATTAGCTAAATACTCTTATTGCGTGTCTACTTTCTTGACAGAGGTCCAATATGCGCTTATGATGTAGAATTAGTGGCGGGTTATGGTCATTTCGTGCGGATAAGAACACATAGGTGCTTAAAGCCGCAGCACATCAGGCATTCTTATGTGATAGGCACATATATGTGCTTATCTGGTGGAGCGAGCAATACAAGTAAGCTTGCGTTGCATGCAATTCAAACTCAAAAGGGGTCTCCCTTTCAGTAGATTTATCTACTGAAAGGGAGACCCTCTCTGCTAACTGGTATTTTAATATGACTTTAGCAAGCTAATCATAATTGCCTTATTGGTCATCCTAATATGAAACAAACCTGTCGCTATCCTTGCTTCACTAGGTTTTCTGCCGTGCGGAAGGCCAGTGCAAGAATCGTCAACACCGGGTTAACTCCGCCATTTGTTACGTGCAAGGATCCATCACTCACCCAAAGATTATCGTATCCGTGTATGCGCCCCGAGGGATCGGTGACGGATATCAATGGGTCTTCCCCCATACGGAGAGTTCCCGCCTGATGCTGCCCGGCACTAAGCCCCCCACCTGGCCTTGTTTGCCAAACGCGACGTGCCCCGGCAGCCCAAAGCCAATTCTCCGCTTGTTCTGCCAGCATGCCCGCAGCACGAAGCGACTCGGGATGAACGCTTCCAGATAGTTGAGCCACAGGCAAGCCGAAACGATCTTTGACCGAACGCGAAAGCAGCACTCTTGACTCTGGTGTCGGAATTTCTTGAATTGGACCTTGAATTTGACCAGTGCGCAAGTAAGTCTCACGCATAGTATCCTTGCCTGCGCTCCCCCATCGCGCCGCATCCGGTGCAAGTGCCCGGTACCAGTGAATGAGCGGTATGCGGGTGAACTCGTTGGCAAGAAACCCGCCCCCGATAATCCCGGCTCCGTTATCGTGGTCAAACCGAAAGGTCGCAATGCTCACTCCCGGTCCAAGACCGTCTTGAATCGGTTCATCAAAGAGGCCGTAGGCACCTGAATAGACATGGCCCTGCAGGTTCCGACCGACTTGTCCGTTCCGGTTGCCTATCCCGTTAGGTTCCGAATCACTTGCGGAATTGAGAAGGAGGCGTGCGCTTTCAATGGCTCCTGCTGCAACCACCACATGCCCTGCACGGATTTGCCGGCGCTGGATCGAGCCTGCCACTTCCTGCACAAGGCGAACGCCAGTAGCATGCTTTCCTCCCTCGGTGTCGATGCGTTCGACCATTGTATCGCAGATCAGGTCGTAGTTGCCGGTAGCGATAGCCCTCACCAGCATCGTGTTGTGACCGCCATTTTTGCTGTTGGTCGGGCAGGCAAACCCGACACACTGGCCGCATCTCCCGCAGGCTGGTCGTCCGTCGCGCTCCACCGAATTGATGAGGAGAGGAACCGGCCCCGCTTCCCATCCCAGCTTCGCTGCTCCCCGAGCCAAGTATTCGGCTTCCAGCGTCAGCGATAGCGCCGGCATAGGATAAGGGCGTCGCCGTTCGCCTCGTCCATGATGGGCATTCCCATCGCCAGAAACGCCGACTTCCCACTCGGCACGCTCGTAATAGGGCTCGAGTTCGTCATACCCAAACGGCCAGTCGCTTAATGAGCTCCCTTCAGGAACCCCATACCGAGTCGCCATTCGAAAATCATCCCGATGAAATCGCCACGCTTGTGCCCCATAGACCCGTGTTCCGCCGCCTGCCGTCATCGCATTATTATGATAGTCCCCTTCAAAGGGGACGGTGATTCGCTCGGTACCGTCGGCCAATACGATTGTGCGAGGGTTACCTTCCATGCTTGGCCCGGTATTATGACCGTATTTGCTTAAACGATGGTTCCGTAGATGATCGCTGCCGATCTGATTGTAGCGAAGCCAGCTTCCACGTTCAACGACGAGAACACGAAGTCCAGCTTCAGCCAGCATTGCCGCCGCTACCGAGCCCCCGGCACCAGCACCCACGACGATCACATCATACTCGTCTCGAAGCTGGCCCAAGGCCCGCTCTGTCAACTCGGTTTCTGGGACCGGTGCCTCGCTCTCTGAGACGGGGCCTGGACGAAATCCGATCATCTCCCACGACTTGCCCTCATGATTCCCACCAGCCTCAGGACTTCCATAGTAACCTTCTATGACCAAGCCTAATAGAGTCTCAAAGAAGCGTTTGGACGAAATGGGCCAGTCCCGAAAACGCTCTTGCTGGACGTCGTGCAGCAGTCCATCTTGCTCATGAGCCGACAGCTCTGAAAAGTGTTTGCGATAGAGAACGAACGCTTCTGCATCCAATGCTCGAAGTCCGGGGTCTATTACATCCATCCAGGTAGCGACATCCTCGCCTGCGCATCGTTCCAGGTAGACAAGAGCACCCGCCTCGGTCGCCGATGGCCAAGCATCCTTTGGAATCAGCCGATCTGCAACCGCTTTCAGAATACTGTGAAGTTCATTTAAATTATATTTTGAATCGCTGTTCTTCATATACGTTCACCGCCTAGTGAGATTTGGCTACTTAACATTTAGTCTAACACGTGCCTTCGGCTCTCGCTAGACAGTTATAATTGAATATAGCTATTTTTTACTCTTGTCAATTTGTAATTTAGAAGAAGATAATAACAGTGTAGACCGAAATGGTTGCTGATTAGCCTAAAATATGAACTGCCATAACGTACTAGAGAGGAACGCAATTAAATGAAAATTTCAGTTGCAACCGTTAAGGACTATGAATGGATAAGAAACCGGGACCCCCATCTCGAGGAGAAATTAATATTACCGAAGATCAGGGAGAGGGAAATCTACTTAGTACAAGATGAAAGCGATGCAATACTAGGATGGATGCGTTACGGGTATTTTTGGGATAACACTCCGTTTATGAATATGATTTGGATCGAAGAACCTTATCGAAAGAGAGGACTCGGGAAATATGTGGTTGAATTTTGGGAACAGGAGATGAAACAACAAGGTTTTATGCTGGTCATGACTTCTACCCAAGCTGATGAGGATGCTCAACATTTTTATAGAAGACTAGGCTACAGAGATGCGGGTTGCTTAATACTCGATACCCAGCCATTAGAAATTATCTTTACAAAAAAACTGAGCTGCGAGAAACGTTAGTTGAATAATTAGCATTGTTGAGCAGGCTTCGATAGCCTGCTCATTTCATTAAACGAACGGGCAGCAACGCAACCTTTTATCGCAGATATCGTCTAAATTATTACATATTCAGGATTCATAAACGAGGTGAGCTAATAATAGAATGAAAAAACGAATTTTACTTTTTGTTGGTATTATTGTGTTCGTGGCAATTATCGGTGCTATTACATTGCATAATTTTGCTACAAACCTAGGCGAAAGCTACAATCAAATAGGTTGATGGGAAAAGAGGACTTACCAATCCTGGCGTTAAGCTACACATCCATGACGAAGCTGCCGACATGATCGGCAGCTTTTCGCTAACCTAACGGACAGGATAATTCGAACTTCCAAGGTCGCCAACTTATGGTAATATATAAAAACAAAAAAACTAAGAGGTGATGGTCATAAAGTTTGAATATACTGTCTTGAGAAAGCAGGATGATATATACGGTGTTAAATATTTTTTGGATGAAAGTGAACACTTTCCAAAATACAACGATATCTCCCTCATAAGAGTTTTAAATATTCTTGGAGATCAAGGATGGGAATTGGTAGTCAAAGAAAACCAAAGTTCATATATTCTTAAACGTTTGTTGAAATAGTAATTCCTTGAAGTTTCAGCTTTTACATATCCTTTGTTAAGCTAGCGGAGCACGTTAGTTCAACAAAACACCCGCAGTCTAGGGCTTCACGTTCCCGTCCATAGCTGCTGCTGCTCTTTTTTCAGCCATACATATACCAAATTCGAGTGGCAGCTCTAAAGGTCAATTGACCCGGCTCAATGAGGGTTGTTGCGCTTTCCAGCGGCATAGCTGCCGCCTTGAAGAACACAGGCGCCGCCCCTGGCTGCGTTACTTCCTCGACTTTGCATGGAATCGCGGACAAGGAAACGCCGAGTGCCCGGGCGATGGTGGTAGCCTTCGCCTCAGCATTTCGCACAGCAGCGATCAGTGCTTCTTGCCGCGCCTTAGTGGCCTCACTAGAATCAAACTCTATCGAAGTAACCATGTTCGCCCCATTCGCAACTGCCGCATCAATTAGACGTCCAGCCTCCGTAACATTGTCTAACGTCACTTGAAGCAGATGGGTGACTCTGTATCCGCGGAACTCTTGCTTTCCGTCTATATAATCGTATTGAGGCTCAATTAGAAATTGTGTAGTTTTGATGCTCTCACGGGCAATGCCCAATTGCTCCAGCGCTTCAATAATCGCAGCCACCTTTGTAGCATTGTCAGATTGAACCGATTCCAGCTCTACCCCTTCACTAACGGTTCCCAGTGTAATCAATGTACGGTCTGGAGCTGCTGTTACCACACCTTCTCCCCACACCTCTATCGTAAAATCACATGAATGTTCTTTATGCTGAGCCATAGCCGCCATACTCCTCCTTTATCATCGCACCTTTAATTAAACTATGCCCATTTATTGCTTGAAATTCAATGTATCCGCCGCAACATTATCAGTTTGGATACATTATTTACTGTACTGCTGAGATCGTTGATAACAATGGATTAGTACCTCTTAGATTTCCAATAGGTTGGACAATTGAGTGGAACATTTTCACCCAGGTATCTCCTGAGGATTTTATTGATGAAGAACATGAACATCGATGGGAATATAACGAAGATCTATTTAAGTTCGTACACTATAGACAAAAGAGAATATTAGATCTTGGTTGATATCCTGAATTTCAGCCAAATGGCCAATATCGCTTAGTCTTAATTCAAGAAAATGATATTGAGATAATCTAAGTATTACTTCTTCTATGGTGCGTTAGCATACAATGGTGATAACTCCATATCTATTTTATCAGCAATAAGCGTATAAAACTCTGGAAACCTTGGGTCTGTTGGGCTTGGTATTTCATCAAAGGCCCGGATAAACAGTCCTTTTCCCCCAATTGCAGTTAAAATGTCTCCGGCTGTCCAGCTTCGGATTAGCACCTTCCCCAATTCAGAGCGCTCTTCTTCAGGCAGTACCTTAGCAAAAGCTACTTCTCCTTCTCTAACTTGATCGTCAAAGTAATTCCCCGATGGTTGATCTAAATGGAATTTGTTCTTCCATGAATGAATTAATTGTGAACCATTTAAACTTTATCGTTCTTTCTACAAAAAAAAGAACGCTCCCACCTCATCACTTGGGCTGCGTCCTCAACAATGATCGAACCCGGTAAGCCGCCAGCGCCATGCTCGCGGCCTGTTCCGAATTCATCAACTCAAATATGGTTTTTCTACTGAACGAGCTTATCTGCAAACCTTTGTAGAAGCGCCGCAACCTCAGCACGCGTCGATGCACCCTGCGGGTCAAGCATACTGCCTGCCTTGCCGGTAATCAATTGCTCAGAAACCGCCCATTGCATCGCCTCCTGCGCCCAGGCAGATACCTGTGCTCCGTCCACGAACCTCGAAAGCTCTCCAGCCTCCGAAGCTGCATAGCCGCGAAGCGTCGCATAACGATACAAAATAGTGACCATCTGCTCGCGCGTAATCGCATCCTGCGGCCCGAACAGCTCATCACTGTAGCCAGACACGATGCCTAGCTCATCAGCCCAAGCCGCGGCGCTGGAGTACCAGTTGCCAGAAGCAACGTCCGTGAAGCGGCTAGCACCCGCAGCCGGTTCTCCTGCAAGACGGTATAGCACCGTAACGAGCATAGCTCGGGTCATATGTCCCTTTGGATTAAATTCATTAGCCTTCACACCTGAGAATAACCCACTTCGGACTACATAAGAAATGCTGTCATAGTACCATTGTCCTTTAATCACATCAAGGAAAGGATTGCTCCATGCAGCAGCCTCATCATAACCAACCACGTAATAGGAAAGGTGGTTTACCGAGAAGCGAACCGTTTGCGTTTCTGCATCGTATTGACTAGGAACGCTTGCCAGTCTGCCCGCCTCGTCCAAATACCAAATTGCCACACCATTCTCCGCTTCGCCCTTCTTCAAGACGTACGGTAGCGTAATCGTCAGTTCCCCTTCAAAGGACGTGACGTTCTTTCCACCGCTGCTCATCGTAATATCATATACCTTGTTGCCGCCAGCAGCCTTGACCTGCTCGGCTGTAAGCTTCGATCCCTTGACGGCCTCGAGTGTAATCGTCACGCTCTGACCTGCCGCCTGCTTCGAGGCAGACAACAATGCCACGGCATCCAAGCTAACCGTCCCACCCGGCAGCTTAAATGCTGCAAACTTTTGGGACTCTGCCAGCTTCTGCAGAACAGAGACAGCAACCTCCACTGCGGCAGCATCCTTAATGCCGCTTAGATCAAAGCTTGATTCTGGCGAAGCATTCGCTAGAATTTCATCAAGCTTGCTTCCTGTGATCGCAAGCACGACACGAGTTCCACTTAGGCTATAAGGAATCGACACAGCCTGGCTTCCTGTTCCGACTTTAATAGCGGAATCAACAGAAGTACTGCCGCCGCTCCCCCCAATTCGTGACAAGCCTGCATAGGCGGCCTTCACCGCTTGCAGCGCATGATTCACTTCATCCTGAGTCGCAGCAGAGCTGCCGAGAACCACTTTCGCCGCAGCTACAGCGCTGGACAAAGCTTCCCAAGAGCTTGACGTATAGTCGCTTGCATTCAGCAGAGCAACCTCCGCCAGCTGCTTTTCAAGCTCACTTCTATCAATCACCTTTACCGTATTGTCACGCGTCGTAAAACGCGGCATGCCTTCGGCGCCTATGCTGTTCTGATAAAATGCCGCCATCGCTTCCATCGTGTTGTAGTTCCAAGTCCGTATACCCCATGGCATAGCAATCGTCCAGTCAGGCTGTGCAGCTTGTTCAGCCTGTGTCGGGAAAATAAAAGTCTCTCCAATAATCTGCGGCTTGCCATCTGTTTCGGCTATTCGCTTCGCCTGCTCATAATAACGTGTCGCGTACCCGTCCACATCGTAGAAATCGACCGATAGAACGTCGTAATAGTCTTTGCCCGGACTAAAGCTGTTCCAATCATTCGCGTCATACTCCGCAAGCCCGCCGTCTATTCCCTCATAGCGGTCGAACTTGGCGTCTCCATCGGCAAAGCCGTAATTATCCGGCAAGTCCTGAATGTTCCATACCCAAATAATGTTGGATAATCCCTTCTCGTTCTCCATGTAGTCGTGGAACATGCGGTAAAGTTCGGCGCTGCCCTCCTCGCCCGGGCGTCCGCCCCACCAGAATACATGCTGGTTCATTTCATGGAATGGCCGCAGCATAATCGTTACACCGGCGTCTTCAAGCTGCTGCAAATATTTCGCATATTCATCCATCCGCAGCTTCCAGTTGGTATTGAGCGGGGTACCTTCCGTCATCAGCTCTTTCCACTGGTCATTATACAAATAGCTGAAAATACGATTAGGGCTTGGCATCGTTTCATGTGCCTGATCTCCGCCCCAATTGCCCTCGGACTCCTGCTGCACCGTATATTGCGGAGGCGATACATGGAACATAATCTGAACCAGATTTCCGTTGTTCCATTGACGTATGACTTCATTAATCATGTTCTGGCGGTATTGCACCGTCCCGCCTGTCAGGAAATCCGCGCTGTACAGCGCCGGATATACGCCAAATTCATTCGCCACTCTCTGATGCAGCACATCGTTGTTCCCAGGATTGGCATAGGATTGGTCATGGTGCATAGACGACAGCATCCCTTTGCCAGTCAGATCCTTCAAATACTGGACGACATCCATCGCTGCCGGCAGCTTGCTTACGCTAATTTGCAGCTCGGCGTTGACATCGATCGTATACGTCGTTCCATCCAAATAAAGCTTGGCCTGCTTCAGCTTTAGGCTTGTGCTGCCTTCGCTCAGGAAATCTCCTTTGGGAACAAATCCAGCTCGGTTAGGCAGTACGGCTTCGTTCGTCGATTCGTAAGTCACCTGAACAATTTTCCCGCCGTTCGGCACGGAAGCACTGCTGTTCAACAGGGAGATTAGGTTTCCGACTCCATCAGCGTGCATATTGGTCGATTCAAAAGTAATTTCAGGAAGATCCGGCTTCTTATCAAAGACCAGCTCAATCTCGTCAAGCGTCAGCGTGCCGCCGGTTCCTCCAGCTATCTGATTGGCGTACAAGGCAAAAGTGACGATGCCTTTTGTATTCAGCGTACCGCTGCCTTCCTTCCGCTTAAACTCTTCAATCGGAATAGTCAGATGCTGCGGTTCGGTAAAAGCCTTGTCAAAACCCGCGAATTGATTCAAATGCAGCTCATAGGACGCTCCATCGGACAATTGCAGCAAAATATCCTGACCGGAAGCATCGCTCTGTATCCACAAATCAACCGCCTTCAGTCCTGGCCAGTAGCCATTCACTGGACGGGACCTTCCAGAATAGCCGTTCGTGAACGAATAAGTAAACCTCATGGCATTGTTCATGTCTTCCCCGAACGGCGACTTCACCAGTTCTGCCGTATTGGAGCCGCCATTGGTGTTGCGGGCATACGCATTCGCAAGCTCCGTACTGTTCGCGTAGGAGGAGAAATCATCCAGAACCATTCGATAATCACTCGTCTCGCCTTCCAATGACTGCGCGAACAGCCAATCGAACGTCTTGATCCCGTATTTTTCATCATAATAGTTGTCCAGAACCGGCACCCATGAATGGTGACCGTCATAAGTGACGCCATTATAAACCATATTCGCGAACTCGGTATACTTCACATTCGCTTGTCGGCTGGACAGCTCCTCGTAAGCTTTGCGGCTGTTGGCCGCGCCGATCGTACCGTCATTAGCGGCATGGAACAGCCATAAAGGAATAGACGTCAGCTTATCATAGTCTCCCGCAGTCAAATTCAGATTGCCGGGGACCGTAGTTGTGCTGCAGATCGGAACCGCAGCCGCATATAGGCTGGGCTCTTGCAGCAGCATTTTCCAAACCCTTGTACCGCCTGCCGATCCGCCAAACAAATATACTCGTGATGGATCAATTTGGCTGTCGCTCGCAAGCAGCTGCTTCACGAGCGCATTCGCTCCATCGACAATATCGTCGCTAGCGCCGTGTGCAGCGCTGAACTGCGGCGCTAATACATACATGCCGCCATAGGCTGCCTGCGCGGCGGGTTCGGCGAACGCAACCGCACCTTTGCTTGAGAGCAGCGGCAGCGCACCAACCGAGCCTCTCTCGCCATTGCCGTGCAGCCACACCACTAGGGGATATTTTTGGCCTGCCTGCTTCACTTTCGGAGTGAACAGGTTATAGGCATGGTCTCCGTTCGCATCGGTATAGGTGCCCTGCATAAATTCATCTACGACCAAATTGATCTGCTCCTTAAACACATAGTTGCTGTTATGAGCCAGCTTGTCGCCGAAGGCTGACTTCTGCTTGACGGCATAATCCAGCGTCAGCAGTGTGGTCAGCCTATTGACGCTATCCCACGCAGTAGTCGAGGCTTCCGCGAGGTCCCTGCCCATTTTGAATTCCAGCACAGCATATCGGCCTTTGGCAGCTCCCGTTCCCGTCATTTGGCCGCTGTCGTTGACGTAGACCTTCGTAATGGTCCGCAAGCCGTCAAAAGCAGCCGCGCCGGAGCTTGTCGTATGCTTCGCGCTTACCTCGAACGTATTCAGATTAAGATCCGCCGCATTCATCTCCGAACCCATATCGATGACGACGCCTTTCACATTCTGTCCCCAGTTCTGCACCTCGGTGACAATATTGAATGCATACTCATCTGTTCCAACGACGCTCCCGCCATCAAGCCTGGAGGAAAACACAGGAGTATCCAAAATAGACAGTGTGTTTTTATAGAAGCCGCGGAGCTCCTCATCGGTGTTGTATACCCAGGCATCGTCCGCCCACGGCATCATCATCACATAGTCTTTATACTTTGCAATACCAGCTGCATTCAGCAGCTTGAAGCTCTCGCCGATGCCGATTGGCTTCGGCCCATCATTTCCCCCGGCGTCTGCAGCATATTGCTTCATTTGGGCATAATACTGCTCGCCTCGGCTTCCAAGCCCGTTAGTGTAAGCATCCAGCGTCAAAATATCCCAATACTCGTTGCCTGGGTTATAGTCATTCCAGTTCAGGCGGTTGTCGAAATCCTGAACGTTCCACATCCAGATCAGATTGTCCAGCCCTTTCTCATTAACCAAATAGTCTTTGGTCAAGCGATAAAGCGCTGCCGTATTCTCCGGAATGCCCGCCCACCAGAATGCGTGCTGATTCATTTCATGGAAAGGGCGTATCATCGGAACGACGCCCGCATCCTCTAGCTGCTGCAAATACGTCGCATATTCATTCAGCCGAAGCTTCCAATTACTGTTCAGCTCTCCTCCATCCTTAAGCAGACTTTCCCACTGTGCAGCTGTCAGATTGGTTTGAACCGAGTTGCTGCTGCCTGACCAATCGGCGCCCTCCTTCTCCTCAGCAACCGTCCGCACCGGGGAAGTAACATGGAACATCACATTAATGAGCGCTCCGTCATTCCACTGCCGGATTGCCTCGTCGATCATTTTTTGCCGATTCGCAACATCCTCCTTGAGGAAAAGAAAGTCGCCGCTCCAGATGGCCGGAGTAACCCCCGTCGTTTCCATGATGCGATCAGTCGTAATGCGGGGCCTCTCATTCGGCTCTTTGTTGTGCATAGCCGACAGCGTGCCCTTCCCTGTCAAAATCTTCAAATATGTCAGTATATTGACGGGCTCTGCAAGATTGCTGACATCGACGCTCACCGGCTGATTCACATCAATCTCATATTGCTTGTTCCCAGAATAGATGGTCACCTTCTTGATGACTACCTCTACCTTACCCTCCGCTCGGAATACGCCCTTTGAGGAGAATAACCCGTCATTTCTGAGAATGCCGTCGCTGCTGCTCGTATAGAGCACTTGAAAAATCGAAGATGCATCGGCGGTATTACCCGGTACGAGCGAAGCGACAGACGTATTCTTCTTCAAAAGCGAAATGAGCGTATCATTGCCCGAAGCTGTCCAATCGGTATGCTCGAAGGTTATCTTAAAGCGTGGAGCTTCCTTGGCAGGCGCAAGGGTTGAATAAGAAATGCTGTCAAACAGCAGCGTGCCGCTGCGATGCTCGCCGCCCAGCTTTTTGACATAGAAGCCTAGTCCGCTAATGCTTGCCAAGTCTAGCTCAGTTCCTTTTTCAAGCGGTTTAAACGCCTCAACTGGTATTTCCAAATATTGAGCCTGCTTTGAGGTGGCGTCATAACCGCGCAGATCAAGCAGATCAAATTCGAACCAATTGCCGGCTGCACCGGACTCAAGCCGTACGAGCACCGTCTGGCCGCTGTTGCCGTTGCCCATGAACCACATCTTGATCGTCTTTGCCCCGGTGATGTCTACGTTCAAGCTGCGGAACGTTCCAGAGTAGCCCGATGCGCTGTTTGTGTTATAGGCCATGCTCAAACCGTTCTTTCCTCCTCCGCTGAAAGGTGATGCCTGCAGCGCTACAGCGTTGCTGCCGCCGCCCGAATCGCGCTGGTATTCGGCCGACAAAGCAGCCTGGCTTGCATAGCTGTCGAAGTTCTCGATGTCCGAAGTCCCGACCCTGCGCGTCTGGAATCTTGGCGTATCTCCAATTGCTATATTGCTTTGATAAAAGATTTTGATGGCATCCGCCGAATTTTCGTTAAACGTATCGCCCGCCCACGGCATGGCGAATACCCATTTGGGCTGCTGTGCAAGCTCTGCCTGCGTCGGCAGAACCCAGCATTCGCCGATCGCTATCGGCTTTCCGCCAGCAGCAGCAACTGCCTTGTCGTAATTAGCCTTTGTATACCCGGCCGCATCGTACACATCAAGTGCAAAAACATCCCAGTAGGCTGCCCCCGGATCGAAGGCTGACCAATCCGTGGCGTCGTAGCCATAAGCATTCCCATAGCCTGCCGGCAGATCCTGTACATCCCACACCCAGATTAGGTTGTCCAGACCTTTCTCATCGACAAGATAATCATGCGTCAATCGATAGATCGCTTTCGTGTATGCCGGATTGCCAGCCCACCAGAATACATGCTGATTCATTTCATGGAAAGGACGGAACATAACAGTAACGCCGGCGCTCTTCAGCTGCACCAAGTACCGATAATATTCATCCAGCCGTTTTTTCCAATTGATGTTCAGCTCTCCGCCATCCGTTATGAGGCTTTGCCACTGGGCTTCAGTCAGGTAAGCCTGGACGCCATTCTGGTCCGTGACAGCGGCGCGGTCATCCCATTTGCTGCCTGCTTTCTCCTGCTCCACAGTACGATTTGGCGGAGCTACATGCAGCATAATATTAACGAGCGAGCCGTCGTTCCATTGGCGTATCGCTTCATCGATCATCGTCTGCCGAGCTGTCACGTCGCGGGTCTGATACAGAAAATCTCCGCTCCAGATCGCCGGCGTTACTCCAGTCGTGCTGAGTATCCTGTCGGTAGACTCACGCGGTTTCGTATTCGGCTCTTTGTTGTGCATGGCCGTTAATAGCCCATTTCCCGAAAGCTGGCTCAAATAGGTCAGAACATCGACGGATGCATCCAGATTGGATACTTCGATCGAAATTTCGCCATGAATGGCCACCTCTTTCACCACGCCATCTATTTGCACGAGCACCGATTTCAGATTTACTCGCACGTTTCCGGCTGATTGGAAGACTCCTTTGTACACATAGCCGTCTGTGTTGGCTAGAACAGCTGGGCTGCTGCTCTCGAATGAGACGCCAACCAAGCGCCCGCCATTACTGATGCTCACATGCGCATTCAATACCTTTAATAGGTTGTCGTTTCCTTGCGCCGTCATATTTGTGCTGTTAAAGACGATCTCATCGCTGCCTACCGGCTTAGATCCGGCTGGGACGTATCGCACGATCTGGTCCAGCAGCAGAGTGGAGGACGCCCCCAGCTCTGACGTTTTGTTCACGTATAAGCCAAATCCTTTTACATCCTTCGGCTCGAAGACCATGCCTCCAGCTTTCGGTTTAAACTCCGATATCGGAACGATCAAATATTGCGATGCCGTTGATCCCTGATCAAAGCTGTCGAGGTCATTCAAATGCACTTCCATTGAAGAGCTAGCCCCGCTCGTGATCTGCAGTAATATATCTTGGCCAAGCCCATCGCCTGTAAACCAAAGACCGATCGCACCAGTGCCCGTCCAGTCCTGTCCGACCGCTGACTTGACCGCACCGGTATAGCCTGCGGCATTAAATGCTGCGGCGTCATAAGCGAAGCTCATCTCCTTTCCCCCGCCAGCGGAAGTGGATGCGACAAGCGTCTTATCGTTGATCCCACCGGATGAATTGGATACCCAGGCCGTCGACAGAGCAGCATCGTCCGCATAATCCTCAAAGTCGTCTATCGCAACTTTTTCCGCAAAAATCAGCTTTACCTCGTCAAGGAAGACGCTGCCTGTTCCAGAACCCCCCAAATATATGGAGAACGAAATGACATTTTCCGTACTCGAAATAGGAGCGGTTCCGCCTTTAAGCACAAACTGCTCAATAGGAATGACCAAATGCTGCGGGTCTGCACTGTCGCTGTCAAAGCCCTCATGCTTCTTCAGGTCAACCTCGTATGAGGTACCTGGCCATGCATCGCCAATGTTCAGCTGTAGAATGGGATTCTGAGCCGGGGCAGGCATCTGCACCCAAAGCTCGATGGCAGACAGACCTTTCCACACGCCGTCAAGCGGTAAGCCACCAACATCTCTTCTATGGATAACTCCGTTATAGCCTTGATTTAAGTTGTAAGAGAATTGCATCGCCTTGCCTAGTCCTTGGCCGAATGGCGAGTCGACAAAGGAAATCGAGCCAACACTCGGATTGAGACTGTAATCGTTTACAGAAGCTTCGTTGTAATCTTCCAACACGACTTTAAATTCATCGCTCAAATCACCCAAGCTGCTCGGGCGCGTCGCATTAAGCTCTAATGCGCTTGCTATTTCCGCTGCTTGATCCGGATCAGATACAAGCTCATTGCTTGTCAGTTCTTCGATCTGGACCGGTGCTTCCCCACTGGCAAGCACGGCAATTGTATCCCCAAGCATCCCAAACACCATAACCAGCGACAGTAAAAGCGATAATCCCATCGAAAGCCTTCGTTTTCTTTGCATGCATGTTACACTCCTTTTTTTAACTATATAAGTTGAACTAGAAATTTGCGTTTTGGATGCTGCGCGAGTAAATCATTCTTTAGGGTCGCGATTGCAGCCAAATTCTTTGATTTCCTTCCGAAACTCGCTGTATCATGCACTAAAAGTCCCTGCTCGTTTAAGGAGAAATAGCCTAGACTGCACTTAATACAACAGAAACCTTACATGAGAGCTGTTTCAGACGGTTACAATGTAATACTGCAGTAGAATGAGCTCCAAACCAATGAATATCGCCCTATAATTGGAAATCCATTGTACAAACTGCAGTGTACGAGTCGAGTCAGGCAAGTAACGTCGATTACGTTGTACAAAGTGCAGCGTAGCCTCGTCCTATAGAGCGATTTCATAGATTAACCGATCGAACTAGCACTCCCAACCTAAGAGCCGGAGAAAGAAAACTAAAGTCCCCCCAAATATAAGTTGAACTAAACATTTACGTTTTGGGCGCCGCGCAAGTAGATCATTCTGAAAGGCCGCTGTTGCAGCCAGATGCTTTGATTTCCTATGATATATAAAGGTAAGAATAAGACTGCAAAGGCGAACACTTCGTTTCTCCAAAACGATCTTCTCACTCCGCTTAAACTTCACTTTTCAAGTTCAACTTATAAATTCAGAATTGTGCACCTGTTTGAAATCATTCATTGCCAACCACCTCAGAGGACAGCAGATACAAATACGGAGAGTGAATCTAGATGCCCACTCTCCGCGTTGTCACTTCAATAACTGTGCTGGATTGCCTTTACGATACTGCCACCTATCTTGCTTGCATAAACAACCGGTAAATGACAACTGCCGCTTGCGCTCTGGTAGCCTGCGCCTGAGGAGCAAAGCTTCCATCCTCCATGCCCGTCATTAGTCCCACTGCTTGTATTCGCGCAACTGCTTCCTGCGCATACTCGCTAATGGCGTCACGGTCTGCAAACCTGAGGTCCGTATTGGACACTTGGCTGCCCGTTCCTACCAATTGCACGGTGCGATCGAGAATAACAGCCATCTCTTGACGGCTAATCGGATCATGAACGCCGAAATTGCCATCTGCCTTGCCCTTCACGATGCCCAGCGCCTGCGCGCTTGCAACTGCAGACGCATACCAAGCATCCTGCGAAACATCGCCAAAGCTGCTTGCCTTCGAGCGATCATTCAGGTCGAGCGCGTTCATCAGCATCTGAATAAAAGCTGCCCGCGTCACCTTGCCATCAGGGTTAAACCTGTTTTCGCCTATTCCGGCAATCACGTCTCTAGCAGCCAACGCCTCAATCGCGTCAGCAGCCCAAGCCGCTTTGCCGAGATCGCCGAAGGATACAGAATGATAGAAAACGGCGTACATGCTGAAATGCTGTGGTTTAAAATCAAGCCCAGCTTTTTCCTTGCTGTACAAACCGTTCTTCACCACCGTAAGCTTGCCGTTTGCATCCACATAATAAACAACTACTTTGACTGGGTTTTCATCAGCCTTCAGCTTGTATGGCAGGTAAACCTGTACATCGCCGTCATTGAATTCACTTATTTCCTTGCCGCCCAGCTTCAAGCTGAAGTCATAGACTGCTTCGGAAGCCAGCTGTTCACTCGCCGTGCCCGGCAAAGCGGAGGCTGCAATCTTCTTCACGGTAAGCTCTAGATAGGTTGAAGCCGTTCCGTCTGCTTTCGCAAGCAAGGAGTGGCTGAGTAAAACGGTAGCCCAGCCGATATCTACTTGGACAGATGCACCATTTGAATCGGAAACAAGCTGCTGCACAGGAATCTGAATGTTGATTTCCTGCATACCGCTGATCGGCGCTGCGACGATACCGATCGGCTTGCTGCCGTTTTGCTTGAGCGCTTCTGCCAACTGTTCGTTAGTCATTCGAATAACAACTTTACCGTCCACTTCCACAGCAGAGTGCACCATGATTATGCCGTCCTTCACCGTAATCGGTGTGGCAGGTACGGCAGGCGCGGCAGGTGCTCCCGTGTCTGGAGCAGCTGTCGCCGATGGCGTCGGTATTGGCGTTGAAGCCGGTGTCGCCGATGGCGTCGTTGTTGGCGTTGATGTCGGTGTCGCCGATGGCGCCGTTGTTGGCGTTGGCGTCGGTGTCGCCGATGGCACCGTTGTTGGGGTCGGCGTAGCCGATGGCACCGTTGTTGGGGTCGGCGTAGCCGATGGCGCCGAAACGGTAACAGCTGCGCTTGCCGTCTTGCTTCCGTCAACCGTCGTTACCGTAATAACCGCCGAGCCTGCTGCTATCCCTTTTACATTGCCATCCGCATCTACAGCAGCTACACCCTCGTCGCTGCTTGACCAGATAACATCACGGTTCGTAGCGTTAGAAGGGTTAACGGATGCATTCAGCTGTCCGCTCTCGCCCACCTCCAAGCCTAACGTCTGCTTGTTCAACGTCACATCTGTTACTGCAATTACTGGATCAGACAAATCTACGAGCCTGACAAGCTCAACATCCTCCACAGCGATCCAGTTGCCGCCGAGATCCTTGGAGTGGAAACCGATGGTCAGCTTTCCGTTTCTTACTTCAAGATCGCTCAGTTTCAGATAGGACCATACGCCCTCTCCGACAGGGAGACTAATGCGTCTTGTTTCTTGCCCGTCTATTGCTGCAAGCATTTCTGCTGCCTGCTGTCCGCCCTTGTTTTTGGTCCATGCCCGCAGCTCATAAATGCCGTCTGCAAGTCCCGTTACTTCTTGAGAGGTGGTCACCTCGAACGCCGAAGCATTCCAGTGTACGAGTCGGTATGCTCCCGTGCGCACATCTGTTGCTTCCAGCTTGACCGTACCGTCTGTTATATCGCCGCCGTTTGCATCCGTATGCTTCCAATGAGTCGGCAGTACTGGCCATGCCGACGCGTCAACCGCCTCGTCAAAGCTTGGGTTCAGAGCATAGTTGGTCAATAGCGGGCCCGTACCGTCTTCATAAGGATTATTCGGTACCGCCACCTCGATCGTATGCGAATCTGAGCTCAGAACTGTACCGTCATAAAGCTCTACAGATACTATGATTTCCTTAGTACCGTTCGACAACTTCGATGTCATGTATGTCCAAGTGCCGTCCTGTTGCACTGGTGCATGGAATACCTGCAAGCCTGCCTTTATAGTGACAAAATCCGCTTGAGCCGCCGTCCCTTTAATCGTGAACGGCAATGCTGCAATCGTCGCCGCACTCTTATCGACCGACACGCTCGATGAGGCCAGTCGATCCTTGAATTTAGCACCGTTAATATCATCGATATACAACGTGCCTGAGCTGGCAAGCGAATCCGGAGAGCCTCCGACATATAAAGAGAATGCGGTAATATTCTCATTCGGATCAGGCCTTGCGCTCTGATCGCTGCTGTACCAGCTTGGGAAACGGAAGGAGTCGAATGGCACATATACGAGGCGCGGGTCCATACCTTTGAATACCGCCTTCGTTTCCCAGTACTTGCCCGCTGCATCCGTGAATTGAATGGCAAGCTCGTTGTTCGCACCATCCGGCTGCAGCCAGAAGCTAAAGCCGTCATAGCCCTTCAGGTTAAGAAAATCTGGATTAAAGCTGCCTCCGGCATAACCAGGACCGCCGAAGTTATAATCCACCTTCAAGCCGTAGCTGCCTTCTGATTTATGGCTCGCATCAAGCGATACATCAAAGGAGCCGCCGCCGCTGTTGCGGGTGAACGCTTTGTTTATCAAAGCATTGTAGCCGCCATAGCCTTCAAAATTGTCCAGCTTCGTAGCGTTGGCCAGCTTCACGTCATCCACGTATACGGTACCCACATTGGAGGATGTGCCGCCGCCACTGCTCACAATGATGGCAAATTCACTGACGCTGTTCAAATTCATAGCGCCCGCTCCGTAAGCCTCGATGTTCCACTGGGGCTGCACGAAATCAGACAGCTTAATTTCAATCGTCCCCGTCGTTCCTGACATCGTCGTTCTGCCTTCCCACACGCGGTTATCGCCCGTTTTGATCTGGAAGGTGAGCGTATTGCCTGAGCCGTCGGTTTTCACCCACGCATGCAGCGCGTCGAAGGACGAAAGATTTGCACCGTCCAAAGAACGGGACAAGCCCGCGTAATAAGCATTGCTGAAAGCATAATTCAGCTTCAAGCCGTAGCTGCCATGCTTTTTATTCAAAGAATCAAGCGAAATTGCAATATCGTCTCCGTTCGGATTCCGGGTATAACGTGCCTTCAGATTGTCATCAAGACCATAATCGTATTCACCATCCTCGAACACATTTGCCGGTGGCTTGTCAGTAAGTGGAATCATGTTGATGCCGTAGCCGATCTCCACGCGTGCAATAGCCGGAGATGCTCCGCTTGTGCCAGCAGCATAAACCGATTTAATATAACGGGCAGCCGCAGGAAGGGCAAAATCAGTATAGATCACCTTGCTCCAACCACCGCTTGTTTGTACCTTGCTTACAGCAGGCGTAATGGGCGTGTAGTCCACTCCGTCAATGGAAGCAAAGAAGGCAATCCCTTCGCTGCCACTCGTATAAGCGGTCACACGGTAGGAGTTCACGTCACCGTTCGTCTTGTAAACAAGCTCTCCCGCATTTCCGTCTGACTGTACAAGTGTTGCAAGGCCTTCTGTTTCTTGTGTTCCTTGGACCACAGCAAGATTTGCGGATTTATAGTCGTAAAGCTGTGTGAACGATGAATCGATGATGAAGCCATTCCTCTCAAGAGCCGGAATCGCAGCATGCCCGATACCAGCGTACGTATACTCAAGCTGCACCTGATCGATCTGAACAGAATTGTTGCCCGCAATGCTGAATTTTACAAACCGGGTATTTGGCGGCAGCTGGTCTGCCGTATATACCGAACCATTGGCAACAGGTTGAATCTCAACGAAATTGCTGTTCGTTGCGGATACGTACCATTTCACAGCACCGCCGCCTGTTTGTTTGACGCTAATTTTGTTCAGCGGCACAGGAGCTGCATAGGTGATATAGCCAGCTTTCGCCGTAGATACGAACGCTTTGTAGCCTATTCCAAGTTCATTCCCATCCGGCGAGCTTGTCTGCACGTTCGCGGAATGGTCATAGGCATACACCTTGCGTTTTTCCTTGTCGCTATAGAGCAAGCTCAGCTCATCCGTAATCACATGAGACGCAGCCGTTGTTACCGTGTTCGACCATGCCGAAGCTCCGGATTCATTTACGCCGCGCACGCGGTAGAAGTAGCTTGTGCCGCTGATCGCATTCTCGTCGTGGAACGATGGAGTTCCAGCGCGTCCGCCATCTGAGAAGCTGCCTGCGACCGTCACCCAGTTCTGCTGATCCTCCGAGCGCTGCACCTCGTAGCCTGCCGCACCGACGGAGCCCTGCCATTTGATGTCGGCCACCGAGATAATCGGGAAGAGCAATGGAGCATTCGCAGGCGCCTTGATCGCTGGCACCGGCAGCGCTTTATTCACATCGTCATGCTTCATATAGTGGGCATACTTATGAACCGTGCGGATGATGTCCGTTTCTCCGTAATAGTCACCGGAGCTGAAGCCCGGCCAGTGATAAGACGCCCAGTTCCCCGGGTTCTCGTCATGCCAGAAAAACCCGCCATCTTCCTTATGGGGACGAAGCGACCAAATCATAATGCCATCCGTGCCGTTCTTCAAAGCGGCGTTGAACAGCGCATCTACTGGCTCTGCCGTTGTATACAAACCGAACTCGCCCAGAATATACGGCTTTTTGCCAAGCGCCATCGCCTGATCAGCATTGACCTTGTCAATAAAATTTCCCGTGTAGAAATGGTTGCCTACGATGTCGATATTGGCATCGCTAATCGATTCAGGATGTACCGCAAATCTGCCGTCAAGCAGAAGCTGCTCCGGCCGCACTTCTTCTTTAATATAACGAGCGACCTCAGTCGTCCACGCTTGCGGGAACTTGTCCTGGTTATAGCCGCCAAGCTCGTTGCCCGTTTCCCAAGCGAGAATCGCCTTGTCTTCTTTATAAGGCACGCCCGTAATCGTATTGACGCGGTTCATCATGTAATGAATAACCTGCTTAAAGTCCGAGATAATCTGAGGATCAGTGTAAAATTTCCACGCATCCTCATCATTAGCTGCATCGTTCGAAATCGTACCTGGATAGCGGAAGTTTACATAGCTTTCAATGCCGCCCTCCCACTGCCACTGATCCACGAACGGGATAAGCAAGCGGATGCCATGTTCATTGGCAAGCGCGAGCAGATTATCGAGCTTTCTGAAGCCCGCTTCATTAAACTGCATCACGCCGCTTGCATCCGGACCAAGAATAAGCGCATAGTCCGCATTCATATTGTCGTATCGTTTCACAGGAGGAATATAGGTGCGAGTCACGCTTCCTCCGATTTCTGCCAGCGTGCGAAGCGCATCCTCCTGCGAGAATTCCGAATCCCTCATGCCGCCTGGATAGTTGAGTGAAGCGAAGCGGAACACATCTTCGCCATCCATCAGCTTGTCGCCTTGGGCCGTGATGAAATGCTCAAACACAGAATCAGCAGCCGCAGAACCCGTCACTTGAATAGGCTCGCTTATCGAAATTGCCCCTGTGCGTCCAGCTTCATCTCTCGGTGTCACCTCGAACTTCACGAAGCTGTTCATAAAGGTCCTTTTTAATTTCAAGGTCGTACCCGTCTCCCCAATTATTGGAGAGTAAGTGCCGTTCTCCGAATCTGACAGAAGCCAGCGATAAGCAGAGCCTCCCTCTTGATTGCCATTCATATTCGCATACTGATAACTGCCGTTCAGTGTCTCGCCAACCTTCGGCGTTCCACTTATTGACACATGATTTGCCTTAACGCTCTCGTCGTAGCCGAGAATGGCAGCGAACCTGAGCGCCAGCTTCTGATGCGCCGCTTCATTCGGATGCGTGCCATCGATATAATCGCTGCTGGACAGCCAGCCTGTCGTATCAATATAGTGCACCTTATCATCGCCGTCCGCCTTGCGCTCTTCTACCGCGCTAAGCGTTTCGGCTGCATAGGCACCGTTAAACAATCGCTGCGCATAAATATCCGCATGGGGATATTTGGCACGAATATTTGCTAGGAATGCTGTATAGGCAGCTTGGTATGTTTCGGAAGGAACAGCGAAGCTTTTATCGTTTGTTCCTACATTGATGACGACAGCGTCAGGCTCATAGCGACCGAAGTCCCAGTCCGCCGTATCGCTGGATTCAGCATTTTTCAGCTTAAAGAATTGCTTGCTCAGGCCAACTTTATTGGAGACATAGCTTCCTCCTTCCCAGTTGTCGACCAAGTTGATTCCGCTATAGGCAATTTGGGTATGCTCATAGCCCAGCATCTCCGGCGCAAGCCATGCGAAATCCGAGAGCGCATGCTTTGGCAGCAAATAACCTGCAAGTATGGAGCCGCCCGTAAATTCGATCGTCTTGCTGCCGACCTCAGGCAGCGCTGTCGTTGCATGCTCATCCAGCACAAGGCCTCTGAATTGAATGTTCTGATCCGTGTAGGGAGCAATAACCATCAGGCTGTGCGTGCCTTCTGCAAGCGGCGTCGCCGTCAGGTCGACAAACCCATTCGCAGCCGAATAATACGTTTCTTTCCCGTCGATTCTTACATATACATTCGATGAACCGCCAAGCGCCAGCTTCACGGTCGTCCCGGTAAAGTTAACCTTGAAATAGGTGCCCGCCCAAGAAGTTTTGTAATTGGCGGCATCACGGTCATCCCAGCGGCCAAAATACTTAATATTCGGGTCTGTTGGCAGTACCGTCACCTCGGCAGCAGGCGCAGGCTCGAACTTCGCCAGCTGGATATCGTCGAAATAAGCGGTTTTTGTAGCTTTAAGCACCACTCGAATTTCGCTATAATTGCCGCTGTTGAAGCTTAGCTCATACAAGGCCCAGTCGGCAGGCGCATTGTCCTTGGTCGTCACCTTCAGCGCCGTATTCGCACTGTCCGCTGAAGCGGTGCGATATTCAATCGATGTGCCGCCCGCATCTGCCTTGGCATAGAAGCTGAGGATATACTCCGTATTCTTCTCTACCGCAATCGGCAGCTGGCGCGCGTACGGATAGCTGCCGTCGCCGTTAATGCGAAGTGCATAGCTTCCCGACCGGTAGGTCGAGCTCACAACAGAAACCTTGGAAGCATCGGAGACTGACCAATCGGTCAAATCTCCTGTTTCGAAGCCCGGATTTGCAATCATCCCCGCTGAAGCCCCATGCACATCATCCCCGCCTAAAGATGGAGCAACCAGACTGATAAGCAATGATAATACCAATAGAAATGCCATCCACCTTCTTGATTCTCGTTTTTTCACTCGCAAAATAATCATCCTTCCATTGTTCCTTCTGTTCATGCTCAAATGTCAGCCTTTCACTGAACCAATCAGCGCACCCTTCACGAAATGCTTTTGCAGAAAGGGGTATACGAGCAGAATCGGCAAGCTCGATACGATGATCGAAGCCATTTTGACCGTAAATTCATTCACTTCGCTCTGATAGCTGATCGATATGCCCGCTTGCTGGATCGCCGCTGACGTATTGCTGATGAGATCCTTAAGCACCATCTGCAGCTGCCACATCCCCTTGTCCGTCATATAGATAACGGAGGAGAAGAAATCATTCCAATACCATACGGCGATGAATAGGCCTATCGTTGCCAGCACCGCGTTCGAGAGCGGCAGTACGATTCGGAAAAATACGGTCAAGTCGTTCGCCCCGTCCATCTTGGCAGCCTCCTCCAGCTCCTCGGGAATGCCGCTGAAAAAGCTCTGCATCACGAAAATATTCCATGCCCCCATCGCGCTCGGCAATATTAACGCCCAGTATGAGTCGATCATACGCAGCTCCTTCACGAGCAAATAAGACGGTACAAGCCCCCCGCTGAAGAGCATCGTAAAAAGAATGAGGAAGGAGAAAAACAGCTTGCCCCGTAATCTTTTTTTCGAAATTGCATAAGCGGTGGTGGCCGTGAAGAACGTCCCAATAACCGTCCCGCCGATCGTGGAAATGACCGTTACCTTAAATCCAGACAGTATGGATACGTTCTGCAAAACCGCTTGGTAGGCCGAGAAGGAAAAGCCCGCCGGCACAAGAAAAAAACCACCTTTTGCAATATGGACAGGATCGCTGAGCGATCCCATCACCATGTACCAGAACGGATAAATCATGATCACCATCAAAATGATAAAAAATAAATAATTAAGGCCGGAAAATATTTTCTCACCTGTGGACAATCCCATTCCTGTTCCCTCCCTGAAGGCTCATGGACCAGCCCGTGAGAGGCTGTGTTACCACAGCCCCTCCTGACCGCTTTTTTTCACGATTTTGTTGACGGTTACAATTAACACCATCGCGACTAATGATTTGAATACGCCCGCTGCGGTCGCGTAGCTGTAATTCGCATCCTGGATGCCCACGCGGTACACATACGTATCGATAATGTCCGCGACCTCGTAGACGAGCGGACTATACAGGAGATAAATTTGCTGAAAGCCCGCTTCCAATATATTCGCCAAGCTCAGGATAACAAGAATGAGAATGACCGGCCTGATCGAAGGCAGCGTCACATGCCACATTTGCTTCGCTTTATTCGCACCGTCCATGCGCGCCGCTTCGTACAGATCCGTATTCACACCAGCTATCGCAGCTAAATAGATAATGGTCCCCCAGCCTACCTCCTTGTAAATATCGCTCACGACAAGAAGGGACCGGAAATAATTCGTATCTCCCAGAAAATCAATCGGCGCCGCGCCAAACCATTCTCTTACAGCGTTAATCAAGCCATCTACCGGGTTCAGAAACGTAATCATCAGCCCCGAGAAAATAACCCAGGATACAAAATGCGGCAAATAAATAACCGACTGCGTCATCCGCTTGAATGCTAACACCTTCAGTTCATTCAGCAGCAGCGACAGGATGATTGGAATCGTGAACGATGCCGCCAGCTTATACAGGCTGATTAAGATCGTATTGCGCAAAATTTCATAAAAATCCGGGGATTGAAACAGGCGCTTGAACTGATCGAAGCCAACCCATTCGCTCCCTCCGATACCGTTATAAATGTTGTAGTCCTGGAACGCGATTATGATGCCGTACATAGGCGCATACCGAAATAATAGGATCAGCAGCAAGCCTGGCAACAGCAGCAGGTACAAATATTTATCTCGGATGATATCCTTCCGAAAGGACCGTATGGAGGCTTTTCGCGGAGTATCGGGTTTTATTGCAATGTCTGGTACAGCCTCCATCGCTTGTCAGCTCCTTTTTCATTTGAAAGGCTCAATATTCTCGTTATACCAAGCCTCATACTCGGTATATTCCTGCTGCTGCTGCTCGAACAGCCTTGAGGCCTCCTCATCGATCTGCTTGCCGCCAAGCTTCTCGTATTGCTTCACGAAGGAATCAAATGCGCTTGCTGGCTTCTTGCCGGAAATAATCGACCAGAACAGCTCATCGCGCTCCTTCTTGATATCCGCGGAATATTTATCCCACTCCGGTCTGTCCAGCGCCTTGAAGTACACAATCTTCTCGCGCATCGGCTGAGACGTTTCGATCTTCTTCTCGAACATCGCCGTAACCTCAGGCGTGTTTTTGATATTAGCCGCATCCTTGCGCTGTACGTACCAGCCAAAGTTGCCAAGTCCGAGCTTATTGCCTTCATCCGGTGTAATCGTTGGTGCAAAAATGCCGTTATCCATCGTGTAATGCTCGCCATCCTTGCCGAATGCGAGCAGCTTGAATACCTCAGGCGTCGCCATCGTATTCAGCACCTGCACCGCGCTGTCGGTATCCGCCGTATCCGTTACGACCAGATAACACCAGCCAATACGCGGATCAGGCTGGTCGGAGCCGAAGCCGTCCGCACCTTTGATCGGTTCAATGGATAGGTACTCTCCGGTCGGATTAAGCTTTTTAAATGACATCGCCGCCGAATTGCCTGGATTGAAATAATCCACCCATCTATAGAGTGAGCCTACCTTGCCTGCTGCAAAAATCTCGTCCACCTTTTGGTCGGAGCTGTTCGCAGACGTCGTCATGCGCGGGTCGATGACCCCCTCCTTGTAGAGCGTCTGCAGGAGCTCCAGCACCGGCTTCACCTCAGGCATAACCGCACCGAATTTAATGCTGCCATCTGACTGCTTGATGAAATTCTCCACATCAATACCGTAAGCGTAGAAGAATGGCGCCAAGCTGCGGTAATAATTGTCACCCGACAAGCCGAATGTGTCTTTCTTGCCGTTGCCATCGGGGTCGTCATTTGTGAACGCACGCAGCACGGCTACATATTCCTCCAGCGTTTGCGGCACCTCAAGCCCGAGCTTATCCAGCCAATCCTTGCGGACGATCGTCGTCATATAGCTCGCTTCCGGCACATCTCCTGGTATGCGGAAAATTTTTCCGCTTTTATCCCAGTGGTAAAACATCGTTTCTTTCGTATAATAATTGATAATTTCTTTGCCGTACTTTTGCAGGGAAGGCGTAACATCCTGCACGATGCCAGCGTCTATCCACTTCTTATATTCCTTCGTATCCCCAGTCCACAGTATGTTCGGCCTCGTATCCTTAGCGCTCATCAGCAAGTTGATCTTCGTGTTCAGCTCCGACCAATCCGGCAGGAAGAGCGGCGCCACATCAACGGTCCGCTCAAGCTTTGCCGCAAGCTCCCCCTCAAGCGCCTTCTCTGCCCACGAATCCGGCGTTTTGGGCCCTGCCATTAACGCCATGCTGATTTTGAGCGGCTGCTTAGGCACATCAGCGGTCTGCTCACCCGCATTCTTCTCCCCGTTTCCACTCACCGCCCCCTTGTTTTCATTTCCTGAATTTCCTGAATTCCCTGAACATGCCGACAACAACAGCGTTACAGCCATTGCCGCTCCAACCCAAGCCTTTTTCCTCATTCCCCATCCCTCGATTCATCCAATATTCAACCTTTTCAACAATTTGAATCCGCTTTCATTTTCAACTAGATTATATATCCAGCAGTTTGTTTTGTAAACAACAAATTTAAACTTTATTAAATTAATATAATTAAGTATAATTAAACGAACCAATATCTACTTAACCGAAATATGTGAATACAACTGTGATTATAAGTTTTCTGTACTGTATAACCTCTTTCCATTACTCAATAAAGATCAATTTTTTCATCAAGAAAATTTGTTAGCTTCTCCATATTTCGAATAAAAGTTGAATAATGTTGAAATTTTAAATACTACTTCATCACGAGCTATCAACGAGTGTCAACGCAAAAAAAAGAGCCGCGCCCAGACAGATAAATCCGTCTGAAAACAGCCCTTTCTTTTGGACCAAGCTATAATTCTGATATTCCTACTGACCATTAATCAGCTTCAAGTTCTCCTGCCATTTTATGGTACGGAATTCATTAACCTTATCGAAGCCAAGACCCGTCGTTGTTTTCTTCGCTTCCTCAATCAAGCTAAGCACCTCGGCATCGCTCTTAGCAAACAGAATTTTACCGAAATACTCATTAGCTGTCTCGGTTACCTGCTGATTAATGATCCCTTCATCCGTCTCTGGAGCTGGATCAATATTGTTGAACTGCGTCATATTCTGTGAAGTTTTCCAAGCGATGTTCAACTGCGCCAAAGCACCCCAGTTACGTTGGTCCTCCGGCAGCGTTTGCTCAATTTTTTGCTTGCTCGTATCGACAAAGGTTGCATTTCCTGCCCACACGTAAGCCTCAAGCTTATCCTTGTCCTTCTCTTCTTGCGTGGTACTGAACCATTTGTCATTCGGAATCGGAGCGCCGTCTGCATCCAGATCGTCCCAGTACAAGCCTTGTGGCCCGAAGAACATGACGCGTGTGCCTTCTTCGCCCGTCATCCAATCCAAGTAGGCAAATACGGCTTCCGGATTTTTCGAGCTGGTTGTAATTACGTTAACGTTCCAGCCAAGCGCGTTATAGCCATTTGGATAAATTTTATTTTTGTCTAAGCTAGACTTGGCGATCGGCCAAATAAACTCATAGCCTGCAGATGGATCCTGCGCTTTCAAAGCATTATGACCTTCACGACCCATATTCGTAGCATTGCCGCCAACAAATACAGCAACTCTGCCTGTGGCAAGCTTTTCTTTTACTTGATCATCCTTTTGAGTCATTGCATCCTGCGTCATTAAGCCTTCTCTAAACAGCTTGCTTGCGTACAGCATCGTTTCCCTCCAAGCCTCGTTATTATAAATGGTGTCAAATTTGTCGCCGTTCGGATACGCCTTCATGCTATGGAACGCACCTGCTGCACCCTCTTGGAAGCTTGGGAACATCACCTCTACACCCGAACCATTACCGCCAACCTCTAATGGCACAACATCAGGATATTTTGATTTCACCTGCTGCAAGTAAGTATACAAATCATCTGTAGTCTCAAGCTTCGGCGAACCCAGCTCCGCATAAATTTTCTTATTCACAAACCAGCCGCCATTGCCTGTCGGAGCTGCTGTATACCAGTTCGGGAATTGATAGATTTTGCCGTCACTAGAGCGCAGCATGTTCAACGTTTCTTCGCCCGCCCATTTTTTCAAATTCGGATATTTATCAATATAATCATCAAGAGGAACGAGTGCCCCCGCTGATCTCAACCGCTCTACCTCAGGTCCACGGTCCATCATAATCGCATCAGGAAGCTCCTTGGAGGCAATCATCGTACTCAGCTTTTGCGCTGCTGCGCCGCCGGATTGAATAGGATTTACAGTTACCTTAAGATTGTCTTGTACCCACTTGCTGTTCGGGCTCGCTCCCCATGGCTCAGTCGTCCACCAGTCATAATGGACATAATAAGAGAATGATACCGGTGTTTCCCCCAAAACAAATCCATCGCTTGTGCTGGCTTTATTCGAATCTTTATTTACTGGATCGCTTGAGCTACCTGTATTTCCGCCATTATTGTCTGAGCAGCCTGCAAGCAGCACCGAACCGGCTAGACCAACGGTCATTAGCGCAGTAAGCAGCTTTCTTCCTTTCATATTCGTACGCCTCCCAATTTTTAATATATATACTCAAACCCTCGGCCTGCGCCTTTGGATCGAATACCGAGACTACTCCTTTAAGGAGCCAATCAAAACACCCTTCACAAAAAAGCGCTGCACGAAAGGATAGACGAGCACGATCGGAATCGTCGCTACCATCATCGTAGCCATCGTTAACGACTTGCTCGTTACACTTTGCATTCGGCTAAGCGCGTCCGTAGCCGCTCCGCTTCCTTGGGCAGCGATTGAGAGCTGCTCACTCATCGTGTTCGAGTTCATAATTTGCTGAAGCAAGGTTTGAATCGGATACAGCTTCGCATCATTAATGAAGATCGTTGCCGAAAACCAATCATTCCAATGATAAACTGCCGTAAACAAGGATAATGTAGCGATTACGGGCCCCGATAATGGCAATACGATTTTGAAAAATATTCCAAATGTGCTTGCTCCATCGATCTTCGCTGATTCCTCCAGTCCCTCGGGCAAGCCCATAAAGAAGGTACGGAAGATAATCATGTTCCAAACGCTGACTGCTGTCGGAATGATCAAGACCCAGAACGTATCCATTAGTCCAAGCTCGCGGTTCAGCAGATAGAAAGGAATAAGCCCTCCACTAAAGTACATGGTGATAATGGCAAAAATCATATAAAATTTCTTCCCGATTACTCCCTTAACAGACAAGCCGTAAGCGAATATAGCGGTAAAGAAAATGGATATTAACGTACCCGCCACTGTGCGGAGCACCGAGATGAGGAAGGCGTCCAGAATTCGTTCGTTTTGAAATACGATCTTGTAATTATCTAGTGTAAACATTCTAGGCCAAAACGTTATTCCGCCTTTTGCCGTATCCAGCCCGAGATTAAAGGAAATAACAGCAGAATTCCAGAACGGATATAACGTAGCCAGCCCTAGCAGCACTAATAAGAAATAAATAACAACCTGCAATGTTTTATCGCCGCTGCTCAGCTTCACCGGGCTCCACCACTTTTCTGTTTATTCGCAGTCTCGAATCGGTTTACCATAAGCTTGTACCCGCTCTTCTTGCCATATAATTCGCCATAGTCAGCAAGCCAACGCTAATGATCGCCTTAAACAAGCCAACTGCCGCCGCATACGAGAATCGGTTGTTAATAATTCCAATCCGGTAGGCATACGTATCAATAACATCTGCCACATCACGCAGCATCGGGCTTCTGCCAAGCAGCAGCAAGTCATCAAACCCTGCATTCAATAGGCTTCCAATATTCAGAATGAGGAAAATAACGATGACCGGCGTAATTGATGGAAGCGTTATCAAGAAGATCTGTTTAAACTTGCTTGCACCGTCGATGGATGCCGCTTCATATAGGCTTGGGTTCACGCCCGCGATCGCTGCCAAATAAACGATCGTTGCAAAACCGATTTCCTTCCACAAATTCGTTGTAATAATAATTCCCCAGAAATATTCGGGAAGCGACAGAAAATTAATCGGCTTATCAATGAACCCCAGTGACTGCAGCATAATATTCAAGCTGCCGTTGTCCACGGACAAGATGGAGATTGTAAAGCCCGATACGATAACCCACGACAGGAAATGGGGCAGGTAGCTGATCGTTTGAATGATCTTTTTGAAGGCCATATTTCTAACCTCATTGAGCATTAACGCAAGCAAAATCGGTGCTGGAAAGTTAATTACCAGCTTCAGCAGACTGATGACAATCGTATTTCGAATAACCCGGTAAAAATCAGGCGAGTTAAAAAACATTTCAAAATGCTTAAAGCCCGCCCATGGGCTGCCAAAAAAGCCTTTAAACAAGCTGTAATCCTGAAACGCCATCAGCACGCCGTACATCGGAATATAGTTGAAGATGAAAATAAAAATCAAAGCAGGAAAAATCATGAGCTGCACTTGCCATTGTGCGAAAAACCGCCTCCAAAGCGGTTTTTCCTTACGCGGACTGCTTAACGCTGCATTCGCTGAAACGGGTGCTTGCACGCTACCTCCACCTCTCTAATTAAGTCTAGCCTACCCCTTCACTGCTCCAGCGGTTATGCCGCGTGACATTTGCTCCGTAAACAATAAATAGATAATGACTGTCGGCAAAGCGATGATCGTCATGACTGCGAACTGAGCGCCATAATTAGAAGAATATTGCCCTGTAAATTTCATAATAGAAAAGGGCAGCGTCTTGAACGTCTCGGATGTCAGAAACGTATTCGCCATAATAAATTCATTCCACCAGCTAATAAAATTCATAATGCATACCGTTGCGATGGCGGGCTTCGTCATCGGCATAATGATGCGGAAAATGACGCCAAAGACAGAGCAGCCGTCCATGACCGCCGATTCCTCAATGCTTTTTGGAATCGTCTCTAGAAAGCCCGAGATAATAAGCAGACTGATGGGCAGCGAGAACGCAATGTAGGGAAGAATCAACGATAGCGGATTATCAATGAGATTCAGCTTGTCGAACAAAATAAAGTTCGGCAGCAGTGTCGCATGAATCGGCACAATCATCCCAAGCATAATAAACGCCATGGCGGGACCGCGCAGCTTCCACTCCATTCTTGTAAATGCGTAGCCCAGCATTAGCGCCAAAAAGGCGGCCACTACAATCGTTACAGTTGTAATCATTAAGCTGTTCAATAAGAAGCGCGGAACGCTCCCATATGTGAATGCATTCACATAGTTATTCCATTCAAATGATTTAGGCCATTTCAAAATACCGCTGCCAAAAAAATCTCCGCTCTTCAGAAACGAATAATTAATGAGCCAAATAAGCGGAAAAATTTGAAGCAGTGCTACTGCCCAGAGGATCAAATGAAGAATGACCTTTAACGCGGGCGCTGCCGCAGCCTTCTTCTTATTCCCCCTTTGCGCCTCGCGATTGGTCTTAGCTGTAATGGCTCCCACAAGCATGCCTCCTATAAAAAAATCGTATACCCACTAACCGCTGCGCCTAAGCCTGCGTTAAAACTCGCCAACGTCCTTTTTGAACGCCTTATTCATCGCCATGGTCACGATGAGACAAATAATGACGAACACCACGGATATTGCGTTTCCATAGCCATATAAGGAGGAGGAGAACGCGGTTTTGTACAAATAGTTGCCGATGAACTGCGTCGTGTTCGCAGGCCCCCCGTTCGTCATGAGAAATACGGTCTCCATCTGCTTTAGACAAGCCGTAACTGCTATAACGACTGCAACCCGTACCATCGGAGACAGCAGTGGAATAATGACACGCGTATACAGCTTCACTCTTCCTGCCCCATCCAGCTCAGCCGCTTCGAAGAGATCCTGCGGGATGCCTTGAAGTCCTGCGTAATAGAGCAGCAGCGCGTAACCGAAGCCCTGCCACATCACAACTACAACGATGCACCAAATAGCGATTTGCGGGTCACCGAGCCAATCCTGCTTCCATGTACTTAACCCCACGCCTTCGAGCAATTTATTTAACATCCCAAAATTCGGATGAAATACGCTTACCCACATTTTTGAAGTGACGACAATTGATATGACTGCGGGAATAAAAAATATAGCCCGAAACCATTTTTCAAGCTTTCCCGCATGTGTAACGAATATGGCGAACAATAAAGCGATTGGATGCTGGATAAGCAGCGTTGCTGCCAGCAGCAGCAGTGCGTTAAGCATCGAGCGCCAAAAAACAGCATCATGAAAAAGAATTTTTGTATAATTATCGAATCCAACAAAATCGTACGCGCCAATTCCTGTCCAGTTCGTCGTTCCATAATAACCACTCATGATAATCGGAAGGCAAACCATGAAGAGAAACAGCAAAAAGCCAGGTGCGACAAGCCAGAAAATGGTGATCCGATTGCTCATCAGTTTGTGCATGGTTCTCCCCGCTCTCTCTGTCGTAGAAGGCAGGGACAGCCGAATCCTCAAATCCGTTTCGCTGCCCCGCCGATACGATGTTTATCTGTTGTTATTTCAGTACAGCGACAGCTGCATCCATTTCCGTCAAGAACTGCTCTGGCGTAATTTGTTTGCCGAATAGCTTCTGGTGCGCTTCCATTACGATCGTCTTAAACTCGTCGGTACCGTTATCATGAACCGGTGTTCCACTGGAGGAAGTCATAGCGCTGAAAATGTCTACCAATTGCTTTTGCAGCGCGGTTTCGTTGCCTGTCAAAAACTGATCAAACTTCTGCGCTGGCGTGCCTGAGCCTGTTTCCCATACTTGCTTCGCCCAGTTCTCCGGTGCAAAGAAATATTTCAGGAAAGCTACGGCTGCTTCAGGATGCTTAGAGTTTTTGGATACAGAGTATCCGCCGCCATACCATGCCGCTACGTCTGTTGCTGCCCCTTTGTCCGATGCAGGATAAGAGATTGCGCCTACATTATTACGGAACTCTTCCGGGAAATTCTCATCGGTAGCAAGACCCGCTTCCCAGTTGCCCATTACGTACATCGCTGCTTGGCCTTGACCGAACAAGTTGCGGGACATCCCATAGTCTGCAGTCAGGAAGCCGTCTGCAAGTCCTTTGTTTTCTGCGAGTGCTGCAATATCCTGCGCTGCTGCGAGGAAATCAGCATCGCCTGAGAACTTGCCTTCGCCGCTCAGTACAGCATCCATTTTGTTAAAGTCGCCCGTGTGGCGCTGTGCCGCGTATTCAAACCAGATCGGGAGCGACCAGCCTTCCATTGCGTTAGTTGCAATCGGGTTAATGCCTTTAGCCCTTAGCTGCTTCGATACTTCGAGCAATTCGGTTGTCGTTGTGGGAACGGACAAACCATTGTCATCGAACAGCTTCTTGTTATAGTAGATGACCAAGAAATCGGTGCCGCGCGGCAAGCCGTAGAGCTTACCATCTTGGGAGAAGCCATCCTTCGCACCTGGCACAAAGTTGCTGCTCTCGAATTCGGACTCATTCAGCTCAAGCAGCATGTCGTTGTCAATAAGCGGCTTGATGAATGAAGTTTGACCCCAAGCTTGAATGATGTCTGGTACTGCATTTGTTGATGCGTAAACTTTAATTTTAGATTTATAAGGCTCATCTTGGAGCGCTTCTACTTCGATTTTCACATTCGGATTTTCTGCGATGTAGCTATCAATGATGGCTTGTTCAATTTTCCCGGCTCCATTGGAGCGATCTGCCAGCGCTGTAAAAAACTTAAGCGTCACCGGCTCAGCATTCTTATCTTCTTTGGCCGTCTCCGTCGCCTTTGCTTCATCGGCAGGACTTGGCACCGTACCCTTATTCCCACTGCTTCCGTTATTGCCATTATTGCTCGAGCATGCTGCAACCGTGAAAACCATCAGCATGGCCACGAGCGTAATCCACATCTTCTTCATCGCTACCCCACCTTTTTTTGTTTGACCAGGCGTTCCCTGTTCCTGCCCCCATTATAACTTGGAAACTACACGTCAAAATATGTACCAAAATTCAGAAGAGATGCCTCATTTTTTGGATCATATACAAAAATCCCCTTATTCAAATTATTTCTTGGTATACTGAAAGCACAAATTTGAATGGCTAAAGGTGAATCGGATGAGAACTCTTTTCCCTCCATTTCGACATATTACTTTACAGCGCAAACTGCTTACCTTAGTCATCCCCCTTCTTATTGCAACGATAGGAATTACCGGCTTGTATTCCTATTACATCGCCTCTGGCGAGGTTGTAGATAAGCTTCGTCAGTCGCAGCTCAATATGGCGATCAAGACAAAGGATCAGCTCGATTATTTTGCCAAGAGCACACTGAGCTTCTCCAACTATTTGTTTCTGAACCCGACCGTACAAGGGATGCTGATGAATGGGGATACGCCCCAGCGCCGCGATCAGGTGTACAAAAATCTGCTGCCGCTTATGGTTACCGGAGAGACCATCCAATCGCTAATTCTTTACCCTACCGCAAGCGACGAGACTTCCGGACAGCCCTTCGCGATTACGCAGACAGGTATTGCAAGCGCCATCGGCTTTAAGGCTTTTACAAAAACCCGTTACTATGATAGATTAGCCCAATCAGAAACAGGGGAAATCTGGGATATGCTCTATCCCTCGGATTATATATTGCCTGGCGATTATCATCACAAAATTGTTTTGATTAAGCCCTACAAAAACTATTACAACTATTCGCGCAGCGGTCTTCTCATTATTGGTATGGATGCAGATAAGCTGAGCAAATCTTTATACCACGGCAATCAGAATGCCCACCAGTTCATTATGAATGATGAGGGCATCGTGCTCGCAGCATCCGATCTGCAGTGGATTGGCAAGCCTATGATTCTGCTTCCGATGTTTAGTGAAACGGATACGGCTAATCTTCATCCTGAGAATGGCTTAGCTGTATTAAAAAACAATCGGCAATATATCGTTTCGGATACGGTATCGGACATTACCGGCTGGCACAGCGTCGTCATTCAGGATCGCAGCACACTAGTGCTAGAGCTTAAGCATATCGGATCAGCTACCTTCTCTATCATGGCTATCGTTACGATCATCACGATTATTTTATCTTGGGTCATCGCTCGTATTATTACGAATCCGATGAAAAAGCTCATGCTGTCCATGAGAGCGCTTCAAATGGGTGATTTTACGCAGCGCGTCCATTTTAGCGGCAACGATGAGATCGGCAGACTTGGACATTTGTACAATACGATGGTCGGCCGAATCAAGACACTGATTGATGATGTCTACGCCTCGCGGCTGAAGCAGAAGGAAGCTGAGCTTAAAGCGCTCCAATCACAAATTAACCCTCACTTCCTATACAACACATTAAATATGATTAATTGGAGCGCAATGCAAAAAGGAGACCACGAAATTTCCGAAATGGTCGTCTCCCTCTCTCAAGTATTCAGGTTAAGCCTTAATAGCGGCAATGATCTCGTCGAGCTGCAGCATGAGATAGAGCTCGTGCGAAACTACTTGTTTTTGCAGAAAAAACGGTTTACGACCCGCTTTGATTTTGAGATCGATATGGAGCCGTCTATCCAGCATTTCCGCATGCCCAAGCTGCTGCTTCAGCCGCTTGTCGAGAATGCCATCATTCATGCGATCGAGCCTACCGGAGGGAATGGTCATATTCATATCCGTGCCTATACTGAAAACGGCTGCATTCTACTTGAGGTTGCGGATAATGGGCTTGGGATGCCCGAAGCAAAGGTTCAGCTTTTAAACCTAGCTCCAGCGCAGGAGCCTATTAAGTCGCTCCAAATAAACGCCGCCCATTCCGGAATGGCTATATCCAATATTAAAGAAAGATTAGCTTTATTTTATGAGCAGGCAGAGTTTCATATCGAAAGCCGCGAGAGCATGGGCACTAGAGTGCAATTAAAGATCAAACAAGGGGGCAATGGGAATGGCGCTTAGAATGATCATTGCAGAGGATGAGCAATCCTTCCGTGAAGGCATACTTACACTTGTGGACTGGAAGCTCTACGACATTGAGATCGCAGGAGAGGCTGAGAATGGACAGCAGGCTTTGGAAATGATCAAAAACGATCCGCCGGATTTGCTGCTGACCGATATTCGCATGCCTCATCTGAATGGCCTTGATCTGATTCGCGAGGCAAAGGCTGCCGGACATGAGTTTCGTTCGGTGCTCTTAACTGGCTATAACGAATTCGAGTATGCGAAGGAAGCCATTAAGCTAGGCGTATCCGACTATCTCCTGAAGCCCTGCACGCCTCATGATATTGTACGTGTCATTCTAGAGCTCAAACAAAAAATTGAAGAATCGGAAAATGAGGATAAAATGTTGTCGGAGCTTAATCGCAGCTGGAATCGCAACCTTCATTTGCTGAAAAACCAAATTTTATCCCAGTGGATTCAGCAGCCGTTAATGCCGCTTGAGAACCGGCAAAGCGTTATGGAGGAGGTTGGTATGGCACTTCTTTCAGCTTCTATTCAAGTCGGGATTATCCGCATTGATTCCAGCACCTCGCCTAACGCCGCCTCCAAGAGGGATTTAGAGCTCATTCGGTATGCTCTGTTAAACATTACAGGAGAGACGCTGCAGCCGTTATATTTAGGAGAGCTTGAAGTATTTCGCCATGGTGATGAGATGCTTTGGATTGGCAATTACTCGGATCACATGACTCATGAAGCGATTGAGAGTGCAATGAAGAAGCTGCAGCTTAACCTTGAGGCGTATCTTAAGCTGTCGATCAGCATATCAATCAGCTCGCCGAAGTGCTCGGTTGATTTTGCCCATATCGGTTATCAGGAAGCCATTGAAGCGATGGAAGGCAGATTCTATCAAGGACGTGGAGGCATCTTCTTCTATACTTGCTTAGATCGGCAGCAAATGCTGAAAGGCTCTATTTTGGACGATGCCTTCCTGCAGCGAATGGAGAAGGAGCTGCTCATTTCGCTGCAAAATGAACAGTACGAGCAGGCGGTCGATACGATCGAAGCGTGCATGTCTCATATTCGGAACAACTCCGGCTATTCGAAGGCTGAGGTTCAGCTCCGGTCAACAAGCCTTATTTTGGAACTGCAAAAATTCGCCCAGGAACGGAAGGTCGCCTCTATTGAATGGCAGGACAGCTTCGTCAATTGGATCGAGCAAATTCCTAACATGGAGACACTCGATGACTGCTCCGTCGTGCTGCAAAAAATTGTTCAAAGCATCGTCGAGGCCGTATCCAATCAAAAATCGCTGCATCGCACCGTATCTGCGACCATCGAGCTTATTAAGCATAGATACAACACGAACTTCACGCTTGAGCTTGCCGCCAAAGAAACCTTTGTCAGCAATTCTTATCTCAGCTCCCTATTCAAGCAAGAGCTGGGGGTTAATTTTCTCGACTACCTGCATCAATACCGCGTAGAGCGCTCGAAGGAGCTGCTTCGTCAGAGCTACAAAATATATGCTGTCTCCAAGCTGGTAGGCTATCAGGAGGAACGGCACTTTAGCTCCACCTTCAAGAAGTGGACGGGACTAACGCCGCGGCAATATCAGAAAAACTATACTGCGGAATAAAGAAATCGGGCAATGAAGTAGGTTTCAGAAAATCAGCCGATCAGGGTTCCTACCTTGATCGGCTGATTTTTATTTAGCGCTGCTTGAACGAGCAAATGACGGGCAAAGAGAGACTACGTTGCAGTTTAGTGCATGATATAGCGAATTTCGGGTCGTACGCTGCTGAGGATGCTGAAAGGATAGCTGCGCATTTTTCATTTGCAGAGCGGATATCTCATGATGTTAACGAATCCAATACTTTATCCGATATATAGTTTAGGTATATAGTCCTATCATCCTTTTAGCTGCACAAGCCTATCATATGGGCCCTCGCTTTGCACAGCTAAATTTTCTGCGCAATACCCGCGAGCATCCTAGAGGAGGTAATGTATAGTGCAGCTTGGTTTCAAAGCGAAACTAATGACCATTATGGGCATTTTCAGCATTTTACTGACACTTAGTGTGTCATCGGTCAATCAGCATCGCTTGAAGAATAGTTTAATAGAAAGCTACAAAAGAGAGTCTATTTTAGTGGAGGATACCATTGTCACTGCTGTAGCTGCGGCTGACAAAGCTTTTAGAATATCAGAAAAAGAATTGGAAAAAGACATGCGGGCCTATTCCAATACATTATTGCAAAAATATAGCGCAATTCCCGATGTCGCCAGCTGGAACTATCAAGCTCTCAAAAAAGAATTAGGCGGTATGGATGTTTATATCATCGATGAGTCCCTTACAATAATTCACAGCAGCTTTACCAAGGATATTGGCCTAAACTTCAAAGCGGATGGCGACGCCCCTGACTCCTTCTCACAACTGCTCGAGGAGAGGATCAAGGGAAGCAGCTTCGTATCGGATGGTCTGGATCAGGAGACGAATTCAGGAAAAATCAAAAAATATAGCTATATGCCTACCCCTGATCACAAATATTTAATAGAGCTAGGCGTATATCTTGAGGATACTCCGATGTTCCAATCCATTGATTTCATGGGAATCTTGAACGGTCTCATTGAAAAATACAAATATATTAACGATATTACGATCTATACAACAACCGGAAAATCGATTGGAAAAACGGGCGAGGATGGAAAATCGATTGTTATTGCCAACGAAAACAGACGTTTTTTCGACAAGGCGTTCCATGACTCAGAGATACAAGAGGTGCACGGACAAGGGAATGGCTATCCTATCTTTTATCGTTATGTACCGTATACCATCCAATTCGACATTAATTATGTTCGTTTTACTGACCAGCGCATGATTGAAATTGTATATAATCAGCAGGAGCTTCAACAAAATCTCAAGCTAAATAAACAAATATTTTCACTTCAGCTAGCAGCGACAATTTTGATTGCGCTCATCATCTCTTATATTATAACGAGGCTCGTAGCAAGGCCCATGTACTTGGCCTCTCATGATGTGCTCACTGGTCTATCCAACCGTGCAACCTTTGAGAACGCCCTAATTGCAATTATGGAGAAAAATAAAAGAAAACAGAAGCTTACCGCACTGCTTCACATTGATCTTGATCATTTCAAAGTTGTTAACGATTCGCTGGGTCATGATGCCGGAGATCTATTTCTCAAGGAGGTCGGCAAACGTATTCGCGCTGCAGTCCACGATCCAAATGATATCACAGCACGGCTAGGCGGTGATGAGTTCGTCGTCATTTTAAGTAATATTGCCGATACCCAGGCAGCCTTGCAAATTGCAGAGCATATTATTGCTACGCTTAAGCTTCCTATTGAAATTCAAGGCATCGATGTCGTCAACGATTTCAGCACGACAGCATCGATCGGTATCGCAGTTGCTCCCGAGCATGCACAGGATTCTGATGCGCTGTATACCTGTGCCGATCAAGCGCTTTATTACGCCAAGCGCAGCGGTAAAAATACGTTCAGCTTATATCAGGAAAGCATGGCCCCTGAAACTGACTTCTAATCATAGTAAGTTGAATTAAACATTTACGTTTTGGTCGCTGCGCGAGAAGATCATTCTTACGATCGCTGTTGCAAAGGCGAACACTTCGTTTCTCCAGAGCGATCTTCTCGCTTCGCTAAATACTTAATTTTAAAATTCAACTTAAACTGATCAGAAGTTTCTCATAAAAAAGACCCAAAAGGAAGGAGCTGCTATAGCAACTCTTTCCTTTTGGGTCAACCTACAATTAAACCATAACCTTACACATATCATTTGTGAATGCAACAGGGTCCTGGATAGGCAAGCCTTCGATTAGAAGCGCCTGGTTATACAGCAAGTTCGTATACAGCCCTAGCTTTTCTTTGTCGTTCTCATACGCAGCCTTTAGTGATTGGAAAATCTCATGGTTGACGTTGATTTCAAGCACCTTGTCCGCTTGGACATCCTGGCTGTTCGGCATCGCCTTCAATATTTTTTCCATCTCTATCGTAACCTCGCCCTCAGTGGACAAGCATACCGGATGAGATTTAAGGCGTTTGGATGCTTTAACATTCTTTACCTTGTCCTGAAGGATTGTTTTCATTTGCTCAAAGAGCTCCTTATTCAAATCCTGCTCCGCAGCCGTTTCATTGTCTACAGCATCTGGTTCAATGCCTAGGTCACCGCTTGATACAGATTTGAATTCTTTATCCTTATATTTCGCAACGATTTTGATCGCGAACTCATCGATATCGTCCGTAAAGTAAAGAATTTCATAGCCCTTATCGGATACCATCTCCGTTTGCGGCAACCGCTCAATTCGATCGATCGACTCACCCGAAGCATAATAAATATACTTCTGGTCCTCGCTCATACGGGATACGTATTCATCAAGCGTAACCAGCTTCTTCTCCTTGGAGGAATGGAACAGCAGCAGATCCTGCAGCACATCCTTGTTAGCGCCATAATCGTTGTATACGCCAAATTTCAGCTGTCTGCCGAATGCTTTGTAGAAGGATTCGTACTTCTCACGCTCATCCTTCAAAATGCCAAGCAGCGCGCTCTTGATCTTGCTGTTAATATTTTTAGCAATAAGCTTCAGCTGGCGATCATGCTGCAGCAGCTCTCTAGAAATATTAAGCGACAGATCCTCGGAATCGACCATTCCTTTGACAAAGCTGAAATAGTCAGGCAGAAGATCCGAGCATTTTTCCATAATTAGAACGCCATTCGAATAAAGCTCCAGCCCCTTCTCATACTCCTTCGTGTAATAATCGAATGGTGTATTTTCCGGGATATATAAAATGGCGTTGTAAACGACAGCGCCGTCAGCACTAATATGAAGATGCTTGATCGGTTTATCAAAGCCATAACGTTTCTCAAAATAAAATTGCTCGTAATCCTCAGGGGTGAGCTCATTTTTATTTTTCCGCCAAATCGGCACCATGCTGTTCACGGTTTGCTCTTCCGCATATTCCTCGAACTCGTTCTCGCTGTCAGCTTTAGGACGCTGTCCCTTCACATCCATCTTAATCGGGTAGCGAATGAAATCAGAATATTTTTTAATGATTGATTTTAGGCGGTATTCGTCTAAATACTCATCATACTGATCATCCTCTGTATTTTCCTTGATGTTCAATACGATTTCCGTACCTACCGAAGCCTTCTCACACGGCTCGATAGTGTAGCCATCAGAACCTGTCGATTCCCATTTGTAAGCCTCTTCGCTGCCAAGCGTCCTCGACACGACGGTAACGACATCGGCAACCATGAATGCGGAGTAGAAGCCCACGCCGAATTGACCAATAATATTGTGGCCATCCTTAAGCTCATTGTCCTTCTTGAATGCAAAGGAGCCGCTCTTCGCGATAACGCCAAGATTGTTCTCAAGGTCCTCCTTCGTCATCCCGATTCCTGTATCTGTAATCGTTAATGTACGGTTTTCCTTATCTGCAACTACCTTGATGTAGTAATCTTCCTTGTTAAAGACCAATTGATCATCCGTGAGCGCTCTGTAATACAGCTTGTCAATCGCATCACTCGCATTAGAAACAAGCTCTCTCAAGAAGATTTCTTTTTGCGTATAAATGGAGTTAATCATCATATCGAGCAGTCGTTTCGATTCTGCTTTAAACTGTTTTTTGCTCAAGAGTAGTTCCCCTTCCCATTCATCAAATATGAAATCAGCCATTCGTCGTAACTGGAGGGCTTGGACAAATTCATGCCAGTACCCCCTCAATCTTAGCACTCAATTCGTTAGAGTGCTAATCCTTATTTTTATATAACACAAACTATTTTTCAATGTCAACCTCCAGCAATAGAAAAATACAGAAAAAAGGAAGCTGATTAGCAGACTATCGCCCACTAAACAGCTCCTTTCTCCTTTCGGATAGATAGGATATTTTAATAAGACCGCAACAAACTTAGATAATTATCGTCTTTAATATGGAAGTTATTAACAAGACATATGCTCAGGAGATATTTCTAAATGTCAAAAAAGCTAGTAGGAGCAGCTGCTATCATTATGGACTCAGAAGGGCGAATTCTTCTAGTAAAACATAGCTATGGGAAATACAATTGGGAACTACCTAGTGGGTTATCCGAGCAGAATGAGTCTGCAGAGGTTACTCATTTATTCCACATCATCGGACCGAGGCGGTGGTTTGAATAGTTATTCGAAAGGCATCAGAATAATCATTGGTCTTATTTTTGCCATTTGCGTTGTGATGGTTGCAATGGCGTTCCAAAGTAAAGATGCTAAAACCACGACGAATCCAAGCCTTACAAAAGCTCCTAACTATCCTGCAAATGAAAACGGACAGACATATGGTTCTGCGGGTGACGCCATTTCCTCTGAATCGGAACCAGATTTAATAAGTGCAGTAGGTGTGGATGGTGCTATGGGATATGTACTTAAGAAAGATATAGAAGGTGAGCAGCCCAAGACACCCGAGGAAGCTCTAGCTATACAAAACAGTAGGCCCCTCGGTGGTTCTGATATTCCGCTATATGACATTGATGGTAAAACCGTTATTGGTGTCTTTCATATTGGAGGCAATTCATAAAAAAGGAGCTATTAAAAATGAAAAAGGTTTTCTCAGGAGTATTCCTTGCATTGATTCTAATCATTACATCGTCAACTACTTATGCAGCAGACACAGACATCAAAATAAAAGTTGACGGTTTTGCTATCGCATCCGATGTGAAACCCGAAACTAAGAACAATCGTACAATGGTGCCTTTACGTGTTATCAGTGAAAATCTGGGAGCTAAGGTCCATTGGTCGAATTCTGAAATTACACTTACTAAAAGCAATATGGAAGTAACATTAAAACTAAACAGCAGTACAGCAGTGATAAACGGTAAGACGGTACTGCTTGATGTAAAACCGTATATAAAAAATGATCGCACAATTGTTCCACTTCGCTTTATTTCAGAAACGTTTGGCTGCAAAGTCAATTACAAAAACTCTATCGTAACCGTTGATACCGAGCCATTGGTCATAGATGGTATAAAAGTGAAAGCATTGCAGCAGGAATACCACATGACTATGGGTGGCGTAGTACAGCAAATCAATGGAAATGCTTATAACGAAGCAATTTATAATATTTTTGTAGAAAATAAAGACAGCAAGGTTGAAGCGCCAGCTGATTACTCGTGGCAGAGCCATTACTACACAGCGGGGGGGTATTATAAAAATGCACAATATGATTTTTTGGATCAAAAAGGGAACAGCATAAAACGTTTTGATATTTATTCTTTAGTTAAATCTTCTCCACCTGAACCTTCAACAGGCTCCCCACAGGTTTTGATTTATGACGATACTGAAAATCAATGGTATTTGTTTAACGATGCCGCAAGAAACTCCATTAATCAGTTAATTTATAACGCCTTAAATAATGGTGCTATAACGATTATCAGTAACACAGTTGCATAGTAAAGGATAGCGGCTAATGCTTCCTACGACACAGAATAGGAGTAATAGACATTGTGAGACTATTAAGAATATTAACAAGAGTTATTATGATTGGACTATTTATCATTTATGTTTTGTTCGTTGTAAAAACATTGTTTTTGGATTACAGGTTGTTTATGTTGTTGAATGGCTATTATCTTCAGAGTGGTTACGACTACAACTTAATTCCTTTTAAAACAATTACGACGTATATAACAAGGTATGAACATTACAATTTTAATACTTGGTTTAACAACCTCTTCGGAAATATTTTATTATTTATTCCGTTAGGATTTAGTGCACCTTACTTTTCAAAAAAAACTAGGAATCTTAATCAATTCTTTTTATTAATACTGACCATTATTGTTATTTTAGAAGTTTCACAAATGCTATTGCATGTTGGCAGCTTCGATATAGATGATGTAATTCTCAACACATTAGGTGGATTAGTTGGTTTTGGTATTTATACCACATGTTTGGCGATGTTGAAAAAATTGATTCCGTCTTATGATGTGGTCAACAGAACCAATGCGAGTTGACATATTAAGCTATCGGATAGCTAGCTCATTAAAACAGCGGAAGTCTAGGACATTTTTCCACGTCCATGGCTGCCGCTGTTTCCGTTAGAACGAGTAGCACTGTGTCACACGCTCTAGCCATCAATTCTATCAATGCAACACAAAGCAAAGGAGAAGACAAACCATGGCAGCAGCCATCATCTGTCTTCTCCTTATTTTTCACACCTATTTGCTGCTAATTGTACGAAGCTTACTTGTTATAGATCGCGTACATAATAACAGCAGCCTCTGCGCGTGTCGTGTGGCCGAGCGGGTTAAGCTTCGAGCCATCACCCTTCACAATACCGTTCGCTATAAGAAGTGCAGAGCTGTCTACTGCGTAGGACGCTAGCTGTTTCAAATCCGTGAACGCTTTTAGCTCGTCTACACTTCCCGCCTGCAGCTTCTTGCCAGACATATTTAGTGCTCTAGCTGTCATGGCAAACATTTCTTGCCTTGTTATCGCAGCATTCGGATCAAACGAACCGTCTGAACGTCCTGTCACTATGCCAAGCTTCTTTGCGATAGCAACGGAATCATAATAGTAGGCATCCTTAGCGACATCGTTGAAATTCCCGTTAACGTCTGCGCTGAGCCCTAACGTTTTCACGAGCAATGTAATGAAATCTGCTCGCTTCACCTTTTGTGCTGGAGCATAGGCGTTGTCTGATATCCCGTTGATGACGCCTTTGGAAGCCATCACCTCGATCGCTTGCTTCGCCCAGCTATGCTTGCCCAGATCGTCGAACGATTTGTGAACCGATACGACGCCATAAGTGCTGAAGTGATTAACTGTAAACACTACAATACCTGTCGCAGGATCGTACTTACCGCTTGGTACTGCAACAACTTCGCCTGATGCTCCGAAATACCATACGGTAATATGTTCAGAGCTTTGCTTCTCCTGAGCAGATAAGCTGTAATCAAGCAATACGGTTACCACTGCCCCTGAATTGCTCCATTCCACCTTTACGCCATCCACATACAGCTGAAGCTCAACTGCCGGACGGCTTCCGATGGCGGCGCGCGCTTCTTCGCTTAGCTTGGCCTTGTCCGCATTCGCAATAACGATAGACACGCTTTTTGTACCTGACGGCAATGATTTCAGCATATGGCTCGGCACGATGACCGTTCCTATATTCGTTTGAATCTCATATTGCACCGATAGCTTCGCATCGCTAATGGATGCTGGCGGCAATTGAACCTCGTAGCCATTAGCTGTGCTCACATTCGGAATTACAATTTTCACAATTTTGACCTTAGCATCCTGCTCCTGCTTCAAAGCGTCATCAATTTGAGCCTGGCTTATTGCTGCGTTACCTAAACCACTGGCTGCATCTAGGACTGGCCTTGGTGCAGTGATCGTATTGCCGTCAACCTCACCTGAAGGTACTGCTGGAGTCGCAGCTGGCGACGTTGTGATCGGGCCTGATGTCGGCGTTGGCGTTGGCGTCGCCGTTGGTTCAGGCGATGGTGTTGGTTCATCCGTCGGTATCGGCGGCTCCTCGCCAGCAGTTATCCGATACGTAAATGGTGCAACAAAGCTGTCTTTCATGCCCGCTTTGACGGCTATAGTACGAAGCACCGTCAGCTCCTTCAACGTAAGCTGACCAGTGTACAACTGACCATTTGTGCTGCTTGGCAGCGTACCGTCTGTCGTGTAATAAATGGCTGCTCCTTCTGTAGCAGAGGTTAGAGTAACCCGCTGGCTTCCTTTGTAGCCCCCTACTTTAAGTCCCGCTTTCGGAAGAGCCACAGTGCCTTGAGTAACCGGAGTCACTCCTGTTTCTTCTGTCTCCTCCAGTGTAATCCAATCCAGATTGGCGCCGTCATTATTGCTTGTGAATTGAAGCGTTTGAACGCCTTCTGCGAGCTTGACGATGCCGAATGCTTCCGTATACGTGTTCCACCCGCCGCTTGCGCTAAGCGCAGTTGTGGACAGCTTCTCGCCGTTTACCGATATCGTTCCGCTTACCCCCGCTTGAGGAGTTGCGTAACGATAGGTCACTTTGTAGAACGCTGTTTTCGCAATATTTACGTCAAAATACAGTGATCCTGCTGCGGCAATAAAGCCGACATTTTTGAACAGCAACGTTTGTCCGTCCATATTGCTTTGAACGGCGGCAGCATCCGCGCGGCTGTAGCTTTCCGCTTCAATTTTCATTGCTGCGCTCTCATCCATGACTTGAACTTCATGCGGTTCAAATTTAATGCCCCTAAGCTCATAGCCCGATGCACCGGCTAAAATTCGAAGCTTCTGATCGCCCTCATTTAGAGTAATAACCGTCCGCATTTCCACAACCTGATTATACAGATTAGGCACGGTCAACGTATTCCTTACTGCACCGTCTTGTGCCTCTAGAATAATACCATTCATTACTTGGCTGTTTGAAGTAACCTTAAGCGTTACCGCATACTTGCCGCTTGCTGGCACATGGACCAAATAATCCGCATAATCTCCAGCATCGATTTGGGTTAACTGGCTAGTGCTGCCTAGACCTGTGATCGTAAACCCATTTTGCCTATTGTATTTATCAAGGGAATCCAGACTCAACAAATCAATTGGCGTTTTTACGTTTTCTGTTCCCTGAAGAGCTGCTGCTGCAGCAAGCGTTGTGTCTCCCGTTGAATCATCATAGGCCTGTACAGGAACGTTAACCTGAAGCGTCAAATCGCTGTAATAAACCTTCGCGTTCCAATCTAACGTAAGCTTTACTCTAGTAGGACTCAGAAGCTCGGTCCCGCGCAGCGATACGCCTCCTAGAGAAATAGCTGTGCCCGAAAGCGTAATCGCATTAAGCTTATCCGCTGCGAAAGTACCGCCCGTCAGCGTTAATATAAGCTCCTTGCCATTAACGCCATATGCTAGAGTGCTCTCGGACAACGATACACTCTCCGGATCATTAAGCGCCTTAATGATCACCTGTGATTTCATCGTCTGACCGATACTTCCTGAAGCCGCCTCATACACGCTGGCAGTAACTGTGACTGTACGGTCAATATCATAATCTCTAGCTGCCGCTCCGCCGACGATAAGCTTTGCTGTATGATCGTCCACGCGGTATACGCTGTCCACTACCGTGCCTGCATATCCTGCGACATGCCAGTTCGAGGCAGTCAGCTCTTCTTTGTAAATATCATTAAACAGCTGCACAAAAATTTCTTTCCCTATCACATCGCCTTCGGTAATGCCAGAAGCATCCGCCATAATCGCTGGACCAATGGCGATGGTGTTCAAGTTAAAGCCCTTGTCGACAATTTGAATGCGAAGCGTATGAATACCTGCAGTCAGATAGGCCTTATCCGAAGCTGTTGCCCAAGCCTCCCAGCTGGCGGTATTTGGAAGCTCAGTCGTACTCAGAACATTTCCTCCCGCTTCCAGCTGCGCTTTTGCGCCATCATTTGTAGTGGCATATTGATACGTAATGCCGTATTCGCCATCCTCTGGCACTGAAACGACATATTCCATCCAATCACCAGGATCAGCATAGCTAACCGCCGAGCCGTTCACCAGCACATTAAGCGCAGCCGTAAACCCGCTTGCTTTCAGTTGTCCGGGAAGCTGTACTGGCGCTGTCTCCGCCTTCGTGAATGTGATGCTTTTAATGTTGTAATCATTTTTGCTGACGGTCATCGTTAATTTATGCGTACCCGCAGGAAGTGCAACACGCACGCGCTGATTTGCGAAATACTCCCACTGGTACGTCGTTTGCTGAATCGGAAGCGTAATAAGCGGCTGTCCGTCCAGCCTAAAGCTTACAGCGCTATCGGTTTGATGACCGGCAAGTGCCAGATCAAGCTCATATTCGCCCGCCTCGTCTACTTTAATGACATAATCAAACGAAGCCGTTCCATTTGATGCAAAGGAGCCGAGATAGCCATTCGGATTAACCTGATATACGCCCTCCGCCGAAGCGAAGCTCGTAGCGTCAATCTCTGCTGGAACGCTAGTCACTTGGGTGCGATTCCAACGATAGGTTGCAGCCGATTTAGCAGGAATCGTCGCATTGATTTGGAGCCCGTCAACCAAAACCTTGAATGGCTGCGGATCATTCGTCTGATTGATAACAACCGTTACAATTTGTTTGCCGTCCGGGCTTGCGAAGGCAACGTTCGTAACTGTCGAGGCAGAGCCATAGTTGCTGTCAATGCGCACAAAACCCGGCTTAACGAATTTCGTGAACTGTCCCATCAAATAATACTCAGGCAGCAGCCAGTAATGATCCGGGTTCGAGGAATCCTGTATAACCGGCGTAGGGTCAGGAATGCCCACCCACTGATGAGCCGAAATATCGCTGTCGAGCATCGTTACCCAGCTATTATAGCTTCTTGCATAATTGCGGAAATATTGTGCCATTCGATCAGCACCTGAAGTACCCCATACAGCCCGCTCCGTCAAATAAACGCTTTTTGCAGGAAACAGCCTTTGCAGCTCCGTCATCATCGAGAGCTCTCCGCCGTAATCATGGAACGCTGTTCCTTCAATAGCGTCGTATGCTCCTTCTACCGGATTACCCAAAATTTGAGCTGGGTACGCCATCGTATCGCCAGGATTATGGTCGAACATCCATAGCTTCACATTTTTGATCTTGGCATTGCTGTTCATGTCCAGCTTCGCGCGAAGCAGCTTTGCAAGGCGGGATGCTTGCTGCCAGGACATCGCTGTGCTTGGATAGTCAATTTCGAGCAAAGGCTCATTTTGCAGCGTCATGCCTTCAAAGTAGATGCCATGCTCCGCATAGGCCTCCAAATACTTCACGTAGTACGAGGCAAGCACAGGAAGATATTCTTCCTTCACCTGACCTCTTATCATACTGCCAGACGTCTTCATCCAGCCCGGAGGGCTCCAAGGCGATGCAAAAAATTTCACATCTGGATTAATAGCCTGTATTTTTTTGACTGCCGGAATGATGCCAAAGTCGATGTCCTTCTGAATCGAAAACTTCTCCAGCTCAACATCGGTTTCGCCAGCTGGCAAATCATCGTAGGAATAGAAGGTTTGCGCTGTGAAATCCGAGGTTCCGATCGTTAAACGAATCAGGCTCATGCCGATGCCGCTATCCTTGTCGATCAGCTCGCGAAGCAGCTTTGTTTGCTTCTCCGAAGACATTTTCACAAGATTATGAATCGTCGACTCTTCCATCGAAGAACCGATGCCCAGCATCGTCTGATATGTTTTGTTAGGATCGAGAGTAATCGTAGTTACAGCTTTGTTATCCGGAAGCGCGAGCGCTAAATTAGGCTGCTTCTCCAGCTTCTTATCTTCCGCTTGATAGCGATCAGCGTAATACCATTTGCGATCAGCCGGATCACGTTCATTGGAAACCCATGACTCGACCACTCCATTAATTATGGCGGTTGAAGTATCTCCGCCATCACCTGGATCCGTCGTGCCACCGCCGCCTCCTACAGGTACATCGCCCGTACGTGTAAACTGAACCCAGTTAAAGTTCATATCGCCTGCCATAAACTCCAGTCTCAGCTTTTGCACGCCTGCTTTGCTTAATACGACGTTGTCGATGGTCGCTGTTCTCCAGCTTTGCCAGCCGCCTGTTGAGGTTACAGATACGGTCCCTATGGTTGCTCCGTTTTCCGTCTTAATCTTCATCCCTGTTGCAGCGCCATTTCCAGCATAACGAAACGCAGCGCTGTAGGTGCCCGGCTCGCTCACCTTTACGTTATAGTCCAGCCATGCACCAGCAGAGGACCAACCGACATTTTGGCCGCCGTCAGTATCCTGCGTATCCTCCGTGTTCAAGCCGCTGCTCTTTGCCGCGTAAGCTTCTGCTTCGATCTTGCCTGGAATTGGCAAGGACGGCAGCTCCGGCTGCACTGGCTTCACCGGCAGTACAGGTGTTGCTTGTCCGCTCGTTAAGCCATAACCCAGATCGAACAAGACGTTAGTGCTGTCCTCGCTCACAATCGGATAATTTGTCAAATAAAACGGCCACTTCATCGGATTTTTCCCTTTGAAGTCCTTGTCACCAATCAGCACGTCAGCGACGCCCTGCCCTTCGGTTCCCGGAAGCCACGCGGCCACAAGAGCATCCCAATCCTCCAGTTGATCCGCAATTGTAAGCGGGCGTCCGGATACGAGAACGACTACGAGCGGTATCGTTGGATCAGCTGCGCGAATATTCGCGATTGTAGCCAAATCCTCCTCGTCGAGATTCAAGCTTGTCCTGTCTCCATTCGTTTCTGCATAAGGCGTCTCACCGACGACCGCAATCGCAACGTCATAGCCTGCTGCTCCGCGTCCATGCTTGTTATACGTTACCGTCTTTGAATCGCCCGCGATCTCTCGCAGCCCTTCGTAGATCGTTGTTCCCGTCGTGATCGCACCGGATGCCCCTTGCCATGTAATCGACCAGCCGCCTGCCTGATTGCCGATATCATTAGCATTTTTACCAGCTACAAAAATTTTGTCCATGTCCTTCAGCTGCGACATAATCGGCGAACCGTTTACTACGTCATTTTTCAGCAGCACGAGTGACTCCGCCACAGCCTGACGTGCCAGCGCGCGATGCTCGGCTGCACCGAAGTAGCCGATTAAATCCGAATCTGTTTTCGGATTCTCGAACAGGCCGGACGAGATTTTCACCTTCAAAATACGCAATACAGCATCATCGAGACGTTCCTCCGTAATGCTGCCTTCCTTCACAAGACTAATTAAATGATTCAGACTCGCCTTCCAATCACCTGTCAGCATGAACATGTCCACACCTGCATTGACGGATACGAGCAGTTGATTTTTCAAGCCGCTTACTGCGTTACCCTCTTGATTGCGGGTAATTTGTTGAATCGCATTGTAATCTGAGATGACGAAGCCCTTAAAGCCAAGCTCCCCTTTCAGCACATCTGTGAGCAGCCGCTTGTTAGCATGCATTTTCAACCCCTGAATGCTGTGGTAGGATGCCATGACCGTTTGTACGCCTGCATCAATAGCCGCCTTGTACATAGCCAAATCACTTGCAATAAGCTCATCCTCTGTATACTTCGTTATATTGCCTTGATTCGTGCCATTATCCGTGTAGCCTTCCCCTATAAAATGTTTTGCTGCTCCAACGATATGTTTCGTTTCACTGCGCTCCTGCGCAGTTGCTCCTTGCAGTCCTTCTATGTAGGCCGCGCCAAGCACCTTGGAGATTGCTTGATTGCTGCTATAGCCCTCATAGGTACGGCCCCAGCGAATGTCCTGCGGCGCTGCGATCGTCGGCGCAAAATCCCAATTCGCTCCGGTCGCTCCAATTTCCTTAGCTGTTGCAGCGCCAATTTTTTTCATAAGCTCCACGTTGTTTGCTGCGCCAAGTCCAATATTATGCGGGAACAACGTCGCTCCCTTCACATTGTTATGCCCATGCACGCCATCTACACCATACAAGAGCGGAATGCCGAGCCGCGTCGACAGCGCACCATCCTGATAGCTGTCGATGAGCGTCTGCCAATTCTCCCGCGTGCTATCCTGCTGCTTGCCATTCGGGAACGAGCCCCCGCCGCTTAGCACCGAGCCTATAAAATATTGCTTTACCTCCTCCGGTGTAGCATTGCCCTTCTCAGGCTGTATCATTTGTCCCACACGTTCCTCTAGCGTCATTCGTGATAACAAATCCGCTGCCCGGACGTCTACACTCTCCGATGGATCAAGGTACGCAGGAAGCGCCCCTACAGTCTGCGTTACAGGCGCCGCGCCAACCGATAATAAACTCGTCATTAGTGAAACGACCAATAGCACTGCTGTCATCACTGACATCTTTCTCTTCAAACCAAGCCCTCCTCAAAACTTTAATAGCAATCTCACCGCTTCAGCCATTTAACTCCAAAAGGTTTGGCAGCGCGTAGATTACCTCCAAGTATAAAAGTGATTTCGATTTGAAAATATGGCGCATTCTTGCGATGATGTGCATTGTTTTTTCGCATTTTGCAACCGTTGTCAGAACATTAGCTGCCAAAACGAAATCAGACATTTTTCTGCAAAATTTGCTAATTGACACCATTAGAATTTACAATAGAGATATGGGATTAAAAATAGTACTAGGAGGCTGCAAAAAAATGAGTACATTTTCATCATGGCTGCAGAATACAAAGCAAGGTCTAACCGATCAGGTTAAGAAACTAAAAAATAAAGACTTCCTCGATGCAGTCGTTGCTGGCTGTGCGATTGTAGCCGGCGCTGACGGCTCCATCGACGCTGCTGAGAAGCAAAAAATGGCTGGCTATATTGGCCGGAGCGAAGAGCTTAGTGTATTTGATATGACTCTTGTTATCAATCGCTTTAATCATTATGTAGGCAATATCGAGTTTGACGGGATGATCGGCAAGCAGGAAGCGCTGAAAGCAATTGCTAAATATAGCGGCAAACCGGAAATCGGCCGTGTTATTGTTGGCGTGTGCAGCGCAATCGGCGCAGCAGACGGTGATTTTGACGCCAAAGAGCAAGCAGCTGTTCGCGACATCTGCAAAACACTCGGCTTGGATCCAAGCGAATTCAGCCTATAATAAGTGAAAAAAGAACCTCCAGCCCACTGTAAAAGTGGAATTGGAGGTTCTTTTCTTATTCTGGCTACGCCTTGCGGAACGCGTCATTATAACAGCGCCTGCACACCGGCTTGTAATCCTCATTGCCGCCGATCTGAATTTGCTCGCCGGCATTCATCGGTTGACCGTCATTATAACGAATGACCATCGTCGCCTTCCGATCGCAAAACCAGCAAATCGTCTTAATCTCTTCGATTTTATCTGCTTGAACAAGCAAGTTATAGCTGCCCTCAAACAGCTGATTTTGAAAATCATTTTTGAGCCCAAACGCCATGACTGGTATATTAAGCTCATCTACAACCTGAGTTAGCTCCAATATATGATGCTTTTTTAGAAACTGCGCCTCATCAATAAGCACGCAATAAATTTTTGATGGGGAGGCTGCTGCCACATGGGACTTCACACTCTCAAAAAGATTCATCTCTTCTTTAACCGGAATCGCTTCCCGCTCAAAGCCCACCCTGGAGCCTACGCGATATACACTCCCCCTTGCGCTGACAGATGGCGAATAAATAAGCACCTGCTTGCCCTGCTCCTCATAATTATGTGCAACCTTAATAATCTCAAACGATTTGCCGCTATTCATCGTACCGTATTTATAATAAAGCTGTGCCAAACCAATCTCCTCCAAAAATCATTCAACGCTCCTATATTTGAACACTCGTTTTTGCCGCTCGTTACTCTATCGCAAGAAGCTTCGTTTTGGCATCACCATAGGCCTTGACAATTTGCTGTATTTTTTGAAACTCTGGATCTGTCGGCCCTAAATCAGCCATGAACATCCGATGTAAAATTTGATTGTACAGGTTTTGACGCAGCTCCACGAGCTGCAGCTCCTGCTGAACCAAGTCTTCAAGGTCATTCTCCTCAATGAATCGATCAATATCGACTGCTTGAGCTTTGCTGCTAGGCGGCTCCTCATCGAAGATACGCCGCGAATCGCGGTCCCTGCGAGGAAGCTCCTCGAACTCCGGCTCCTCCTGCTGCTGACCTAGAGAAATGGATGTATTTAGTTCTGAGAGAATAATTCCTTCCTTCGCAAGCATCACTTGGAATGGCCGATGCTGGAGCAAGTCAATGATGACAAGCCTGCTCATATCCTTATTACGAATAAGGGAGGAATCGAAGGGATGAAGCACCCATTGCTCATCACGATTGAACAGGTTGAACGTAAACCATTCACCGCCGTATATATAGCGCACGTTAATATTGGACTCCGAAATAATTTCATAGGTAAACTCCAAATGGAATACCTCCGATCAGCTAGTATAATTTATATCGATTATACCAAATCGGAGTTAGACACAACTACCTGTTTCAAAAAACGCCTAATTCTTCCACGATGGTTTCTGCCCTCTCCGAGCTTGCCACGACAATTAATACAACAAGCAGCGCCGCTAAGATAATACCGCTAATCATAGCATAATCACCTCGTTTTTTCTTTAAGGCTATGCCGGCCAGCGTACTTTTATGAGCAATATCCTTTCCTATATTTTCAAAAACGCAAAAAAACGAGCCCTCTAAGAGCTCGTCCCTCGTATGCTTAGTATAATGATTACTCTAAAAAGCCTTTAGCTGCTGATTTTGGAAGCTCCGCCTGCGCAGCGCTTGAGCCCGCTTGAATGCCTAATCGCTGTCCGACCTTTTGATTGATTTGCGTCATCTTCTCCGTTTGCTGTGATACGGTCTGGATGATTTGGCGGTTTGAATTCTCATACTTATCCATCGCTGAGAATAGGTCTGACATCGCCCGCTCCACCAGCTCCATACTCATCGCAGGCTTCGTCAACGCTTGATTCGCTTTTTCACTTGTTTCGTTCAAAAGACGCGCGTTCTCAGCGAATTGATTACCCAGCATCTCATTCGTTGAATTGACTGCTTCAATCGCCTTCATCTGATCATCGATTGCACTTGCAATTAAGACCGAAACTGACATCAAGTGCTGCGTTTTATCAATCGAGCTATCGAGCGCATCCATCAGCTTATCATTCGTATCATTAATAATATCCGTTGCTGCAATGGCTTGCTGATAAAGCATAATCATTTCCGTATACGTTTGCAGCTTCGTCACGACCTTGCGAAGGCCTCGCTCCAAATGAGTTTTTCTTAGCTCGTTCTCCGGCTTTGCGATCTCGTCCTCGAACATTTTTTTAAGGCGATTGCCATATTCAATAAGCAGCTGCAGATCATATACATTGTCCAAACTGCTGCGCTTTAAGTTTCTCATATGGACGACGTTCTCTTCCAGATTGTCGCGACCGTCCCGCAATGAGCTCACGATGACCTGCACATTTGTTTTCGCCGATTGGTATTTATAAATATATTCCTTCATCGGCGCTTTGCGAAGCAGCTTCTGGACGAACGTAAGCTGCTTGCTTCTGCTCAGGTCCTCAACCTCGCTGCGCAGCTTAAGCATATTGCTTGCAACTTCAGTACGTTTGCCTGACATTAAATCCGATAACGGTCTCTCCAGCATCGTTAACGTTTGTCCGGAGCGCTCCAGCGTCTTTTGGCCTTTTTTCGTAATTTCATCCATTAGCGTGTCCAGATTCATAACATCCGTCGTCGCTACCTTCTGCATCGTGCTCTGTACTTCAAGCTCCAGTTTCTCAATATCTTCATTCTTTAATTGTACGAGCTGTTGTGCCATTGTTCATTTCCCCTTTCATTAGTCGGAAAGTCGATAACGCTGCTGAATCAATTCTGCCTTCGTATGCAGCTCCATAAGATCCTTCTGTTCAATCGTTTTCGTATAAAAAGTAAGCTTGGAATCCACATCCTTGATCCCATCAAGCAGCAGGCGCCTGTTCTGACGCTTCGCCTCGCCGCTCAGCCGCAGAAATGGATTGATGGTCGAGTTCAAATCCCTGCGTACCAATCGCACAATGTTGTGATTGATGCTTGAATCCCCTAAGGCAACCAAATCTGGAATCAGTCGATTAAGACGTGCAAGCAAAGCAAGCGTCTTCTGTACGATTTCATCATCTAAATTATTTTTTCCGCCTTCGAGCAAAATCATATCTTCGATAATTCCGATGTATTCGAGTGCAGAAGCAAGCTCTGGATCCTGGATGGCTGGCTGTGAAGCAGCTGAGGGGGCAGTCTGCGCCTGCGCAGGGACATTGGCAGAAGCCGCTGCAATAGGCTGCGGCGGTTGATTAGACGCACCCTGCTGCAGCTCAGGCTCTCTCTCCCGCTGATTGATTTCCTTCCTGCCGCGCTGCTTCCATGTTAACGCGATTAGCATACCCGCTGTTGGTATAGCTATCGCTATATAGGGAGAAGAAATCCAGTAAACAACCAGCGCGACCAAATAACTGGCAATCGCTATGCCTAACCCTTTTTTCATAACATTCATTGCTGCACCTCCATTTTAAGCTTTCCTGTCATGATGTCTATGCTAGTCTTCATAATCCAATTATCTCGTTTTTAGTATAGGGAAGTCAATTTTAAAAATAAAAAAAGAAGGGACTCCCGTCACCTTCTTCTTGTAAAGCGGCTATTGCTGCATAATTAACGGCTGCTCTACATAGCCGGCTTGAATGCCAAACTGTGGAACTGGCGGCTCTACCTTTAAGCCTTGAAGCGCTTGAACCGCCAAATAAGGCATGTTCACGCCTGAGAGGCAGGTAATATAAAGTCCGCCGGACATCCGCGGATTAATTTCCAGCAATTTAGGGATGCCATTATTGTAGCGCACCTGAATATTAAAGGCGTAAGGAATACGCAGCGCTGCTGCAATGCGGCTGGCCATATCCAGCAGCTCAGGCGATTCCTCCAGCAGGTAAGTGCGCCCCGTCGATTTGCGGCGAGGAATAGCTGTAAGCAGCTCCCCTTCTGCGGTAGACACACAATCAATACTATATTCCGTACCGTCTAAAAGCTCCATCACCATAATTGAATCAAAACGCTCTGCCTGAGACAAGGTTTCATAAGCTTGCTCAAATGTTGTCGATAAGGTCACATAGCCATATAAGTCACGGAGTGGATCACGATCATTGTCGATGATGCGAAAGCCCATTCCGCCCTCCGATATCGTCGGCTTAAAGCACACCTTATGCCCAGCAGCAGTAAGCTCCTCATAAGCCAGCTTGAATTGCTCCGCTGTATTTACGACTCGGTAGTCGGGAATCGTTACCAGATCTTTCCCCTTCAGCGCTTCATAAAATTTATCCTTCTCGATCATAGCGTCCAGCAGCTCAATGTCACGACAAACCATGACCTTCGTGCCAATCTCATCGAACAAATGTACATAACGAGATATTTCCTCCATATGCAGTCGAGGGATGAAAATATCGATTTCATTTTTCCGGCAAAAATCTACGCAAAAATTTACGTAATCCAGCCCAAATACCGCTGGCTCCGTTCCAATATGATCGGACGCAAGCAATGACATATGATTAATATCAGGATGCGTGCCAAAAAACTCAAAAGCTTGTCCATCCGGATTGTTCCGAATCATATTTATATAATGATAGGCTACTGAAAACCACCGATTCATATATACGCGTGTCATACCCATTACCTTCTTCCCTGTCATTAAGAATGCTGTGCCTATTTCCTTAGGATCTGCGCCGGAGATGCTCCAGGATCGTACCAAGCAGCTCATCAGAGGCTAACGCTCCTCTAGCTTCCGTAAACTGAATATGTGGATGCGCTGCGTAAGTTCGGCCTAATTCTCCATGAGCAGGAGACAGCGCAAAGTCGGCTGCCAGCAGCAAGCTCTCATCGAGCAAGCTGTCCCCCGCTGCGTAAACGAAGCTTGAGCCCAGCTTCTCCTTCACGTATTGAATAGCTGCCCCCTTGCTTACCTTCTCAGGAACCAAATAAATTTTACGCCCTTGAAGCGAGTAGCTCCAGCCGCGAGAAGCAAGCTCCAGCCGCAATTGCTCGATTGATTCCTGCGGCAAATGCTCCCTCTCCACAACGATGGAATAAAACAGCTCGTCACAGAGATCGTTTGACTTCACCCAATGCTCGCTTGAAATGTCAGCGAACAGACTGGCAATTTCCGTATGCTCGGCACAATGCTGCTTCACCGCAGCACGTACATGGCCATGCCACTCCTGATCAATTTGGCCGTTAACCAAAATCGTACCGCCATTGCTGACAATCACATACTCTGGGGCGAACAGCTCCTTGATCCCGAATATACGGTTGAACTGCTCAGGAATCCGTGTCGTCACAGGAACGAACCGGGCAATGCTTGACAGCTCCTTCAGCTTTTCGATCGCAGGCTTTGTCATATAGGAAATATGTCTGCCTTCATACAGCTCCACAGGCACCATTTCTTCAACGGCAAGTTCCCCTTTGGATCTCACAGAATAAATAAGTGTTTGATCCAAATCACTGGCAAAGATCATTCCGCATCCCCCTTCACGGCTTTAATAATTCCACAGCAGGAATACGTCATATGCGAATATTCCTCCACGGGGACGCCGCGGTCCTTTGCGAGCAGAAGGATATGCTTCAGATTGGGATTATCAAGGCGATCAACTAAGATCTTCCAAGGGACTCTTCGCAATAGAACACGGGTCGTCTCGCCAACTCCCGGCTTAATGAAATTGACATCGGAAACGCCAAAGTCACTCTGGATACGGGCAATATCCTGCATCCCCTGCCAAGTGACCTCCACAAGCTCTGGATTTGCTTCCAATTGAAGTGCCTCTGCCTTCGAGCTGGCGGCAGTCTGAGGGAAATAAGCAGCAATCGTATCCACGAACACATTCGTTAGATCCGAATCCTCCCATTCCTTATAAAACTTTGCGCCGTGGAAGTCATCCGGTCCAATGAGATCGCTGCGCAGCACAGTGCGGCTGATAAGACCCGAAACGGTAGAGTTGAGACATGCGCTAGGGATGAGAAAGTCCTCTCTTGTGCCGAATGTGCCTGCACAATATCCAGGGTCCGCCAGCACGGCAAGCTCATCGTTCAGCTCGATGCCATACTTTTGCTTCATCAGGCTGCATGCCGCAATGAGTACCTTGCGAATAGCCCCCTTGCCCGTCCAGCCGTCTACAAACTGTACTTTTCTATCGGGATGAGTCTGATTAATATAGAGCAAGGCATTCTCGTCAATCCCTTTTCCCCTAATAATCGAAAGACTATAATGAGGAATGTCTATTCCATAGGCTTGCTTAATGTAGCGTTTGATCAATACTCCGATCGGCGTGCCGCCCCTCGCCAAGGAAGCGAGTACAACATCAAACCCATATTTCTTGACGATCATTTCTGATACAGTTCCGACTGCTTGAGCGATGCGGGCTGCAGACTCCTTAAGCGTAAGCTCGAATAGCTGAATGTATTCAGCAGTTGGCTGATACTCAATCGGAAGACTTTCTGAATAATGTCCGCCCGTCTGCATAGCAGCCTCTCTATCCTCAGTTCGCTGCTCTAATGAGACATCACTCAAATCCTTAAGGAGAAAGATCACATCTTCACGCTTATAGCTGCCGATAGGTACAGGATCGGCAAGCTTTTTTCGATTGAAATAAACGATATGAATATGCGGGATACCCAAAGAGAGCAGAATGCTTCTAAGCTCATTTAATTGCTCGGCAGCCATCTCGCGTTCCAGAAACAGAAATATTTCGTCATAATGATCGCGTGGAATATTGTACATGAAGTTCGTCACATCAGCATGCTCAGGGGACGCAAAGCGGTATGCAGAATGAACAGCATATTCTGGATGCGAATAAGGATGGATGGGACTGCGCGTGCTTGATTGATACCAAGTATCGTTACCTAGCTTCGCCGCTACTCGCATCGGAATGTACATAAACTCTCCCGTACCCATGCACAGCGCTTTACTGCCCAGTCTATGCTGCTGCAGTAAGGCTGCCGCCAGCTCTACTTCACGATCAAGGAGCAGGCTCTCCTCTGCGGTTAGTCCGAAGCGGCCGGTATGCTGAAGATATGAGGTGTCTCCATTTCGTGCCGTGAGGCCCAAGAAGCAGTCATTCACATAAAGGTAATCCATCGTCGGCTCAATTGCCTGCACATGCTGCTCCGCCAAATAGTCCGTGCTCTCAACCGGGCTGCCCTGCACCGCGATCTGCCCGGACACTAGCGATAGGCAGCTTACACTTATGCCCAGCTCCTGTTCAAGCCTGCTAAAGCGCTCAATATTTTCCACAGAGCGCCAATCCAGCAGACTAGCCACGATATAATTTTTCTTGCCGTATTTTGCGTGCAAATCATAAATAATATTGATGGTCGTTTTACCTGTGGTCATTTCGTCATCTACTAAAATAATCGTTTCAGCTTGCTCGAATACAGCTGGATCAGCCGCATAACAGCGATGTGTAGTCGCATGGGAATGCTCCTCCTCAAAATCAATGCAGGAGGACATATAGGCAATGCTCTCACGCGTCGTATGCAAATAGGAAGCCTGTCCATCGAACATATCGAACATGCTGTGCCCGAGCGCCGTAGCCGTTTCCGCAAACCCGATAAACAGCGTTTTTTCAGTTAAGCTCATTTTGCTGCGCTTCATCTGCTCGTATACTTCTGGGGCTGAATCCGGCTCTTCGAAAGCCTGAAGCAGCTGCTCTATCCTAATTGGAAGCGGCTCGCCTCTGAACTGCTGATACAATAGACCGAGTGCCGCTCCCGATAGCAAGGAAACATGCGGCCTTACCGGAATATGCTTGCCAAGCACCTTACTTACGAATAAGAAGCTGCGTTTTTTATTTATTCTGGCCGCCATCTGAAACAGCTGCTCCAGCGGAATATGAAAAGCGTTGCTTGTTACTTCTATCGAAATCTCTAAGTCTCCAATAATATTAAACGATTGCGGACTCTCGTTCTGCTGCAAGCAAGCAGGTGAAGTTTTGGTTTTCATTTAGCACCCCATATATGTTCGATCTGATCATCATTCGTCTGGCCCAAGTCATATGCGGCTTAAACTCATTCATTTTGTTCGAATAACGGCTCTTCATCACGCCAAAATCGCCTTGTCCGTTTTCAATAATGTGCAGGGCGTCCATATATTCCTCATGCGTAACCACAAACATCGACTGTACCGGCTTAATATGAGTAGGATGAATAATTGTTTTTCCGAGAATGCCATTTTCCTTGTCCATAGCTACCTCGCGTATAAGCCCGTCCACATATTTATTGATATATTCCATCCGCAAAATGCGTCCGTGCCGTCCCATGCTCTCCTCGAAGGGTGTCTGCCTAAGCTGAGGCTTGAATACCCGATCGCTCTTAAAATACTCCCATACCGGTCCCGAGATGACAAAATGGTTGTCCATTCTACCAAATACATTTACGATATCAGCTATACAATCCCGTATGACGCCAATGTCATAGATCGTATGATCCGGACTTCTGCGAAGCCCAAATAAACTGGAAAAATCAGTAGCACCGATGCGAACATTCAGCACATATTCCTTGTACTCGTTCAGAAGAGCCGATATGCCAAGCAGCGTCTCAAGTCTCTTCTCCCGATAGATGACGTCCGCGCTCTCCAATATAGGCATGCCATATAACGTTGAGCTTGTTGGCATTTTTCGTTTGTTATAATCAGCGAGCAGTCTCAAATACTCGCCGCCGGTTTCCACGTTGAATTTTGGAAAAACGATTCCTGTAATGTAAGCAATCTCTTCACCGAAGAAAGAGAGCAGCCGCTTTAGCTGATCTACAGAGCGCACTCTAATAAATATAAGAGGGACATCATCGGAACGTAATAAACCTACCGAAATGTATCGACCAATCTTTAATAGCGTTGCTTTCAGTGTTGCTTCTGCATACTCCAGCTGATTATCGCCTACCGCATCTTCAAGGTCTATCACCATAGACACGAGTCCTTCGTGTTTTACGGCTACCAAATCATCTGCTATGTTATCTTTGGTTGCTGGCATATATAGCGCAGCACCAACCGCGTGAGCAATAATTTCTTTGTCCGTATAATTATTGAACTGAGTCGGAAGGGAATAAAAGAAATTTTGCTCTTCTTCATTGGTAAGATAGTTAAAATACCTCAAAGTTATCCCTCCTAAAATGTTGTAAGGCAAGCTGGGATTAAAAATATCCCTCGTGTTTCATTGAGGGATATTCCAAAAAATGGATGTATTTGCCTATTAGGCTGCTTTTGATTCTCTTTTTCTGCGCATAGCACCGTAAATAAGTGTGCCTGCAAATACTGCGATAATTAAACCGAAAAACACAGTATGCGATACATGGAAACCATACGCGCCGGCGATCATTTTCACACCGATAACGATAATGAGAATGAAGGCTGCTTTCTCAAGCTCAGGGAACTTATCAATAAGCTTGAGGAACACCTGCGCCACGCCACGCATCATAAGTACGCCAAGAATACCGCCGAGGAATAATACCCAAACCTCTTCGCTCACGCCGAATGCAGCGAGAACACTGTCGATACTGAACGCAATATCCATGATTTCAACGGCAAGCACGGTACGCCAGAAGCTTAGACCTTTATTTTGAACCTCTGACTCTTCCCCACCGCCCTTCTTGCCAATGTAAGGAATGAGTGGAATATTGCCAACACGCGCAAGCTTAAATTCGAGATGGAAGAGATTGCTTAACGCGATCCAGAGCAGATACAAACCGCCGGCGACTTTAATCCAAGTAATTTGCACCAAATACACACCGACACCAATTGCGATAAAGCGGAAGATATAGGCACCAATGATCCCGTAGAACAACGCTCTCTTCTGCTGTTCCTTCGGCAAATGCTTAACCATAACTGCAAGCACTAGCGCGTTATCCGCGGATAGCAAGCCTTCCAAAATAACGAGTGTTGCAACAATTCCTAGGTTCGCTGGATCCGTAAAAACCTGCGACAAATTATCCCAGTGAAAGAAGCTGCCAAAATTCGCTATGATGTTTTGAAAAAAATCAACCATACTGTGAATACCTCCGCATAATGCATTATTTGCTTCCTTGAACCCATCTCAGACCCCAGCGGTAAGCCTCATCAAGCTCTTTATGCCCCGAGAAATACTGCACAAGCCGCTGGATACTAAACGTTTGATCACCTACATTCTCTACCATAGCAATGGCACACATACCCTTACGATTATTATGCTCGTCCATGCGAACTTCAATGTCAGGCCCGCCCGATTGTTTGATCGTTACAATCCCCGCGGCTTCAGCCCAATTCGTTGCTCCTTCATAAATGTACGCATAAATAACGATACGTTTAATTTCGGATACTTTATTGCCATTTATTCTAAGATTCTCACCCGTCGTAATGGAGCCGGTACGATCATCCCCGTCCAAGGAGACATATGGTGCCCGTGAGAAATCACCGAAGCTGTTGCCTAAAGCCTGAACAGAGCCCTTCATGCCGTTCTTCAATTCATAGAGACAGCCGACATCGAGGTCCACGCCAGCGCTCGATCTTCCAAAAAATCCAGTTGAAGCTTTCTTTTGATTCCAATTCAAATTGATTACAATTTCGCCGAGTGCACCTGCACCCTTTTGCAGGTTAATGACATCTCCGCGTTTCGTGAGAGATATCTTACTGAGATTTACCGGCGCTGCTTTTGGCTCAGCGATGATCGGTTCAGGAGGCTTAGGCGGAATAATAGGTGCTTTCACAGGAGCCGGTGAAGGCGCTGGTGCTGGCGAAGGGGTGGGTGCATCTGCCTTCACTTCAATACCAAAACTATTGCAGAGCGCAGCCAATCCGCCTGAATAGCCTGATCCAATAGCGCTGAATTTCCATTCGCCATTATATCTATATAAATCTCCTACGACAATCGCAGTCTCAATAGAGAAGTTTTTTCCAATTTCATACCGCAAAATTTCACGGCCTGTTGTTTCGTCGATGATGCGGATATAGGCATCATTCACGTTAGAAAAACTTTGTCTCTTCGCTTCACCATCGTAGATGGTTAGTGTAAAGGAGATTCGTTCAATTGCTTGAGGCACCTCGCTTAGGCGCACGACGACTTGCTCCTTGTCTACTTTTCCTGCCACGTTTCTTTTGTTTTCTCCTACGAGCTCAATTGAACCACTCGAATCTTTAGGATTGCTATAAAAAATAAGATCAGAATCTCCTGCAACTTTTCCAGACGCGCGTAATAAAAAAGATGAAAAATCGATATCAATGCCTGCTGCGCTATTCCAACCCATTCCTATCAGGATGCTCTTGAGGGAAGGATTGTTTTTTGTAATATCCGCCTTCTGACCCTTCAATAATGCAAGCTCCATAAGTAAACCGCCTTTTCCGTAAAATAAAATAGGGTGACTCATCTCAGCCTTGCCACCCTAAACGTCATTTGAATTACACGGTTAAACCATAATTGCGGCAAAGCGATGCAAGTCCACCGGAGAAGCCTGAACCAACGGCTTGAAACTTCCAGTCTGCCCCTTGCCGATATAGCTCACAAAATACGATAGCCGTCTCAACTGAAAACTCTTCTCCAAGATCATATCGAAGCACTTCTCTGCCTGTTGTATCATCTACTAAACGAACAAAGGCATTTGAAACCTGTCCAAAGTTTTGGTGTCTGGATTCAGCATCATGAATGGTAACCGTAATTCCGATACGCTGGATATGAGCAGGCACTTTAGCAAAATCAATTTTGACTTGCTCATCGTCACCATCGCCCTCGCCTGTACGGTTATCGCCGGTATGCTCAACCGCCCCGTTATAAGCAATTAACGCATTGTAAAATACAAAATCCTTCTCATCCTTGGCTTTACCATCCTGATGCAGCAGAAAAGCACTCGCATCCAGATCAATTTCGCCTCCGCCAGTATACTTGTTTGTATCCCAGCCAAGACCAAGAACAACCTTTGTTAGTCCGGGATTTGTTTTGGTAAGATCAATCCGCTGCCCCTTTGAGAGATTAATGGACATCGTTCTACTCCTCCTTAACGTTGCCTAGGTTTGTTTTATACGCCGAAGTCGTTGCAAAGCCCTTCAAGCCCATTCTGGTAGCCGCTTCCGACTGCACTAAATTTCCACTCGCTGTTGTGACGATACAGCTCGCCTACAACGACTGCCGTTTCAACTGAGAAATCCTCGCCCAAATCATAACGAATCAATTCTTCCCCAGTATCCTCATTCAAGACACGAACATAAGCGTTAGCTACCTGTCCAAAGTTCTGATTGCGCTGACTCGCTTCATGAATCGTAATACAGAAAGCCACTTTCTGTATGTCTGCCGGCACAGCAGGCAGATTGATCTTGATGCTTTCATCGTCACCGGCGCCTTCGCCGCTGCGGTTGTCACCGGAGGAGACAATAGAGCCATTCGGATTCGATTTATTGTTATAAAAAATAAATTCCTTCTCGCTGCTTACTTTACCCGTTGCATTCAAGCAAAATGCCGTCGCATCCAAATCAAATTCGTTTCCGCCGTCATATTTGTTAACATCCCATCCGAGGCCTATTGTAATTTTAGACAAGCCTGGGTTAGATTTAGTCAAATCTACCTTCTGTCCCTTTGATAAATTAACTGGCAAAATAAATGCCTCCTCGTGGAATATGTAATGATTATACTTTCCTATATTTCAAGGTGAAACGGCTGTCGCCGTCCTTTGACGGCGCTTGCGCGTTTCATTCCAGAAATATAGGCGGAGTATAAGTGTGAAACTTATACTTTCCTATATTTCAAGGTGAAACGGCTGTCGCCGTCCTTTGACGGCGGCTTGCGCGTTTCATTCCAGAAATATAGGCGGAGTATAAGTGTGAAACTTATACTTTCCTATATTTCAAGGTGAAACGGCTGTCGCAATCCTTTGGCGGCGGCTTGCGCGTTTCATTCCAGAAATATAGGCGGAGTATAAGTGTGAAACTTATACTTTCCTATATTTTAAAAAAAGGGCCGCCACTGGCGACCCTTTACGGGTAGTCGAAAACGATTAGTTTGTAGACAGACCATAGTTGCGTGCAAGACCGCCTAAGCCATCTTGAAAGCCGCTTCCAATTGCACTGAATTTCCATTCGCCGGAATGACGATAAAGCTCAGCTACAACAACCGCTGTCTCAATGGAGAAATCTTCTCCTAGGTCATAACGGATCAGCTCAGTGCCGCTTTGCTCGTCTACGATACGAACGAAAGCATTGGATACTTGTCCAAAATTTTGGCTGCGTGCTTGTGCATCATGAATCGTGATGCCGAAGGCAATTTTATCTGTATCAGCTGGAACAGCAGGAAGGTCTACGATAACTTGCTCATCGTCTCCATCGCCTTCGCCTGTGCGGTTATCTCCAGTGTGGAGTACGGAGCCGTTGCTGTTCTTTGTATTGTTATAGAAAATAAAATCTGAATCGGAGCTTACTTTGCCTTGTGCGTTCAAGCAGAATACGGAAGCATCAAGGTCAAAATCTTTTCCGCCATCATATTTATTCGTATCCCAGCCTAGTCCAATCGTAATTTTTGTAAGACCAGGGTTTGTTTTCGTAAGATCGATTTTCTGTCCTTTGGATAAGCTAATTGCCATTTGAATGCCCTCTTTTCTAGATTGAATTATTGGTATTTACGAGCAAGAATATCGATATGCGGAGCATGAGTGCCTTCTCCGATTGCATTGAATTTCCATTCACCATTGTTTCTGTAAAGCTCGCCTACAACAAGCGCTGTTTTGCCGGCATAGTTTTCTGTCAAATTAAATCGAATCAGCTCTTGGTTATTGCTCGGATTAACGATGCGAATAAACGCAGATTTGATCATGCCAAAATCCTGACGTCTGGATTCACATTCGTAAATGTTGACCACACAAAGAATCTTCTCAATATTAGCTGGAACACGGTCAAGCTGCACGATAATTTGCTCATCATCGCCATCGCCTTCACCTGTAATATTGTCTCCCGTATGAACAACCGTCCCGCAGCTGCTTTGCTTGTTATAGAAGCAAACAAGATTTTTCTCACCGCTTAACTTGCCATTTGCATCGAGCAGCAATGCCGAAGCATCACAGTCAACGTTGGCTGCCTTCTTCAAACCAAAAAAACCACCCTTAGTTTCAGCAGGATCCCAACCCAATCCAACAATTACTTTGCTGAGACCAGCATTGCCTTTGGTTAAATCTACCTTCTGACCTTTAACAAGAGAGATAGCCATTAGAATTGCACCCCCTTTCCATTATTTTACTCCAAATAGAACCATTGAGTGTGATTGTGATTTCATAAGCTCTAACATCAATACGCCTATCTAACTTCCAAGTTCCAAAAAAATAAATTCCTACACTACATAATTCTACATAACCTGATAACTACCTCTTCTTTACCCAAACAAAATACGGAATAAACAGTTACGCTTAAAAAGCGATAGCAAGCTAATCCATCTTTAATTTTATAACATTCTCTCATCAAATTACAAATTTCTGCAAATTAATAAATTCAAATCGAAAAGGGCTATATCGTTATCCTCATCGTTATATCTTTCCCAAAATTCACAATCCAAATAATAAACCGAAGAGACGCAGCCGACGAAAAAAAAAGGTGGAAAAATCAGATAATAAGCGTGATAATTATATATAGTAAATATGCACTCGCGAGGTGTTCGCATGGAATTTATAAGAAGGAACAAAACGAGCCTTATCTTCACTGCTTTGCTTCTCATTAATGGATTTTTTTTATTAACCATGTATCTTTCTAATCGTTAAAAAAGCAAACCAAACCTATGATGTGCCCTCTATCCCGCTGATATGAATCCCTGAATCTGCTTAGGTACTTCTTTGTCTACCTGATACCATATTTCCCTGCTGCCATCCTTTATTTGAATATAAGTGGAATATACATTCATTTGAATTTTGTTCCCGTATAAATAAAACGTTATTTCCTCAAGCACGTTTTCCGTTATGCTTTGCGGCTGAGCTATCTCTTGTTTGGCTGCGTTTAACAATTGAATGGCAACTCCTCTGGTCCGAAACGCCGAAACCATATAAAACTGTGAATCCTCCGCTTTCACATGAATCATGCCGCTGTTTAACATACGTGTCTCCCAAGAATCCGTCGGTACATAGTCAGGCTTCGACATCAAAGCTTTCCCTACATCCGCTGTATTGGATGAAATACGGAAATAAACGCCGGGAGCCAGCTCAGGAAACGTCATAACATCCCTTCCTGCGATATCAATTTTATAAGTACCGGATTCATTCGCGAGCAGCAACGAGAAATTATCAATATCGCTCTGCGGCCCATTGGTGAAGTCGATCGTTTCACCTGTGATAACAAGATAAGAACCGATGATCTCTAGAAGCTCCGGATCGAGAACCGCATTTGTTTTCAAGTCATTGGTTATCGTCACCGATGTCCAAGTTTGAGCTGCAGCAAAGGGACGAAGAGCAGGATATTGTTTAGTCAGCTCAATAAGCAATTCCTGATACGGATCTATTGGTTGCTTGGACTCCATTTCGATTTGCAGATTTTCCAGCTCTTGCTCGGTCGCCTGAAGCTGGGCCTGCATAAGTATTAACTGATCATTCAACAGTTTATTTTCATTTTGAATAGCACTGTCCTCAGCTGCGGCATCTGCAGTTGCGAGCGGCGCTTCTCCCTCTCCCTTGCAGCCAGCCAATACAAATGCCAGAATCAATACGAGCCATATTGTTCTCTTCATGCCCTCACCCTCCATATTCACATCTTCTAATAATATTGTGCCAGCACGCAGATCGCTTCCCTATTTCCTTCGTTATTGTGTATTATAAGTGAACTAAGAAGAAACGACTACGTCGTCCTTATCTAAGGACAAGAGGTTTCTCGCAAAAATATAGGCGGAGTATAAATGTGAAACTTATACTTTCCTATATTTCAAGAAGAAACGACTACGTCGTCCTTTGGCGGCGCTGACAACTAAACGCATGAAGGAGCATTACAATGACCATCCACGAAATAGACGAAGCAGCCTTACAAAGCCTTATCCACACCGAAAACAGAAAAATTGCCGTATATTTCTTCACTCCATTGTGCGGGACATGCAAAATCGGTGAACGCATGCTTGAAATTGCTCAAGCAACAGGAATCTCCGTCCCACTGTATAAGCTGAATATAAACTACGCACCTCGCTTGCGTGAGCAATGGAAAATTGCAAGTGTTCCTTGCCTTGTTCTGCTTGAGAACGGAGAGCCTATTCGCAACGAATATGCCATGAAATCGGTAGACCATGTTTATTTGATGCTGAAGTAAATACCATATATATACAGACGCATACGTTAACGATTAGTTCCATTTTAACTCAAATGATTAGGACACGCCGCAAGGGCGAATCATTTTTTTTCATTGCTGCATAGACTGACATTTCCCGTTTCTAAATACATCATAATAAAAAAACCACTTCGGATGAAATGGCTGACGAAGCGTATTCGTCGATGAATTTTGTGTTAGATTCAGACGCCGTGCTCCATTGTTGGCAGCTAGGCTGCAAATGCGCAGGAGAGTCTACTTTATTGGCTGTCACGGGCAGAGCTCGTGCGGCCGCTGCCTTTCTAGGCATGTTTGAGTATCCCCATATACTTCACAAAACTAACACACACATCGTCTTTTTCCTGAACTTTCCCCACGCTCCATGCCGCTTCTCAAATCCTCCCGTCTCCTACTCCCAGCGCAGAAGCTATCCTGCACTTTCGCAGTAACTTCGTGCGATTGGGACGCTCTAGCTAACCTATCCTGTATTCACGCATTATAGCTCGTCATTTCAGCTCATCTAAGGCCCTCTTATCTCCATTGTTAGCAGCTATCCTGCTTACGTACAGGATAGCTGCCCTAAACCATTAAAAAGAGTAGGCTACCCTGCAAATGTGCAGGATAGCCTACTACTATTCATTCTTATTAGCTCCTCAAATCCTTACGTCTCCTACTCCCACCGCTCGGTATTACACTGCCCAAAACGGCTGGTTTAGAACTTTTCTTATTCCCCATGACAACTATCGCAAATCGACTATAAAAAGTTCAAGCATAGTGAACAAAATCGTCCTTACGGGTAATCGGAAATCGCAAACACATCATCTCACACTTCTAACGGAAACCACAGACGCTAAATCGCCTTTATTTTTCGTTTCAAGATTGTAACGGAAACACACGCCTCTATTTGTACCCTACATGCCCGATTTCAGTTCATTTCTGCGTAATAGCGTCTCCCTGTTCCGTTAAAATGTGACGCTAACCCAAAATGCAACTTTAGCGTCTCTAGCTTCCGTTAGCTTTCGTTATCCGCTCTCCGGCTACTCGCGCAGCATCGTTATCAAAAGGTTCGAAGAATGTATAGTTTCCTATACAGTAAAAAACCGTGGCCAGCGGCACACAGTAGAATACCTAGGGGAATATCGGGCTGTCGAGTACAAATTCAAGCCCCACCTCCAAACGGTACCAAATAAAGTTAGTACTAGGATTAAATTGACCCATCGACGATGATAGAACGTATAGACATCCACTTTATGGAGGTGCGTCATGAATCCTGTTTACATTACGAGCATTGGAAAATTTCTGCCTGGACCGCCTGTCGGCAATGATGAGATCGAAGAGTATCTTGGAAAAATAGACGGAAAGAGCTCCCGGTCCATGCGCCGCATTCTCGATCAAAATAAAATAAGATTTCGGCATTATGCCCTGAACAAGGAGCAAAAAAGCCTCTACTCGAATGCAGAGATGGCTGGGCTCGCTATACGCGATGCCCTTTCACGCAATACGCAAGCTTTGCATGACGGGATTGATTTTCTCGCTGTTGGCACCACCCAAGGGGATATGCTCGTCCCAGGCTTCGCCAGCATGGTCCATGCACAAACAACCCTCCCTGTGCTTGAGGTCGCTACCCATCATGGCGTTTGCGCTAGCGGGATGCAAGCGATGAAGAATGCGTACCTACATGTGCAGTCCGGTGAGCAGAAGACGGCTATTTCCTGCGCCAGCGAGTTTCCGAGCCGTGTATTCAAGCATACGAGATTCGAAACGCAGAAGTCGCTCTCCTCGCATCCCGTTCCTTTCGATACCGACTTTCTGCGCTTTATGTTATCCGATGGCGCTGGCGCAGCAGTGCTCCAGCATCAGCCAGCAGCCAGCGGCCTATCGCTTCGCATTGAATGGATTGACAATAAGTCTTATGCCAATCTATATGATGTCTGCATGTATGCTGGCAGCAGCAAGGGGAATTCTGAATATGCCAGCTGGCTAGATTATCCCTCTGTTCACGAAGCAGCCGATGACGGCGCCATTAATTTAAAGCAGGATATTAGGCTCGTAAATGAAATGCCAAAGGTTGGCGTTAAACGATTTTTCGAGCTGGTGGATGAGGGCAAGGTTGATCCTGCTCGAATAGATTGGATGGTCTGCCACTATTCTTCTCATTTTTTCCGCGATGAGATATTCAGGCTGCTGCAGCTTGGCGGAATGACGATTCCAGAGGAAAAGTGGTTCACGAATCTCTATTCGAAGGGCAACACTGGCGCAGCGTCAATCTATATCATGCTCGAGGAACTGCTAAATGAGGGACATTTGAAGCCAGGCGAGCAGGTGCTATGCATGGTACCTGAAAGTGGCAGATTCCAAACGTCATATATGCTGCTCACGGTTGTTGGCAAATCCGCTGAAGAGGGGCTTGCAGCTCAGCCTATATTCGAGGAGAGGCCGCCCGAGGCTCCTCATCTGACGTATGACGAAGCAGATCCCTTTCAAGCTCAGCTTGTGAGACAGCTTGTGCAGATATGGATCGATTTTGAGCAGAAGCTCGCGCACGTGCCCGTTATTCACAAATTGTACAATCATAAATTTACGCTCGCCGACTATATGGCGCTCATGGAAAATATTCGCCAGCAGGTCATTGACGGCTCCCAGTGGATTGCTCGCGCAGCTTCTTACATCTCGATTGAGCATATTGATCTTCGATCAACCTTCATCGCTCATGCGCGCGACGAGCATCGCGACTTTCAAATTCTCGAGCGCAACTACGTGGCTGTAGGAGGAGAGCTGAGCAAGATTCAATCCGGAGAGAAAAATATTGGCAGCGAGGCGCTCTCTGCCTATTTATTTCAGCGGGCCAGCCGTGAAAATCCCGTTGATCTTATCGGCGCTATGTGGATTATCGAGGGACTTGGCTGCCGAATGGCTCGCTACTGGGGTGAAATGATTCGCGATCAGCTTGGGCTTAGCGATGATGAGGTATCCTTTCTTCTTTATCACAGTGACTCCGATGAGCAACATTTTGAACGGCTGGAGGCGGTCGTTCAGCATCCTATGCTGACAGCGGACATTGCAACGCGAATTGTGAAAACCGCCAAAACGACAGCTCGCCTGTACCTGCTGCAATTAGAGGAGTTGGGCAATATATGAGCAACGCAAATTATTTTGAACAAATGGAGCATGATAAAAACGATCCAAACCCATTTCTCGCCATCTATTTAGATCAGAGTATTCCCTTTAACGAGGAAGCGAAGGCCGCTTATCTTAAGGATTGCTCCAGTAAATCGCGACAATTTCTACTGCCGGTGCTAAGGCCATTCGCTAGAATGATGATTATTTTACTGCAATTATACAAAATCATCGTTCCAAAAGCGTTTACGTCATCTCGCCTGCTGCACCGCGTGCTCCACTTTGGGATGAAAACCTTCGTTAGTCCGAGCGCTAACTTTATGATTTTGCGCCATTTCTATCTTGGTTCCGAGGTGCTTGGCTTCATTCGCGACAATGTGCCGGGCGTTCAGATCGAGATGAATCCGCTTAAGCCTACCCATCTCGAGCCAGTTAAGGACGATCTCTTTCTGATTCACGACCTTAATCTGTATAATTTCGTCATCAATCTTAATCGTGAACTGCGCAGCAAGGGAATCGAAGTCACGAAGCAGGATCAGCTTAACTTCGGCGCCATTACTTCTGGCCCCCTGCCTATTGAGCAGATGCCGAATCGCTGGACCAACTTTATGGACCTGACAACGGCAATCGAATGCTTCACGCCTGTCTATCAAATGTTTCTGACGGACAATGATTTTTGGCGGGCAACCAATTCACTGCAGCTCGATGAGACCATCGGTATTCTCGCCTCCAAAATTATTGGCAGCAACGATAGATTGGCGCTAATCAACAACAAGCATCCCATGGTTCCGCTTACGACGCTGAAAGCAGGCTTCCGGCTCGTTCTGCATGGACTTGCTACTGAGCAGCTGCATGCACTGCTTGTCGAGCTCAAGCTTAAACAGCAGCAGGCCTCATAAGCGTCGGAAGCAAGGTGAAACGGCTGTCGCCTCCTTATGGCGGTGGCGCGTTTCATTCCGGAGAAATATAGAGATAGTATGGCGAAATGATATACGTTCCTATATTTCAAGGTGAAACGGCTGTCGCCTCCTTATGGCGGTGGCGCGTTTCATTTATTTCAAAAAGAAGGCGACCACCGCTCTGTGCGGGATCGCCTTCTTCTGTTGCTGCGTCTGTTCAATTCGTTATTCGGGTACTACTTTAAAGCCTTGTTTCTCAAGCAATGGCACTATACCATCTTCCCCGATCATATGAGCAGCACCGACCACCACAAAATAAGTTTTCTTCCCGCTGTCATTCAGATAGCCCTTGATCTTCTCGACCATCGGACCATTCCGATCTGCTAGAAGCGCCTTATAAAACTCTTCATTTGACTTCGTTGAATTAGTAAGCTCGAGCAGCTGCTCTTCGTTCCCTGTAACCCACATATTCGTCAAATCATCAATGCCGGAATCCTCTGCGTAATAGCTTTCAATGGATTGGTTCAGCATCTCCTCCTGCAGCTTATCGGAGAAACGATCGAACATGTTGAGCTGATAATCAATCGACTCCAGCTCGAGAATCGGCTGCTTGTTTTCAATAGACTGCTGCAGGAAAAATGCATCAATTCCTATACCAGCGTTATAGCCTGCTTTCGTCGCAGTCAGATAATCCACTGTACTGGCAACACTCCATGTTTTGTACGTATCCAATACATTTTCAGCTGCGCCATTTTGTTTCAAAATCTCCCCGAGCTTCTTATAAGCATCTGCGGAAATATGATCCTTAAGTGTTGTATTATCCTTATGAAGGCTAAGATCAAGTATCTGCTTCTGCACAGCCTCATCGCTCATTTTCGTAATGTCAGCCTCCACGACCAAATAGTCGGATGCCTCATAGGCCTTCTGAATTTCCGCACGCAGTGGATACATCGCCTCGCTTGCAATATGAATCGAACCTAGCAAGTACACCGTATTCCCTGCATTTTCCGACTTCCACAGAAAGCCTCGGCTTGGCTCCTTCACTGCAAGCGCAACGGCCCGAGCCTCTTTATTCCATGATACCTCGTAGCCAGCCGCTTCACTGACCGTCCGCAGAGGTATGTATATCGTGCCTTTAATATTCTTGGGAGCGACAAGCAAGCCTTGCTCCGTATCGTTGACCTTAACCGCTGGAGTTCCTACTTGGAATAAAAGGATAAGTCCTTCCTTCTCGCCTTTAATCACTTTGTTCTGCTGATCCCAAGTGACCTCAAAGGCAAGCTTCTCAAAAGTTTCCTTTGCAGGAACGAGTGTAGTTCCGTTCTCCATAATCGGCTGATTCTCGCCAAGCTGCAGCTGCTGGTTTTCTAACCATACCGAGATCGGCTTCTCTTCCGCTTGAACAGTAGCAACGAAAGAAAATAGTAGTGCTAGTGAAAGTAATAATGAAGTAAACCTTTTCATCGATTGACCCTCTCTCTCCTTGATTAGACGGCTTTTTATACTATATGTTAAAACATACGCCGCGCTTATACGACCTATTTTACACATTTCTACCACGCAATTACTATTTCGGAAAATACCAATCTAGTTTTCGTTGCATGCAGAGAAGATCATCGCATATAATGCGACAGTCGTCACAAGAGCAATGGATTCAACAAAAAAAAGGCATGCCTGCAAATTCGCAAACATACCTCAATCACGTCTCCAGCTTAAAAGGAATAGTGCAAGAACCGATCAGCATTTCTAAAGCTTGCCCATACATCGGCACTCTCCCCGCCTATATGCCAATACGCGAGACCAGCAAAATTAGCCTCTACTGCCAGCTTATATTTTGCGGTTAAAGAACGGCCATCCTCCAACCACATCCGATGGGTTACACCGTTTTTAGTATAAGCAGCTGTATATTGACCTATTTTAGCATCCCAAACGGGCTTAATGGAAAATTTGCTCATAAGGGCATTTTGCTCACTAAGCGATATAAATTCTGACGACGCAACGCTGCCATCCTTGTTCAAATTCCAGTCACGATTGTAAAATGGCACCGCCAAAATGATTTTCCCGCTGTTCACTTGCTTCATTAGTTTGTCCAAGGCTGCTTGATAAAAGCCTAATGAAGCATTAGAGCCAGCACCTGAGCTAGCACCCCAATGCTCGTCATAGCCCATTAATACCATATAATCCACTTGCTTGCCTAGGGAGGCAAAGTCAAAGGCATCTGTCCAATCTGTTCCCCTGTCGGGTGATACGTCCATCGAGAGCGTAACCTTCATCTGCGTTAGCTTCTCCGATAATTCCGCTATAAATGCAGTCAGTGCCGCACGATCCTTCGGAGCTACATTTTCAAAATCGATGTTGAGTCCGTCTAATTCATAGGTTTTGGCAAATGCTGCGAGCTTGGCAATGACTGCGCTCCGTGCTTTTGCAGTAGACAGCATTTGACTCGTAGCTGTTTGGTTTGAGCGATTGCCAACCATTGCCCACACCTTCTTATTATGCTGCTTAGCCCAGGTCACTAGGGACTTATCCGTATAATCCGTTATAGCGCCGGATGCTTCAAGAAAGTACCAGCGGGGAGATAATGTATTCACATTAGACAACAATATATTTTCCTTATACTGCTGCGTCGTCTGGCCATACTGCCAGCCGAGCTTTATCGATTCCACCGGCTTGGCCGCCAGCTCTGCTGCCCAAGCTTTATTTTGCAGCACGCGATAGATCATAACAGCTGTTTCTTGCCTTGTTATTGGATCAGAGGGGCGGAAGTTGCTATGATCATCCCCCTTCATCAAGCCAAGGCTTTTCACGGTCGCTACAGAAGGAGCAGCCCAGCCCGCAATTTGGTCGCCGTCTCCAAACAGCAGCTTCGCATTCGCTTGATTAGTCGTTTTCTTCAATGCTCGCGCTAATAAAACAGCAGCCTCCTGCCTTGTCACAGGCTTCGAAGGCGCAAAACTGTTCGCGCTTACTCCATCTGCCAAGCCTAGCTGCACGGCTGCTTGAATCCAGCCATAGTACCACGCCTGCTTAGCCACATCCGCAAACGGTGATACGGGAGATTGTACGGGCTCCAGGCCAAGCAGGCGATCCAGTACAGTAACAAACTCTGCACGAGATATCGACTTCAATGGTGAGAAGCTTCTCTCCGAGGTTCCCGTTATGATTTTACGATTATATAAATCTATAATTTCCTGCTCCGCATAGCTGTGCGAAATATCATCAAAAGGTATACTGCTTTGGCTGCCTGCCAGCTGGCCCATTGCCGTTATCATCACCAGCAAAGCCACTGCTGTTAATAGCAATCTAGTATATGTACGCTTCATTATGATCCTCCTTATGCCCGAATTTAAGAAGCATACCAAACTATTGAAAATTACTCATTGCAAAAATATTGGTAGCTTCGCAGTTTTGTCGGTCATATCGCGAAAAAAAGACGAGTGCTCCCCCTTGATCATTGGGAAGAACTCGTCTTGTAAAGACTAGCTTATGAAAACACCGATCGCCGTTTATTGCTGCGGCTTTGTGTCGAGCGGCTTCAGTCTCGCTTCAATTTGCGCACGCTTCGGCTCTAGAAATGGGGGAAGCGCAAGCGATTCTCCAAGATGGTTAATATCCTCATCCGTGTCAAAGCCCGGGCCATCCGTTGCAAGCTCAAACAAAATACCATTAGGCTCGCGGAAATACAAGGATCGGAAATAGAAGCGATCTACGAAGCCTGAGCTTGGTATGCGGACTCCGCGAATATGCTCGATCCACTTGCGCAGCTCATCATCGTCCTCAACGCGGAACGCGACATGATGAACGCCGCCATAGCCCTGCTGCTCGCGCGGAAGATCATGCCGCTGCTCGATATGAACCTCGGCACCGCTGCCGCCTTCACCCGTTTCAAACACGACAATATCCGGTTGGCCTGCTAAGGTCGATACGTATTTCCCTTTTTCACGGAAGCCCATCACCTGAGTCAGAACCATAATGGTCGGCTCTGGGTTTTTGACTGTGAGCTGGACAGGGCCTAGTCCTAGAATGCCGTACTGAACTGGCACCGTGCTTTTATCCCAAGGAATACCTCCTTTGACACCATGATTATGCTCGTCGGATACGAGCACGAGACGCTGTCCCTCAAAATCTCTAAAAGCAATTGAGCTGCGGCCAGCGCGCTCCACGATTTCATCATGATCGACATTATTTTGCGCAAAACGCTCCTTCCAGTAACGAATGGCTTCATCATTCCCTACTCGCAGAGATAATGCGGAAATACTGCTCGTACCTGCACGATTTTTGGCGGCCATCGGAAATTCGAAGAAGGTAAGCTCCGTCCCCGGATTCCCTTTCTCATCGCCATAAAACAAATGATACACGGATGTCTCATCTTGATTTACCGTTTTCTTCACAAGCCGCAAGCCTAATAGCTCCGTATAAAATTCAAAATTTCCGGATGCGCTGCTTGTAACTGCGGAAACGTGGTGAATGCCTTTAAGCTCCATATAAAAAACCTCCCATAAAGTCTAAATGGAAACATATAATATTGACCGCCGTCCTATAGCTCAGCTTTGAATTTTTCTCAGCAGCTCAAGCAGCTGCTTCTTCTCCGCTTGATTTAGGACGTTATACTGCGACGCCTGATGCTGCTCCTGAAGAGGAACGGCAGCATCAAACAGTTCTTTTCCTTTTTCCGTTAAGGAAACGTATTTTATTTTCCAATCCTGCTCTCGCTTTACGAAGCCCAAATTCTCCAGCTTGCCAAGCAGCTGTGTAATATTTCCCTTGGTAACAAACAGCTTGTCAGCGAGCTGCTGCTGCGTCAACCGTTTATGTGCACCGACTTGAGCGAGGATGTCGAATTGTGCTGCCGATAGATCCCACTTTTTCAGATGCTGATGAGTCTCGCGCGAGCTTCGATTGTAAACTCGCGATAAACGAAACCAAATCATTAAGCCTAATCTTTTATCTCGCTTAGACAACAAATCATCTTTATCCTTTCGCTCCATCTGATCACCCCATGGTCTCGTTATATTTGTCAGTTTAGTTATAAACTGATAAAATGTCAACTAACGTAGCTTAATCCCCTACCCGAGACTAGGGCGACCCATTTCATAATATGTTAAGATAAGCGGATATAAAGCATAAGGAGATTTACGAATGATTGAACGGAATCATCTTTCTCAGCGGCCCCTTCCCATAGGTCAGACATCTTACGAGCTGGCAGCACGGGGTAGACGCAGACGCAACAGACTGCTGCTGTTCGTTATTTTAGCTATAACTGCTGTGTTGTTGTGGAAAAGCATTTTCACCTTGGAACCCTATTCACCTAATCATAATATCAATCCCGCTCCCCCTGTAACTGAGCTGCATCCAGCCGTCTTTGCGAAGCAGAACGAGCTGATTGCAGCAGCAAGCCAGGCTGGCATTACGATTCTAATTACAGATGGCTTTCGCTCCAGCGAGGAGCAAGATGCCATCTATGCTAAGGGAAGGACAGCCGAGGGCCAGGTCGTTACTCAAGTGCAAGGCGGCCACTCGTATCATAATTATGGGCTCGCCATCGATTTTGCGCTGCGCACGAAGAAGAATGAAGTGGTATGGGATATGAAGTATGACGGCAATAAAAACGGAAAGTCAGATTGGATGGAGGTCGTCACGATTGCCAAAGAGCTAGGCTTCTCTTGGGGTGGCGATTGGAAAAACTTCCCTGACTATCCGCATCTGCAAATGGACTTCGGTTATTCCATCCGTCAGTTGCGCAATGGTCAGCGTCCGCCAGTTGATGTGGAATAGAGGCAGACTGTTCCTTGCAACGCAAGGTGAAACGGCTGTCGCCATCCTCATGGCGGTGGCGCGTTTCATTCCGGAGAAATATAGAGAAAGTATGGTAAAATGATATACTTTCCTATATTTCAAAAAAGGCCTTAGCAAAAGTAGATAAACCTACTTTTGCTAAGGCCTTTTTTGATCTATTCCTCGCCAGAGCGACGACGGCATGCCCATTTGATGGAAATATACGGAATTAGATCTACTTTTTAGACCTAATCCCGCTTTATGGGCTCATTCGACTAAAATAGATCTATAATTTAGATCTATTCCTCGCCAGAGCGGCGACGGCATACCCATTTGATGGAGATCTGCGGAATTAGATCTACTTTTTAGACCTAATCCCGCTTTATGGGCTCATTCGACTAAAATAGATCTATAATTTAGATCTATTCCTCTCCTCAGCACCGCTAGCGCTACAAATTATAGCCCAGCTATAATCTCATACGAGCGCAAGCGTGCCTTGTGGTCAAAGATATGAGCAGCGATCATGATTTCATCCGCTTTTGTCGCTTCAATATATTGCTTAAGCTTGCTGCGCACCGTATCTGGTCCCCCAACGATCGTCGAACCGAGCTGCTGCTGCAATGCGATTTTCTCCTGAGCGGTCCAGATGCTGTCCATATCGTGAACAGGAGCAGGAAGCGGACCGCGCTTATTGCGAATAAACGATAGGAATAGCTGCTGATTAGACGTTGCTAGGTACGCGGCTTCCTCATCCGTATCTGCTGCGACAACATTAACGGCAACCATTCCTTTCGGCTGGTCAAGAACAGCCGATGGCTTGAAGCTGCTGCGATAAAGATTCATGGCCGGTACAGTAAACGTAGGCGAGAAGTGTCCTGCAAATGCAAAAGGCAAGCCCAGCTCCGCAGCCAGCAACGCGCTAAAATCACTTGAGCCCAGCAGCCAAATCGGAATATCCAAGCCTTCACCAGGAATCGCGCGAACAGGCATGCCTACTTGTGCGCTCGACGGATCTAAAAACGCACGCAGCTCCGCAAGCTGTTCCGGAAAGTCTTGACCGTTGCTTCTTCTGTTTCCCCTAAGCGCAGCTGCCGTAAGACCGTCTGTTCCAGGCGCTCGTCCGAGGCCAAGGTCAATACGACCAGGAAATAACGTTTCTAGTGTGCCGAACTGCTCCGCAATCACTAGCGCCGCGTGGTTAGGGAGCATAATGCCTCCTGAGCCTACTCGAATCGTCGACGTGCCTGCTGCTACATGGCCGATAACGATGGACGTAGCCGAGCTTGCAATGCTGGGTGCATTATGATGCTCCGCCAGCCAGTAACGATTGTAGCCCCATCGTTCTACGTGCTGTGCCAAATCCAACGTATTGCTGAGTGATTCTGCAACTGAGCCACCTTCTACAATTGGAGATACATCTAGGACCGATAGCGGAATATTGAACGTGGATTGATTGATTGTATTTTCTAACATCAGCTTCACCCTTTGCTTCTAATTAAATGTCGCAGCACTACTGCAGCAAATCCTCATAAACTGTATGAAAATTAAATACATATTGAACGCAAAATAATCCGCACCAGGCTTACAAGAGGCACAGCCAGCGGTAAAATACGAGTAACCTGTCTATTACCGCTATCCGTATCGACAGCTCCAGCCATCGCCTTGTACTCTTATATGCTATACTTGAAGCGGATTTTGCTGCTGTTGGCATTTTCTTATTCTATCCAGAACCGTTTGAAGCGTGTTTTGCTCCAAATAAGCCTCATAATGCTGCTCGGCCTCAAAAAAGAAATGATCCATGACCGCTTGAATATTAGCAGATACGAGACAATCCTCCTCCGGATTACCCGAGCACCAATGCGGCTTCAGCGTCCCGCCGGAAAGCGCGCGGTATATTTGAGCCAGCGTAACCTCATTCGGTACGCAGTTCAGTATATAGCCTCCGCCAATACCTTCCTTCGTCTTCACAAAGCCATGCTTGCGCAGTGTACTCATAATTTTGCGAATGCGAGTTGGATTCGTTGCCACATTGCGAGCGATCCTCTCGCTGCTTGCCATATGGTCAGGTAAATAGGCTAACAGCGCTAAGCTGTGAACCGCTACCGTAAACTCACTGTTCATTTTCACAACTCCCTCTCAAGAAGGATACTGTAATCTTATTTCATACAGTTGATAAAGTCAAACCTTCCCCGCCAAGCATAGCACAAAAGAGAAAGCCGTGGTACAGGCTCTCTCTTCGCAGCTTATAGATATAACAATGGATGTGCCTATTGTGTCACCCGAAAACGCGACCTAACTGGATCATAACGCAGAAAGTTCATTCTGTGAATCATTTCTTTTTATTTCATTTTTCCATATAAATCTTATCGATGCTGCTCATAAAGACTGCTTTTACTTATACGCTGAATCGCCTCTAATTCTGCAGTCGATAACGGAGCCGCCTCATTCGCCGAAATATTGTGCAGCAGCTGTTCTATTGTGCTAGCCCCAGGAATGACCGTTGCTACCGCAGGATGGGCCAATGCATATTTCATTGCGGTGTGTGCGAGATCACGAGCGCTTTCTCCGACTTCCTGCAAGGACGTATGTAAGGCAGTAAGCTCCTGCGCGCTGTAATCCAAATACCCTTTTTCCATTTTCACAGTGCCAGCCTTCGTTAAAATTCCTTTTGCTACCGGGCCCCGAGCAATCATGCCAATGCCGTTGTCTGCCAGCAAGGGCAGCACCTGTTCCTCAGCTCTTCGGTCTAAAATGCTGTACTGGCTCATCACGCTTACGATATTCGACCGCTCTGCGTACTCTCGGATGACATTCGGACGTATAGAAGAAATGCCATAATAGCGAATAAACCCTTCCTGCTTCAGCTCCTCGAATGCTTCGATGGTTTCCTCGATCGGATCTTCCAGCGTACCCCCATGGAGCTGATATAAGTCAATATAGTCCGTTTGAAGCCTTCTTAGGCTATCCTTTACCGCTGCCTTAATATAGGCCTTCGACGGGTCCCATGACCAGCCTTCCTTGCCAGGCTCCCATCGATTGCCTACCTTAGTCGCAATAATGATTTCCGACCGTCGTCCCCGAACCGCCTCGCCTACAATCTCCTCATTAAGTCCTTCATGGTACAGGTCAGCTGTATCCAAAAAATTAATGCCGCCGTCAATCGCTGCATGCACAAGTGAGACAGCCTTTTCCTTATCGGTACCAAGCGACATGCAGCCTAGGCCGATTTCACTAACGTAAAGCTCCGATTGTCCGAGACGATTTTGCTTCATGCTTGAACACTCCTTTTTTTAAGAACAAATAATTTCTTCGAAAAATTTCTCTAAATAAGTAATATCCGTAATCCGCGTATTGCATAGCATACTATCGGTGCACATATAGTTGCCTACCGCTTTATAATAATCGGGAGAATTATGCAGCTTTGCTTTCGAGATCGCTGTTACGAGTGCTACCTCGCCGTAGCCGTTGCATAGCGAGCAAATATTTTTTTTGCCCGCAATAGTAAAACGCGCCTCAATTCCTGCAACCTTGCCTTGGTAATCATAGACCATATACAGCTTATTAGAGCCCGCATCAATCCAGCCCAAATAGGTTAAGGAAACGAAGGATAAAGCAGATAAATCAGGAACCTTAAGCTTCTTTACTTTCGGGAAAAGCTTCTTGATCGCTCCTTCCGTCACGCCAGAGAGCGGCAGCAAATACGGCTGCAGCGCATTAAGCGCATGGTCATATTCGATTTTGCTCTTATGCTCGAATAGAGGCTTGAATAGCTGCTCCTGCTCAGCTGTTTTCTCTTTAAACAGCTCTTCCACCAGGCCCTCTGCTGAGTATTTAGCCGCTTCAATGACCTTTTTGTCCGCGACAGTATTGTAGGTTCGCTGCAATGTATCGACGCTGCGCTTAATGGCATTGAATTGGTGATTATGAATAAATGGTTTCATTGTCCCTTTGCACCTCTTCTTTTCGACTATTTAAATAGATCGTCTATATCGCTTATCTGCTTATTTGATCCAATATTTGATGAAGTAATTTAATTGAAACCTCACTTTGTCCAAAAAGACTGCGTATCTGCTCCTCCGACTGAATATACGGCGCGTCGATTAGTTCGCTGGACCAATGATCAAACATCGCCTCCATGCATGCCGGCGTCGTTTCCAAATGGAATTGCAGCCCGAGCACATGCTCTCGGTAAGCAAAAGCCTGTACCCTGCACGCCTCTGAATAGGCCAGCAGCCGCGTCTCCTCTGGCAGATCAAAGGTGTCGCCATGCCACTGAAATGAAACGAGCGGCTCCGGCAAGTCAACCAACCATGCGTGCTGCTCCGGTGTGCGATTGATCGTATGCCAGCCAATTTCCTTATAGCTATTCCGGTATACCGGACTGCCTAGCAATTCAGCGATCATTTGAGCGCCGAAGCAAATGCCGAGCACTTTTTTGCCACGGTTCATTGCTTCTGCTACGAATTGCTTCTCGTGTATTAGCCAAGGATAACGATCTTCCTCGTAGACACTCATCGGCCCCCCGCAAATTATAAGCAAATCTAAGTTATCCAGCCAATCAAGGCTGATCTCAACGGAAGGGTCTCGCAAGACGAAGTGATGTCCACCCGCACTAGCCCATGAACGAAAAGCAAAGTCATCATCAAAGGAAAAGTGTCGAAAAGCTAATATATTCATCATTTCATTCAACTCCAATTCACGCAAGCTGCGGTTATTGAAGCTAATTATAATCCCATTATTCGATATTCGTAATATCACTTTCCTGAATAGTGGGATAATTACTAATAAATTCGTTTGCTATTTCAGCTTATATCGGTAGCCCAGCTCGTTCGAGATCATATCGGCATATTTTTTTACGAGTAAACTATATTTTTCAATAGCAGCTTCCGTTAACCGAAGAGTTGGGCCAGCAACGTTCAAGGAGCCTATGACCATGTTCTCGTATGAAAAAATCGGAGCGCCGATGCCGGTCGTCCCCTCTGTTGCCTCGCCCGAGGTCACTGCATAGCCCTGCTTATGGATCGCAACAATCTCACCCTCGATATATTCCCGTGTCAGGGGCTTTAAAGAGGGCAAGGCCTCCCAGTCAGTCTCATCCATAATAGCCTCCTGTGTTTTTCTAGGCAAATAAGCGAGAATAACCCGGTTTGAAGCACCTATACACAAGGGCAGCTTGAGGCCGATCGGTTCCGATATTTTTAAAATTTGCGGAGAATCTACCGAATCGATATAAACGCCCTCTGCATTTTCGCGAGTTGCTAAATAGACCGTTTCCTTCGTTTTTTGCGATAGCTCCTCCATAAAGGGTCTGGCGATCGTGCGGAGCATCAGGCTGTCCCACATGAGAAAACCATATTTCATAATGGACAAGCCTAGCTTGTACTTCTTAGTCTTGGCATTCTGAGCGACGAAGCCATGCTCCATTAAGGAAGCTAATATCCGATGCACGCTTTGTACCGGCATATTCAGCTCTCGGCTCATCTCCGTAACACTAAGCTCCTTCTCCGTTCCTTGCGGAAGGAGAAGATCAAGCAAATGAATCGCCTTCGTTATGACGCCAGACATTGCCGCTCACCTCCAAAAAAAACTTATATTTCATCCCATACAATAGTTCATTCCCGAATCCTTTCGTGTATTCTTAACATAGATAAGCAATAGTGAAAGGAGTGAAGCAATGGGAAAAAAGTTATTCAAAAGATTATGTGTGCTTCTATTAGCAATCGTTCTAATTATTGTAAGCTTCTTATTGTATCTTACTTTATCTGATTACAAACCAAAAGAAGTTACCGAGCTAACGACCTTAAACGCTGCCGAAAATATTTTAGAGCAAGGCACGCCATTTTCAATAACAACCTTCAATATTGGTTATGCTGGATTAGACAGCAGGCAGGACTTTTTCATGGATGGCGGGAAGCGCTCACGCTCCAGCAGCAAGGAACAAACCGAAGCAAATCTCGCTGCTATTTCAACATTTATGAGCAATGCTCATTCAAGCTTTTATTTGCTTCAAGAGGTCGATGCAAGATCTTCACGAAGCTATCGTATTGATCAAGCAGACTATTTATCCAAGGCTTCGGCAGACTACAGCTCTACTTTTGCCTACAATTACAAAGTACCTTGGGTACCCGTTCCCGTATTTTCTCCTATGGGCTCGGTTCAGAGCGGATTGCTCACTCTCGCTTCCTTCAAAAGCACAAGCAGCCAGCGTTACGATCTTCCAGGCAAAGAAAGCTGGCCTCGGCAGCAGCTCGATTTGGATCGTGCCTTTGTGGAAAGCAGATTTCCCGTCAGCAATGGAAAAGAGCTCATCCTCATCAATCTGCATCTATCAGCGTTTGACAAGGGCGGGGAAATCCGAAAGCAGCAATTAGACTATTTATCCGCTCATCTGGAGAAAGAAAATGATCAAGGCAATTATATTATCGTAGGCGGTGACTGGAACCATGCCTTGCCCGGTACTGATCCGGCTCGCTTCGTAACGACGCAAGGGTGGCCCGAATGGCTGCAAAAGTTTCCTGAGGATTTTAAACCGAACGGCTTCAATTGGATCATTGACGAGAGCATCCCTACCGTTCGGACACTCGATATTCCCTATACGGAAGGCGTGAATTTCAAAGCAGTTATTGACGGCTTCTTCATTTCTTCAAATGTTGCTATGACCAGCATCAAGGGGACCGACTTAAACTTCGAGTTTAGCGACCATAACCCCGTAACGGCAGAGTTTGTTCTGCAATAAAGAACAAAATCACCCTTACGGATGATTGGAAATCGCAGTCGCGTCAGCTCGGACTTCTAACGGAAATCAGAGACGCTAAATCGCCTTTATTTCTCGTTGCAAGATTCTAACGGAAGCACAGGCCTCTATTTGCACCCTACATGCCCGATCTCGCTTCATTTCTACGGAATAGCGTCTCCCACTTCCGTTAAAATGTGACGCTAACCAAAAATGGCACTTTAGCGTCTCTGGCTTCCGTTAGCTTTCGTTATCTACTTACTGGCTGCTGCCGCAGCATCATTATCAACAGGTTCGGAGAATGTATAGTTTCCTATATAACAAGGTGAAATGGCTATCGCCGTCCTTGTCTAATGACAAGAAGAGTCTCGATGATGTTGAATCGGGACTCTTCTTTATTTCCCCCTTATTCTACATCTACGATCATACTAGCCCAGACGGTCGAATAAGGGCCTACATCTATGGACTGTAAATATTTCGGACTCTCCAGGTTTACCCAATAGCTTCCTGGATGCTTAAATTTCAGCTCGCCTGCATATTTATTATCATTAATGATTGCCTTCACTGAAAAACTCTCTCTAAATTCCTTCAATGCTGGATCGTATTCGCTTGCAGTTAAAGTCACCTCATCGAATAGCTCATGCTGCCGAATGATGATTGCAGTCAGAAGCATTGCCGTTGTTTTTCTGAAAATGGTCATGCAGCACCAGCCTCTCTACTCGAATGAGCCCACTACATACATAACGCAGCCGTAATTAGGAATGTTCCACTTCAGGCACAGCTGGCTTTCAGCTGCCCCTGCGGCTCTACTACTGAGGAAATTCTTTTCTCCCGGCAAAGCCATCATTCCAGCCATGATAGTGGCTGACACGCTCTTCGCCTTCCTTCCAGCAGATCAGAATATCCTCGCCGTCAAGAACGGCTGGAAAGTCGATCAGTCCCGGATTAATCATTTTCAACTGTACGCCTTTGCGCGCAAAATTTTCTATCAATAGGTCTGCTTCCATCTTCATGAACTCCAGCTGGCTTTCCTGCTCAAAGAACGGATCCATGCTGCCTTGCTCCGCCACAAAGGCTTGCTCAAAATCTGTCTTTTCCTTCTGATAGTCCATATACTGCTTCTCAAACTGCTTCGTTAAATTTTGAAGCCTCGTTAAGTCCGCCTTCAACTGCGGCAGCAGCTCATTCGCTTCGCTCAATGTGAAAATTTTGTTCTCCATTATGTACCTGCTCCTTATCCGATTGCATTTCTTTAGACAATTAATGATGAATACCTTATTGTTGCATACCCGGTCGAATAAACGCCAGTACCAGTGATTTAGACTAACAAAGTAAGCATATCGTTCATAACCCGCTCCACACGCGAATCCTTAAAATCACGATCTGCTACATAAAATAATAAAACATTGCCAATCACATAAACGCTATGCTGAACAACATCGGCTGTTGCTGTACTATCCTTAAAACCCTTTTCTCCCTCCTTAGCTTCTTTGCTTGAGGAATACACGTATATACTAATCAATTGATCATTATTTATTTCATAAGTTTCAGGTGTTACACCATTAAGAACTCTTGTAAATACATTTTGGGGATGCAAGTCCTTGGGCTCAGATCGTTCAATTTCATATTTATCAAATAATTCCTTTACCTGCGTGGCGGTTATTAGCTTCTCAGTTATGAACGTCTCCTTAATGCTGCAGCCTGTAATCATGATGCAGATTACCGTGAGAATGACTACTATCCTTTTCATTGCAACGCCCCCATTACCGTACATACATAGGCTATCCTGCACTAGCCGCTACCTTGCAAAAGTGCAGGACAGCATTGGCATACATTCAAAGCTCTTTCCCTCTAATTTTGGAGAAAATCATCGTGTCGCGAAGTGAACCGTCTACGGCACATTTTTCGTACCGTAGAATACCTTCAAGCGTGAAGCCTAAGCGCTGAGCGACACCAGCGCTCTTAATATTACGAGAATCACAGCGGATCTCAACGCGATTCGCCTTTAACTCTTGAACAGCAAAGTTGCTTATCGCATCTACTGCTTCCGATATATAGCCATTTCCGCTAAATGCAGAATGAATCCAATAACCGATCTCAAACTTTCTCGATTGCCAATCGATCCGATGAAGACCACTGCTCCCTATCAGCTGACCCGTTTCCTTTAGGATAAGCAGCAGCATGAAATCTGAACGCTCTAAAAACTTTAATCGTGCTCGCCTAACAACAGCTTCCGATTCGTCCACTGTAGGTATTTGCTCAGCCCAGGGCATCCAAGGCTTCAATTCTTTTATACTCGCTTTCACTGCCTCGTTAAGATGAGCACCATCTCCCCATAATGGCGAGCGGATAATCAGCCTCTGGCTTTCAAAGCTCTCAGGTATGTCCAGCAAGAGTGGATTCATTGTCGCATCTTCCATCCTTAAGCACCTCCTATATAAAAAAGTAATTATTGCCTGATTTGAATGCAGAACTTTAATCTCTTCTGTACATTTCTGTCCAAATGATGGAATTATAATTTGAACTTTGCTTCTATCCAACCTATAATACACATGTTGTAAGTGTAACACTCTTTTAATTGTATATCGTTTATCCGACTAGCAACAATTCCCTTTCTCAAATAAATCAACTAAAAGGATTGATGAAACCTCAGTCAAACTAGAAATTATAAAGAAAGGTATGAAATTTATGAAACAATATGTCCCGGCTGCGCAATCAAAAGCAGAAAAAGCAATCGTCATCGGTGCAGGCATCGCTGGATTGCTGACTGCACGGGTCCTTTCTGATTTTTATGGTGAAGTCTTGATTATTGAAAGAGATGAGTTTTCACTGAAACCTTCTAACCGTCTCGGCACGCCGCAGGCGTTTCACCCGCATCGCATGCTCCCGCGCGGCAGTATGATTCTCGAGCGTTATTTCCCTGATTATATTGAGGACTTGTTAAATCTAGGTGCCTTTCCAACCATGAAAGAAAAAATGCTGATAGTAAATGAATTCGCCAGTTTCAAAGCTAGTTCTCCTGTGAAAAACGCAGCTTGCAGCAGAGCATTACTTGAATACGTTCTGCGTCAGCGCGTAGATCAGATTCCAAAAGTACGGTTTTCATCAAATTTGGAAGTAACCGGCTTGCAAGCATCATCTGACCAGACAAGAATTATTGGCGTATTTACAAGGGATTGCAGTGATCAAAAGCAAGAGGGGGCCTCAACTGCCGATTTGGTGGTGGATACAACCGGGAGTTCCTCCAAAGCCACCCAGTGGCTGGAGTCTCTTGGCTTTGTTGTGCCGGAACCAGAACGTCTTCATGTCTCGCTTGGCTATAGTACCCGTTATTACAAAATACCTCAGCAGCTTGAAGAAAACTGGACATCCATTATTTCAGAAGCACAGCCATCCAAATGCGTTAGTACCGCAATGCTTCTAAGATTTGAAAATAATATCGCTGGAACTTTGTTATTTAGCGCTGGAGGAGAACATTATCCATCGACGGATCCTGAACAATATCAAGCAGAAATAAACCATCTTCCTGATTCACGAATGGCGGAAATTGTGAAACAATTGGAACCTGTTCAAAGTCCACGGGGCTACCGTACACCGGAATCTGTTCGTCAACATTTTGAGAAAATGGAAAATTGGCCGTCCGGGTTGTTAGTTCTAGGTGACGCTTTTTGTTGCTTTGATCCTATCCATGGGCAGGGAATGACGGTAGCAGCGATTGAAGCAGAAACTTTAGGAGGTTGCTTGGAGGAAGAGCGCAGCAATCCACAGCCCCATTTCGAGCGGCGAGTACTGAAAAGAATGCAGGAGGCCATTGAACCAGCCTGGTGGCTCAGCTCCGTTGCAGATCTGCGATGGAAAGGGGTAGAGCATGTATACTCTGAACCAATGAAGGGCGTTGTATTTGCACAAAAATATTTGGATTTGTATATGAAGCAGACTATGAAGCTCGCAACCACAGAAAATAACCTATCCCTGTACTCGGAACAGTTTATGATGAATGCATTGATTATCTCCCCCCGTGAGATTTTCAATTCCAATGTACTCACACTCATCTTGGAGGATAGTCGATCTTTAGAGGCACAACAATTATTAGCAGAGCTGGGTGAGACAGATCCCCATAAGTTTCAGACGAGGATAGATGCGATAATTCCTTCGTTCGCACATATATTTGATTAGAATATGCCGACTGCAAACCGTTACACATGAAAAAAAGCAGTCCATCCTCATCCAAGGGTGGACTGCTCTTTTCATTACTCATTTAAATACGTCGTCACCCGATTCTAGACCCGCGATGAAAGAGGTATTACCGCTATTCACTTTTGAAAGCATTAAATTCCTTTGTCAATAAGTAACTTGATGAATAGCCCACCCTGTACCGATCTGTTTTGGAAGTTTTCTATTTTCGCATCGGTCGTCGAATAAAAATCCGTCATTGGAACACGGCTTTCCGACTCGTTGTACGCAAGCCACAAGCGATCTACGATGGTCGTGAAATCTTCCTTGTTATCACAAAGCGAGGCGCTCCACACCAGCCAATCTGATTTGGTATAGTTGTTGCGGTTATCCAACATGAGGCCGTAAGGGCCGGAGTACTTTTCGATATAGGCTCTCGTCTCTGCCGTAAAGGTATCTTTAGGAAATAAGTTCAGTCCGAAAATTTGATCCCAGACCGCATTGTATTTCATACTAAAGGAGCCAGGACGGTCAAATGCCAGACGGAACGTCCCATCTTCATTTGCGGCCATAGCCAGCCATTTTTCAACCATGGACCCGGCAATCTTCAGTAGTTCCTCTGCTTTCTCCTCATTTCCTGCTAAGCGGTTCAAAATAGAGAAGCTGGCGATTCCCATGATGGCCTTAATCGATAAATTACAGTTATGGGCTAAATGCCCTGCGAAATCGTCCGTACACAACTGGTTATCCGGATCTACGCCGTTTTTGATAAGGTAATTGCACCATTTCTCAAGATGGCTCCAATTCTCCTGAGCAAACGAGATGTCATTTTCCGCAAGTGCAACTGCCGCGCTAACGATCAGCATATTTCCGCATTCTTCCACTGGCATCTGCCAAGTAGGGCAAGTCCCATGGCTGTATACCTGACCGTTAAGAATAGGATAGGTCCCCACATCGTGAGGAGCAAAATCGTAATGCCAAACATCCATTGAGGCATATTTGAAAATCGGTCTTAGCATCCCTTTAACAAGCTCTGGGTTATAAAGCAAAAATAGAGGGATGGAAGGATAGGTCACGTCGACGGTGGCGGCGCAGCCGTTACTGAAATTCTCCTTGGAAATAAACAACACATCTCCGTTTGGATCCACACAAACTTTATGCGCTGCAATCGCCTGCCGGTAGGCTAGGAATAGCAGTTCCGCATATTTTTCGTTGCCTGAATCAGTGGCATCCTGATACAGTTTCGACGAGAATAATTCGCATTTATTGGAAATAGTGTCATACTCGCTCAAGGCTTGCTTGATCGCTTCCTTGATGCTTTGGCCGTCCTTTTTCCAATACGCATTGAGGGGCTCGTGGAAATATTCAATTGCCTTAATATCATCATAAGCGACGGCAAAAAGTCCTTCAGCATTTTGTTCCGTATCTAGCGTGATCGACAGTGCCATCGTATGGTTCAGGGTACCGTATTCATTGGTGCTGGTTGTGGCAGTAACTACCGCTTGGTCATGATCCGAAGCGAGATATACATATCCCCAATTGATTCTAAGGTCATCTCCAGCTACGGATAACATATTCTGGATCTTACTTCCAATCTCACCGCAGGTAAAGCCTGGTTGGCTAAGATCGGCATATTCGGTTGGGAACTCGTACTTTAAATTTTGGCAGATCTCGCCATCCACCATAATGGTAATCGTCACATTATGAATTTTCCCATCATTGGTCCAACCTTTCGCATGAATATAAGAAACTGGTCTGGACATTAGCTTCAAATCATCCATCAGAAGGGGCGTAGTAAATGTAATTTCTAATTGAATTTCATCACATGCAAAACGGTAGTTGGTTGAGAGTGCAGTAATGTCCAGACTAGTTTGTTCCATTTTCAAGCTGTTTGGCTTATCGCCCATAAAAAGATACTCTTTGCCACTGACTGAAGCGGTGCCGATCATTCGATGAGGTTTACCCGTCCAATGCTTGGTGTCTGATTCATTCAACTTGTCTGCCATCGACCAAATAGAAAAATAAGGATCTATGGTAATTAGTGGAACGGCTGGAGCTCGCAAATTCATTTCAATCCCTCCTATTTCGCTTAGATTTAGTAAGATTACAATTCTTTTGTTCTACGCATTGTTTAATTTATCATATTAATTGATATATAATAATAGGAAATATCACTTCAAAGGTGAGGATTATAATCATGCGTGAGGATATATATAATTTCTGGCAAATGTGCGATTCCGATTTCCCACTGAATGTCATGATGTCAGGAATCTCTTATTGCGATAAAAATTACCGGATTGATCGGCAAGGCGAAAACCTCTTTTCGTTCGAATACATTATCGATGGCAGTGGCGTTCTGAAGATTGACACCCAGACTTTGTACCCTCAAAAAAATGACGTTTATATTTTGACTCGAAACAGCGATCACGTGTATTATTCCAGCGAAGATCATCCTTGGACTAAAATTTGGATAGTTTTTTACGGGGAATTTGCGGAATATTTGTTTAAGCAGTATTTGCCTCCAGACACGTATATTGTAAAGGATTGCAACATTCTTTCTTATATGAATGAAATCATTAATATATCGTCCGTCAGAGATAAGAGCTATTCCGAATTAATCGACGAAGTTTCAGTCATGTTGTTGAAGATCGTTTTGCGTTTAAAAAACCATTTGGAGCATAAGGTGCTCTCCGTTGCGGAGCAAATCAAATTATGCCTAGACGTAAACATTGAAAACAGGTTAGATATGAACGATGTTTGCGTACAGTTAGGATATTCGAAAAATTATATCATCAAGCTGTTTCGCGAAACGTATGGGATTACTCCCTATGCTTATTACCGCAAACACAAAATTGAACTTGCCAAGCATTACTTGCTGAACACTCATCTCATTATCAATGAAATCTCCGTCAAGCTGAACTTTGCGGACCAGCATTATTTTTCTTCGACTTTTAGAGCCATCGTCGGCATTTCCCCGTCCGAATACCGGAAAAGAAATAGCAAGATAGCCGGAACTACTCTATAGTGTGAGACGAATCAAAACACCTTCAAAATGATCTTCTCGCTGCTTGTAGATGCATTCTATGAGCTTCTAATACGTCTTCAAGAGAAGCAGCAGAACAATCAACGCTTGTACGGTGCCTCCTATTGCACAGATTATTTGGATTACATTTATGGAGATTCTGTGGGTGAACGAAATAAACCACGATATATCACTCAAAACTTCCCGATTTTTTTAAAAAGCAAAACTTTCGGTGAATCCGATATCAAGATCTAAGGTATAGCTGCGCAAGTTTGCTGTAAGTAAAAGATAATCTTGAGAGATTCTCCATCAGTAAGCCCCCCCTTTTCATAATCATCCCTTACATCCATCCGAGGGCAAAAAACTGGAGGAATTGGTAGATAACATTTAGGAGGGAAAAGGCATGATGGAGAATTATCACGTTTGACGGCGACAATCCATGTGCCTTTCCAACCATTAAGAAGTTAATATGCTGTTATCTGAAAATGGTAATGCCCTTCGTTTCCTTGTCATAAAGGACATTAGCACCAAAATATTCAGCTACGAATCGCAAAGGTATCATTGTGCGCTGCTTGAACAGCATAGCCGGAACCTCCATGTTTTCTGTTGCCTGTCCAATCGTAAATCTCAGCTCTTTGCCCTCTAGCGCTATGACAGCCGAGAAAGTCGCAGGATCCCAGGATACTTTTGCGCCAAAGCTTTCTGCAATCAGTCGTATCGGCACTAAGGTGCGATTTTCAACTAATAGTGGTGACACATCAAAGGTATATGGCTGATCGTTCAGCTCATATTCAAGGCTCTTAAGTGACAGATGAAGAGCTACCAGATCCTTGACGGACGCAGCCGCATACAAGCCGATATCATGTGTATAGCCAGTAATTACACCGTCCTTGTCGCTGTAGACACCGCCACGATTATGCTTTAATCCAGTTCCAGTCAGTTTGATGATTGAAGTTGCGTTATCCGACTGCAGATTGGCTCCAGCTATATTCAAACGAAGTTCGATCGGCTCGTTGAATTGTTCTACATTTACACCATTGACAATGATCGATAGCTCATAAATTCTGCTAAGCAGCTTCGCATCCACCTGCTTCATGGCTTGCAGGGCGTCATCAGTTGACAGTGGGGAAATCACTATCGTGACTGAGGTACTGTCCGGGTTAATAAGTGACAGTACATGTGCAGGTATGAAAACCGAGAAGGCATCTTTCTTGATCGTGATGCCTTGGCCTGCTAAGCCAATGGAGCGCGCCGTTTCTGCATTCAGCTCAGCCTTTTTGCTAGTTGCAGGAATAGTTAAGGACGGTGCTTGCTTGTTCTCCAGTTGCTCGGTAATTTCGCGTTGATTCTCAAGTGCAGTTCTTTCTACGGCAATTGGCGTGCTCGGTTGATACACATAAGACGGCTCATGAATCCATTTGGCATACAAGACAAGGTCACTGTCCACTTTGTCTGTATCAAATATCCAAGGGATGGTGTGCTGCTGATCTTTAAACCAGCCTGCGAACCGATACTCGTCTCTTGCAGGTGCTTCAGGCGCAGCAAGCGTCGACCCAGCTTCTACAGTTTGTTCAGCAATATTGCTTTCGTCTCCTGTGTGGAAGGAAACGCGGTAATTGATGATTTTTTCTACCACAGTAACGCTTAATGTAGACGTATTGTATTGAATCGAAGGGATTCCGTCATCTGATTGATACTGGCCATCGGCCGTGACCGCTTTAATAATCGCTGTTCCTGCTGCAATCGCGGTTACATGTCCTAGTTGATCGACTTTGACTATGGATGGATTACTGGACGACCAGAATACATCTTTTACAGTTGCATCATCTGGTGTGATTACTGCCTGCAGTTGTGCCTTGTCCCCAACCGTTATGCTTTCATCTCCTTTAATGCTAACAGCAGTAGGAGGGGTGTAAACCGAACCGTCTGCAAAGACAGGACGTAGCCGCCAATAGTTATTCCATTGATTAACGGTATTTCCTGCACCCGTAAAACGAATAAACCTAGCCTCGGTTGGTTCACTGAAATAGAAGGTCTGCAGGATATGTTCGGTGTTGTTCGAATTGACGGCAATACCAGCTATTCGTCCTTCAGTGGTGTAGCTCCATCCCTCTTTATCCTGTTGTGTATTCGTCTTATAAGTTCCTTCATCAGGCTTAATCCATGTCTTGCCATCCAATGAAAACTCTACGCCGAATTGGTAGGCTCGCGAGCCGCTTCCTGGCCGGACAACGCCAAGCTCAATGCCTTCAATTCGTTTAGCTTGATTTCCTAAATACATCGTAAGCGCGGCTTCATTTTCAGCAGCCCACCGGGGAACGTCGGGATTTCCTTCCGTTAGATCAGGATTTAAAACATGCAAGGCGTAGTTCGTGTTGGAACCATTAATTTGTTCACTACTAGCTGAAACGATCGGCGATGTAATGACTCCACTACTTAAGCGTATCGTGTAAACCGTCTTCACCTGATTGGCGTTGGTGAGGACAATTTGAATCTCATTTTGCGCGTAATGCTCAGGATAGATAATGTCGATTTTTGCGTTGCCATCGGATGAAGCGACGGCTATTTCCGGTAATTCAACAAAATCCAGCCCCAGATCATAGGTGTAGATAAATGTCCTTGACTTAAATCCTTCGATGACCTGTCCATTGATGCTAAGCTCGGATAATAGTGCAGGCGGAATAGGCAACTGATTGATGCTTTCGACGGCTTTAGTGCCAAGACGATCCTTTACCTGTTGAAGATAGAGGCTATCCGGCATGTTATCGAGAGCAGGGCTTACCTTTCTTTCCACACTATACATGTACGCCGGGAAGTTGGGTACTTGTCCATTATTCAGATTGGCGTTCTGCAGTAGAAACAAGTTAGGCTCAGAATCAAAGTCCGGCGGCAAATGACCGGTCAGTTCATCACCTTTCGTTAAAAACACATTCACCGTCTCACCATATTTTAATCGATCTTTCGGATAGTCATAGCTGTGACCGATTAGATAATTTGGTGAGATTTGTGGCTGGCTCATAATGAAAGGTCCCTCTGAGTTGTACAGGACATAGTTGACGCCGGAATGACCATGCGAGGTTCCCCAATTCCAGCGATTTTGGATATGCACTCTCGTCCGCATATTGTCGTACAGTCCCGCAGAGGACCAACGGAAATGCGGCTCGGAAGAATCGGCAGTATAATCAGAATTACTGTTGTAAAACACATTCGGACCAGATGTATAGGCGTCAAATGCGTAAGCATGGCGCATAAAGCGTGTATATAGTCGTTGACCGAGCATAAATTGCGAGGTGTTGAAATAGATGGAATACCTGCGCTCACCGGCATCCATATAACTGACAGGATCTAATACAGCGCCATCCTGCACTGTAATATTGCGAGATTGTCCGCCTCCTTGGAAGCCGATATCCAGGTGATAGGTCTGAAAGTTTCTAACCCACCCGTCCTTGACCGCATTCATTGTTACAAACACCATCGCATGATTCTCGTCATTATAGGTGCGGAAGAAGATGTTGTAACGGGAAGTCAACGGTTTATAGGCTTCACCTTGTGCATCCTCAACCGCATAGAAATGGGAAATGCCTTGAATTCCCTCTACGCCTACATTGGTTAGTCGTCCGTCATTAGTCAACTTGTAGATACGTGCAACATCCCAGCGCATATCCAAATTGTCAGCAAGCGGTTCTGCAAAAGTAAGCTGTTTATTTTCTCTGTCAATCGCAGCAATTGTACGTTCGCTCTTAAAATTGTTATTAAAAGTGTTAATGGTGTTGCTATTAGACCATAATCTGTCTGCAGCGCCATCTATACGGTCCATATACATAGCTTTTGCCCAATTTATATCGATCCGTTTGCGAACCTCTACAACCTCACCAACCTCGAATTTTGATACATCTGCAACGTGTACGCTAAACTGACCTGCCCCTACGTATTGGTCAGTCACCTCCACATAGTCGTTTCCTGTAGTAGGAGATGAACCAGAAAAGTGAATAAGCGTGCTGTTCTGACCAGTTGAGCGCGGAGAGTTCACATTGACGCCTGATTCTGTATTGGTATTGGGAGTCCGGTCATCATTCTTCTCAGGCACCCATGTACTGTTTGAATTCACCTTCCATGTGGAGATGAGCTTGGTGACGCCAGTTTCGAATGCTTGGTCCGCTAATTCATAGGTTAAGGGATTAGCCTGCGATCCATCCCCTTTGACGTCTGTTGGCGTTCCTTGTCCTGCACCCTGGATAACAACTCCTGAAGCTCTAATTGTCAATGGTCTACTAATGCGATAAATCCCTTCATTCAAGTACACAGCTCCACGAAAGCCGCTGTTGTCGGGGACCAGACCAGATACATAGTTGATGGCGTTCTGGATCATATCCCAAGCATCCATAGTGTCATCCACCAGTGGCTCCAGCCTTACCTTGACGGGAACATTGGGAATGTCTACGCCGCCCCCCTTATAGCCCACGTTGGAAAAGTCAGTAATTTGATTGCCTTTGTAATCTGGAATGTAGGCCAGCCTATCCTGAAGAAGCTGAACGGCCGGATATTCTTTGATGCCCGCTTCATCGTAATTGACGTTGCCAACATTGGCATTGTTGGAGTTTTGTTCATTGTGTATAGAATGATAAGTAGCAAATTCGTCAATAGCGGTAAAATAGTAAGTGTCATATAACGTCTTGCCATCTGCTGTAAGAGTCAGCAAAAGGCGATAAGTGCCTCGTTGCATTTGAACGGTATCCGGTATAGTCAGCGTATCCTGACCTTCAAATTCTTTTGGCGTGGATGTATACACAATTGTTTGGTCAGGCCCATAGAGCTGTGCAACTAGCTGCAGCCCAGTTCTAGCGTTGCTAATATGGAATACCGGAAACTTGTCCGTTTGCTTGCTCGCATCAATAACAGCGGGCCTCCCCTCTGTAATGCTCATACCCGGATAATTCGGGCGTATGTAAGCAAAACCTTTACCCGGCTTGGTTAAAAAATGCTCTGCATATGCCGGATTCTCATCAAGTAAGGCAGCCATTCTTAACAGTTCTTCCGCTTCTTCAAGTTTGAGTAAATCCTGCTCAATTGCCTCCTCCTCTGCAACTTCTTCAGCTTGCTCTTCGTTCCTTTCAGGAGACTCCGTGTCGGCATCTTTTTCTCTGTCAATTGTATATTGAAGTAAAATGGTATCGCTTACAAGATCACCTGACTTAATATAAGCTATGATGGATACGGATGCGTCAACAGAAATGGGCGACTCATAACGAATCCCGTTTTCCTGAGGGTCAGATCCGTCCAGAGTATAGTAAATTCCCGCTTCCACAACCTCACTTTGCAGTGTTATCTGCTGTGTCGTTTCGTAGGTGCCTGCACCTGGGGCTGCAGTTGGAGGAAGCAGTTCGTCTGCGCTGTAGACTGTATTGGACTCGGCGAACACAACAGTCTGCGGATACAGCTCCAGCGTACTAAATAACATGGTGAATAATAGAACAAACAGCAAACCCTTTTTACATAAATCGGAAATCGTTTTCATTTTATCTCCCCTTCTTCCTTTGCTTAATACTTACCGCCTAGCGTCATCCGATTCGAGCAATATGCACGTGCTAGCAAGCTCGGCACCAATTCGCTATAGCCCTCACCTACTTTCCACTGTAATGTACAGCTGTATCGAACAACCTAAGTATAGTAGTACGTTGCGGCTGATTATATGGTCAATTTGTTCAATGGCATATACAAAAAGGATAATAGCACAGAACATTCGCGATCTTGCAGTGTTGAGCGTCGTTTTACTGTGAGCGTCAAATAGGCCCCACCTAGTAGTCAGATGGGAGCCAATGTATGATGGATGAGTAGGATAAGTATTAAGGCATGCGACAGGTGAATTTACTTTGGCACACTGGAGCAGAGGCATACTCGATTAAGCCTGTTTGAAGATGTCTTCCGCTAATGCCATAAATGAATTGTTAAATCTAAAATTGGGTAGGAGGGCTACCCAATAATTATGTAGCCGGCCTCCCACACCACCACGTACCGCTCGGTATACGGCGGTTCCTAAGTTTACACAGTTACTTGTCGATTTCTGTTTACCAGTTCCGAGTGATTGAAGCATGTTAAACCTCGTCCTCACCCGTTTCCATAAACTCCTAATTTTCGCGATCCCGTGCCCCATAAGGGAAGTTAATTCTATATATATTTCCCAAAATAAAAAATACGTCCCTTGTTCTCCGCTAGAGTTGTGTGCGCTCGCTTTTCCCCAGATTGGCGCGGCTAATAGCCGTCAGGTGCGTCAATCTTTTCACCGCACCAAACTCCCGACCAAAATTGGGAGGTAATCATTAATGTCACATGAAATGAATGTTATTAAGCCTATTGCAGCATACGATGCTGGTCACATGGCCATCCGAAAGGCTCGACAAGGAAAAAAAGGCGTCGGTAAAAACCAAGTGGACACCTATTACTTTGACGTTGAGCGATGCAAAAATTGTTTACTCAGAGAAGGCTGTTACAAAGAAATCGCCAAAAGCAAGAGCTATTCCGTAAGTGCTAGATCCGATGAACACTCCGAGCAAATGGCATTTCAAGAGACGGAGTAGATCGATATAGATCTAAAAAAACTACGACGGCACAATCAACTAACAACCGCGATTTGATCCCATTGCGTTTCCAATTGATGCAAGAAAGTGTAGGGATTACGATTAAACCGTCTACGTTGAACGCCTGCAGATAGGCGCTCGCTCCATCGTGCTTTGCGCTGAGTATACGCTGCATAGCTCACACTTCTCAGACGAGCGATGACATGTTTTTGTCGGAGTGCATCGCTTACGAGCACGATCATCTCGCCATTTCGAACGATATAGTTGTTCCAATTGCGGAGTCCCGTAATTCGGCGGTGGCATGCTTTCGTCTGACGGAAAAATTGTTCCAGGTCGTTGTTGGTTCTCGGGATGTGATAATGATCGTAACAGGTAAACAGACCTTTCCAGAACCCGCGGGAATAGTTGGTCACGTTATTAACCATGGTGGAATCAGTCTCTTCCGTATACGTCTGTTTGAGCCAGTTCAATACATGGGTCATTTCCCATTCTACTGTTTCGCTCGTTTTATCATCGTCCGGTTCCAGTGCTGTTGCGATAGGGGCAATCGGCTTCGCCCAGCGGGACACAGCTTCGTATCGTGAGGTCTGTTCCCCAAGTTTACTGAAAATTCTGAATAGACCCTGAAGGAGAAGAGGCTCTTTTTTTAGTCAAGCATCGCGCAAGCGACGCTTGTATGGCCTGGGCTCGTTCATAGATCAACATGCCCGGTAAATGAATCGGCGGTTCGCCATCTTCCAAGAGTAAAGCGCGAACGGCCGCTACGTAACCCTTCGCCACCTGTGCTTCAGAAAGCACAGTTGTTTCCGCTGCTACGTGTGATGAGTCAGGAATCTCATCATCGTTCGTCCGTGCGGCTTCCGCTTCTTTTTTCTCGGTCTGCTCGATTTTTCGTTCCACATCCCGCAGGCCGCGCATGCTCTTTTTCAGTTCCATTTTGAGCTTTCGATCGGCATCTACAACAGGCTTGGCAATGTCTTTCAAATAATGGTACTGACAGTACTGATACGGCACGTCAGGCAAGAGAGATTCGAAAGCCTGCCGAATGGAAACTTGTCCGTCGCTTACAATCCCTACGATGGGATAACCCCATTCAATAATCGGATCAATGAGTGTCCGCAATTCAGCAGCGGCTCCACTTTTCATGTTCCGAGCCGCAAGAATGGTACCGCTGAATACTTCGCGAATAACGTAAAGCATCTCATTCCCCTTCTCGGGTTGGACACCGTCCATCGAGAGGATAATGCCGCCATTTTGCGCCGTTGTCTCTGCAAGGCTTTGTTTGACATGTTCATCGAGACTTGCAGCGAGAAGGGTTTGATACCTTTCATACAGCGATTGTGCATACCGTTCACTGGCCACAATGCCACGTTCATTTAATGCGTCCGCAATCTCTTTACGCGTGCGATGTTGCTTAAAACGCAGTTCACCGACCAGGCAGAGAACATCGTAGCTGTAAGATGAGTATTTCATGCTCAAAGCTTCTGCCTCTGCTGATTTATAAGTAGCACTTGCATGTATGCAGTTTTCGTTTGAACAAACATACGCCATACTCCATGCGTGAATGACGCCTGATAATTTAGATATTTTCTTTTTCCACGCGGTATGCGACCGCACTAATTTAGACTCACAATGTGGACAATTGTTCATTTCCGGTCTGAAGTAAATCTTTGGAGCAGCACCGAGGCGATTTTTCGAAAGCATAAGGGTCATCTCCTACATCATTCTTTCCCTTATGCATTCGACAGAAAGCAGGGAAATCTTGTTATATGATTGTACCGTCGTAGAAAAAAAACCATTATGGATTGTGTTCCTCATGAATTAGGGTTCACATCCAAGTTCAACTGGACACTCCAAATCATTAGAGGATACATCAAGAATAATTTCGGCAAAATCTACTCTATTCGGGGAGTATCGAAACTCATGCATCGGATGGATCTCAGTTATACCAAGCCGACTTACACTTTAGCGGCTGCTGACGAAGAAAAACAAAAAGTGTTTGTCGAAACCACCTTCCCCAGGTTAAAAAAAGTACGAAAACGGCGAAATTGATCATTTATTGTTTGAAGATGAAAGTATGATTCGGGATTACAAGGCACTTCAGAAGACATGGTTTGCCAAGGGAAAGCAACGAATGATTAAGACCACGGGTAAACATCTCGGTGTAAAGCTTTTGGCGACGTTGGACTATGGAAACGGAAATATCATCTGGAAGGAAGACGAACAGTATGATGCAGCAGCATTTCTAACGTTTTTAAGCCAAGTTCTCGAGGCTTATCCGACTGGCAAAATCGTTATCATATTAGACAATGCTCGTATTCATCATGCCAAGCTATTGTCGGGCTTCCTGAATGAAAATCAACGGTTGAAGTTTGTTTTTCTACCACCGTACAGTCAACAGTTAAACCTGGTCAAAGGGTTATGGAAGTGGCTCAAAGCAGATGTCATCAATTAATGTGTTTTATCACAAAACTGCTGAGATACGGAAAAATGTAGGGACATTTATGATTAATATCATGAAAGATCCCATGAATATTATCGATCGTCTTTGCATTAGAATGTAGAAGTGTCTTTAGTTCAACTTATATATATTGTTGGAAGCGCAGGATAGCGATGAAGTGATATTCGTTTCCATAAAGAGAAACCGAGCTAGGACTAAATCAGGGGAATAGGTGAAAGCAAGCGAGAGGATGGAAGGGGCGGCAAGATGGAAGGGAATGGTTCAGGCACATACAATCAAAGCTTTTCATCTCTAATTTTGGAGTAAATCATCGTGTCGCAAACAAAAATGAAAAAAAGACATAATCATAAATTCATTGATTATGTCTAGGCAAGCGTGCAACACTATTATTTGATGCCGCTCATCTTAATGCCTTCGACCAAATATTTCTGTGCAACGAAAAACAGGATAAAGGTCGGAATGGCGACTACGACGGCGGCTGCAAGCACGACATTCCATGGCGTAAAGTAGCCTCCGCCCACCAAATGCGCCAGCCGCTGCTGAACGACCCACAAGCTCTCGTCTTGCGTTATGATTAGAGGCCACATATAGGCATTCCAATTCGTCAGGAAAAAACCAATCGTAAGCGGCACCATGATTGGCACGGACAACGGGAGTGCCAATCGGAAGAAAGTGCCCGACAGGCTAAGCCCTTCCATGTAACCCGCCTCCTCCAGCTCCTTGGGAAAATCCATATAAAACTGACGGAACAAAAAAATACCGTAGGCATTAAAAATCGATGGAATAATAAGGCCGGCGTACGAGTTCGCTAACCCTAAATTTTTTGTAATCAAATAGAGCGGAATCATGATGACGGCAAACGGCACCATGAGTGTGCTTAACATCCAAGCGAACATAATCGTTTTCCCAGGGAAACGAAACCGCGCAAGCGCATAACCTGACATCGCATGAAAAATCATAGCAACGGCAGTAACCGTGCCCGAAACGATTAAGGAATTGGCGATCGAACGGGGCAGCCCCGAACCTATCCATGCTTCTTTGAAGTTGCTGAATTCAAAAGCTGTCGGCAATAAATTAAAGTCGAATACATTTGTTTCGGAACGCAAAGAGCTGATCACGAGCAAATAAATCGGAAAAATCATTAAAATGCCTAATATAACCGCTGCTGACGGCAATAGGATTCGATTGTTTAATCTCAAAGTCTTCACCGCCTATTTCCTCAATGAGAGGAGCTTTAACTGAATAATGGACAAACAAAATATAATAAGGAACAACACAAAAGCCAGTGCGGATGCATACCCCATATTCAGCAGCTCGAAGCCCTGCTTAAAGATATAGAGAACGCTCACTTCCGTTGCGTTAGCAGGACCGCCCTTAGTCATGACGACGATCTGATCGAAAGCCTGAAAGGAGCCAATCATAGTCACGATAAGAATAAAGGTGCTCGTCTCGGCCAATAGTGGGAATGTTATCCAGCGAAAAGCCTTCCAGCCCGTTGCGCCGTCGATTTGTGCCGCTTCATAATAATCCCTTGGAATTTCTTTGATAGCAGACAAAAAAATAATCATATTGTATCCGATATTAATCCACAGAATAACGCCGATAATGCTTAGCATCGCCTGCGAGGTGGAGCCTAGAAACTGCTGCGGACCAATGCCTGCAAACCCAAGCAAATGGTTGATGACGCCGTTACGAGGATCCAGCATATACATGCCGATAATGGCGCTAATAATAGAAGTAATTGCGAACGGCATCAGAAACATCGTTCTTACTGGGCCTACGATTCTCCCCTTCAATGCATTCAGCAACAGAGCAGAGCCCAGTGAAAGCAAATAAAGAGAGGGAACATAGATGACGCTGAACAACAGCGTCTTCAACACGGAATTCCACCATAATTGATCGTGAAGCAGCTTCTGGTAGTTCGCAAATCCGGAGAATACTTTAGGGCTTAACGCATTCCAGTCATGCAAGCTGACATAAAAGGCATACACGATCGGAATAAATACAAAAGTAAGCAAGCCTAATGTGTTTGGGAGTAAAAAAGCGTACGCTGTGACCCACTCATTCCTCATCCTGTTACTCATTCGTTTTGGAGTCACTGAACATCCAACCTCCTTCAGTCGGAGTGGTACATGCAGCGATCCGCAGCTTGGGCTCGCTGCATGCACCATCCTTTTCGTTTGAAGCTTATTTTATTTATTTGTTTGCTGCCTGAATCGCTTCGTTGATCTTTCCATCAGCCTGTTGTGCCGCATCTGCACCGTCCATTTTCCCGAACATAACGTACTGCATCGCATCACCAACAACATCCAATACTTCTGATGGATAACGCGGCTCTGGAATCGCGGAATCGTAAATTTGCTCCGTAAACACTTTGCGCATGCCTTTGCTGTAAACCTCAGTCCCCTTCTCAACGACGGACTTGCGAGGCGAATAAGCAAATTTAATTTCCGTGCACCATTTCAGAGCCCGTTCCGGATCTCCGGCGAAAGCCCACATAATGAATTTTGCCGCTTCATCTACATGCTCGCTTTTACCGTTGACTGCAAACTTCCATCCTCCCGCATCTGTTGCCGCCTTGCCGCCTTCCGAAATCGGCAGTGGAGCTACATTAATTGGCACATCGCCGAATACTTCCTCAGCGCGATTGATCGCCCAAGTGCCGACGATTTGCATCGCTGCCGTTTTTTTGCCAATGTGATCGATCTCCCATGGCCCTTGCTGCAGCTTGGTCGGCGAGATGCCTTCTTTGAAGAAACGACCCCAGAAGTCAAGCGCTTTAGCCGTTTCCGGTGTATTGAAGGTGGAGGCCGATCCTTCCTCGTTCAATACATTGCCACCTTGCTGCCATAGAAACGGATACCAGATGAAGTTGAAATACGGTCCTTTGTCCGGTGGCAAAATCAAGCCTGCCACCTTATCTGTCGTGAGCTTCTTCGCTGCAGAATACAGCTCATCCCATGTTTTTGGAACCTCGACGCCCGCATCATTCAGCATTTGCTCATTATAGTAAAGACCTAGAAGCTCAAGCTCGTACGGAAGTGCCAGAACCTTGCCGTCAACCGTTACTGCATCCAGCGATGCAGGCAGGAAATCCTCTTTGGCTCCTTCCGGGAAATAAGGCGTTAAATCCGCCATTAAACCGGATTTGGAAAACTTCATAAAATCACCGGGACTAATCATATAAATGTCCGGACCTTCGCCGGAAGCGAAGCCTGTCGGAAGCTTAGTTGTCGTATAGTCCGTTTGGTTGAAGGTCGAGTACTCAATAACCACTTTATCCTGCGTTTTATTGTACTCCTCAACCAAACCCTTAAAGAATTCCTCTTCTTTCTCAGAGTGGAAATCCCAAAATTTCAGCTTTACTTTTTTCCCTGCAGTTGTCGTTTGTTCCGAATCAGCAGCTTTATTGCCTCCCTGCTCTCTTCCATTGTTTGAATTGCCGCAAGCGACCTGCAGAAGCAGCGTCACTGACAATACCGCTAAACCAATTATTTTCCAACTTTTCCCCATTTTTATTTAGCCCCTTTCAATGAATATAGCCCAAGTGTAATCCACTTGGGCTAAAGCATATAACGGGAAATATTTAAGGAGGGTGGACTATTTTCTGACTTCCTCCAAGTACTTATTGATTCTTGCATCGGCTAGCTCCTGAATCTGCGACGCGCTCTTGTCTCCAAAGAGCAGCTGCTGCAAGGAGTCAGAGAAAATCCGGTTTATGTCCTCCGGAAGCTGCGGCTCTTCCTGCTCTGTACCAAATATTTGGTCGGTAAAAACCGCTCTCAAGCCTTTCCGGTAATTATCCACCCCTTCTTCCATAACGGATTTGCGCGGCGAATAAGCGAATTTAACGTCATTGACCCATTTAAGAGGAATATCCGGATCACCAGCCAGCGCCCACATAATAAATTTAGCAGCCTCCTCCGCATGCTCGCTCTGTTTATTGGCAGCAAGCTTCCAGCCGCCAGCGATCGTGACTGGGCTTCCACCCTCGGGAATAGGCAGCGGTACAACGCCGATCGGCTGATCAGCGAATTCAGTCTCAAGCGTGCGGATATTCCATGTGCCGCTCACTTGCATCGCCGTCTCGCCGTTCGCAATAATACCGATATCGGTTACTGGCCGTGACGGTCTCATATTTAAGAGCCCTTGATTGACCATGTCCTTGAAAAAGGTGTACATCTCTTGCGATGCTCCACCCGACAGCGCCGACCCTTTGCCATCTTCCGTCAACAAATCGCTGCCGGTCTGCCACAAGAAAGGAAGCCATGAAAAATTCAGATAAACGCCTTCAAACGTTTCAAGCGTCAGTCCGCTCACCCTGCTCGTCGTAAGCTGTTTTGCCGCTTCCTTCATTTCCTGCCATGTTGAAGGAGGCTTTATTCCTCTCTTGCGGAACAATTCCATATTATAGAAAAGCCCAAGCAACTCCGTTTCAATAGGCACCGCATAAATATCGCTGCCCACCGTCACCGATTCCAACGCCGATGGATAAAAATCGTTTTTTATTGCCGGCGTGAAGGACTCCGTCAGCGGAAATAAAATATTAGCATTTACGAACCGTTCCAGCGTCGCAGAGGATACAAAAAAAATGTCCGGCCCTTGGCCCGATGCGAATGAGGACAGCAAGCGTGTTCTCGAGAAATAATCGTCACTCGTTACGAATTCAACTTTAATTTTTATATTTTCATGCTCAGCTTCGTATTCCTTCGCTAGCCATTGCCAGAAATCATATTCACGTGATTGGTGGAACGACCATAAACGCAGCTCGATTTTATTCAAGCTTGGCTCGGCGGTCGTTGAATCCGTAAGCAGCTTATCGATTGTTGTTCCTTCTGACTCCACGTAACTGCCGCAGGAGGCTGACAGCAAGGCGAGCAAGGCACATAGGAGCAGATGAACAGCTTTCAGCCTCATTCTCACGCCTTCATTCCTCCCTACGATAAAAAAATTGGCGGTATTCCGCAGGCGTCACACCAACCATACGCTTGAACAGACGAGAGAAATACTTCACATCCTGGTAACCGACCATCTGGGCGATTTCATAAAGCCGAAGCTGGGCATTCATCATCAGTGTTTTGGCTTTATCGACGCGAAGACGGGTTAAATACTCAATAAATGTCTCGCCCGTTTCCTGCTTGAAAAATGTACTTAAATAGTTGCTGCTCATTTGAGCCTGAACAGCTATGTCGTCCAACGAAATATCCTTCGTGTAGTTTTTGCGGATGAAATCGATCACTTTCTCGATCGTTCGATTTTGTTTCTGCTGCGTACTCCACTCCATCGACTTGATGACCGCGCCAATCAGCTCCGACATAAAATCGACAAATTCTTCCGCTGTAAAGTCGCGGTGAAATAAATCCTGCGGTTTATTCATTTGCCTCAAAATTATTTCATTCAGCTTATGCTCATAGACGATGCGGAAGATGGATGCTAACAACTGCAAGCAGAATCGGCGAAACAGCCGGAAAGGGATGCTTCCTTCCTTTATCCGCTCCATAAACGAAGTCAGACCATATATCGCATTCGTCTGTTCCCCAGATCTAACCGCTCTCACGATCGCTTCATCCAGCTCGGCAGGATAGCCTGGCTCCCTTCGGTTCATCATGGCAACGTCCTCGTACGCACTGACGATGCCATCGCCGTATATCCATTTGTTTTGAAGCGCTTCCTTTGCCTGCCAAAAGCCTGCTGGCAGCTCCTCGAAAGCGACTACCTTAGCACTTACACCAATTGAGATAGATATTTTCACCCATTTGCGTACTTCCTCCATCAGCCTGGTGGATTGCTCGTGCGAGCATATGCCATCGTTAATTAAATAAAAAAGCTGCGGACCGCTTGAGAATAAGAAGGTGGAGCTGTCCGCTCCCAGTTCCGGAAGTATCTCATGAACGACATTGCGTACGGCAAACAGCACAAGCTGCTTGTCCCCCCATTGATCGTCCATCATCAGATCATCATAACGATCGATTTCCAGAGCTACCAGTTGAAAGCTGGCTGCCTGTTTCGGCAGCTGCTCCCGCAGCTTCTCCTTATATTCCTCCGCTTCCCCCGGTTCGGATGACAACCAGTCTCTCCACCATTTTGAGTAATTGACGGGACTTGGCAAGATGGCGGCTACAGATCCCTCCACTTGCTTATTCGCCTTTACGCGCTGAAGCACACTTTTAATTTCTGCTGGCTTAACCGGCTTGAGCAAATAATCGAAAGCGCCGAACTTCACTGCAGTTTGTGCATATTCGAAGTAACCGTAACCCGATAAAATAACGACATGTACGGGATACTCCTTCAAGGCGCTAAGCAGATCAAGCCCATTCATGAGGGGCATCCGGATATCGGTAATGACCAAATCAGGCGTTTCTTTTCGAACAAGCTCTATCGCCTCAATCCCATTGTTCGCTGAGCCCGCTACAGACCAATCGGTATCCAGCTGCGGGATGAGCGCTTGCAGCCCCCTTCTCACCCTAGGCTCGTCATCGACGACAATAACTTTATACATGATATCCTCCTATGACTGTCATTATTGACCGTTGCCTGCGTCATCCATCGCATGCAAAGGGAGTATAATCGTGACCACGGTTCCCTCTCCCCAATCTGATCGGATACTCACGCCGTACTCGGAGCCGTACTCCAGCTTCAGTCGGTCGTCCAAATTATAAATGCCAATGCCATGCGTCCGACGAAGCATAATGCTATGAAGCTCGTCCTCCTTGATGCCGCTCCCGTTATCCAACAGCTCAACACGAATGCCTCCAGTCCCCATGTCCGGCAGGACCGTCACCGTTATTAAGCCGCCCTCTTCGATATGCTCCATCCCGTGCAATATCGAATTTTCCAAATATGGCTGCAAAAATAGACGGGGCACTCTTTGCCGCAGCAGCGCTTTATCGACTTGGAAATGGATGTCGAACCGGTCCTCGAACCGCATTTTTTGCAAATAAGCGTAATTCTGAGCCCATTTCAACTCCTCCTCCAGGGCAATGTAAGGCTCTCCAGGACGAATCGCATATCGCATAATGTCGCTCAGAGCCGCAATCATCGAGCTGATGTCGTGTTGATCGCGTTCGATTGCCATCCAATTAATCGTATCAAGCGAGTTATAAACAAAATGCGGATTAATTTGCGCCTGCAGCGCACGTACCTCCGCCTCCTTCTCCTTCTCGGATATGACCCTTACCTCATGAATCAAATCATTAATTCTTCTTCTCATGCTATTAAATGCAGCATTCAGCAGACCGATTTCGTCCTCGGAAGCAACGGGCAGCTGAAAGTCGACATTTTCCTTATGAACCTGCTTCATCGCAACTGCCATCTGTCTGATCGGTTTCGTAATGAACCTGGATACCCATAGGGCAAGCATGATGAACGATGCGCCAAATGCGAAGACGGTTACAATTAGAAACTGCCGAAGCTCCTTGGATTGCTCCTTTAAATCATCGTTAGGAATGAGCGCTGCATAGTACCAGTCATTATATGACGATTGTATGTAGTTCATCTGATACAGCTGTCCGTTCATTCGAACGGTCGAGAACGGCGTCCGTTTCGCAAGCATATCCTTATAAAAGGGAATATCCTTCAATGTCTCTTGATAGGTTTCGGCATTCGGATGCCAGATGACATGCCCTTCTCCGTCCGTGACAAGCAGCGTTCCGTTCGGGCTGACCTTCACCTGATCAGCCAGACGGTCCAGTGCCGTAATCTTTACATTAATATAGATAGAGCCAAGCGTTTGCATGACATCGGCTACGTTTTTCACCTGCATCCCTATCGAGAAATAATGGGAAGGCTCAAAGGAATATCGATTGACAGGCAGCTCGTATGTCGGCATCCAAACCGCTTTCCCGCCGGCATCCTGCACCGCCTCCTGCCACTGGGGATGCTTGCGGAATTGCTCCTCATAATATTGCGAGCCTTTGAAATCTGCAAAAAACAGCTTCTGCCCGCTGAATAAATAGATAGAGTCGATGTCATCCTTTCCACGAAGAAAATTGCGCAAATAACGGTTGATTGAATCGGCAGACAGCTGCGTCTCCGTTCCCTCCCCTTGCTGGTTAATCTGGCTGAGCTGCAAAATAACGTTCTCATTCTCATAGATCGAATGCAATTGCGCTTCATATTCGTTCAACAGCCGATCGACATTTTGATTAACCAAATGAAGCAGCTGATCCGTTTCCTTGTTGGTGCGTTCTTCGGCGAATTGATTCGAGCTTTGATAGAATAAATAGCCGAACAGCGTAAGCGGAATGAAAATGGATAAAACGAGAAGCATCGTTATTTTCTTTTGCAGGTTCATATGTCTAATCAGCCTCTGCTTCAGCATCTGGTTTGATCTCTCCGCTTCTCTGCATATTAGTCGTCGATTCTCCATCTGCTCGACTGTCTGACAACTAGTTTTGGCATTATTTTTATGGCTGTCCTGTTCATCTGCTTCCCGTGCAGTCTATTCATGAGTATTCTTGCCGCTTGTATTCCAATTTCCTCTTGCATAAGGGAAACCGAAGAGAGCTTCGGGTACACTCGCGACGAGATATCCAGATTATCCATGCCGACGATGGCAATATCGTGCGGGACTGACAAGCCGGCATCCTCGCATGCATGCATCACCCCAATTGCCATCAAGTCGTTTGCGGCAACGATTGCCTGCGGTCGATCAGGCTCCGACAATAACTGCCTAGCCGCCTCATAGCCGCCTGATTCTGTGTAATCGGACTCCTTAATCAGCTCATCAACGTATGGCAATTCGCCCTCGAGCAGAGCTTTACGATAACCAGCATACCTTTGCATGCCCGTTTGTTCGCTTATTGCTCCTCCAATAAACCCGATTCTTTTTATGCCTTGCTTGATCAGATGCTCAGTTGCCTGCTTCGTACCTATATACGTATCCACATAGACGTAGTCAAAGCGGTCACCCCCGCCGGGAGAATCGAATTGATTAGTCAGAACGACTGGCGAGGACAGCCCGTTAATCGCATGTATATTTTCCTCACAGAAGTGAAAGGAGACCATAATCATGCCGTCCGCCACTCTCTCCTTAACGTTTTGTATCGCCTTCAGCTCTTCCGACAGCTGATGTTTCGTATAAAAAAGAATCAGCAAGTAGCCGTACTCCTCCGCTACCTGATTAATGCCCTTTATCATATCAAAGTAAAATGGATTGCATATGTCAGGCACGGCAAAAATAATTTTATTCGTTTTGCGGGTTTTCAATATTTTGGCAGCATGGTCAGGCGCGTAATTCAAAGCTTTCGCCGCCTCCATAATCTTTGCCTTCGTTCGTTTGCCGCAATAGCCGCTTCCTGAGAGCGCTCTCGATACAGTCGAAGGCGATACGCCGACCTGCTCCGCGATTTGATAAATCGTACTTTTACTCATATAAACCTCCTGATCCCAAGCTTGCTGCACCGAATCAACCCGTTCTGCAATCGATTTCACAATTTACATTAGCATGTTTTTTTTCTATCATCAATAATAGATTGCACGCGGTGAAGGCAGCGAGGGACAACGCTCATACCGCAGAAAATTCCCCTCCAGCTGAAACGTGTCTTCAGCGGAGAGGAATGATCAAATGCTATTGTGTATGGGAAGGTATGCTGGAGCTATTTCTACTTGTTGGTATCCAGCAAATTAAAAATAACTTGCGCAGTTTCAATCCTCAGCGCATTGGCCTGCGGATCGAACTGGTCCGCACCTTTCCCTTTCATAAGGCCCAGGGCGGCTGCCTGTTCGACGGCTTCACGCGCCCAAGCCGACACTTTATCGGCATCGGTGAAGGCACTCGCATCAAGCTGAAGCTGCTGATCTGCGTCATTGCTGTATGCATTCGCTCTGATCACCATAACCGCCATTTGCTCCCTTGTAATGGCTGCGTTCGGCGCAAAGCTGGCTTCTGTAATTCCTGTAATCAGACCTGCCTCATAGGCTGCGGCCACTTCCTCCAAGTACCAGGCGCCTTTTCTCACATCTGTGAATGGAAGCGTGTTGCTTGTCGTTTTGATATTTAGCGCCCTAACGAGCAAAGCCGCAAATTCCGCTCTTGTCATATTCGCTTTTGGCTCGAATCGGTTTGCATCCACGCCTTCGACAATATGTTTGGCGGAGAGCGTCTTTAATATCTGGTAAGCCCAATGGTCAGTGCCCACATCTGTAAACTCTTTGTCGTAAGACAAAATGGCATATTTACTGAAATGGCTGATGTCTGCAGCAATCCGTTTTTGCGGCTTATCGATTTGACCACCTGCATATTCCCATAGCGCGGTCACTTCGTTGAAGCGGTATACTCCGAGTAAAGCCTCATCAGTCTCGCTTGCCTGATACGGCAGTGAAACATGAACGGATTGCGGTAATAGGTCAAGCCGTGTTTCCTTTCCATCTGCGGTTCGTGCCGCAATATCAAGCTCGTATGCGATCCCGTCCTGCTTGTATTTTCCGTCGTTGCTGTTCGATTCGAACAGCGCTTGATCTACCGGCGTTGCCCGCAGCACAATTCGCGCATCCTGCAAAGACTGTTCAGGAAGCAGATCCTTTAATGCGGCCAATACGGCGGCTGGTACGTGCAGCTTCACCTCACCCGCTGTTACAATCAGCTTGCGATCCTTTAGAATATCGGCGGCTTGAATGGGAACATGGAACTCCTTCTGTCCCTCGTTCAGCTTGAAAGGAGCATCTCCGTCCTTCATTGTCTTCAGTTCTTCGGCGGTTATGCTCCGCTCAGAGCTCAGAATTGGAGCTGGGACGGGACCCGAAGAAACAGGAGCTGCTGTTACCAATATTTTCGCAGATGCTTTCACCGCCGTGTCCGCTACCGTACCGTTTACCGTAAACGAGCCAGCCTGCGCGTAACTGAACTCTTCCACCGCATCCCATACGACACTGACATCTGCTACCGTGCCGTCGGAGTATGTAGCTTCTACCTTAGATGGAAGTACCGGCGCGCTGCCTGCTGTCGTTGATACGTCTACCTCCTTGATGCTTTCAATCCCGATTTCTACAATAATAGGCAGCAGCATGTAATCATCTGCCTGCATCCAAGTATCTCCTGCTGCATGCATGCCTGTAAACAGAGTAAGCTCGGTGCTGCTGCCTGAATTGAACAGTACCTCAACTGGCGTGTAATTATCGGATTTGGTTAATTTCGTCTCTTTCACAATCGTTCCGTGCGAATCCCTGACGCCGAAATAACCGTCATTAAAGTTGGGCGAGGTCCGAATAAAGGCCGTTAGTTTGTATTCAGTAACCGGCACGACCTGAACCTTCTGGGTTATGGCATTCCATCCGCTTGCGTTTCTAAGCCACAGGTTGTTGCTGCCCGCTCTGGACAAAAAGTTTCGATCTATTCCTCCTGTACCTGCTTCCAGTGTCCATGGAGCTGCAATCGTTCCCGATGCTTGCAGCTCGAACGATGGATCGGCAATCAGATTGCTTAAAGGAGTTCCTACGTTGAGCGTACTATGCATAAGGATCGAGTTATACGGTCCCCACTCAGATACGACCATGTACAGGTCTTTGCCGTTGTTCGTCCAAGGATGAATAAAACCGCCGTATAATCCGGGGAATTCTGCTCCGGTTACAACCTCGGTTTCCGCTGACCAGCCGCCGGTTAAGCTCGAGGAGCTTCTCATGACGATCGCATAACGATTCTCATTCAGATAAGTCATAATCCACTTCTCATAATAAGAATTGTAAGCGACGGACAATTCGCTGACAGGCGCATCTACAATCGCTTTGGCTGCCGCTTCGTCGTTAACAATCCAGCTCGTTCCACTCCAATATTCATATTTCTCTTTGTTTAATAGGTCCGCTTCTCCCGTTCTTGCCAAATAGGCCTTGTCGAATCTGCCGGCAGGAGTTCCGAACATATAAACATATCCGCCATCCTTCACGTATGCCGCTTGTGCGAACTTGCTGGCAGCCCCCCATTTCACACCTGATTTTGTCCAATTTTGCCCCTCGTCGTCCGAATAAGCGATCTCAGAGAAGTTAGTGTTCCAGCGGCCATTAGCTCCCCAATTTTTAATTTGCATATAATGGATATAATGTCTCGTACCTACCGTAATTCCGGCAGTAGGAATGGCAGTGAAATCGCCGCTGCCTGACGTATTGTGCGCAGAGCTAATGATTTCCTTGGAATACTCGGCTTTGTTCTCATCCATAATCATTGAGGAGAAGGTTAGCCCATCCGAAAGCAGCGTATCTTTCGATATCGCCAATAGATTGCTTCTCCAGCCTGCAGAATTTCCGCCGCCTCCAAAGCCTCCCCAGCCGTTGTCGTAGGAATCGCCAAACGCGACCATAATTTTTTTATCGGTTGGATCCGTTGTCGCATCCCACATGATGCCTAGATCGGTAGCAGTTAGTGCATAATTGTCGATTGTCTGATTCGGATTTGGCACGCTTTCCCCAGGTTGTGTGGCCCCGGTTACTCTCGCCACCTTCGTTGCTCTGCTTGCTGTAAGCTCAAATTCGGATGAGCCGTTCAATACCCCGTTTCCCTGCGCGTATGCAGGTAATACCGTGGACAGAAACAAAATGGCCGCGAGCGCTGTCGTTCCGAAAATCTTGTATTTCATTGAATGCATTCTACTTTCCCCCTCTATATGTCTTCTTGACCGCAAGCCTCTACCTTGATATCACTCATATCACCGAAGAGCACATCTAGCTGAACGTGGAGCTTGCCTGTGTCTGGATTTTTTGTTTGCCGATAAGTGCCCCATCCTTTTCCCGTACTCCAGAACGTGGAGAACTCATCCTGCTGCACAACCGGATTGAACTTCATGACCCCTTTCACCATATCGAACTCGAAACCGCTCAAGGCAATAAGCAGCCCCCAGCTTGCCATCGAACGCGCGTAATGATGGCCGCATTCCACCTCATTCCAAGGATTTCTTCTAAACCCATCATGGCGGTCGCGTACGGCCTTGACTACGGAGAGGCCTTCATCCACGAAGCCCTCGTAAATCAAGGTGGAGGCAACATGATATTCGACGCCGGTCCATACCTCATCGGAATATACGAATGGAAGTTTAGGCCTTCCTCCCTCCGGCCACGTGCACATCAGCAGTCCCTGCTCGTCATGCAGCACATAAGCGCGCTGGCAATTGGCGTGATCGCTGAAATCGGTTTTGAAATTATGGCGGTAGACCGCTTGAATGGCACTCTTTATTCGTTTTTCATCCGCCAAATAACCAAGACCATACAGATGGGCCAGCTGTTGACCGAACAGCTGGTCCGACAAGCATCCTGTTCCATGCTGATATTTATGAACATTAACGTCTTCGAGACGCTGGATGAAATATTCGCCGTTCCAGGTCAGCTCGCCTAGGCGTGCTGCGCTTTGTTGCTCAAGCAGCTTATAACAGTCCGCCGCCTCGCTGTCATCCATCGATTCAGCCATAGCTGCTGCCGCTTTTAACGCACCGAGCAGCATAAAGCCAGTCAATGGATTCGGACCGTAAAATTCAATGTCATACGTATTGTGCTGCTTGCCTTCCAGTACAGCATCTCCGTCCAGATCCCAATGTGCTAATGCAAAATCAAGCGCACGCTTCACATGAGGCCACAGCTCGGCAAGAAATGCTGAATCGCCCGAAAGCTTCCATTCGCGGTACACCCGCATAATAGAGCCCAGCTGACCGTCCGCAGCCGCAGGCGCTTTTCCCCCTTCCCAATGCCATTCGCAATCAAACGTCCTCATCGCCCGGAACGCCATCATTCCACGCTCATCAAGCTCTTCCAGAAACTCGATCCTCCGCATGCTTTGCTCGAGTGTCGGGTAAAGAAAGGCTAATGATTGCGCATAGTTCCAGACGTGGGTACATGTGCCTTCACACGACCCCAAATCATCAAATGTTCCTTCATAGCCAAAGAACCGTCCATCCTCCAGCCAAAAACAGGTCGTACTGCGCAGCACCGGCAAGTTTCCAGCCAACGCTTCGATCACATAGCCGGGCAGCGTGCTTCCGTGAAGCGCATCGCGGAATGACAGTGTGCTGCTGTAAAGCCGCTCATAATGGCGAATGATATAAAGTCCGGCTTCCCAAGAATCGGCGAACCGGGCAGCATAATAATTACGAACCGTTTCCCTTCCAGGCCGCTTATCTCTTACATGCTCATACCAGCCGTTTATTCGATTCGGAAAGCTCCAAGAGAGAATAAAGCGAAATTCCTTCGTCTCTCCGGGCTCAAGCCATTCCATCACACCAAGCGATCCGGTGTCAGTGCGATGGTCGGCCGAGGGTGTGTCATATCCGAGATCATTCAACCGTCCGTCTTCCGTGAAATCGTCCCAAAATTCCTGCAAATAATCATACCAGGCTCCCCTCAGCCAAGCCCGTTTATAGGTAACGTTCCGGTTTGTCGTCATAAGAGAGAGACTGCCATACTGCAAATCATCGGCAGCCCACTTCTCTGAATGCAAATATAAACCAGCTGCCTCCTCCGTCTTTCTAAACTCGTTCACGTTTCCTCCGCAGGTCATATCTGGATGCAGGTTTCCGAATCGGTCGTAGGAAAGGCCCCCTACTGGATTCATCAGTGAGCCTGCAATAACCGCCTCGATACGCTTAACCCCCGTATTTGTAACCCGATAAGATAGAATGGCTGCGGGTATGCCGGAATCGTCCGGATCAAGCGGGATCATTGGCGTGAACGCCTCTAACTCTACCCTTACCGGAAGCGCTGCATCCTCGAAGGCAATTTGCGCCACAGGATACGCCCCAACCATAGTTGAACTCTTCAGTCGCGGCAATCCGCCAGCTGTCAGCGGATGATAGCCGTGTGACAAGGAATGCGGCGGCTGAAGCTGCGATTCCAGTACCCTGTAAACCGCTGTCCCCTCCTCTGGCTTTACACGAATCGCGAAGAATGTGTTGGGCAAGGAACTGCCTTTTGCAGGATGGTTGAAAATTTCAAAATCCCGCAGCTCCCCTCGACTGCCGAGGGATATATTTCCGGTTCCGATCCCGCCAAGCAGAAATGCTGCTTCCCGCGCTTCGCCGGGATAGCTGCGCTGCTTGTGATCGGCATATAGCTCTTCCTTCGAATAGCTCATAGCATGCTCCCTTCTCCTTAAATCCTGATCTGTACCTTCAACAGCTCCGGGTCTTTTGGCTTTGCAAGAAATTCAACCGTTTCCTCAAGGGAAATGATCTTCGATACTAGCGGCTCCAGTAAAATACGTCCCTCCTTGACCCATTCGAAGGCGGGAAGAAACGTATAATTGATCGCCATAGACCCCAATATGGTCCAGTCCTTGTGATAGAGGTCGAATGGATTGACCGAAATCCGGGCATCTTTCGGCGTCACCCCGAATTGCAGGTAGGTCGCCGTCTTCCCCATATAGGTGAAAGCATCCTCGATAACTGCCGGTATGCCCGTCGCATCGACCACAATGTCAAATTTTTCTCCGGCAAGGCTTGATTTATGGCTTACATGTACCGTTTCCGTCGCGCCCAATGACCTTGCTAGCGCCAGCTTGGTCTCTGATACATCAACGACAGTTAGCCGCGATGCACCGGATCTCGATAAGGTCTGCACAAGCTGCTGCCCCATCGCTCCTGCTCCGAGAAGAAGGACAGAATCTCCAGCTTTCAGGCGCAGTCGGTTCATGGCATGCACAACGCAAGCGATCGGTTCAATGAATGCGGCCGTTTCGAAGGATATGGAATCTGGAATGCGCACCACATTCCGTGCCGGAACCGCAACATATTCAGCCATGCTTCCGTTTACGGTATTGCCGAGAGCTCCCCAATTCTCGCACTGATTGCCCCGGTTCGTAAGACAATAAATGCATCGCCCGCAGAATAAGGAAGGATCGGCGGTTACCCGCTCGCCGACCCGAAAGCCTTCGACTCCTGCTCCACATTCATGAACGGTCCCTGAAAACTCATGGCCGGGAATTATGGGATACGGAGAAAGAAACTCTCCCTCATAAATATGGAAATCGGTACCGCAAATGCCGACACGTTCTACACGAATGACAATCTCGCCTGGTCCTGGAGAAGGATATGGCACCTCCTGAATGGATGCATGATGCGGTCTGTCAATAACAAGCGCTTTCATGAACGTTCCCCTCTCGTTGTCAATTTTTAGTCAAACTGAAGTCGTCTGCCTGTATCCAGGTATCGCCGCCATTTGCCCACATACCCGCATAAATTTCTACGCTATGTGCATTTCCTGAATTGAATTGTACGGTTTTCTTCGTATAGTCTGATAAATAGCCGAAAGGCGTTTCGTTCAAAATAGTTCCGCCGCCAAGTAGTCTTGCTCCGAAGTAGCCATTATTCTGATTGGTTGAGGTACGAATCCATGCGGAAAGTGTGTAATTCGTATTCTGCTCCACGAACACCTCTTGCTTGACCGCGTTCCAGCCCGTACCGTACCTGGCAAATGCATTGTTAAGGCCGCTGCGTGCAAATCCCGCAGCCCGGTCAATCCCGCCGTTCCCGTTCAAATACCAAGGTGAAGTGATCGTTGAAGACGGCTGAGCCTCAAAGCCGGCATGCGCTACCAAATTCGCGTCCCTGTTCAAGCTCACATCATCGACCTGCACCCAAGTATCTTCGTCTGCCCACATGCCTGTGTAAAGCTCGACAAAATGATTGGCGCCCGAGTTAAATGAAACGGTAAGCTCGGTATAGTCCGCATAAGAATCAAATGGAGCCTCGCCTAGGATCATCCCGCCATTCGGAACTCGCGCACCGAAATAACCATCGTTGTTGTTGCCCGACGTCCTGATCCATCCTTTCAACGTATAGTTCGTGAATGGTTCAACGACTACCCTCTGCTTAATCGCATTCCATCCGCTTCCATTTCGGATATAGCCATTATCCTGTCCTGTACGGGCATTGCCCGCATTACGGTCGATGCCGCCTTCTCCGATCGTATGCCATGGCGCCATGACCTTTGTCTGCCCCTGCGATTCAAAGCCTGGATCGCTCACTATATTGTCACCGAATATATCGGCGGTCAGTGTGACCTTCATAAGATGGGTGTTGTAATCGGGATACCAGGTCGACATGATGAAATAGAGGGTCGAGCTGGTATTGGATAACGGGTGGATAAAGGCGTTATATTGTCCAAGGCCCGTAAAGTTGCCAGGCACCAATATTTTCTCACCGCTCCATGGACCAACCGGCGTAGGCGCATCCCGCATCACGATTGCTTGGCGATGCTCGTTCAAGTAAGTCATGATATAGCGGTTAAAATGCGAGTTGTAAGCGACCGAGAGCTCGCCTGCGACGCCATTGGCAACCGGACGGGCGGACGATTGGCCTACTGACCAGCCATTGCCGTCCCAATACCGGTATTCGTTTATGCTTAGCAGACTGTTCTCAGGCACACGAGCCAAATATACGTCCCCGAACCGCCCGTTCGGCGTAGCATACATATAGATAAAGCCGCTGTCCTTGATAAAAGCAGCCATTTGGAACTTGTTGTCCCAAGTCGTTGTGTTGTTGTACCACCTTGCAGTCGGGTGCTTGGTCCATGTCGCACCATTGTTGTCCGAATAAGCGATTCCCGAATAATTGGTTTGCCAAACACCCGCATCGCCCCAATGATTAACGGACATATAATGAATATAATGGCGAGTGCCTACGGTTACGCCGGCAGTAGGAATGACGGTTATTTCGTCGAAATCGATTTTTTTGGAGTACAATATTTCTTTGGCGTGTCCGGGTCGGTCCTGAACCATCGTATCGAACGACAAGCCGTCAGATAAATTCGTATCCGATGAAATAGCGAGAGTATTGCTGCGCCAATCGTTGGGGCCCAATCCGTTCGTATCGCCGAACAGAACAAAATATTGTCCGCCTCCTTTGTCCCAGACGATTCCCAGATCAGTCCCTGATATTTGATAGTTGGTATCCGTCTGATTGGGGTTTGGCATCGTTTCCCCAGCTGGCTTGACTCCCGTTACGCGAGAGACCATTTCCAGATCGGTAGGAGTGACCGCATCCGCCTTTGCGACAAGCAGGGAACAAAAAGCAACTTGAAACAGCAAGGCACATACCAGCATTTTTTTTCGCAAAATCTTGCACCATCTTTCTCCACATGTTTTTTGAATCATGCCGGTCTGACCAGATGTTAACCGTGCAAGGCAAGGCGCCAAATCGATCTTATTCTGTACATCATGCTGTTTCGAAGCGCCTCGTTAACGCTCCATATTAACGCAGTTCCAGCAGGACAACGCTTCTAGGCGGTATTACCAGTTCAAAAAATCCATCTTGCCCCGGCGAGATCGCGACCTCTTCTCCTCCCGATTCTGCCGTATGCAGCACATATTCGGAAGAAGGTCTTGCATCATAGCGTTCCAGCTCGGAGGCAGCAGCCCTCACAAGGCGGTTATCATTGCTGACATTGGCGAAAAACAAGCCCGTGCTCTCCTCTTTGAAGCGCCAAGCGGAATGAACTACAGCGTCAACCTCCAGTACACCGGAATCGTTGTACTCTTTCGTTTCCTTACCGTGATTGTAATGGAACCATTCTGCGCTTATCCTTCCGCGCTCGAAGGCAAGCGGAGGGAGCATTTTGCCATAGGCCAAATATTTGTTGCCTGCGCCTGTCCGCAGATCGGCGAACTGCGCCAGGTAGTCGGCTCGCTCGGCAGAGAATGCATAACCTCTCGGCTCGAACGGATAATAATGCTCCTCTGGGGCATTCTCCTTCCCTTTCAGTGCTTCCATCGGACTGTATTCGTAATTCAGCTCGTACAAGCCGCCCCATAAATAAGTGCGGGCAACCGTGAAATAATAAAGCGAACCGATTTCCTCCGTCAGCTTGCCCCAACCATCAAGTCTTACCGCCCCATACTCGTGATAGACGTACGCGAACATCGGAATAAGCTCAGCTTGACCGGCTTTGATCAAATCGCGCAGCGGATAACCTTCGAGAGGCGCTGCCGGCTGGCCTCCGGCGCGTGCTTGATAATAGTCGAGCACATCCAGAAACATCTCATTCATCATCTCTGTGCCCATCGGCACATAACGCCCCGCTGCCTTGATCATTGCGGCCTTCGTCCGGATGTAATTTTGCCGATAGGCCTCCTGAACCGCCTTGCCTGCTCCTACCGGATGTCCATGTGAGTCATCCAGGCATATTTTCATAATGTTATTGGCCGAGATATCATAATAGATGGAATCTACATCAACATTCCGCTGAAGCGTCTCATCCCGCTCTACATGAAATTGCTGCGTATACTCCGCTGCGGGACAAATAAACGGGAACCGATAGGCATCTATCGATTTCAGCCTGTCTTTCTCCGGAAACTTCTGCGCAGCCGCCTTCGCGCGCACCCCATCGTCTCCCTCGAAGTTGAACAGATAGTCGAACTCAAACGGCGCGTACTTGTCGCCGTAGCGCTTCATAGCCTCCAAGTTCTGAGGGTTGAAGCTCGTGGGAAACCAATCCTCAAGCCCGCCCGGCACACCTTTGTAAAAGGTTTGAGGCGCATTCGTCCAATCAGGTCCGAGAATGTGAAACATCGGAGTTCTAATATGCTCGTGATATTGGTCCAGCCATTCGGTTCGATCGAAGCCTGCGTTAATGCCGAATGTAGCGGCACCCATCTGCTCATACAGCCAGTCACAGCGTTCCTCCTCCTTGCGTTCGACCAGCTTGCCTTTTGCACACCAACTCTGCTGCTCTGCCCAAGCTTTGTAGTGATCGGCAGCCTCATACCAATCACGGCCTTCGAGCAGTTTGACGACGATCGGATACTCCGTGCGAATGCCCTTGCCTGCCCCCATATCCTCGCAGCCGTGAATGAAGGAAGCTTCGAGCAAGCCAGCGCTGTTCTTATAGAAATTCAGCCATTTGGCGCAGCCCTCCCCATCCAGCGCAGCAAAATAGAGGCCGCCCTCATCCTGGCCATAATAGGTGAAAAATTGCATTGAAGCACCAGAGAAGCTTTCCGGATAAGGCATAAACCGCAGACCTGCTCCGCCCTGTTCAAAGTGCTTCAACGGGTTTTGGATCTTGAAGCCTGTGGCAAAGCTATGTGCGGCGAAATCGCTCTCGCCTCCTGCCGTAATAGCACCTAGATTGCCAAGCACCGGGTATTCGAGGCTGATCACAGCTTCATCCGTATCATTCACAGCCTCACAGCGGAATTCGAGCTCATCGGCATCGTGTCTGAGGCTGATGAATGCCTTGATCTGCAATCCATTCCGTACCAGCCACGTCAAGTGTACCTCCTGCCTATCGGCTGCTTGATGCACTTCGAAATCAAATCGTTCGAATGCGGACGACACACCGCTTGCCGTCTCAAGCCTGAAAGGTTCGCAGGCTTCTCCGGCAACGATGTATGCCTTGCTTTTGAGCTTATCCTTCAAACTGCAGATAGATCCGTCCGATTCGCTAATGTCCATACGAATTCGGCTATTCGCCAGCTGAATCATGAGAAAACGCCTCCCGTTACTTTAATCCGGAAATTTTTATTCCCTTGATGATGTACTTTTGGAAAATAAGGAACAAGATGATGGTCGGTATAGCTGCGAGCGTAGAGCCTGCCATCAAGAGACCCATCTCCGTTGACCGCTCGGAGCGGAACGTATTCAAAAATTGCATAATTTGAAACATGTCGACATTCGTAATCGTCATAGTCGGCCATACAAAAGAATTCCAATAGCCCAGATAAGAGCCAATGCCGACGATAACGAATACCGGATAGGACATCGGAAAAAAAATACTCGTAAATATTTTCCAACGATTAGCGCCGTCTATAAACGCAGCCTCCTCCAATGCGAGCGGGATATTCAAATAAAATTGCCGGATAAAGAACATATGGCCTGCTGAGGCAACGCCAGGAAGTATAAGAACTGCCATCGTGTCCAGCATGTGCATCTTCGTGACAACGATAAAGGAGGTAAGTAAAATAGCCATACCGGGAACGAACATGGTTAAGATGACAAATACCCATAACGTTCGTTTAAAGCGGAATTCCAGCCTGGCAAACACATACGCTGCCATGGAATTAATAATTAGGCTTAATACAGCAAAGATTACCGCCCCTGTGAATGTTACTAGCATCGATTTGAGAAACATTGGGTCTTCCAGAATTGAGCTGTAATTGGAAAACATCCAATCCTTTGGGAAAAATCGAAATGGTGTCGACAAAACCTCTGTTTTCGCCTTAAAACCGGAGATTACCATCCAGGCAAGCGGAAACAATGCGACAACCGCCACAAGCAATCCGGTTGCGTACATCATCGTTTTTATGATCTGATCCTTTAATTTCATTGCTGACACTCCTCCATTCGCCTGCTTCTCTAACCGTCAACCGCTTTTTCTGAATTGAGCACTTTAAAAATAATGGCAGATATGCTGCCAAGTACAACGAACAACAGGAGAGCAGAGGCAATGGAATGGCCAACCAGCAAGTCGTTGCGGAAATGGTTGAAGATGTATAAATTCGGTGTCGTCGTTTCATTAAGCGGCCCTCCGCCGGTCATAACGAGCGGCAGCTCGAACTGCTGAATGGCTCCCGTAAACCCAACGATCAATAAATACAGAACGACATTTTTCATTAATGGAATCGTAATGTAGACCATTTTGGTCCAGGAGCCAGCACCTTCGAGATCCGCAGCCTCATAATAGCTCTCGGGGATATCGAGCAGGCCCGCAAGCATGATCAGCGATGTAATGCCGAAGCCGAGCCATACCGCGGGAATCGCAATGCTTCCGAGCGCTGTCTTGGCATCGGCAAGCCAAGCTTGATTCTCAACGCCGAACATATTGACGATGACGTTGGCAAGACCTGCGTTATAGTCGTAAATAAACACAAAAATAATAGACGCAATAATACCGGAAATAATGGTCGGGATATAGATCGAGGTTTTGATGAAGCCGGATAGCTTCGTCCCCATCCCTCTAATGACATGCGCAAAAAAGAATGCAAGAATCATTTGGGCCGGGACAACAAACAAAGCAAATTTCAAGCCCGTTTCGATGGACATCATAAACAAAGGATCGGAAAGCACATTAGAGAAATTGCTCCAACCTACAAATTCGGAATCCTGATAGAAGCTCCAGTCGTAAAAGCTGACGTAGAGCGCATAAATAAACGGGATGACGACAAATATAGTCAGCAGCACTACGATAGGAATCAGCATCGTAAATGCGGTCACATTGTCGAGCCGTGTTTTCTTCTTCATTCGCATTCACCACCGTCGCATAAAAGTGTGGAGACCAGCTGTCCGGAAGCTCCCGCTTCCGGACGACTCTCCCCGGCCGTACATTATTTCGGATTCGTACCTGCTAAGCTTTGTTTCGCGATAAAGTCGTTAATCGTTTTCTCTGCTTTGGCAAGCGCTTTATCGACATCCTCGCCTTTCATCGCAGACTCGATAGCAGTCGCAAACGCGATGCTGATATCCCAAGGGTAGTTCGGCTCAGCTTGTGCGAAAGGAATGACCTTCTCGGCAATCAGCCTGCGCCATTCATCGCTTGAGGCTGCCGGATCCTGAGCCATCGCCTCGTCCACCGATTTGCGCGGCGAGAATTTGGAGAATTGGCTCGTTTTGAAGAAGTCGATCATAATGCCCGGGTCACCTGCGAGCAAATACTCAATGTACTTGGCAGCAGCTTCTGGCTGCTTCGATTTACCGTCAACAACAAGCGTCCAGCCGCCTAACGTCGCTGTCGGTTTTGTTGGATCACCATCAATGGACGGCATTGGCGCTACTCCGATTTTGTCCAGCATGTCTTTAAAGTCGTTGCGGAACAAGCCGATCGACCAGGAGCCGCTGATCGTCATCGCCAGCTTCCCTTCGCCGAACGGAGTTGCATCGGCGTAACCCGCAAGCTGCTGCTTCGGGATGATTCCGTCTTGGTAGAGCGTTTTATAGTAGTTAAGCAGCTCTTTGTAGCCATCATTCATCACATCCGCTTTGGACCAATCGTCCGTAACAGGCAAATGTCCAGCAGCATTGTATTGCAAGCCCCAGCTCGACCAGCCCAAATCCGGAGCCGTTTGCGCGGTGGATAGGCCGAAAACTCCTTTTTGTGTCAGTTTTTTGCCGTATTCGATCAGCTCTGTCCAAGTAACTGGCGGTTTCTCTGGATCAAGACCGGCCGCTTCGAACAAGTCTTTGCGATAGTACAATACAGCGGAGGGCTCTACCAGCTTCGGATATGCATAAAATTGATCCCCAACGGTAACGAATTCCTTGATATTTTCATAGAGGTCATCGAATACAGCCGGATCCATCAAGTCGTTTAATGGCTTGATTTGACCAATTTTTGCAGCAGGAGCGATTCCCGAGTAGCTCATCGTCATCAAATCAGGTGCTTTGCCCGCAGCCTGCGCTGCTTTCAACTTTTGTGCCCAGGCATCCCCTGGAACGATTTGCAGCTTTACCTGAATATTGTCATGCGTTTTGTTGAATTCGTCCGTCCACTTTTTGAACCAAGCGTCCGTTGTATCCTCGAACTTCTGTGCCCAGAATTCGATCGTTACTTTCTCAGCCGGTTTCTCCCCCGTGTTGTCGTTGCCTGCCTGTGAATTTGTGCCGCCTTCATTGTCTGTTTTGCCCGTGTTCCCAGCATTCGTGTTTCCATTCCCGCAGCCCGATAAGACGAGTGTGAGCAAAATAACAACCGCTAGAATTGACGTTACGATCTTCCCCCGATAAACCTGCATGTGTGAATCCTCCCTTTTTTTAAAAAAACTATTTATTTAAACGCCAGAGCGTTCAAACCGGAATCCATGGTTCTTCAAATATTGAAGCGCTTTCATTTATGAAGCGTCGCTTTATACCAGAAAACGTTGTACGGCTCCCATAGCGATAAAGTGAAATAAATGGTGCTCCCGCCATCTTCCATATATTGAGGATTCATATAAGGACCATAAAGGCCTGGATACTCCGTTGATGAAACCAGCAAGGTCGTTTCGCTCCATGGGCCCCATGGCGTCACGCCTTCGCGCAAGACGACGCCCTCACCTTCCTCCAAATAAGTCATGATCCAGCTGTCGAGGTAAGGATTCCATATGACGGAAAGCTCTCCGGCCCTGTCATCTACTACGAGTTGGGCTTCAGCGATGGCTTTGCTCCATACGGGCTCTCCTGTTTTATCTATTCCCGCAAAATAATCGTAGCTGTTTATATCTTCGATAGCGGCCTCGTTCACTTTCATCAGCTTAACGCCTCCGAAGCGACCGGAAGGAATACACCAAAAGTAAATATCAGAGTGATCCTTGCCGTTTGGCATCTTAAAGGGACTGACCTGAATGAAGCTGCTGTCTCCCGGCCATTTCACCTCGTCCAGCAGCGTCCAATCTTTCCCATCATTCGTTGATTTTGCAATACTGCTGTAATTGGCATCCCATTGACCTGGATCTCCCCAATGGTTGACCGACATGTAGTACAAATACATAACGTCATTTGCGTACAGGCCGTGAGTAGGGATTTTCGTCATTTCGTCAAAATCGTTTTTTTTAGAGGGCAGCAGCTCTTTCGCCAGTCCAATCTCATCGGTTATCATCCCGTCGAACGTAATGCCGTCCGACGGGTCGATATCGGTAGAATAAGCTAAAGTATTGGACCGCCAGAAGCTGCCTCCGGCGCCTGTCGAGCCATCCGACCGATCGCCGAAGGTGTCGCCGAATACGAAATAGGTTCTGTCGCCCGCTTGAAACATGGAACCAAGATCGGTTCCCGATACCGCATAGCGGTCGGTTCCGTTCATCGATTCTTTTCCCGTTAATTGTGCGACCTGCTGAAGCCCTGTCACGCTCTTCAACCGAAAGGCTTTGTTACTCCCGTCCAGCATCCGATCCGCAATCTGAGCATCGCCGTTACGGCAGGAAACCAGCAGCAAGCAGACGATCATTAAACTTGCCGTCATCGCTTTACGCAGCTTCATCATCTCCTTCAAAAGGCGTTTCCAGTGCGCTTATGGATTGGCGTGCTTGAATATTTCTTTCAGGCTTTGATCATTAAAGGGTTTCGTATCCGTTATCGGAAGGCGGCCTTCTATGTTCGGCATCGGCTTGAAAGCTTGATGCGGCTCTGTTTGATACCAGTAAGCTGTCGACGAAATATCGTCGCTTCGATGATTGTTGTGGCCATGCTCGATGGTCACTTTAATGCTTTGGTCAAACATGATCGGATCAAGAATATGATAGCGGTAGGTGGAGATTTTGCCGCTCCAATTCGGTCCTCCGCCAAGGATAAGGCCGTGATACGGCGTGCATACTTCCTGCTGCGGGCACCATGCCGTATTAAAGTAGTCTTCCATCCCCGTTCCGTGCAGCGTTGGCGGCCAAGGCTCCCCGTCGATGAAGATCATGTCATCTCCTTCTCCGTACCAGTTCCACTCTCTCGTTTCTCTCAGATTGTGGACATTGAAGTTTACGCCAACATAATGTCCCTTGCCCTTGGCTTCAAGAATGACGTAATTGCCGTCTCCCGTCGTATTTTTACCGCCGAATTCAAAGAAAGCATTATCTACGCTCGTATCGTCAATGCCATCCGTCGGACATTCCCGGAGCCACTGAGCATGGAAACGCAGCTCGTTTTCCGGCAGCTTGTCATACGCCTCATAATCGATATAAAAGTAAAATTTGATAGGATGATCCGCTTCGCTCTCAATTTCGATTCTGGCATCGATTGCATATGGCATACGGAAAAAGCTGTTAAGCGCTTTGCCGTCTTCTGGACTCATCATAAGACAAGCCGACTCATAGTTTTTCGTAATTCCATGCCCAAGTCCGAAGAAATCTCCGATCGGCGCTTCTACGCTAGGCTCGGTTTCTCCGTCCCAATACATGCGAAGCACGATCTTTCTTGGCAGAAGCGCCTCTTCCTGAGGACCGTCTGTCGCCATCGTCATCCAGATGTGGGTAATTGCCCCCGCACCCTTGACCATACAAATGTCCGTTTTATCGCCTGGATTAATTGTATAGTAGTCTTTGTTTCCTCCCGTACGATCGTAACTGGACTCCCTTTTTCGTTTTCCTGGTCTCACTTGGCTAAGCGATTGGATCGATTGTTGAATTTCCATGATTGTTCCACCTTTTCTGTGATGTAATGTGGGATCGATTGCACACTGTAGATCCTAAAGCCTTGATCGTTTAAATCGAGCTGTGTTTCATTGCCTTGAGCGTTCTCATAACGTCGTTGCCGCCCCGTCCGAAATAATCATGCAGGCTCAGATAGCCTTGATAAAGCGCCTCATATATTGCCTCATGCTCCGGAATAGGTTTGAACGTTTCCTCTCTTACACGCGCCATCTTCTCCGCCGCTTCAACGATAGTCGCATAGCCATAAGCCTCAGCTCCCGCCGCTACCGCTGCGAACATGGCCGCTCCAAGCGCCGCCGTTTGCGTCGAATCAGCGATTTTAATTTCCCGGCCCGTAACATCCGCATAAATTTGCATAAGCAGTCGATTGCGCTGCGGCAGACCTCCGCAGGCGTACAGCTCTTGAACCTCGACGCCGTTCAGATGGAACGCTTCAATGATTCGTCTCGTTCCGAATGCGGTCGATTCGAGCAGTGCCCTATAAATTTCTTCCGGCTTCGTCTGCAGTGTCAGTCCGACAATCAGGCCAGATAATTCCGCGTCCACAAGCACCGAACGATTGCCGTTCCACCAGTCCAGCGCAAGCAAACCGATTTCTCCCGGCTGATACGCAGCCGCCCTGCGTTCCAACCATTGATGAACGCCAGTATCTTCTTCCCGTGCGGTTTCCCGTACATATTCCGGCACTACCTCATCTACATACCACCCGAAAATGTCGCCTGCTGCGGATTGACCAGCTTCGTAGCCGTAATAGCCCGGTACGATGCCGTCTTCTACGACGCCGCAAATGCCTTCAACATTTACTTCCATGTCGCTGAGCAATAGGTGACAGATGGACGTGCCCATCGCCATGACTAGTTTTCCCGGCGTCACAACGCCTACCGCCGGTACAGCTGCATGGGCGTCGACATTGCCTACCGCAACCGCGATGCCGGCGCGCAAGCCCATGATTTCCGCCATTTCGGCATTTAACTCGCCCGCTTTCGTTCCCAGCGCAGCGATTCGCCCGCGAAGCTTCGTCTTGGTGAGCGTCTCCAGCCGCGGATCCAGCGCTGCAAAAAACTCATTCGACGGATAGCCTTGTTCCTTATGCCATACCGCTTTGTATCCTGCCGTACAGCTGTTCCTTACGAGGCTGCCCGTCATTTGCATGACGACCCAATCCGCCGCTTCCATAAACAAATCCGTCTGCTCATACACCTTGGGTGCTTCATTCAATATTTGCCATATTTTAGCGAGCATCCATTCCGAGGACAATTTCCCTCCATAGCGAGGCAGGAAGCTTTCCCCGCGCTCTATTGCAATCCGGTTCAAAAGACTCGCTTCTTGCTGGGCTGCATGATGCTTCCAAAGCTTCACCCAGCTATGCGGATTGCTGCTCCACTCTGGCTTCAGACATAGCGGCCGGCCTTTCTCATCAAGCGGCATCATCGTACAAGCCGTGAAGTCGATACCGATACCGATGACATCCGCAGGATGAACGCCCGCCTCGCGCAGCACCTCCGGTACAGAGCGTCTCAACACCTCTATATAGTCATCGGGATGCTGCAGCGCCCAGTCAGGCTCGAGCGACGTTCCGCCTGGCAGTTTTTCATCCATTACGCCATGCGGATACGGTGTAACATGCGATGCGATTTCCGTCCCATCCGAAACGTCAACCAGCAATGCCCTTCCCGATTCAGTGCCATAATCGACGCCGATTACATATTTGGCATACATTTGTCATGACTCCTTTCCGTTATCGATATAGCGGGCCGAAGTTTTGGCATGCTCGGTAATCGGCCCCGACCGGTTCCATCTCGCCAAATGCCGACCAAGCGCTTGGTCGAAATATTTTCTCTTCCGGAACGTTATGCATGGAAACGGGAATACGCAGCATGGATGCCAGCGTAATCAGATCACTGCCGATGTGTCCGTAGCTCACAGCGCCGTGGTTGGAGCCCCATTTGTTCATCACCGTGTATACATCCTTGAATAGGCCCTCTCCTGTCAGATTCGGCGCAAACCACGTGGTTGGCCAGGTCTGGTTGCTCCGCTCATCCAGCTTGCTGTGCACATCATCCGGCAGCTCAACCGTGTAACCCTCTGCGATTTGAAGCACGGGACCAAGTCCTGCGATCAGATTAATGCGAGCCATTGTCACGGGCATGCCAGCACGGGTCGTGAAATCGGTGGAGTAACCTCCGCCGCGAAAGAAGTCTACCGCTGGGCACCATTCCGTAGCTTCCAGGCAGCTTTTTACTTCATCCTCGGTTATTTCCCAGAATGGTTTCATCACCGGCTCACCATTGCGTGTCTGACGGCCGGTACCGTCCAGGGCAGCAGGTCCGGAATTGATCAGATGGATAATCCCATTCGCCGCACGGCCTGTCAGCTCATGACCGGTAACGCGTCTCACCGATTCCGGACTCCAATATGTACGAACATCGGCGAAAATTTGAGCCGCATTCGTAAGTAAATGGCCAAACAGCATCGTAATGCCATTAAGCGTATCATTCTCCGTCGCCAGCATAAACGGCTCACGAATGCCATTCCAATCAAAGGAGGTTGAGAGCATAGCTTCCATGAAATCACCGGTAGGGAAGTAATCCGTCCAGGCACGCTGACCTTGAAAGCCTGCTGCGATCGCATTGTGGCCGAGCGCCTCTTCACCGTATCCGAGTTCATTCAGCTTCGGATTGCCGATCATCAAATCGCGCCCGATCAGGGCCATTTTGACAACGGTTTCCCAGTCCTTCTCCTTCTGCTCGCCCGTCCGTATCAGATGCTCCGGCTTCACTTCGATGCCTTCCTTGCAATTTTCCTTCGTCCATGCCAGTGCCAGCTCAAATTCCTCGTGGTCGTAAATACCAAGCTCTATCCGCCTTACAAACTCCGTCATATCGACGTACTCGTTGCGGATGCCCAAGTATTTCTGGAAAAACGACTCGTCAACGATACAGCCTGCGATGCCCATCGAGACGGAACCCATCGACAAATATGATTTGCCTCGCATCGTCGCCACGGCGAGGCCGGCCCGAGCAAACTGCAGCAGCTTCTCCTGAACGTCTGGCGTAATGGTAGTATCGCCAATATCCTGCACGTCACGGCCATAGATGCTGAAAGCGGGAAGTCCTTTCTGGTTATGCGCGGAAAGCGCCGCCGCCAAATAAACGGCGCCTGGTCTCTCCGTTCCATTAAAGCCCCAGATCGCTTTCGGCCTAGTCGGATCGGTATCCATCGTTTCTGTCGGGTAGCACCAGGATGGGGTAACGGAAATCGTAAGTCCAACGCCAGCGGTAGCGAATTTCTGATCTGCACGTGCTGCTTCGGCTACGCCGCCGATCGTGGTGTCTGCAATGACGCATTCAACGGGCATCCCGCAGCTATGTCTAACATTTTCAGTAAGGAAGGCTGCTGCAGCTTTCGCCATATCCATCGTTACGTCTTCCAGCGATTCGCGTATGCCTCCTCTTCGTCCGTCAATAATGGGACGGATGCCGATTTTTGGCAATTGGCCCTGCAGTCGATTAATGATTTGCGCGTTTGACATCTAAGTCACCTCTTCTATGTGGTCGTTTGCGTTGTATGTTTTTCGTTATTGAATACATTTGATTTGATGGCTGAATCGCTCCAAATGAGGGTATACTCTGTCATCTTGTTTGTTTATCCGGCTGAGAAGAAGCTCCCCCGTTCTCCTTCCCATGACGTAGGGTTGTTGATCTATATAATAAAGCTTGGGCCTCTTTAGAAGCTGACCCGCTTCAACTTCGCCGAAGGAGGCGATGGCCACATCGCTTGGAATATTAAGGCCGCTTCGCACAAGCTCAAGTAAAACGCCGAAAGTCATCCGATTGTTAAGCGAGATGATCGCTGTCGGCTTGTGCTCGGCTTGCCAGAACCGCCGAACAGCACGAATTCCTCCTTGTATGGTGAAATCACCATTGTATATGTGAAGCGGCTCCTCGATTCCCCATTCCCGCATGGCTCGCAGTACACCCTCAAGTCGCTCGCGTCCCGTGCTTACCGACGACGGTCCGTTTACGACACCTAGAGCCGTGTGCCCGTCCTCCAGCAGACGCTTGGTCAGCATAAAGGCACCTTCCGCATTGTTCTCCGCAACCAGATCCAGACTCTCCAAATCCTCTCCGCCTTCCAAACTGCGGTCAATCAGCACGACCGGCAGCCCGGAGCGAGACATACTTGCGATTTTGGCTCCATTACCGCCTGCAGTCGCAATGACGACGGCGTCTACCCGCTTCTCGTTCAACAGCTGAAGAAGTCTTCCCTCTTTGTCGTTATTCTCATCAGAGCTGCAGAACATCAGCTGAAAGCCGCATTGACCGACGGTATCCTCGATACCCTTCGATATTTCCATAAAGTACGGGTTCGTAATATCTGGAACGATAATGCCAATCATGTACGTTTTGTCCTGCTTCAAGCTTCTTGCAATAGCGCTCGGCTCATAGTGCAGCTTGGCGATCGCCTCGTTCACGCGGAGCCTCGCTTCATCGCTTACTTTTAGACTGCAGTTCAGAACACGGGATACGGTTGCCGTGGAAACTTCCGCTTCGGCAGCTACTTGTTTGATCGTTGCTTTCAACAAAGCTCTCTCACCTCAGAGCCTTATCGAATTGACAGATTAAGCGCATTAATTAAATCACTTCCCGATCATCGTTACTAGGCAAGGAGGGATGCGGGGTATGCGGCTCCAATTGATACCAGAACGCCGTCGAAGCGATATCGCTTTGCTGCGGCAAATATCTTCTTCCGGAACGCCAGCCGAGATCCTGGATCGTTACCTTTAAGTCAGATTGGAACCGAATCGGATCTAGAATATGCCATCGATACATTCCGAACCGTTGCTGGCTGCGGTATAAGCCGTCCGGGTTAATAAGCTGATGCATCCCCAGATATGCGGTGGAATAGGTCGAATACTTTCCGAGCGGCTGTTCCCAGTTCCACGCTCCGCCGAAATAATCTTCCGTACCCGTTCCGCAAATCGTCGGGAACTGCTTGTCACCGTCCATGTAAAACTTGATTTCACCTTCCCCCCACCAGCCTGTATTATTTACCTGCCAAGCGAGATAGGTGCCGATATATTGTCCTTTTCCGGACACGCCGTCCAGTATCGTATGCACCTCTCCGTAAGGTACCGGGTTGGATCTTCTCCACTGCGCATGAAAATATGCCATGTCCTCCGGTACCTCGGTCAATGTATAGTCGACCTGGTAATAGAGCACGACCTTGTCTGGCTCCTTGTTCTCGATCGTAATGGTGGCATGCTTCCGAAATGGCATCAGCCAATAGCTGTTCATTCCCCCAGCAGGATTCACGGCGATCGGCTGCGAATTCACATCGCATCGTTCTTGCCAGCCGTTGCAGAAGAAGTCTCCAAGCGGAACTTCAACAGAAGGCTGCTCCTCTTCGTCCCAATACATGCGAAGGATCATATTTCTCCAATGCGTTGGAAAACAAGTCAGCCATATATGCTGGATCGCGCCAGGACCCTCTATATCCGCCATCGTGAAGATCTCTCCCGGTGCAATCTCTACCGAAGGAGACACTTTCCAGCCGATACCCAGATCGCGTGCGCAATCTGCGCCGGTTCCTTCCGTTGCCATCCCCCCCTTGCCTTTCTCACCTTTAAAATTTTCAGGGCTTATGGAACGAGTTTGAGCGTCTGACACTCTAGCCAAATTACTGATCCCCATCTCAAGTCCGTTAAATCGGTTCATGTTTATGCGCTCCTTTTCATACGAAATTAGCAGTCCAAATGAAGATAGACGTAAGGTGATTGATGAGAGAATAGTGCTATAATATAATAGATGATGCTATCCATTATCAAGACTTCCCAACCGTGTTACCGATTACATTGCTTATGTTATCACAACTTATCAGGAACTTCTTTATTTCAACTTGTCATTATTTATCCAATCTTGCTAATTTGGAGTGATCGTATGGAAGCGTTCTCTAATCGAAAGACTAAATTAATGACCAAGCTCTCGCCTAATGTCCGCAAAGCCTGGAATCATCGCGAATCAGGCATGCGCTTGAAATCCAGAATCATATTCGATTATGAGCTGCTTTACCTAGAGAAGGGCCAGATAACCTTAAGGATCGATGAAACGATCCATAACATCCAGCCAGGCGATATCGTTCTTTTTAAACCGGGCAAGGAGCATGAGTTTATTGAATCCATCGGAGAATGCTGGATGCCGCATATTCATTTTGATGCACTTTACGAGGATAACTATGAGGAAGTTGCCATCAGCTACAAAAGCTTATCCGAATGCAGCGAACAGGAAAAAAGATGGATTCGGGAGGATGTTCTGGGATCTGTGCTGCAAATACCAGATGTCATTCGCGTTGAAAATCACGGGGAAATATTAAGAACACTGCAGCAGCTTATACATGCCTATGAACGGCGCGACCTTGAATTTTTTATTTTGCAAAAATCATTGGCCTTAAAGCTCATTTATCTCCTGATTAAAGGATTGGAAGCGAGCGAACTAACAGGACGGAAAGTCCATCATAAATCCCTTGATGCGGCAGCCACTTTAATTATGGAGCGTTTTGACCAAACGATACTGCTCGAGGAGCTGTCCCGGGCGGCAACATTGAGCGTTTTTCATTTCTCGCGACTATTCAAACAGAAATACGGGCTTACGCCACATCAATTCCAAATGCGCTATCGCATCGAAAAAGCGAAGCATCTTATGATTTATACTCCTTTGTCGATTACGACGATCGCAGAGAAGGTCGGTTATGGCAGCGTCTTCGCATTCAGCAAAGCTTTTAAGCAAATCGAAGCCATATCACCACGGAAATTCATCCAAACCTTCACGGGTATCAATGACATCTAAACAAAACACGCCAAAAACAAAAAAAGTTTCAGTTACGCTGCATATCCAGCCTAACCGAAACTTTTTAAAATCTACACGATTACGAACCCCCTGCTTACTTTTTCCCTTTAAATAACGAACGTTGACCGATTAATGGAAATTCGCCGATCCGTAATTTCGCGCCCCCATATGGCACGAGCTCAAGCTCGACTATCGGCTGCCCGTCTATGTTCGGATGCAAAGGCGGTGTTCCTGCATTATTACCTTCCATCTTCCATTCCTTTATAAGCTGGCCCTGCGCTTTAAGCTTAACCGGTGAGTGAGCGGCATGAAACGGCTGATAAGGAATTTCGTATTCCTTGACTTCGAATGGCGTTTGTGCGAGCAAGCCGTATTTCCAGCTGGAGGAAGGATATAGCTCCCAGTCATGGAACATTTCCCGCTGCTGCACCATTTGCCAGTTCTCTTGGATAGGAAGCACATAAACGAGCGGGCCTCGCTCGACGCTGGTCGCGTACAGATTGCGAGATACGGTTTCCGTTACCATCGGCAAATGAAGCTCAAGCCGATCACCGCTGTTCCAAGCCCGATCAATTTTTGTATATCCCAATTCTACGATCATGTCTAGCTTTTCTCCATTCAGCGTAACAGCAGGGTTGCTGCACCAGGCTGGAATCCGCAACGAGATAGCAAAATGTTCACTCCGATCCAGCTTCAAATCGATGAACACACGATCACGGAACGGATACTCGCCGCTTACCTCTACAATGACGAGAGCACCTTTCCCCGCTTGTGTTGTCACCTTACAAGGAGCGTATGATACAGCGGCCAAACCACCGTCTAAATCTTTCATCCACAAATGTGACGCCAGCTTCGGCCAGCCTTGGTGCATGTTTGACGTGCAGCAACCAAAATTCGGCTCCAATCCAAACAAGTTCGCATCCGGACCATTGCTCCATGCACGCGGTGCAACGTTACATACGATCTGATTGACTTGCTGATCATACTGATGGGAAGTCCAATCCGCAGAAATTGCTGCCGGTAGCGCATTAAAGGCTACTTTCTCCAAAATATCACCGAAACGTCCTTCCCCGAAAACACGCGTGAGCTGTTCCATTGAGAACATATACTCGACAACCGCACATAATTCTACACCTTGGCTTGGACTTGTGCCTGATAGCCATTCATCGCCTGAGAACATGCCGTGCGCTTGACCATGATAAGTCATCAGAGAGTCGATGCCGCGATGCACAATCTCCCTCTCATCCGGGCTTCCGTTCAATTCGTAGAGCACGCCTGGTGTCTTTACTCCCATCGCCACGTTCACGACATGAGTCGTCCAGTCCCACTGATCTACCTTGCGCCAAAACGGGAAATCATGTAAAATATCGCTCCAGTCCGTCGTTTGTTTCGCAACCATATCCGCCAGCTCCAGAAGGGAGGTTTGTTCGGTTCGTTTGTAAAGCCAGACGATGCAGAGCAGCATCTCGGCGCCTCGTGTCTTTGCCCAGCCACTGAGCGGCTGAGCCTCAATCGTGGAGTGCACATATCCAAAAAACTTTGTAAGAAAAGGAACCACCCGTTCATCTTGGGTAGCCTCTTCATGCTGCATCATCACCTTCAGCATAATCATATAGTGCCACCAGTCATGTTCTTTATTTACGTCATGGTTCACCGTTTCGATGCGCTCAGGACCGAACGAACCGTTCTCCTTCTGGCTGTAAAGCGACCATTCCACCCAACGGTTCGCTTTCGCAATAAGGTTTTCATCCTCCAGCAGATAAGCAAGCGGAAGCAGTCCGTCCAAATAATAGGGACCACGTTCCCAGCTCTCTCCGCTTCCGCCGATCCACCCGTTCTCCGGGCCTACATCTGCCCAGTGCTCCTCCAAATGACCAGTAAAGCCTTCAGCTTGAATGCGTAATTGATTCTTCAGCCAACCAGTCGGCTTTATTGCACCTAATGGCAAGTTTTCAAAAGCGGTTCGTCTCAGTTTCATCATGTACACTCCCTGTATAGTATTTCTTGAAGACGGTTTTAACTGAATTACCAGTTCCAAGGAGACTGTGCCTTATGGAATGGCTCTAAACTAGGAGCCTGACATCATACCGCTGGACTCCCGATTTTTCGTGTCCGGCGATAACTTCCACTAAAATATAACATCTTATATACTCTCAGCAGTATAGCTAGAAACAACCTGATTTTATCCGATCACAACCTCTTGATCCCAACAGGGAAGTTTGGTAATTTGAGAGTAGAGACTTAACTTGCACGTGAAGCAAGCATAAGGAGGACATTATGGGAATGCTGCATTTCATCTCCCCGCCTATGCCGCACTATACGGTTAGCGGTGAGGATACCTATTCGGTAGGCAGGAAGCACCCCGACCGAAGCAATATTGGAGTATTCGATCTCATTGTCGTTACAAAAGGGGAGCTAATTATCGAGGAGGCCAACACCGTCTATCAAATAACCGCCAATAAGTATATTATCCTCCGCCCTGATTTGGCTCATCATACGGTTGCCCCCTGCCAAGAGGAGACCCACTTTTATTGGCTTCACTTTCAAACAGAAGGCCGGTGGAGCGAGTCTGCAGAAGTCAATTCTTTTACCCAATCGCAACATGACCATCCGTATGCTCCTATCCAAACCTTCTCCTTCTATTTCCCGAAATTTGGAGAGTTTTTCTCCGTAGAGCAGTTATGGCCTTTATTGGAGCAATTAATTGAATTGCATCAAGACGATACGCCTAGAGCGAAGTGGCAACAGCAAATGACTTTTCAGGAGCTCTTACTGCTGCTTCATGAAGAGGGAGGAATTACACAGAAAAGCCAACAATTCATCATTGCAGAGAAAGCTGCGCTTTACTTGCGGAAATATTATAAAGAAACTCTGAGCTATGAACGGCTGTCGAAAGCTCTTCATTTCCATGAAAACTATATTTCGCTATGTATGAAGAAGACGCTCGGGTGTACGCCGCTTGAATACCTTACACGGCACCGGATTGAACAAGCAAAGCAACTGCTAATCCGAACCAATGATCCGATCGGCCATATTGCCGAGGCAACTGGCTTCGGTTCTTTTCCCTATTTTGTCAGATGCTTTTTCCGTAATACCGGGCAGAAGCCCAAATCCTTTCGCAACCAATACCGTTAACTATTCTAATCTGAAAAGAAATCCAACTGCCTGTGCTCTTCCATGCGCCAGCCGCCAATGCTTCAGCCGGATCAACAGTCGCTATGCTAGACAACAGAAATGAGAGGATCGTGAAGATAGTGATGATACGAGGATTCTTAGATCCTGTCGTAGGGTGGCCTGGTTAAAATCCCGTCCCCTCTTCCGAAAGATTCCTAAATAATCACGACAGGAATGGTTTTTTATCATAGAAAGACTGTTTTAATTGAAGAAGCGTGCTCATTGTCTTTTTCTTAAGATCGTTGCGTATCAAACTGCTTACTTTTACTTTGAAATATGTATAGCAGTTTATCAAATCGATGAAAAAATGCATTCAGTTAGCATCAAATCAGTGGAACATAGTGAACAGAAAATTTTTCAGGAAAGTGAATACTTCAAAGAAAAGGCGAATTCTCATTCAATAGAATGGAAATTCGCCTTTATCTATTTCGGTTCATTTTATAGACGCTAAATACATATGTTTTTCAGTAGCCCCATTTTGCAATGGGGCACTTTTTGTTTAATTCAAGCCCAACATGTTGGCAATTAGTGTAGCCGCTTCTGCTCGGATTGTTTGTGCCTTGGGAGCAAAGCTGTTGGCGCCTTTGCCTTCGATGAAGCCTGCTTCACCCAAAATCCGAACCGCTGCCGCAGCGTAATCGGCGATTTGGTTAGCGTCCTTGAAGAGAACGGCTTCGCGTGTCTTCTCCAGTTCAATTCCCGCCGCTGTTAGAACACGAACGGCTATTACAGCCATTTCTTCGCGGGTAATCGCTCGATTCAGACCGAAGCTGCCATCCTCATATCCACTGACAATTCCTATTGCTTGCGCTGTTGCGACCGCATCGGAATACCACTGGCCGCTCTTTACATCGTTATAAGTAGCGGTGTGGCCTGGCTGAACCAGATCATAAGCCTCCATCAGCATCTTCAGGAATTCAGCCCGCGTGACAGCACGCTCGGGAGAAAACTGACCGTCACCCGTACCGACAATAATTTGACGGGTTGCAAGTGCGTTAATGCTTTTTTGCGCCCATGAATAGGAGTCCGTATCCGTGAAAACCACCGGATTGGCTACGATTGCATATTTGCTGAAATGCTTGGCATAGAAAACAAGAACTCCTGCTTTGGCGTCAAACTTAGAGTTGCGTACGATTTCCAAGTGGCCCAGATCATTGATATAAGCTGCCACCAGACTACTGATTTGCTCATCAACATTAGGGAGATACGGAATACGCACCTCTACTGCTTTGTCTCCCTTGAAAGCCCCGGTGCTCTGACCGTCGATTGAAAGGCTGAAGTCGTAAACAGGCTTATCCTTGAGAGCTTCAGATAGGGAAGCGGGTAACTCAGAAATATCCACTGCTTCAATAGTTAAGGTCAGTTTAGCTTGATCCGGAAGAACGGTGATGGCATCAATGGCAATTGTGAATGATACCAAACCGGATTCGATAACAATTGACTTGATACCTTCCTGCTTGGCCTTAAGCCATGCATCCGACGGAAGCTCCACTTTGATGGATGAAGCCTGCTCCTCTGATTTCAAAATGATCAGCAAAGTCTGTTCCTTGCTCTGCATTGCATTGGCAATCGCTTTGTTCAAGCTCTCTGAGCTCAAAACCGCCTGCGCTGCCCCTTCTTTCACAACAGGCTTCACCTTAATTTGGTTGCCTTCTACAATCGGCTCTTCCTGCCGTGATATCGGCGGTGCAGTGCTTCCGATTCCGCTATCCTGTTGAGGCGCCGAAGCTGTCATCACCGTGTAGGGCTCACTGGCTGAATGGTTCTCTGCTGCGTCAAAAGCAATTACCTTGAACGTATAGGAGGTGCTGGCGGCAAGGCCGGTAACACTGTAGCTGTACGTGCTGCCCGTTACGCTTCCCGCTTTGTTATCTCCTTGATACACGTCATAACGGACGACTCCCACATCATCTATTGATGCGGTCCATCCAAGCACCAAGGAGTTGGCGGTGATGGTACCCGCTGTCAAACCAGTCGGAGCTGTCGGCGGCACCTGATCCAGGGACGACAGGGTCTTCGTCGTGTATTCTGCGCTTGGCGTCCTGTTCCCCGCCTCGTCAACGGCCACCACTTTGAATGTATAAGAGGTATTCGGCTCAAGGTCTGAGAGATTATAATTGTACGTGGAACCAGTCACTGTTCCTGACAGCTGTCCATCTGTGAGGATATCATACCCTATCACAGCCACATTGCCCCCTGATGCGGTCCAGTTAAGCACCATGGAATCGGCGGTGATGTCTGATGCATACAGATTCGTCGGAGGCAATGATGCATCAGGGTCTAGGACTGTAACATGTGCGATTACCGGAAGCAGTGTTCCGTCCACGACTCCCGTAATGCTGAAGCTTCCCGGAGTGCTATATAGAACAGGGTCGATGGAATTCCATACTACCTGAACGGATACCACCGCCTCGGTGTTGTAAACTGCATTGACCATACTCGGCAGTTCCGGAGGAATTCCCACTACAGTCACAACTTCCACTGTATCCAGACCGACGATAGACGGTATAAGCGCCAATTGTTCCAAAGCTTGCTGCATGCTATCGGAGGCCTCATCAATTTGCTGCTGTGTGCTGCCGGCGGATTCCAACAGTTGCTGCGCTTCGGCTATGGCAACTTGAAGAGCTGCCCAGCTGTCTTCCGTATACCACTCGAGATCATGATCTGCCGCATCCGTCAGAAGCAGCTCCAGCAGGGAGTCATCACGCCATTTCACATTGCCGTTATACAACTCGCCTATTTCTTCAGTGCTCAATGCCCTGTTGTAAATAACAAATTCATCAAGCTTGCCGCTGAACAGCGGGTCCGCAAATTGGCTCTTGCCAATATAATTTAAGCTAGGCTTGAAATCTCTCGGCTTGATTGTCATGCCAGCTGAAGCTTTCTCCTCACCGTTGACAAACAGCTTGGCATTGTTGTTCCCTAACGTTACCGCCACATGTACCCATTGATTGGTCACCAACTGCGAGGTTTGCACAAATTGCTCTGCACCGCCGTTCTTGATGGCAAATCGCAAAGTGTTATCGCCCGATCGCGGTGTCAGGAACAGATATTGATTGGTGCCGTTGCCAAAGTCGAATATACGCTGCCACTGGCCGTTTAAGTCCCAATACACCCATGTGGCCAGCGTAATTTCATCATAGTTGGCCAGCGCATGGCTCGCTGGCAGCTGAACGTATTGATTCGAGCCGTTCAATTGAATGGCCTGGCTGGTCTTTCCTTCCACGTAAGACGGCGAGCCGAAGGCAACTCCGGCAGTTGAGCCGAATGTATTATCCAGATTCCCATCTAACGAATATAGCGACAGAGGTTTCCTAACAAGCAATCCTTCAGCCTGCTCCAGCTCAGTTAAAAGCTGTTGCTTATTCGCTCCAGGCTGCCCGATTTCCGATTCAATTCGTTCCGCCTTCTCCTCATACAGATAGTAGCTGCCTTTTGTAAAGTCAGCGGAAGCAAATATATGGAGCTCCACATTTAAAATTAATGTCTGGCTGACGGAAAACTTTGTATTGCTAACCGTAAAGGTTACCTGATGAATGCCGTAATCTGTTTGTGCCGGCGTCCAAGTGAATACGCCTGTCTTGGCATCAAGCTTAGCGCCGAACGGCAATCCGGCGGCACTGTATACTAGCGTTCCTCCTGTCGGATCGGTTGCACTCACCTCATAAGTCAATAACTCCCGTGCCCGCGTTGTTCGCTCAACAGGTCCGACAGGGTTTAATGCCGGCTGGCCTTTGACCGTGATGGTGATCGTCCTGGAAGAAGACAATTCCCCGACAGCCGCTGAGAAGGTTATATCATGTGTGCCGCCTTGCTCCCTGGCAGGTGTCCATGTGAAGGCTCCGGTCTGCGCATTGAAGGATGCTCCTGCTGGCAGATCACCGATGACTCCATATACAACCTCTGCTGCATTTACCGCCTCAACGGTGAAGACAACCGATTGCTCTGCGTTAACTGTCAGATCCTCAAGTCCCTCCAACACTGGCATGCCCGGCATATATTCCAGACTTTCCAGTGCATCCTGCATAGAGTCGCTCGCCTCATCTACATCCTCTTGGGAGGCATCAGCATTCTCCACTATCAAATCGGCCGACTCTACAGCCGTTTGCAGCAACTGCAGGCTTTCAGATGAATAGATTCCCACATTTTGTGCAGCCACCGCTTTGTCAACGAACAGCTCTAGCAGCGTCTTGTCAACGCCTCCCGTGTAGGAAACAAGCAGGCTGTTGGCTTTCTTAATATCGTAAATAAGCAGCTCCTCATCGCGTTCAGGTTTCTCCAGTTGCGCTTTGATCCGGCTTACTTCCTGACTGAACAGGTAGTAGCTGCCCTTGGTAAATTGATCGGACGCAATGCTGTCAGCATCCGCTATGAGAACATCGATGGATACCGTAACTTTGCCATGCAGTCTTAATTCCGACATATTGCCAAACCAGTTGTTACCATTGAAAATCCGGATATATCGATAGGGCTCGTTGCTCGTTATCATCAAGGTCTGCCAATCCCGAATACCTATCGCCGGTTGGGAAATATTCGTCCAGGTTGTATTGTCATTAGAGCCTTGAACGACGACTCCATTCACTCTGCCAAAGTTGTTATCCTGCCTTGCCAGTATTTCTACCTTCGACAGCCTGGCCTGCCCTCCGAGCTTAAAGTCAAACGTGATGAATCCGCCAGCTCCGTTTCCGCCGACGCGGAAATCGGTTAGGCTGTCCGGATCCCCATCAAATAACATCTTGGCATGGTTTAGGAGATCCGTCGGATTTCTTAAGCTAGAGTCCTTCAGATCAGCGATTTCGAGAATATCGTCCAGTAGCTCTGTCTCATCTGCAAGAATCAGGAAAGAATCATCCGTAGTAAAGATAGTTTCAGCGCCATCAAGACCGCCCGCCGTCTTGTAGTTGATGCTAAACTTCAATTTACCCGGTTCTACATTCGAACCAGCAATCATTTGCGCTGTCCAGTTGATATTATCGCTTGTTGTCGCTTCAACATCCAGATTCTGAATTTGAACCCTTACGTCTTGAATCGACTCGGATGTCTTAAATTTCAATTCTATGTTGTTGCCCATTACAATTCGTTTGAGCACGTTCTGAGGGGAGGTGATCGACACCAACTCCAGCTTGTTAATTAACTCGTGACGCTCGCCAAAAATTCGAAGCTCGGATAGTTCGATCCCCACGGAGCCCCCTACCCGATCAATCATTTGAACCTTGATGAACCGGAACTGCTGATCCCGGAACTCTTCTGCTACCTCAAGCCGTTGCATGTCCTCGTTCATCTCTGTTAAACCAGGCGTGAGGCGGCTCCAGTTTTCTTTATCATTTGAGCCGAAGAAGGTAACGCCACTAATACGCTCTGGGAAGCTTGCTCTTACCTGAAGCTCAAATGCATCGGCTGACACTCTGAAGCCAGTGCCAAAATCCATTGTGTAGCCCAGATTTTCTGCCAAATAATAACCGGCAAAGCTATCAGGTTTCCCATCCATAAGATTGGCAAGTTGAGTGCCAAAGGTTGAAAAACTGACCATATCCAGATAATTCATACTTCCGTCCTGCATTAAAGGCGTCAATAACTGAAGACCTTGAACTGCCTCGTTCAAATGAATTAATTTTTGGTAAAATTCATCATCCGATGCGCTGGACAACGAATCCAACACATCTGTATACCTTGAATTGTAAATATCCAGTGATGCTGAAATATAGCTTGTCTCCTGATCGTAAGAAGCAATAGCGCCCTCTACCGCGGCTTCTCGATTATTGCCTACTGTAATACTGACATTCCTTGCCGTTACGGAGGTTCCGTCCGTCGCACTCACAACGATGGGATACGTTCCCGTCTGCTGGGGCTGCCAGGAAAATTCGCCGGTGTCCTCATCGAACTGAGCACCCTCGGGCTTGTTATCCATCTTATAGGTCACGGTATCACCTTGTCCCGCATCGGTTGCCGAGAAATCATATTGGAGTGTTGCCTGAGACCCGACATAACCGAATAAACGCAATGTCGTTTTGCCTGACTTGAAAACAGGAGGTGTAAACTGTATGTCTGCTGTCAGATGAAGATGGTCGATATCGACTGTGGTGCCGGAGCCTGTGACATTAAAATAAATCACATCGCCTAAACCCTGATAATCGCTCATGGTAAAGATCACATATTTCCACTCGCCATTAGTATCAGGCAGCACTACTGCACTGTCTGACCATCCATTTATCTCCAACTTGGCTGTACCATTGGTTCGAACCTTTAGTCCGACTGTTTTGGCAGCTGTGCTGGAAGCAATAATAGCCCCCCGGCTTCCACCTTCTGTTGCCGTTATCTCGACATAAGAAATATCGCCCTCTTGCTTAATTGCTGAATGAGCATCAAGGCTTGAGAATCGCAATTCAATGTCATTAATATTGGGGTTTGCTGAAACCTTGGGAAGCGTAGATGTCCCTTCTTCTGCAGCCTCTGCCGGAATGAACATCCAATAATCGGCTCCTCCATCCGGAGATTCCCAATAATAGGGAAGCCGCATATTAAACATTGCCGTATAGTATGGCGCGACCTCTGATATATCCATTCCCAAATTATATTTGTAATAGTAATACTGGCCATAGACGTTGCCGCCAATGCGTCCTCGATATGCCCCTGATAATTCTTTGTAAATTATCTCATCTCCAAACTCATTGATGCGTGCCTTTACTGGAATCCAAGGGGTATCATAACCCAACATGAATTGGGCAAAATAATCAGCCGCTTTCAGTATTCGATCATCCAAAAAATTATAAATATTAACGGCATCGTCAGCTGTGGAAATTGTCCCCTCTTCAGGATCGACTTTTGTACCCTGAGCATCCAATAATCGGCTCAAAATCTCCACATTGGTAATATCTCCTGCACCATGGGCTTGATCCCGTCCCATCTCCACATGCTGAACGACCGGAGGGTTAACAGCCTCGCCGGTGTCGTCATTCTTATCCACCAAGCGGAACAATTGTTTGATGGCGCCATTCTGCCATTGATCAACCGCACTCTCGTTGACGGTAAACCATTCTACGGCCTCCGCATATTTTTCCGTATTATTCGTAAAAATGTGGCCGGACATGGAGCCGATCAGTGAATAAAGATGCTGGTTCATGAATCTTCCATTGGAAAACATAAATGTCGTGATCATCGGATTGATCAGATTGTTGGTAAACCTCTCTGTATCCTCTTCTGTCCACGCCCATTTCGGATCTGCATCATCTGAGCTTGAGTACCGCAAAATTTCTGCAGCAGTCGTCATTCTGTTGAGTGGAATCCCCATATGAATGTGTGAATCCACAAAATAAGTATACTTACTTGGGTCCATTTGCTCCCATAGCCGTATAATTCTCATAGCATTTGCACGGTAAGCTTCATCGCCGGTGATATAATACATAATCGCTTGTGTATACGCTCTCAATCCGTCAGTGACAAAAGCCTCCTTGCCGCCCACTGCATTAGACTTCGGATTGTCTGTGCCGTCAGGATTGGAACTGGCGAACAGACTTGAAGAAAACGCCTTGGATGCGTGTGCAGAACCGGTCATCTGAACATAGTAAGAATACCACGGCTTCTTTTGGGCAATAATTTGTTCGCGCATATTGTCCAAAACCGCTTTCGTTAACCCTACACCAGGGTGAGTAAAACCATCTTCTTCAACTTCTATAATGGTCACTTTGTCAGACGCGGCTGGAATTGCATCTTCGGCCAACACCTTGCTTGTCCAAACAGGCAAATAACCCGTGACAAGCGCAAAAACCAGCAACAAGCTCATCATTTTTCTCATAAATCGTTTTGAATAAAAACTATTCATGCTTTTCATGCCGGACCTCCTCTTAACAAGTAAATGAAATACATAATCTAAAATTGCAGGATGCGGGGTGGCTGTAAGCTTATCACCTCCCGGTGTTTTGAAAGCGCATTCACATCTCTTTACACACATTAACAAAGAGTCCGTCCGGTTTCTATTCCAAATTCTTTTAATTTTTATGCAATTTCATTAAAACGCAGCCTGTTATCCGACAATTGTTCAAGATTCCGGCTAATCTCATGCTGCTCATGGCTAATCGAAGCCGCATTCAACGACAAAATATTCGTTTGTTTAGCCAGTGCATTCAGAAGGTCTATTATTTGAATGATAGAACCCGTACACAGCCTCTAAATATATCTTGGCTTCGAGCAATAGAGCCACTATGGCATGTATCCAAGAAACTAACCACTACCTTTGCTTTCTAGTTATCAATTAAATTCTTTACATCGATCATTTTTATCATAGAATGCTCGATATCCTGAATATCCTCATCAAAAGGAACTAGGTATCCTTCTCACTGGTACAAATCCCTATGTGCACCAAAAACCATTTTCCCTTTAATCTCTGTATTTATTAATTGGAATCCTAATTTTTGAGCCTAAATAAAATCAATTTTTATTAGAATAATAAAAAGCTCTCAGGGTCTACGCCCCAAGAGCTTGTTTTCATAAAAACGGAGTGAACGCTCCTCTGAAGAATTCACCCATGCTTATCGCAATATTGATCTCATTCCAAGCAATATCGAACTGTCTTTTGCCCCAGTATGATTGTCGGGTCAAAGGTTTTTGCCTGCTGAATAAACTGGCGAATCATATCATTCAGCCATCTTCGTCCTGTCCTTCTCCTGTTTAGTCTTGTTTGTATTGATTACGTTCAAGAGGCTTGCGTCGCATACAATCGTGCATAAATGCCGCCGCTACGCAGCAGTTCCTCATGCGTACCCATCTCGGCAATCTCTGTGCCCTTCAGCACGACGATCTGGTCGGCATGACGAATCGTCGATAGCCGATGGGCAATCACCAGTGTTGTGCGATCCTTGGATATTTCATCCAGCGCCTGCTGGATCTCTTGCTCGGTCTTGGTATCAAGCGCCGATGTCGCTTCATCCAGAATAAGGATCGGTGCATTGCGCAGAATCGCCCGTGCTATCGAAAGCCGCTGTTTCTGCCCTCCAGACAGACGCACACCGCGTTCACCAATCACCGTATCGTAGCCTTGCTCCATCTGTGCTATAAAATCATGCGCTTTAGCCGCTTTCGCTGCGGCAATCACATCTTTCTCGGTCGCGTCCGCCCATCCATAAGCGATATTGTCATACACCGAGCCATCAAACAGGAAGGTATCCTGCAGCACCATCGAGATATTGTCACGCAGGCTGGAGAGCGTCACATCACGAATATCGATGCCATCCACTCGAATTGAACCGGCCTGCGGGTCGTAGAATCGGTTAACGAGACTGGCCAATGTCGTCTTTCCTACGCCGGTTGTGCCTACAAGCGCCACCGTCTTTCCGGGATCAATGGTCAAGTTCAGCCTTTCTAGTACAGGCGCACCATCTTGATAAACGAATGTAACATCTTGAAAGGAGATCTCTCCATGTACACGCGGCAAACTGACTGCGTTTCGCTTCTCCTGTATGTCTTCCTCTTCTTCCAGCACATCATATACCCGTTTAAGGCCAGCGGCAGCTCGTCCGGCCATCTCCACCAAGCTGGAAAAGGACTTTATCGGTTGATAAAACATACCCAGGTAGGCGATGAACCCGATGATATCAGCAATGCTTACCTCGCCTGTTGCCATCAATCTGCCGCCCAGTATCACGACAAACACGGTACCGAGCGCGGTCACAAATGCCAACAACGGCACAGAGGTTTCATAGAACAGACTAGCGCGCAAATAGGTCTTCGTATGTTTCATAGCCAGACGAGAAACGTTGCCCCGCTCCTCCTCCTGCCGATTGAAAATTTGGATTTCCTTCATGCCCGACAAGTTTTCCTGCACCTTGCCAGCGATTTCTCCCCGCACCTTGGAATTCTCTCCCCACAGCGGCGACAAGCGCTTGCTTTGCCATACCGTGATCGCAAGCAGCAACGGAATCGTGATCAAACTGATCAGTGCCAGCTTCACATTGATCGTCAAGAGCAGGATGCTTACTCCGATAAAGGTCAGTCCGTTGATGATAAAGTCAGGAATGGCATGGGCAATGAAAATTTCCGCTTCCATCGCATCATTCACAACGCGCCCGGTCAAGTCACCCGTCCGGCTTCGATGGAAATATCGCAAGCTCATCTGCTGATATTTGCTATACAATCTTGTTCGTAAATCCGCCACATAATGAAGTGCAGCATAATGGTTCATATAGCCTGCCAGTGATGTTCCGATGGCTTGCAGACAGGTAGCTCCAAGCAGCAACAAACCAATCTTCAGCGCTTCTGCGGCAAACTGACTGCTACCTTCAGTCGCCAATTGTGTCAATGAGCGGAGCGCCCAGGGCAAATAAAATCCGGCAAACGTGGCCATTACGACACCGACAAATCCAATGCCTAACTGAGGCCAGTATTTCCGTGCGCCCAGCAGAACACGCCATGCGGTTTTCATGTGGCAACCGCCTCCTTCTGCACCTTAGCTTTTAGGAATCCTTGATCCTCCGCTTGTTCTTTACGCTTACCACGCAATAACTCGTACGTCACATACACCGGTCTCCCTGTTCTTGGTTCCAGCATAATCTCGGCATCAATGGCAAACACCTCACGCAGCGTCCGTACCGTCATTACGCGCTCTGGCGAGCCATGCTCCGTCTTGAGCAGCCGACCGACTGCCTTTAGTACGGTTGATTTGCCGCATCCATTGGGACCAATAATCGAGGTAATCTGTCCACGCGGAATCTGCAAATCCAGTTCTTTTACGATAAGTGTATCATTATAGGCAATATCGATTTGTTGCGCTGTAATACATTCCATGGTGTCCTCCTAATTGGCTTTCGCTAGTAAATAAAGAAAGTAAGGAACACTGATGACCGTAATAACAATTCCTGTCGGCATATCTCCCCCAAGGCTAACCGTACGCGTAATCGTGTCAGCCAGCACCACGACTAATCCCCCGGTCAGACTGGCAGCCGGAACGAGCAATTTGTGATCGGGCCCGACCAGTTTTCTTGCCATATGCGGAGCGATCAAGCCAACGAAAAAGAAGCTTCCACCCACGGCCACACTGCCAGAGGATAAAGCAACAGCAGCGATCGACAACCCCAAAAACTGCCGCTTCACGGCAAGACCCAGCCCTTGTGCCGTCTGATTGCCCAGATGGAGGGTATTCAGCATTCGAGCCTTGTAGAAAATATAGCCGAGTAAAATCAAGACCCATGGTGCTAGTATGGAAATATAGCGCCAATCATCGCCCCACAAGCTTCCCGCCAGCCAGTGCAGCATGAAGTTCATCTGCGAATCATCCAGCTTGAGCGTCAGGAAGGTGGTCAGCGCCCCATACCCGCTTCCGAGCGCGACACCGGTTAAGATCAAACCGATTGGCGAGATGTCTCTCCCACGGCGATACGATAATAAGAAGATCAATCCTGCCGCCAACAGTCCGCCAACAAAGGCCAGCAATGGCAGGGCAATAAAGGAGCTCTTTCCTGTCGATGCAATGAATACGACGAAGAACAGGACAAACAAACCCGATCCCGAACTAATTCCAAGTGTCCCCGGACTAGCCATGTCATTGCGCAGCAAACTTTGCATCACGACCCCAGCCGCTCCCATCCCCAGACCTACCAAGATCGACAGTACGATTCGTGGCAGGCGAAAATCGAAAACGATCAGATTTTGCTTGTCGGTACCATTTCCCAGAAGAACGTTCAGCACTTCTAGCGGTGAAAGATTCATTTTGCCAGAATTCACGCTAATGACAGCAAACATAAGGATGAGCACCAAGAGCACTACATTGACGATGATGCCCCGTTGCACTGTATAACGCTGCTTGATCATTCAAATTCCCTCCTTTGCCTGCGAGCCAGGAAGAGAAAGTACGGCACACCAATGATAGAAAATATAATGCCAATCGGTGTTTCGAACGGCTTATTGATCAATCGGCCAACCAGATCAGCCGATACAGTCAGCAGCGCACCATATAGCGCAGCAGCCGGAATAATATACCGATAGTCGACACCAACCATGTATCGCACAATATGTGGGGTAATCAAACCAACAAAACCGACCGGGCCAACTATGACAACAGAAAGTCCAGTCAGCACGAGCACGATAATCGTCGATAGCCCCTTGACCAGTCCGCTGCGAATACCGAGTCCATTTGCCACATCATCCCCCAAACTGAGCAGTGTAACGGAAGGAGACAGCGCCAGCGCCAGCAGTACGCCACCAACAAATAACGGTGAGATAATAAGCAATTCCCCCCACTTAGTCCCCGCTGTACTGCCTGCCGTCCAGAATGCTAATGCTCGACCAAGGTTATAATTAATCGCTAAATACTGACTGAGTGCGCCAAACAGCATGGAGATGGACAGTCCTGCCAGCACCAGCCGCTGAGGCGTCATCCCGCGCTTGCCTAGTGACGCGAAAAAGTAGGTCATCCCGGTCGCAAGCGCTGCACCCAGACAAGCAAACAGCATCATCAGCCCATACGAATAACCCGGCAGAAAGGCCAGGCAAAGTGCAATCGCGAATGCTGCCCCAGAGCTGATTCCCATCAGCCCGGAGTCGGCCAGCGGATTACGCGTCGTCCCCTGCATGATAGCCCCGCATACTGCAAGGCTGCAACCGACGATCAGATCGGCTACGGTACGAGGAAGACGTAGGGTTTGAATAATTTGATGCTCAGTGAGAGTTGGATCAAATCGGAAAATAGCCTCCCATGCAGTCGCTAACCTCATGTCGGCGGCACCGAAGCTAATCGATGCCGCCGACATGAGAACCGTTAATCCAAGCCCTACCACCATGTACATGGTGAAGTTTATCGCCCCACGGCGTTTTTGTTCAGGCTTGTTTTTCATCGTTTTTTCCTTTCCTCACCTATTGACAGTCTAGTTGAAAGCATTGCTCTATATTAAAAAACTTATTTAGCTAATTTCAGCAATTGATTTACAATATGATCAATCAATGCACTGGAAGTCATTATATCCGTGGACCATGATAGCGAGGAACCCACCGCTACGATCCGATTATGCTCCACAGCAGGCAGTGATTTCCAAACCGCATTATCAGCAGGAATTTCCGTATCTCCTATGGATATCAGATAATCCCCAATGTAAGCGGCCAAGACCTCCATAGAGATATCTCCCCAATATTTATCTGCGTCAATAATGTCAGTTTGAATTTTTGACGGTACCTTCATTTGAAGCTCATTATAAACAAGCTCGCCAACCGCATGCTTGTCTCCAGCAATGTAGTTACTTCCATCACCAAATTCTCCCATCGTAATCGTCACGTCTGAAAGACCTGCATTCTGAAGAGCTAGCTTCGCTTCATCGATTTTTTCGGCATAAGCATTCAAAACAGCCTTAGCCTCTTCCTGCTTGTTCAAAACATCGCCAATAAAATGTATCCGCTCTTCTGTAGTCATATCACCATAAGGGACATAAATTGTCGGGGCAATTTTGGATAAGTCCTCATAATTTTCATCGCCCCATGCTAAAATAATCAGATCAGGCTCAAGAGTCATGACATCTTCCGGCTCCGCTTTTATATTAATGGCGTCTTTAATCTGGTTAGCAAATACAGGCTCCGTCTCGCCCCTTGCCGCTCTTGCCACACCTAGAGGAGTTACACCTAGGGCCACCACATCACCAACCAAATAATCGACCACAACACGTTGAGGGTTGTTAGGCACCTCAACATCACCCTTTACTGTGGATATCGTTCTGGTCTGCGAGACGGCTTCCGATACTTCCGGTTGTGTCGTCTGTTGTGTCTGCGTAGGCACTGGATTCACCGTTCCACCGTTATTCGCTGGCGTCCCCGACGTACATGCCGACAGCAACAGCATCATACTCATCGCCACCGCCAAGACCATTTCTTTACTTTTTACTTGTCCAAACATAGTTAATTCCCCATCTCTATAAGACTTGACTAGACTCACTAGTTCCTTCTCATTGTAGGGAAAATGATAATCATTATCAATACCATCAACCTGCATGGATAGTGCGCTTATTTTCCGATAATCACTTGGCGTCATCTTGTAATACTTCTTAAACATCCTAAACAGGTTTTTCTCATCTGCAAAACCAGATCCTGTTGCGATCTCTTTAATGGTTGCTGCTGTATGCTTCAAGTCATGACAGGCAGCTTCAATCCTTCTCTGAATGAGATACTCCTGTAAGCTCATCCCTTCCTTCTTTTTGAACAGCCGTGTCAATTGCCCACCACTGATCCCAAACATATCGGCAATTTCTTGAAACATAATCGGCTCCCTGTAATGTTTATCAAGATATATCTTCGCAGAACATGCTGGATCTGGCTGGAGATACCGAATCTTACCACCCTCAAAATCTCTGTACACCTCATGAAGCAATTGATATAAAAAACTTTTGGCTTGTAGCTGATCCATCGCCTTGCCGCGGTTCCAGCCATTCATCATCTGTTGAAACCAATCGAGTAGCAAGATGGGATTACTTGGCGTATAACCAAACTGTTGAACAAATGGATTCACTTGCTCCAGTAATTGCTGCAGGAACTTCTTGAAAAAAAGAGGTGATTCTGCTTTATAAAACACCATAAAGATCTTCACAATCTCCCCTTTAGGCGAAATACTGAGCAGGCTCCCCTTCCCGCCGTGAACCAAACCGAAGCGTTCCATTCTAAATGTGGTTCCATTCAATTGAATTTGTGCTTCTCCTCCGCATGCATAGATAAACATGCTACTAGGCATTTTATACTGGTCCAACGGGTATTGGGACGCTACATTCTGAAAGCGTACATCTATTAATGTAATAATCGAACGTGTCCAAATGCGGGCCATCGTATCGATCATCTCCGGAGTAAATACCTGGCTTGCTTCTGCTTCCTCTTGCATCTATTCGCGCTCCCTCATCTCACTTTTTTCCAATTTATATATCAAACATAATTTGATTTTGATTATCAATATCATTATATATTAGGTAAGTATATCATCATTAAGTGACATTGGGGAGCAGGCAACGGACGTTATGCTTTTCTTCATCTTTTTAGCATTTTACTGACTCAATCAAGTCCTTATACAATTAGCAATGCTATTCACTCGCTCGCAATAATGCTTCAGTTACATAATTAATCTGAGCAGTAGCCGAATAAATGTCAGTGTAATTAGATCCAAGCTTTCTTCAGCACATGCTATGAATGGAGTCTTAAAATAAAACAAAAAAAAGCCCATCAGATAAACCATCTGATGAACCATTAACTTTAGTGTGATGCCGATGAGAGGACTCGAACCTCCACGGTTTCCCTCACGATTTTGAGTCGCGCGCGTCTGCCATTCCGCCACATCGGCATATCGTTTTAACAAAAAATGGCGTGCCCTAAGAGATTCGAACTCCTGGCCTTTTGATTCGTAGTCAAACGCTCTATCCAGCTGAGCTAAGGGCACATGTTATAGAAGAAATATGATGGAGGCGCCACCTAGACTCGAACTAGGGGTAGAGCTTTTGCAGAGCTCTGCCTTACCACTTGGCTATGGCGCCATCATAATGGAGCGGAAGACGGGAATCGAACCCGCGACCCTCGCCTTGGCAAGGCGATGCTCTACCGCTGAGCCACTTCCGCATAATAATGGCTGGGGATTCAGGGATCGAACCTGAGAATGACGGAGTCAAAGTCCGTTGCCTTACCGCTTGGCTAATCCCCAACAATAGGTGAAACACATTTACTTCAAGAAAAATGGGGCGATCGAGGGGAATTGAACCCCCGAGTGTCGGATCCACAAACCGATGCGTTAACCACTTCGCCACGACCGCCATAATCATATTCAGGTGCTTTGTCTACAAATTGCTCGTTTATAGACAAAAAATAAAACCCACTTATGTGGGTCGTTTGCTAATGCTTGCATTAGCAAGTTGCGCCCTGAAAACTGGATACGAAAGTTAGGTTTGCTGAAACCTATTATGCTGCTGTCTACTGGATGTATGGGTCACAGTAAACGTGTTTAGGATAAGCCCTCGACCGATTAGTATTCGTCAGCTACACACATTGCTGTGCTTCCACCCCGAACCTATCAACCTCGTCGTCTTCAAGGGGTCTTACATACTGGGAAATCTCATCTTGAGGGGGGCTTCGCGCTTAGATGCTTTCAGCGCTTATCCCGTCCGTACTTGGCTACCCAGCGGTGCTCCTGGCGGAACAACTGGTACACCAGCGGTACGTCCATCCCGGTCCTCTCGTACTAAGGACAGCTCCTCTCAAATTTCCTGCGCCCGCGACAGATAGGGACCGAACTGTCTCACGACGTTCTGAACCCAGCTCGCGTACCGCTTTAATGGGCGAACAGCCCAACCCTTGGGACCTACTTCAGCCCCAGGATGCGATGAGCCGACATCGAGGTGCCAAACCTCCCCGTCGATGTGGACTCTTGGGGGAGATAAGCCTGTTATCCCCAGGGTAGCTTTTATCCGTTGAGCGATGGCCCTTCCATTCGGTACCACCGGATCACTAAGCCCGACTTTCGTCCCTGCTCGACTTGTAGGTCTCGCAGTCAAGCTCCCTTATGCCTTTGCACTCTGCGAATGATTTCCAACCATTCTGAGGGAACCTTTGGGCGCCTCCGTTACATTTTAGGAGGCGACCGCCCCAGTCAAACTGTCCACCTGACACGGTCCCCGAACCGGTTTCACGGTTCTAGGTTAGAACTCCGATACGATCAGGGTGGTATCCCAACGGTGCCTCCACACAAGCTGGCGCTCATGCTTCGTAGGCTCCCACCTATCCTGTACAGATCGTACCAAAGTTCAATATCAAGTTACAGTAAAGCTCCATGGGGTCTTTCCGTCTTGTCGCGGGTAACCTGCATCTTCACAGGTATTAAAATTTCACCGGATCTCTCGTTGAGACAGCGCCCAAGTCGTTACGCCATTCGTGCGGGTCAGAATTTACCTGACAAGGAATTTCGCTACCTTAGGACCGTTATAGTTACGGCCGCCGTTTACTGGGGCTTCGGTTCACAGCTTCGGGTTACCCCTAACCGCTCCCCTTAACCTTCCAGCACCGGGCAGGCGTCAGCCCGTATACTTCGCCTTACGGCTTCGCACAGACCTGTGTTTTTG